>NZ_JBSFJE010000022.1:0-143117 GCF_053597895.1 Streptomyces sp. NPDC001220
GGCAGCTTCCGGACGGGAACATCGAGTTCCTGGGGCGGATCGACGACCAGGTCAAGATCCGCGGCTATCGGGTCGAACTCGGGGAGATCCAGACCGTGTTGACCGAACACCCCGCCGTCCGCGAGGCGTTCGTCTCCGTCCATGAACCGGTTCCCGGTGACCGCCGCCTGGTCGCGTACTGGACGGCGACGACGGGCTCCGCCGAGCCCGCCGCGGAGGAGCTGGCCGGGCACTGCGCGGTGCGCCTGCCGGACTACATGGTCCCTGCGGCCTTCGTGGCGCTGGAGGCGCTGCCGCTCAACCCCAACGGAAAGGTCGACCGCCGCGCCCTGCCCGTGCCCGACCGGGGAGCGCTGCGCACCGGCACGGACCATGTGCCGCCGCGTACGCCCACGGAGAAGGCCCTAGCCGCCATCTGGTCCGGTGTCCTCGGCGTCGACCAGATCGGCGTCCACGACCGCTTCTTCGACCTCGGCGGCCACTCGCTGCTGATGATCAAGGTCCTGGCGGCGGCCCGCGCGGCCGGACTGGCCGTATCGATCTACCGCATGTACCAGCACGACACCCTGATCGAACTGGCGGCAGCGGTCGACGCGGACGCGCGGGCGCAGGACGCGCCCGGGAGCAACCTCACCGCGGCCGGACAGGGCGTTCCGGGCGGCGGCCACGGCGGGTCGGCCGGGACGCGCGTCGGGTCGGGCGGTGAGTTTCCTGGCGGGAGCGGCGCCGACGGTCGGTCCGCCACCGTCGAGGTCCCCGCCGAACTGCTGACCCGCTTGCTGCAGCAGGCCGCGGCGGGCGATCCGGCGGCGTTGGCGACCGGGGCGCCGGCGGAGGCCGCCGCGCTGATCGCGGCGGTGACGTCGGCGCAGGGCGGCACCACGGCCGGCCCGGACGGACCGAGCGCGCACGAGGCCGGGATCGACGCCGTCATGGCCGACCACCGGGTGCCCGGCGTCGCCCTGGCCGTTCTGCGGGACGGCGCGGTCGCGGCCGTGGAAGGCCACGGCGTGCTGGCCGCGGGCGGAAGCGAGCCGGTGACGGCGCGGACCCTCTTCCAGGTCGGCTCCGTCAGCAAGCACGTGACCGCGCTGGCCGTGCTGCGCCTGGTGGACCAGGGCCTGCTCGACCTCGACTCGGACATCGAGACGTATCTGACGTCCTGGCACCTGGCCGACGCCCCCGAGGCCCCCGGACCGGTGACCCCGCGCATGCTGCTCGGGCACCGCGCCGGCCTCGCCCGGCAGCGCAGTGTCGGGTTCCGTCCCGGCGAGCCCGTGCCGGGTCTCCTCGACCTGCTGACGGGCAGGCCGCCTGCGGTCACCTCGCCGGTGCGCCGCGAACTGCCGCCCGACGCCACGTTCCGCAAGAGCAGTACGCACTACTGGGTGCTCCAGCAGGTGCTGGAGGACGTCACGGGCGAGGAGTTCGAGTCGCTCATGCGGCGTCTGGTGCTGGACCCGCTCGGCCTCGCCGACACCAGCTTCGACCAGGACCATCCGCGCACCTCCGGGCTCCCCGTGGCCCTCGGCCACGACGCCCACGGCGCTCCGCTCAAGGGCGGCTGGCGCACCCGTGCCCACCTGGCGGCGGCCGGCCTGTGGACGACCGCGGCCGACACCGCCCGGTTCGTGGTCGCCGTGCGGGACGCGCTGCTCGGAGCGCCGGGCGCCCTGGTGCCGCAGGCCCTCGCCCGAGAGCTGCTGGCGGGTGAGACCGGCACGTTCTACGGGCTCGGCACGATCGTCGACGACAGTGGCGACGACCTGGAGTTCGGCCACGGGGGCGAGCCCTCGGGCTACTGGAACATGGCGATCAGTCGGCTCCACAGCGGTACCGGTTTCGTCGCGCTGACCAACGCCGACTCCGGCAAGGCGGTGGTCAAGCACCTCACCGCCGAACTGGGCCGCGGCGACGCGGCCTTCGGCAGCGGGCGGCTGGCGTCCGAATGGCGCTCCGCCGGCTCGTCCGCCGAACTCCCCGTGGTCCTCGCCCCCGTCGTCACCGACGAGGAGCGGGCATGACCCGCACCCCGCACGTACCCTCCAGGAGGAACCCGTGGCTTCCGTACGGCATCTGATCTCCATCGACGACCTCGACGACGCCGACCTGTACGCGCTGGTCGACCGCGGTGCCGAGTTCTCGGCCGGCGCCGCCGGCCGGCCCGCCCCGCTCGCCGGTGACATCGTGGGTGTCTACTTCAGCAAGACCTCGACCCGGACGCGTACCGCTTTCTCCAGCGGCGCTCTGCGCCTGGGCGCGCGGGTCATCGCGTACGGACCCGGCGACCTCCAGCTCAACACCGGTGAAACCAGTGAGGACACCGGCCGTGTGATGTCCGGGATGCTCGACGTCCTGGTCGCCCGGACCGCGGACGACCCCGCCGAGATGCGCGCCTGGGCCGCTCAGGAGCGCATGGCCGTGATCAACGCGATGAGCGCCGACGAGCACCCCACCCAGGCGCTCACCGACCTGACCACCCTGCGGCGGCGGTTCGGCCAGGTCGAGGGACTGCGTGTGCTCTACGTCGGTGAGGGCAACAACACCGCCACCGCGCTGTCCCTCGCCCTGACCCGGTTCTCGGGCGTCGAGTTCGAACTGCGCACGCCGCCGGGGTACGGCCTGCCCTCGTACTACCGCGAGCGTGCCACCGAACAGGCCGCCCGGTACGGCGCGGTGTTCCGCGAGCGCCACGACATGACAGACCTGCCGGCCGGCCTGGACGTGGTGTACACCACGCGCTGGCAGACCACCGGCACCAGCAAGCCCGACCCCGGCTGGCGGGCGGTGTTCGCGCCGTTCCAGGTGACCGAGACGTTGTGGGAGAACAGCCCGAAGGCCGTCTTCCTGCACGACCTGCCTGCGCACCGCGGCGACGAGGTCACCGCCGAGGTGCTCGACGGCCCCGCCAGCGTCGCCTTCCAGCAGGCTGAGAACAAGATGCACAGCGCGATGGCGGTCCTCGAGTGGTGCAGGACATGACCCTTCTCGAAGGCGCCGGGAGCGGCCCGGCGGCCCGGACCCCCACCGCGCCGCTGCACCGCAACCGCGACTTCCTGCTCCTGTGGTCGGGGGCGAGCATGTCGTTCCTGGCGAACCGGGTCACAGCCGTCGCCTATCCGCTGATCGTGCTGTGGCACACCGGCTCCCCGCTGGCCATGTCCGTGGTGTCCACGGCGGCGCTGCTGCCGCTGCTGCTCGTGCAGTTGCCGGCCGGCGCCCTCGTGGACCGCTGGGACCGGCGCCGGCTGATGCTGGTGTGCGAGACCGGCCGGGTCGCCGCGGTGGGCAGCGTGGCGCTCGCCCTCGCCGCGGGCCGGATGACGGTCGCCCACCTGGCGGCCGTGGCGTTCGTGGAGGCGTCCCTCGCCGTGTTCTACCGGCTTGCCGAGCGGGGAGCCGTACGCAACATCGTGCACCCGGCGCACCTGCCCACGGCGTTCGCGCAGAACGAGGCACGAGGGCGGGCGGCGGGGCTGCTCGGCCAGCCCGGTGGCGTACTGCTGCAGTCGGCGGGCCGCTGGGTGCCGTTCGGCTTCGGCGCCCTGGGCTACCTCGTCTCCGCCGTCAGCCTGCTGCTCATCCGCAAGGACTTCCAGCAGGAACGCACCGACCCCGGCAGCCGGCGCCGCATGGCCGGCGAGGTCGCCGAGGGGATGCGCTGGCTGTGGCGACAGCGGTTCCTGCGCGCGGCGTTCGGCTATGTCGCCGGCACCAACATCCTGTTCCAGATGCTCGCCCTCGCCCTGATCCTGCGGATCAAGGAGGCGGGGATGCCCTCGGCGACCCTCGCGATCGTCCTGGGTATCGGAGGCGTCGGCGGTCTGTGCGGGGCGCTCGTGGGCGGCCGGATCCAGCGCCGGACGCGTCAGCGCACGCTGCTGATCGGCGGGGCCGTCGTATGGGCGGTGCTGATCGGAGCCATGGGATTCACCCGGGGACCCGTGCCGCTCGGCGCGCTGTACGCGGGCACCGGGTTCGTGGGCGCCGTGTTCAATGTGGCCGCCGCCGTCTACCAGGTGCGCACCACTCCGGACGAGCTCCAGGGTCGGGTCGCCGCCACCGCGGGGCTCATCGGCTCCGGGACCAACGCGCTCGGCTCGTTCGGGGGAGGGCTGCTCCTCGCCGCCTGGGGCGCCCTGCCCACGGTCCGCGCGATCGCCGCCGCCATGGCCGTACTGGCCGTGCTCGCCGCAGTGGCACCGGGCTTGAAAGGAGAGATCCCGGATGACTGGACCGACACCGACGCGGCCGGCTGACCGGCCCGTGCGCAGCGACCCGTGGCTGCGGACCTACCGCGCCGCGTCCGGCCGGGCGCCCCGGATCCGCCTCGTGTGCTTCCCGCACGCGGGCGGCAACGCCCAGCTCTTCCACGGCTGGCCGGCCCGTCTGCCGGACGACGTGGAACTGCTCGCGGTCTGCTGTCCGGGCCGTCAGGAGCGGCTGGCCGAGCCTTTCGTCGAGGACATGGCCACGCTCGCCGACGCCGTCACCGCCGCGCTGCTGCCCCACCTCGACCGGCCCATCGCCCTGTTCGGGCACAGCATGGGCGCGTCCGTCGCCTATGAGACCGCCCTCCGGCTGGAGAACCGGCACGAAGTCGTCCCGCGGCGCCTGGTGGTCTCGGCCCGCTCCGCGCCGCACCGCTCCCGGCGCACCGGGCTGCACCTGCGCCACGACGACGAACTGGTGGCCGGGGTGCGCCGGCTGGGCTCGCTGGGTTCGGAAGCCTACGACATCCCGGAGCTGCGCGAACTGCTGCTGCCCGCGCTGCGTGCCGACTACCGGCTCATCGAGGGCTACCGCCCCTCGGCACCGCCTGTGCCGACCCGGGCTCCGATCACCGCATGCCTCGGGCTCGACGACCCGGGCTGCGACCGAGACGACGTACTGGCCTGGTCCGAGCTGACCCGCGCCCAGGACTTCGCCCTGCGCACCTACCCGGGCGACCACTTCTACCTCGCCGCACGGGAGGCCGAGCTGGTCGCCGACATCACCAAGGACCTGGAGGCATGAACCATGACGCAGACGAACATCTGGACGCCCCTTGAGATCGAGTCCGAAGGCGTCGGCGGCGTCGACGAACTGACCGACCGGCTCGACGACATGGGGCCGGGGGAGCTCACCCGGATGCTCACCGAGGAGAAGGGGCTGGTGTTCCGGGGATTCGAGGTCACGCACGAGTGCCTTGACGAGGTGCTCGACCGACTGCTGCCGAACCGCCTTGCCTATGTGCACGGCAACTCGCCCCGCACCAAGGTCGGCAGCAACGTCTACACCTCCACCGAGTACCCGCAGGAGTTCACCATCTCCATGCACAACGAGATGAGCTACGCCCACTCCTGGCCGGCCCGCCTCGCCTTCTACTGCCAGGTCCAGCCGGGCGGCGGCGGCGCCACCCCGGTCGTCGACGCCGCGCTGTGGCTCGAGTCCCTGGACTCCGAGGTGCGCGAGGCCTTCGCGGCCGGGGTGCGTTATGTGCAGAACCTGCACGACGGTTATGGCCTGGGCAAGAGCTGGCAGGACACTTTCGAGACGACCAGCCGCGAGGAGGTGGAGGCGTTCCTCACCCCGACCGGCGCCGACTGGGAGTGGAAGGCCGACGGCGGCATCCGCGTCTCCTCGGTGCGTCCGGCCACTACCCGGCACCCGGTCACCGGCACCGAGGTGTGGTTCAACCAGGCCGACCAGTGGCACCCCGCCGGCCTCGGCGACGACACGGCGGCCGCCCTGGCGCAGATCATGCCCGAGGACGACCTGCCGCAGAACGTCACCTTCGCCGACGGCAGCCCCATTCCCGCCGAGTACGTCGTCCAGATCCGCGACCGCGGCCTGGACCACGCCGTCGACGTCGACTGGCACACCGGTGACCTGCTGCTCATCGACAACGTCTGGCTCGCCCACGGCCGCCGCCCGTTCACCGGCGACCGCCGGATCCTGGTCGCGATGTCGGACTGAGGCGATGAACGACGTCGCATACGCATCGCTCAGGGACGGTGGTGCGGTCCACGTCTGGCGTGGCCGGACCCCCGACGCGTTCGGGCCGGGCGACACCGCACTGGTGTCCGACGAGGAGTCGCGGAAAGTCCGGCGCCTGCCGGCCACGGCCGCGCTGCGGTACGCGGCCGCCCACACGGCCATGCGCCGGGTGCTCGCCGGATACCTCGGTGTGCCACCGCGCGACGTGGTCTTCGGCAGGCGTCCGTGTCCGCGCTGCGCCCACCCGGGGCACGGCCGACCCCGGATCGACTGGCCGCCCACCGACCTGGACTTCAGCCTCTCGCGCTCCGGCCCGCACTGGCTGCTCGCCGTGGCCGCTGGGCAACGGGTCGGCGTGGACCTGGAGAGCAGCCGTCCGCTGGACGTGGACGGTGCCTCCCGGTTCGTGATGAGCGCCTCCGAACTCGCACACGTACGGGCCGCGCGGGACGACACGGCACGCAGGCATGCCTTCTTCCGGTGCTGGACGCGGAAGGAGGCCGTGGTCAAGGCGGTCGGCGTCGGCATCGCCACCGACCTCACCGGCGTCGACACACAGCCCGCCGAGGACGACCCGGTGCTGGTCACCTGCGCCGAAGGCACCGGCCCCGGCACCTGGCTGGTGCAGGACCTGCCGGTGACCGAGGGCGTCTTCGCGGCACTCGCCCGGGGGACGGGCCGGGCCGGGCCCGTCGTGGTCCGGCACTACTCCGGCACCACGGACGGCTGGGCAGACACCGCGCATACAAGAGAGGCAGGGGTCCGATGACCGCGATCGAGTACACCGGAGAGCCGGGCACTCCGGTCCACGATTTCATTCGCACCCGCCGCGAGAAGCTGCGGACGGTGCTCGGCGAGCGCGGGGCGATTCTGCTGCGCGGCTTCGAGGTCGGAGGCGTCGACGGGTTCGACGCGGTGGTACACGCGTTCTCCGGCAGCGCTCCGCTGACCTACGCCGAGCGGTCCTCGCCGCGCTCCACGATCAAGGGGCAGGTCTACACGTCCACGGACTATCCCGCCGACGAGGAGATCTTCCTGCACAACGAGAACTCGTACCAGGCGGTCTGGCCCAACACGCTGTACTTCTACTGCATCGAGCCCGCGCACACCCAGGGCGCGACGCCGCTCGCGGACATCCGCGAGGTGTACCGGGCCATCGATCCCGGGGTGCGCGAGGAGTTCGTCCGGCGCGGTGGCTGGCGCGTGGTGCGCAACTTCCACGGGGACTTCGGCGTGCCGTGGCAGGAGGCGTTCGGCACCGGCGACCGGGACGCGGTCGTGGCGTACTGCCGGGACAAGGGCATCACGGCCGAATGGCGCCCGGACGGCGGCCTGCGCACCACGGCCGTCCGGCCCGTGGTGCGTCGCCACCCGGTCTCCGGCGAGGAGGTGTGGTTCAACCACGCCACGTTCTGGCACGTCACCTCGCTGGCACCGGAGGTGCGGGAAGGGCTGCGGGAGATCTTCGCCGACGAGGACCTGCCCACGAACACGTACTTCGGTGACGGCGGGCCCGTCCCCGACGAGACAGTGGCGCACCTGCGGGACGCCTACCGCTCGGCGACGACGCGCTTCGACTGGCAGCGCGACGACGTGCTGATCGTGGACAACATGCTCGCCGCGCACGGCCGGGAGCCGTTCACCGGCCCCCGGAAGATCGCGGTGGCGATGGCCGAACTGTCCGACGTGGCGGCCGCTGCAACGAGCTGACACAAGGACCCCGCCGCACGGCGTGGGCCCGCTCGGCACGCGGGTCCTGTTCGCACGAGACGGCCGGGCGCTCCCGAGAGGGAGCGCCCGGCCGTCTCCGTCGTCCGCCCTCTCGCGGCCGGCTGCTCCCCGAAGGACCGGCCCCTGACACATCGGACGGCCGGGACGCTCTGCCAGAGGCGTCCCGGCCGTCGGTGCTCCGCGGCGCGGGCCACGGGGGATGGATGCCGCGCGGCGCGGAGGGCCGGCGCCGGCCGGGGCGGGGGAACGTACCGTCCGGCGCCGGGTCAGCGGGTCACTCCCGGACGCCCGCCAGCTCCACCGCCCGGCGGCGCAGGGCGACCGAGGCGGGGGCGACGGACGAGACCACGGCCAGCAGCGCGCAGGCGCCCACTGCCGTGCCGATGGCCGTCCAGGGGACCTGGATCGTGGTCCACACCGACAACAGGCCCAGGGCACTCCACATGCCCGCCAGGTTGAGCACGGCGACGAGCAGTCCGAGCACTCCGCCGACCGCCACGACCATCAGCGCCTCGGCGCCCACCAACCGCAGTACCTGCCACCGGGTGGCCCCGGCCAGCCGCAGCACCGCCAGGTCGCGCACCCGGTCCGACGTCGCCATGACCATGGTGTTGGCCAGCGAGATACCGGTGTAGAGCAGCGCGATGCCGAGGACCAGCAGGAAGCCCATCCGGGTCGTCCGGTTCGTCTCGGGGTAACTGGCCTGCACCCACTGGCCCTTGGTGAAGACCTGTCCGCCGGAGGCCCGCACCGCGGAACGCAGTCCGGCGGCCACGGCCCTCGCGTCGGCGCCGTGCCGAACGGCCACGTCGACCCGGTCGACGGCCGCGCCCGGGGCGTTGCGCGGCGTGACGTAGACGCCGTTGTCACCGGTCCCGGCGGTCATCACTGCGGCGATCCGCAGTGTCTTCTGCGTACCGTCACCGAGCCACACCCGCACCCGCTGTCCGACGGTGTGCTGCTGCCACTCCTCGTTGACGATGATCGAGCCGTCGTCGAGGTCGCTCGCCCTGCCGGACGCGATCGGCAGCCGGGTGGTGGCGGTGAGCGGACCGGGGTCCGCCGCGTGGGCCTCGTCCCTGCTGAGGGACACGCCGTCCTCCAGGACGTAGACGGCACTCGACGAGGTGGGGGACACCTCGGCGCCGGGCACGGCGCGCAGCTTCCGCAGGCTCGCCGCGTCGAATCCCGCGTCGCCCGCCGGGGTGACGACGAAGGCGGCGGTTGTCTGCTCACGCGTCTCGGTGGCCTTGGCCTCGTTCAGCGTAGCGGTGGCACCGAGCAGCGAGCCCGCGAGAGCGACCGTGACCAGGACCGGCGCCGCAATCGCGGCGGTGCGCCGCACACCGGCGGCGGCGTTCTCCCGCACCAGCATGCCGTCGGCACCGGGCAACTGGGCCGGAAGCCAGGCGAGCAGCCGGGTCAGCGGGCGCACCACCACCGGCGCGAGGAGTGCCACAGCGGTGATCAGCAGCATCGGCCGGCTCACATAGGTCTTGCGGTGCAGCAGGT
Source organism: Streptomyces sp. NPDC001220 (assembly GCF_053597895.1). NCBI lineage: Bacteria > Bacillati > Actinomycetota > Actinomycetes > Kitasatosporales > Streptomycetaceae > Streptomyces > Streptomyces sp. NPDC001220. The sequence continues at coordinate 9,223 of NZ_JBSFJE010000022.1, forward strand.
CACCCGGGCCGCTGAACAGCGCCAGGGCCAGGGTCACGACGGCGGTCAGCAGTAGCCCCGCGCCGAACAGCCAGCGGCCCCACGTCATCGTCCGGGTGTCCACGGACGCCTCGCGCAGCGCCTGGGTGGGCCCGGTGCGGCCCGCCCGCCAGGACGCGGCCACCACGCCGCACAGCGCGACGACCAGCCCCGTCCCGAAAGCCATGTAGTACGGCCAGGTGGCGGCGCCGATCCGGAACCAGCTCGGGGCGAGGCCGCCGTCGACCACCCATGTCGCCAGCCGGGGCGCGCCGTACGCGCCGAGCACGCACCCGGTGGCCGAGGCGAGCACACCGACCAGGAAGGCCTCGGCGAACACCATCCTGCGGATCTGCCCCGGAGTCGCCCCTGCCGTGCGCAGCAGCCCGAACTCGCGGCGCCGCTGCGCGACCGAGAACGCGAAGGTGGACGCCACCACGAAGACCGACACGAAGGTGGTGACGCCGCCCGCGGTGCCGAACATGGCGTTCATCGCGACGAGGGCCTCCCTGTCCCGGTCGGGATCCGCGTCGGCGTAGCGGCGTCCGGCACCGGTGAGAACCCGCACGCCGTCGCTGCCCTGCACCGCCGCGCGTACGGCGGCCGCGTCCGCATCCACGACCAACTGGGTACTCTTCGGCGACAGTTGGGCGGCGCGTGCATCGGCGTAGAAGAGGGCGTGCTCGAAACCTCGCGGGGCGACGGCTCCGACCACCCGCACGGTGCCCTGATCGGTCCGCACCTGCTCGCCGGGTTTCGCCCAGCCGCCGCTGACGACGACCTCGTCGGCCGAGCGGGGGGCGCGACCCGCGTCGAGCTTGTAAGGGGCGAAGGCGGCGGTGGACCAGGGGTGACCGACCAGGTCGCCCGGCCCACCCCGGGCCCGTACGGCGAACGACCGGTCCTGGACGACAGTGCCGAGTTTCCTCAGCTTCGCGACGGTCTCGGGCGGCACGGAGCGCGGCTGGGCGAGCTTCTGCACCCGCTCGCCGATCGAGGTGGACACCCGCAGGCTGTCCGCTCCCTTGACCACGACCGGTGCGGCGGCGAACCGTTCCGGCGCGCGGTCGGGCGCCTTCAGCGACGAGGCGAGGGCCAGGCCCATCACGGCGATCAGCGCGACACCGAGCGACAGCGCGACGAAGCTGCCGACGAAGGTGATCCAGCGGGTGCGCAGGGTGCGCAGGGCGACACTCAGCACGGCGCGGCCTCCAGCTTGGTCATGCGCGTGGCGATGTCGTCGGCGCTCGCCCCGACCATCTCGCCGTTGACCCGTCCGTCGACGAAGAAGACGACACGGTCGGCGTACGACGCGGCCACCGGGTCGTGCGTGACCATGATGACCGTCTGGCCCTCGCCGTCGACCATGTCGCGCAGCAGCTCCAGCACCTCGCGGCTGGTCTGTGAGTCGAGGGCACCGGTCGGTTCGTCGGCGAAAAGCACCTCGGGGCGGGTGATCAGGGCGCGGGCGAGGGCGACCCGCTGCTGCTGGCCGCCGGACAGCTCGGTCGGCCGGTGGCCCGCCCTGTCGTCCAGGCCGACCTGGTCGAGCACCTCGCGCACCCGGGCCCTGGACGGGCGGCTGCCGGCGAGCCGCAGCGGCAGCGCCACGTTCTGCTCGGCGGTCAGGGACGGCAGCAGGTTGAACGACTGGAAGACGAACCCGATGCGGTCGCGCCGCAACAGGGTCAGCTTGGTCTCGTTCAGCTTCGTCAGCTCGGTGTCGCCCACGGTGACCGACCCCGACGTGGGGCGGTCAAGGCCTGCGGCGCACTGCAGCAGGGTCGACTTGCCCGAGCCGGAGGGGCCCATGACGGCGGTGAACGTTCCCGCCGGAAAGGCGAGCGAGACCTGGTCGAGCGCTGTCACCGCGCTGTCGCCCGACCCGTATCGCCTGCTGACGGAGCGCAACTGGATCGCGTCCTTGTTCATCTGTCCCTACTGTCCCTACTTGTTCGGTTCGGTCCTCCCGCGTGTCAGGCGGGACGGATGGGCGTTCGGTACGGCGTTGTCGGGGGTCGCCCAGGGGGTCGGCCCGGCGTGGCGTGTGGCAGCCGGCTGCACGGGCAGCACGTTGTGCGAAGGGAAAGCCCCGCGGGGACCTTGGGCACCGGGGACTCACCCGGGGCCGGCGCCCCCCAGCAGGTAACCGATCAGGACGAAGGCCGGTGCCCACACCGCGCTGCTGACCACTGACCAGAGGAGATAGCGCCGCACGGGCATGCGGGTCGCCCCGCACAGGGTGGGCACGAGCGTGCGCAGCACCGCCGTGAAGCGTGCCACGAACACCGCGCAGCCGCCGTGCCGTTCGATCAGGCCGAGGGCCCGTTCGGTGTACCGGCGTCGGCGGTTGCGGTCCCGCAGGGGAGCCAGCGCCCGCGCCTGCCACCGGCGTCCGACCGCGTATCCCGCGACGTTGCCCAGGACCGCTCCGGCGACCGCGGTGAGCAGCGCCGCCTCGACGGTGACGTGGCCCCTGCACGCGAGCGCGCCGCCCAGGACCACCGCCGTCTGCCCCGGCAGCAGCGCGCCCACCATCGGCAGCGCCGCTTCCAGCGCGGGCAGCAGCAGCACCGCGGCGAGGATGCCGAAGCTCCCGTGCGCCATCATGTGCTCCGCGAGCCATCCCGTCATCAGGGCGCCGCCTCTCTCGTCCGCTCGATGACTCCACGAAACCGCGCCGGGGCACCGCGGCGCACTGCGGCAGGAGCGACACTTGGGGTAGGGCCAGGCCTACCCGCGGCACTCGGTTCAGCTCACCCTGGTCAGCCTCACGTCCGCCCGGCACTCGCGCGGACCTGCCGCGACGAGCCGCATCAGCTCGTGGAAGCGGTACAGGGGCGCGCCGTCCCCGTCGATGCCCGCCAGCTCCAGCACCGATTTCTCGACCAGCCGCTCCAGGAGTTCCTCGGCCGGCTCCTCGGGCAGGCCGAACTCCTCGGCGGCGGCCGCGCCGAACGTCCCTTCGGCCCCCGGTGCCAGGGCGCAGGCCAACTCCTGTTCGACGACCGGCAGGTGCCGTAGGGCCGAGCCGAGACTCCGGGGTACGTCCAGGTCGCCGGTACGCAACTCCTCGACGCGCACGGCCGGATCGGACAGGCGCCGGGCGAGCCGGGCCGCGGGCCAGTGGGGACGCGCGGCCAGCCGGGTCGCGGCGGCCCGCAGGGCGAGCGGCAGTCCGGCGCACGCTTGGGCGATGACACCGGCGGCGTCGGGTTCGACCAGGATGCGCGGCCTTCCGGCGACGGCCGCGAGCAGGGCGAGCGACTCCGAGGTCCCCAAGGGGTCGAGTGCGATGGTACGGAAGCCGGGCATCGTGAAGAGCCTGCTGCGGCTGGTGACGACGACGGCTGCGTCGCTCGTGGCCGGAAGCAGCGCGTCGAGACGGAACTCGTTCGTCGCGTCGTCCAGCAGGATCAGCAGTCGGCGCCCCACCGTACGGGTGCGGTAGCGGCGGATCAGGTCGTCCAGTTGCTCGGGACCTCCGCCGAGCGCCGACGTGTCGTCACAGGGTTCTCCGAGCGCTCGCAGCAACTGCCTGAGGGCGGCGGCGCAGTCCTTGACCGTGCCGTCCTCGCGACGCAGCCGGACGTGGAGCAGGCCGTCGGGAAACTCGTCGGCCACTGCGTGCGCGGCCTGTACGGCGAGCGCGGTCTTACCGACCCCCGCCATACCGGTGATCAAGATGCGGCGCGCCCGGGCAGCGGCACGAGAACGCCCGGGGGCGGGTGCCAGCCGAGCGCACAGCTCGGCCAGTTGGCTCTGCCTGCCGGTGAAGTCGGCGAGTGCGGGCGGCACCATGACCGGCGGCGCGGCGTGTGGCGACCGCAGCGACACACCCGTCGACGCGGGCTCCAGCAGCAGGCTCAACTCCCCGCTGAGCAGCGCCTGATGGGTGGTCGTCAGGTCGTGGCCGGGGTCCACACCGAGTTCCTCGGCCAGCACCTGGCGGCCCTCCTGGAACACCTGAAGCGCATCGGCCTGACGCCCGCACCGGTAGAGGGCGGTCATCAGCTGGGCCCGCAGCCGCTCCCGTACCGGGAACTGGGCCACCAGACCGGTGAGTTCGGGGACGAGCCCTTCGTGCCGGGCGAGTTCGAGATCGGCGTCGATGCGGTGCTCCAGGGCACCGGTCCGCGCCTCCTCCAGCCGCGGCAGTTCCGCCTCGGTGAGAAACGGCGTCACATTGGCCAGTGCCGGGCCGTGCCACAGATCGAGCGCGCGCCGCAGGGCATCGGCCGCCTCCTCGAACCGCCGGTCTTCCAGCGCTTTGCGGCCCAACCGCTCCAGGCGCTCGAACTCGACCACGTCGACCTGCGCGTCGGCGGCGACCAGCTGGTAACCGGGCTGCCTGCGGATCAGGTCGACGTGGGGGCCGAGGTGCTTCCTCAGCCGCGACACGTACGTGTAGATCTGGGCGTTCATCGTCGTGGGCGGACTCCATCCCCACAGCAGCCCGCTCAGTCGCTCGTCGCTCACGACCCGGCCGCGGGCGAGCAGCAGCACGGCCAGCACCGTGTGCACCTTGGAGCCCGAGAGCGGGATGCGCCGTGCTCCGTCTCTTGCCTCCACCGGTCCGAGAAGCCGGAATTCCATGAGTCATCCCCCACCTCGATGCGACCTGGGCCGCACAGGGCGACCCGGTCGGCTCGGAACGCCGAAGCGTCGTTCTCTGGCCAATGGTTGGCCCACGAACTGGCGGAATCCTGCCTTCGGGTTGGCAGCAGGCTGCGCTGGCAAGAGCCTGCGAAGAGTGCGCCGTGACCCGCGGCCCCACCCTCGAAGGTAGTGCTGGCCCTACCCTCCGGGCTCACGCTGAACCGATGGCACCGGCGGTCCGGGCCTTCTACGGTGGCGCTCATGCACCCTCGCAATGTGTGGCAGGCCATGTCCCGGCCGGGCTTCCTGCTGTCGTCGTGGCCGTGGCGTTCGGTCGGCTATCTGCTCACCGGGGTGTCGGCCGGCGTCGTCGCCCTCGTGGGGCTCCTGGGAGCTGTGGCGGTGAGCGGCGCCCTGGCGATCGTGCTGGTGGGGCTTCCTCTGCTCGTCGTCGTGGCCCTCGCCGGAATCCCCGTCGCCTGGGCGGAGCGGCACAGGCTGGCCCTGATCGACCGGGACCCGGCTCAGGACTGGCACCGCACGCCTGCCGCCAGGGGGCTGTGGTCCTGGGTGGCCACACGCCTGAGGGAACAGACGACCTGGCGGGAGCTCGGCTACGCCGTTCTCTTCGCCGGGCTGCTGTGGCCGGTCGACGCCGTCGCGATCACGGTCGGCCTGCTCGTCCCGCTGGCCTTGGTGGCGACACCGCTGCTGATGGCCACGGTCGGTGACGGCCAGGAGACCAAGGTGCTCAAGGCATGGACGGTCACCACCTGGCCAACGGCCTTCGGTATCGCCGTACTCGGGCTGCTGGCCCTGGTCCTGGGCGGCTATCTGCTGGGAGTCGCGGCCGGCGCCCGGGCCGAACTGACGCGTCTGCTGATCGCGCCGCGCGAGGGTGATCTGGGGGCCAGAGTCGTCGAACTGACGCGCTCGCGCGTCCGCCTGGTGGACGCCTTCGAGGCCGAGCGGCGGCGCATCGAGCGCGACCTGCACGACGGGGCGCAGCAGCGGCTCGTGGCGCTGACGATGACGCTCGGCCTGGCCCGCCTGGACGTCCCGCCCGGACCACTCGCCGACCAGCTCGCCAGGGCCCACGAGGAGGCGGGCAAGGCCCTCGCGGAACTGCGCGAACTCATCCACGGCATCCACCCCAAGGTGCTCACGGACTACGGCCTCGAAGCAGCGGTCGCCGACGCCGCGGACCGCTCCACGGTGCCCGTGGACGTCGACCTGGAACTGCCCGGACGGCTGCCCCTGGCGGTGGAGTCGGCCGCGTACTTCGTGGTCTGCGAAGCCCTCGCCAACATTGCCAAGCACAGCGGGGCGAGCCGAGCGGAGGTGACAGGCGGCCACCGTGAAGGGCGACTGCTCCTGCTGGTGCGGGACGACGGCCGGGGCGGCGCGGAGGCCGGAACCGGCAGTGGGCTGACCGGTCTTGCGGACCGGGTGTCGGTGCTGGATGGCAGACTTTCCCTGTCCAGTCCGCCCGGCGGACCGACCCTGTTGCGTGTGGAGTTTCCTTGCGAACGGACCGATCGCTCCGTGTAGTACTGGCCGAGGACAGCGTACTGTTGCGGGAGGGACTCATCGGCTTGCTCCGCCGCTGCGGCCACGAGGTGGTCGCGGCCGTAGGGGATGCCACGACGCTGATCGCCGCGGTCGAGGAGCACCCCCCCGACATCGTGGTGACGGACGTGCGGATGCCGCCGGGCTTCCAGGACGAGGGACTGCACGCGGCGATACGGCTGCGCGAGAAGCGGCCCACCCTGCCGGTCTTGGTCCTCAGCCAGTATGTGCAGCGGACGTACGCCTCCGAACTGCTGGACTCCGGCGACGGAACGGGCGTCGGCTATCTGCTCAAGGACCGGGTAGGACAGGTCGAGGAGTTCATCGACGCCCTGTGGGAGGTCGCGGGCGGCGGCACCGTCGTCGATCCCGAAGTCGTACGACAGCTGCTGCGCCGGCGCCGCGATCCGCTGGAGCAGCTCACCCCACGCGAGCGGGAGGTCCTGGCTCTGATCGCCGAAGGAAAGTCGAACGGGGCGATCGCCCGCGAACTGGTCGTGTCCGAGGCAGCCGTCGGCAAGCACATCAGCAGCATCCTCACCAAGCTGAACCTGCCTCCGGCGGAGGAGACCCACCGAAGGGTGCTGGCGGTCCTCGCTTACTTGAGGGCGTGACGCCGAGAGCTACCTCCGCCGCCCGACCGCTGGCCTCGGTGGTTCCCATACGATGGTCCACCCACCCCCACGGGTTTCTGCCCGTCACATCGACACAGGCCGCGCTTGCCTACGAGGAGCCGGTACAGGCCCAGAGAAGAGGGCTCGGCCGTTGGCTGCTGGTTCGAGTCCTGGGCAGGATTCGAACCTGCGCACACGGCTCCGGAGGCCATCAGGGACCGTTGCGCTTTTGGGGTGCTGACCTGCGGCGGAGGCACGGTCCTGGTCTCCGCTGATGAAGATCATTACGCCCCTATTACGTGGGCGGCCTGTCGGGCAGTGCGTCCGGCCCGTATGGTCGAAGCATGATCTCGGGCAGTAGCGGGGGACCGGACGACGGCGGCACGGAGTTCACGGCGGAGGGCTTGGAGCCCGTACTCCAGGAGGCCTGCGCGACGGCCGGACTCGACTTCCGCGGCGCCGAGTTGCTGCGGCTCGGTTCGAACGCGGTCTACCGGCTCACCTCGTTACCCGTCATAGTCCGCATCGCGCGTGATCGATCCGTCCTCGCGGACATGGACCGGGCTGTGGGTGTGGCCCGGTGGCTGGGGACACAGGACTTCCCGGCTATGCGCGTGCCGGCATCGGTTACGCAACCTCTGGTCGTCGGCGGCCTGGTGGTGACCTTCTGGGAAAGCGTCCAAGACCGCGAGGAGTACGCGACGGTCGCTGAACTGGCCGACCTCCTGCGAAGCCTCCACTGGCTTGAGGAACCTGAATCTCTCCGCCTCCCGTACTTCGCCCCGCTGGCCAAGCTGGCGGCCTCGCTGGAAGGCCTGGACGGCATCTCGGCCGAGGACCGGACGTTCCTGGACGAACGAGCGGCACGCCTCGCCAAGGACTACGACCGACTGGACTTCGTCCTCCCCTTCGGCATGATCCACGGTGACGCCAGTATCGGGAACATCCTGCGTCACCGAGCCGGGCACGCGGTGCTCATCGACCTGGACGGCTTCGCTCTCGCTGCGCGCGAGTGGGACCTGATCCAGACGGCGATGTTCTACGACCGGTACGGCTGGCACACAGAGGCGGAGTACGCGGAGTTCGTTCACCGCTACGGCTTCGACGTGATGAACTGGCCCGGATACGAGACACTCGCGGACCTGCGCGAATTGATGATGGTCGCGTGGCTCGGCCACCAGGTCACGACCAGTGAATCAGCCGCTGCGGAATTCGCTCGTCGGGTGCGGTCCCTTCGCACCGGAGACGGGCGAGATGAATGGGGTCCGTTCTGAAGGTGCGGCGCCTCGTGCTCAGACAACGACATGATCGCCCGAGGCGATCCACAGCCGGTGCTCCCTGACCTGCTCGGTGAACGTCTGCACGTCTGCGTTGCTGCTGGCCACTGCGAGGTTCTGCCGGAACTCGGCAAGGTAGCTGACGCATCGTGCCGATTTGAGCTGTTCGCCCAGGTCAAGCGCATCGAGTGCTACGCGACAGGCTTCCTCGGCGTCCCCGGCGCGTAGGTGGGCGTCGGCGAGAACCATGGTCGCGAAGAAGTCGCTCCGTACGTGGCTGCCACTCATGGCGTTTTCGGCGTGGGCGACGGACTGCCGGGCGCTGTTGACGTCACGGAAGCAGTGGGCGGCTTCTGCGGCAAGCTCGGCCTTGTCGAAATAGCTGATCCACTCGGGCTCGTCGTCGTTGTTCCGGCTCTCCAGCGCCTTCGTGGCGGCACTCAAAGCGGCTTCGCAGGCCCGAATGTCTCCGGTCCGGGCGAGCGCGCGTGCCTCCATGGCGTGGAACTGGGCGCGAAGCGTGGGAGTGGCCACGGGAGAGATGCCCATGAGAGCAGCACGGGCGAGCGTCGCGGCCTGCGTATATCGGCCGAGAAAAGTTGCCTGATGGCTCATGGCCGACAGAATGCTTCCGGCGAGTCGGCGGTCATTGGCGTCCTGGGCCAACCGGAGAGCTTGGAGGAAGTACCTCTGTGCCAAGCCGTGCCGACAGGCGTCGTAGGACATCCAACCGGCCAGGAGAGTTGCCTCCGCGACGGTCGAGAACAGGGCTCGGCCGACCTGCTCGGTGTATTGGCCGCGCAGCAGCGGCGTCACTTCGGTACTGAGGTACTGGATGGCCGCGTGCCGCGCGTGATCGCCACCGAATCGGTCGTCCAATTCGGCGAACAGGTCGGCGGTGGTCTTGATAGCGGCCACGTCTCCGAGGCCGACGCGCATTCCGTTCTGCCGTTGCCTGGGAACGGCTGGCTCGGGTGCCACCAACCACCGGAGCGAAGCTTCGTTCCAGGCAGGTTCGGAGGGCTCGGCCTGGAGCAGGGGCTCATATCGGTTGAGGTCTGCTCGCCACAGTTGACCGACGGCTTCGATGGCACCCTCGGGGCTTGCCGGGTAGCCGGCGTCCAAGAGGTCCGTGTCCCGCTGGCCTTCGTGGTTCAGCCCGAGTTCGGCGGCGTTGAGGTCGTACGCCTCGCACAGCAACGGACCGTAGAAGTCGTCCGGCGCGCTGTGCCCGTTCTCCCAACTGGCGATACGGCGCTTCACGCTCGCATCCGACGGCAGTTGGTGGCCACGGCGCGTTGCGGCCTGGCGGAGTTCGCGCACCAACCGCGGCTGACTCCAGCCTCGAACCACACGGGCTTGCCGTAATCGAACGCTGGCCGGCTCCATCGAAGACGTGACCGTTCCTTCCCCACTGGCCCGTTTGCGCGACTCTTGGGACGCGTGACTCCTCGACCTTACGACCGAATGTACGCGCTGCTCATCGCTGAGCGCTGCAAGTAATCGGAGATCGTGAGCGATTGCAACATGACGGGGGATGACGCGTGCGCGGGTGACGCGTCATCCCCCGTCACCTCTCGTCATCTGCCCTGGCCAGGGTGGTGACCCTGAGTCTGGACTCAGGGCGGCATCGCGGCCGCAACTGAGTCTGACCGAGGTGAGATGACGTGCAGAGGATGACCAGGAGGGGCATCGAGTGGCTCTCCGCGGCGGCTGACGATCCGGAGGAGTGCCGCGCCACCTGGATCGATGACCCCCGTGCACCGTACATGCTGCCGACCGGCCGCTTCTTCGACGTGGTGACGGTGGATCAGCGGGTCGGCATGGAGACCTTCGATCAGCTGTTGCGCCGGGGCCTGCCCTTCGGCCCTACCGTCCTCGATCACAAGGCGCAACGTGTGGGCTTCTTCCTGGGCTCGCGGAGCCAGGAGACTTTCCTCCACTACCTCGCACAGGAAGAGGGCACTGCACCCGCCTACCGCTACCTGAGCCGCGGCTCCGCGGTCGTCGTTCCCGGCCTCATTCCCCTGCGCGGCGACCGTTACGAGTGGCTGCGCGCCCCGACCCGGAGGCCGATGGCCAACCCGCTCCGTCCGGTGGCCCTGGCGACCATGCTCGTCGCCTCCGCCGAGTTGTTGGCTCGGGTGGATCGGTACGGCGATCGCTACCGGGCCGCGGACACCTTCGGCCTCTCCGCGATTGAGGGGGCTGCGATCGATGGGGCGGGATGATGCCACCGACCGGCACGACACTGCCACCTGGTCACCGTTGGACAGTGACGGTTGGTACGCCGCGCGTAACGCCACTACCGCCCTGCGGGACGCTCTGATCCGGGCGGGACTGGAGAAGGACTTCCCTCATCTACGGGCCGAATTGAATGCTTTCGGGCACGGCTTGGTCGAACTCGGGCGGGTGGCGCCGGCCACCGCGGAGCGACTGGCGGAGCTGCTGCGGCTGGCGCTGGGTTCGGGCTTGCAGCGGCTGGCGGAGAGCGGCGATGAGACGACCGAACCTCGTGAGGAAAGGGGCTGAACCATGACCGACCGATGGGGCGTAGTCGCCAAGCGTGCAGAAAACCTGATGCCCGGCGTCCCCTACGTCCGCGGCTGGGCACAGGCCCGACGCGGCGCCGGCACCCTGGCTGAGCAGCTGACAGCCCTGGGCTTGGAGTCGGACTTCCCCGGCCTCACGGCCGACGTGAACCTCTCGGGCGACGGCCTGGTACGCCTCGGCAGCATCCGTCCCGAGGCAGCGCTGATGCTGGCCGAACTGATCGTGTCGGGCCTCACGGCGGAGACGGCCACCCCCGTTGATACGAGGGCGGACGGGACGATGACTGCCCGTCGAACTCCGTCCGCTGCCTGATCACTGCGACTTCGAAACTCCGGCTGGTTGCGGTCCGAGAGTGCTCCTGCGACCAGTCGGCTTGCCCCGTACGTCCCGCTTCCCCCGGCGGATGACGTATGGGGCCACTTGCTACGCGCTATGCCTCTTCGCCGTCGGTCTGCCGCTCGGCCGGGACCGGCGCCCCAGCGCCGCAGCCCGGACGAACGGCAGACCAAACCGCTCGGGGACTGGCTGTGGACGGCTCGTAGCTGACCTGGATGACATGACTTCAGCTGGGGAAGCTGCCGTCTCTTGCCGCTGGGTTGTGTCCTGACCTGCCCGAACGGTGATGTGGCCGCCTCGCCGGGCGGCGCTGTTCTCACCGAGACTCCTCGCTGTTCCCTGCCAGTTCTGGTGCGCTTGTGGTGTAGGCGTTCCACCGGTCAGCTCCGTGGCGTCACAACCTCTACGATGAAGTGCGCCAATTCGCACCATTGCTTGCGCCCTCCCTGCCATCCTTGAGATCCGCGAAGGAGGGGGAAGCCGTGGCGGACGAACGACGGTCGGAAATTCTCGACCACCTCAAGGATCAGCACGGTCTTGCCCAGGTCACCATGGCTTGGGTGCGCAACCGCTATGACACCAGTTGGGACAAGCTCAGTCGGCCGAGAGCAGACGCGATTGCTGCCTGGCTCAAGTCTCAGGGGATCATCCACCAGCCAGCCGAGTTGCCATCTCGCGAAACCGAACGTGTGCTTCTTTACTCCCAGTTCACCAACATCGGCATCGTTATGGCAGCGGCGCGCGGAGAGGGCTTCTTCGAGAACAAGCCGGAGGCTGCACTACTGATGTTGCAGGGCTACGCCGCCTCCTTGGCCAAGCAAGAGTCGAACCGCGTGACAGAGGGCGCGCTCATCGAGTGATCACCTAGCCGCAGAGGACTGTGGTTTGCCTCTCTATCGAGCAAGCCCCCGGTCCTCCGCGGCTGCCGATGGCCTGGTGGCGTTGCTTGTGCCCGCATCCAACCGTCCTCTGCGATGCCCCGCTCGATCGGGCTCGGATGGGGCACAGACCTCTTCGTCCCGAAGCAACTTCGGCTTGACTATGAGTCATAAAGCTTGAAGAAGTGCCCGTGGGCCGCGAACCATCATCGGGCCGGCACGGCCTCCGCACGTGGCGAGTGCACCTGGGGGCACCGTGCCCCAACCCAGCGGCGTGGAGTGTGAGGGTCACTGATGCCAGGGCGAAAGCTGGTGGGCTGCCTGCGCAGAACATGCTGACGCATCAGCTGTGTTGTCCACCGAATCCGGAACCGATTAGTCCACGGCTCCGGTAAGGCGAGCGGTAGCCGGCCGTGCCGGGCCCACCGGAATAATTCCCCTTTTCTGCTTGAGGCGTCGGAGTATAGGAATCGCATGAATGAAGATTGGCACCTCCGTTGGGTTCGAATCCCAGAAGGAACGCATCTTTCGAACTCGAAAGATACTCCCGGCGCCGAGCGTTGCATCCTGCGTGAAGACGGTACCAATAAGTTCCTAGGGCCCACCGAATCAGTTCCGGTTGACGAGGACGCGATTTTTAGGGTTTGCGCGTGTGAAACGCATTCACCGAGATACGCGGACGTGCGGGAGCTATCGCCGGTCCAGCGAGCAATAGTGGAAGCGATAGCGGACAGGGCAGTAGAAGGGCTCGAGAGAGTCGCAAGGGAAGTTGTTGTCCCCGCTTTCAAAAAGACCGTCGCTCCAGCTGTAAAGCGGAAATGGAGCGGGATTACCAAGAGCCTCCGATCTGCAACTAGAGAGGCTAGCGGCCAAGCCGGTACCATCGAAATTTCCATTCCGACAGTAACTCCGCCTGCGGATGCCTTCAAAGAAGTGGCTGCGGTCGACGAGCCAAAAATCATTATGAGTAGTGCGGAATTTCAGCAGCGCCTTTTTTGGGCTAGAGCAGCTGAAAAGTTCGCGGCAGAGCAGAAGGGAATTCTGTGTAACGCCCGCGTCGAGGGCGATGATCTCCCTCCGGAATTGAAGAGCGCAATCGAGTTGGTGATTGAGGGGAATGCTTCCTTGCTCGACGAAGAGACACGAGCGGCAGTCATGAAGTTCTTGACGGGAGCTCGCGATGAAGGCGAGTACGTGCTGCCGAGCAGTGAAGAGACCCAATAGGTGCTACGACTGGTATCACGCACGGGGGATGACTGCGCCGGGGAGTCTGCCGATCGGGCCTCCGGCGTAACGGGTGCCGGTATGCGTTACTTCGGGATGTATACACCTCAACGCGCGGTCGGCGGAGTCTCAATGGACGTGCCAAGTTCCGGCAACCGTGATCGGTAGCCGGTCTACTGGTCACCGGTCCTGCTGACCAGCGGGACTGACGGACGGCCCAGAGACAGCCCAAGAGCCAGTCACGAGAAGCCCGCCGGTTGCTCGGCAACTCTGAGGCCACTGCATCCCAGCCGGTGAGTCAGGCTTCAGTAGCAGCTCGACACCCCTTACCGACCGTGCTGCTTCCTGTGGTACGCAAGGTAGTCACCCCCTATGAAATGCCCTGAGGCCTGCCTGAGGTGCCCGAGGGAACTTTCGGAAGAATGATCGGTGACGATCAAGTCGTCAGAAACGCTCAACATGCCGAAGTCGAAAAGGACGTGATGATTGGGGCACAGGCAAAGCACGTTAGCTGCAATATCAGGACCGGAGTGAGGATGCCCCAGGGGTCGAATATGGGCTCCTTCACTGTAGGCCCCTTTCGAAGTTATGAGTCGAGTGCCGCATATTTGGCAAGTGTGGTCATGAATCGCCTTGACATAATCCGCCACGGCAGTGCTTCGGATTATGCGCTGCGTGGTCACTTCGGCACGCGACGGGGACTCCTGCCCGGCTGGCTCGCTGGAGCGCTGAGTCGGTGAAGAGTCTTTGGGTTCTTCGAGCGCTTCCGCGGCGGGGCCGGCTTTTTGAATTTTGCGATACTCTTCCCATCCCGCTTCGGTCAGTGTCCAAATTCCCCGCGATACGCTAGCCGGAACTAGGAGCTTCGCTCGTTCCATGTTTTTCCGTTCGAACCTAGTCCGGTTCCACCATTTAGACTCATCGCCTCTTTGTGTGAGGGCCCAATCCTCCTCGGAAAGTAGCGCCCCGTAACGCTGCTCCATCACCTTGAGCGCGCGGGCCGTGGGTACGCTGCCACCTAGCTCTCCCAACATGGTCAAAAGCCACTCTCGAAGGACCAGTTGAGGGGTCAACTCTGTTGCCATGACGAGATCTTAGGGTGCAGACACTGCTTTTGTAGATCGCTCGGCGCGTCCTAGACCACAGGGATACGAGGTCGGCCACCTCAGTGGCCTCTGTCCTCGCCGGCCAACCTCGGGCCGCGCGGAGACGGACAGGGCGTCTCAGCCGCTGTGCTCACTGTTTTGCAGGGGCGGAGCTGCCGACCGACGAGCCGACCAGGTCACCACTGGCTTGACGAGAGCCCGGCTCCGCGAGGCACCTCTACTGCGACGAGCCGTCGTTGACCGTGACCGCCCGCACGATGTGGCACAGCTGTGGCACACGACTGCTTCGTCCCGAACGAATCTTGCTGGGCGCTTGACCTCGTGCTGGTGTGCCTCTCACCTGCTGCGACGGTCCCCAGACGTCCGCGGTTGTTCGCTGCTGTGTGTCGGCGTTGTCACGCAGTTAGACACTCACGTCCGCCACGAGGGCTTGCCTACATGGCGCTTAGACCTACACGCGCGTTCCGCAGCGTTCGCAGGGCCGATACCCCGCAGCTTCGGCCTCACCCACTGGAGCCCAGTGCGAGTGCTGCAAGTGCCGCCCCTTGCCGCTAATGAGTCCACATTCGGGGCCCGTGTGGTACGCCTCCCGCTGTCCCGGAAGGCTGGGCCGCAAGAGCACAGCAGAACGCCCGCAGGAGCGGGCAACGATCTGCTCTCTCCGCTCCAGCTCCTGACGACCCTGGGGTAGGGGGTCGTGTGCCAGGCGCAGCTTCATCCGTGCCTGATCGACAAGCCGGTCCCGTTCACCTGAATCTGCCTGTGCTGTGGCCTTCTCCATCAGCTCGCAAGCGGCCTTCCGATACTTCTGGGCTGCCTCCATTCGCGCCCGTTCGTACTCCTCCTGCTGGCGAACCATCCTGTCCAGATCTTCCTCCCACATGTACTCGCCTGCGTCATCCGCGTCAGAGGCGTCGTCGAACGAGAGCCAAGGTACGGTCATTGGACCCCCCAGTGCCGAAGTCTGAGCCACCGTCGCCCCACCTCGGGATCGTGAGCGGCAACGGGGAGCCTAAAGGTCTGGCACAGTCGTGGGCGTCCGTTCTGTCCGACTGACCATCGTCGGTGTGCGCTTTTTGTGACCCGTTAGCAGCGACGTTAGGCGTGCGCCTTCACAAACGTGCGGACCTGGCGACCATCACCGTCAACCGTGACACTCCTGTCGTGCCGTGCGCTGATGGAAGTGACCCCGGGCGGGGTCATAGCGCCCAGCCTCCGGGGGGAGACATGTGGGCGCCGCAGGAGCAGGCTCGTTCTCCCCCCGTGACCGGGCCTGCTCCTGCTCGCATCACTACGCACTGTCCCCACAGGTCATCGTCTCGGGTGTGCTTGTGACGCCGCCGGACTCATTGGCGGTGTATGAGATGGACCCAAGACCCAGGCTCCCGTGACGCTCGCTCGTCCCCCGTTTGAGCGGGCAGTCGCGTACGAGGGGCAGGTGATGGCTTGGCCGCGCCGCAGGCTCGTCACGAGGCGGGGGCCGGCACCGGTACCAGACGGCCAAGCTTGGCGTCCGGTCCGTGCAGGGGGCGGCCCGTCTGTCTGCGTCTCGTCGCTGGCGCACTGGCGTCAACGTCTGGTAGATCACTGCCACGAGTAAAGGTGACAGTACGTCAAGTTGCGACGTAGGCTCGGCGTTGCTTCAGACCTTGCGGGAGGGGACACAGTGTCGGGCGTTCGAACAGAGACGGAAACCGTCATTAAGCGGATTCTCCCGTATCTTGAGCGGCGGGGATATTCGATCGGGGAGGACATTGATTTTGAGACCCCCGTCACGATCGAAGAGAGTCAGAAGCGCGGTTTCGTTGACCTATTGGTCACCTGCGGCGCGAAGTCCCCAAAGTTCGTCATTGAGGCAAAAAAGCTAGCTAAGCCTCTATCGGAGCGGGATCGAGAGCAAGCTCTGCAATACGGCAGGGCACTGAAGGTTCCATTTGTCGTTTTGACGAACGGGCGAGCCATCCAGTGCCTTAATGTAAAGAATGGACAACCCATTCGATGGGATGGGCAGAGCGTAGACAAAATTCCCAGCAAAGCGCAGCTCGGCCTAGTAATTCGCACTCTTAATGCAGAGCCCAGTGCAACGGTCATCTCCCTGCAGCGGCGAGGCGATGACACTACGCTACCGTTCCGACCCGGACTGTCGCTCAAGCAACTCAACGCGCTATTTTCACGGTGCCACAATAAAATCAGAAACATAGAAAAGGATGAGGAGAATGCCTTCTCTGACTTTTCTAAGCTGCTCTTTTTGAAGCTTATTGAGGAAAAGTCGGAAGACCCGTACGAGAACTTCCCTTTGCCTTACAGCTATAGGTTCCACCGGCTGGCAGCCATGCCGGAATCTGATAGCGATCAGGTGCGTAACGCAGTCGAGAGCATGCTGGCCAGCATCCGCAAGGATAAGAGCTACGGCGATGTCATGGCTGAGCCGGTGCGTTTGCGCAACCCTCGCACCTTCCAAGAGATCGTGAAAGAGCTATCCTCGGTATCTTTCACTGATAGCGGACTGGACAGCAAGGGGGCGGCGTTTGAGTATTTCGTTCGTGCAACCCTCAAGGGTAAACGGCTAGGCCAGTACTTCACGCCTCGACCGCTCGTGGAAATCATGGGCGAGATTGCCATTGGCTCGAAAGTAGTCAACGCTTTACTGGCCTCTCAGGACGTTCGTGTCCTTGATCCGGCATGCGGCACTGGTGGCTTCTTGGTCTACTTGCTTAAGGACTCCACCGATAGGTTGCGGAAGCGCCTCGACGAGGGCGAGATACTCGATAGCACCTACAAAAAAATCGTAGAAGAGATTCGCAAGAATGTTTTCCACGGCGGGGACGCGAACGAGGGTGTCGCAGCTGCCGCCAAGATGAACATGATCATCGCTGGTGACGGTCATACGAACATCACTGCTGGCGACAGTCTGTCTTCCACGGCCGCTATTTGGTCATTTTCTGAGCCTCAATATGACCTGATACTCACGAACCCCCCGTTCGGAACCTCGGAAGCGTCAACGCTTTCGCCAGAGGATCGTGCTGCTTACCCTGTGAGCTCCACGACGCGAGGACAATACCTGTTCTTGCAGAGGATGACGCTAGCCACCAAGCCGAAGGGAATTATTGCAACCGTCATCGATGAGGGGCTTCTAAACACGGATACAGGCTCGGAATTGCGCCGCTGGCTTCTGGAGAAGAACAGAATCTTCTGCGTGCTGCGGCTCCCTGATGAGACCTTTAAGCCGAACAAGATCACAGTGCGCTCCAGTGTCCTTTTCATGCAGCGACGTGAAAGGGACGACGTGGATCTAGAGGATGATTACCCGATCACCTTTTG
Source organism: Streptomyces sp. NPDC001220 (assembly GCF_053597895.1). Taxonomy (NCBI): domain Bacteria; kingdom Bacillati; phylum Actinomycetota; class Actinomycetes; order Kitasatosporales; family Streptomycetaceae; genus Streptomyces; species Streptomyces sp. NPDC001220. The sequence goes on from NZ_JBSFJE010000022.1 coordinate 26,718, forward strand.
TGATCTCGACAGCCTTGGATACACAGGTGCCGGTGATAAAATCCGCGGATTCGATCTCCCACGCCTCAAGGCTGAACTTGCGGATAGGATCAAAAGTCACAGCTCGGACGGGATCGACCAGGGGTACCACTGGAAGGCCTACGATGTCTCGGCTTCCCTGATCGCAGCCAGCCCGTCATACCGTCTCGATTTGAAGCACTGGGACCCGCTCGCGAGGAAGCACGCGCAGGAACTGGAAGCGGCGGGTGCTCAGACGCTTGGTAGTTTGAACCTCATCGACACGCGTCGGGGGAAGAGTCCTTCGCCTGAAGGATACGTGGACGAGAGTGACGGATATGCCGTCGTAATCAAAGCAGGTTCGTGCATTACCAAGTACGGAACACTCTCATTGGCCGGTGCTGATTACGTCGAGAAAGATACATACGACGAAATGCCGGATAGGGCTAAGGTGCGGACTGGGGACGTCTTGCTGGCCTCCACTGGGGAAGGCACCTTGGGTAAGGCGACTGTCTACGATTTGGCGTCGCCGGCCGTCGCTGACGGACATGTGACTATCCTTCGTGTCAACCCGGAAATCATTGACCCGTACTACCTTGCAGATTACCTGCGATGCGGGTTCGGATCCGTCCAGATCCGGCAACTTTTCACTGGCGCAACAAACATGATTGAGCTGACGCCGGACCACGTCGTTTCGATTGTGGTGGACCTGAAATCGTCGGTGGCTCAGCAAAAAGAATATTCGGCTCGCCTTCGTGGTGCCGAGGAAACCTACTTGGCTTCTCTTGAGTCGGCAGTGAGCGGGCTAGATACCGCAAGGTCGACGTTTACTGGGAGCATGACATTTGACGCCGTGAAAGCTGACTCTGTCTCCGTCCCCCAGCAGCGCACAGCACTAACGTCGAGCCTAGATGGTTTCGAGACGCCAGAGAAGGTTCAGGGGGCATAGCGCAGCGCGTATTCCTGGGCAGTGCCAGTCTGCTCGGTGTCTGTGTGACGAGCGGGAAATACTTGGCCCCGAAGGTCGGCGGAGCGGGTTTGGCCGGTGGCCTGCCCGGTCTGGGGTCGAGCATGATCAGGGGGCCGTACGCTGGTTGGCAACTCGGGCAGGCTTTGGACCTGCCCGCAATGTGCACGAGTGGCCCCCTGGTCTTGCTCGACGCGGGACCCGGACCGGGGAGGTGGCTAAAGCCGTGGAGCCGACCGCCCCAGCCACGACGTGTTCTGACCTCGTGCACGGGGTGCCCGCTCCCGCCCGGAGGAGCGAAGCGACGACGGGTGCTTGATCATGTGAAGAAAGTCTGAGCCATCAGAGGTCTGGCTACAGCCTGAACGACAGCTCCAATTCGTCGCCCGGTAGGTGAAACTCCTCCAGGGCCAAGGGCTTGTCTGATGCCGAGAGCGTCACGCGCAGGACATGGAGTAGCGGCACCCCGTCGGCGAGTCGGAGGGCCTGGGCCTGGTCTGGCAGAGGCATACGCGTGCGGACGTACTCCGTGAAGTGGAGTTCGTGGCCCAGGTCGGCGAGGGCGGCGTAGAGTTCCGGCGCCGGCGGTGGGGCCTCCTCCTCGTAGTTGGTGTCTACGAGGACCGAGAACGGTACGTAGGTCCGGTGGAGTTGGCGGAGGTGGCCGTTGTCGGCTGTCTGTAGGGCGTCGTACGTGAACATTGGCTCGCCCGGTGGGATGCGGAGCAGGTCCGCCAGGGCCAACGGGGCGTCGGTCCGGGTGGCTACCGGCGGCTCGGCGTCGGTCCAGCGAATGCCGTCGGCCTCGATGTAGCGGCCGTCAGAGGCTCGGCGTACGCCGCGCGGGCGGGTGAGGCCGGGGCGGCTGTGGGGGGAGCGGGCAAAGGTGCCGCGGCCCATGATTGCCTCGACGAGACCGGATGCCCGTAGCTCGGCCAGACCCTGACGAACTGTGGGGCGCGTCACGCCGAACTGTTTCGCCAACGCTTCCTCGGACGGAAGCGGTTGGCCGGCCGGGAAGGTGCCGTCCAGAATGCCATCGCGCAGGTAGTCGGCGATTTGCCGGTACTTCGGCTGCGTGTTCTTCGGCGGCATGCGGGCCCTCCGTGGCCATGGCTTCTAGCGGCTGTCCGTCGCCGTGGACGGCTTGCCCACGATCGTGGGCAGTTTCTCGTATCGCTAGGTCGGTTGACAACCCGTACTACGGGTCGGCAATCTGGTCTGCGTCACCCGTACTACGGGTGGTCTAGCAACCCGCAGGATCGGCCTGCGGGTGCCAGAGATGAGGAGAGACGAACAGTGGCAAGCCTTCCGATCGACACCGCGAAGTTCACGGGGATCATCTGCGCCGTTCCCCCGGCTCCGCGGGTCGCCAACCGAGAGACCGGTCAGTTGCGGGTCGACCGCGAGACCGGCAAGACCATGTACCAGGTCGGCCTGTGCCTGATGGCCGGGGCGTCGGCCGACGTCGTGAACGTGAGCGTGGCCGGTGAGCCGGCCGGTGTGCAGCTCGGCATGCCGGTGGCTGTGCGGGACCTGGTCGCCACGCCGTGGGAGAACGAGGGGCGGCACGGGATCGCGTTCCGTGCGGCGGAGATCCGGCCCCTGAGCGCTCCGGCTCCGGCGGGCAAGGGGGCCGGGCAGTGATGAAACTGGCCTCCACCACCACATCGGCCGGTGCGACCGGGCCGAGTTGGGTGCTGCTGGTGGCCGCAGTGCTGGTGTCGGGCCTGCTTCTGGCGGGCCCGGCCCTGCGCCGTCGTCACCCCGCCGCCTGGTGGCTGTTACTCGGCTTTCCGGTCGCCGCCTTCCGCGTCATGCGGACCTGGCGGCTGCTGATGGCCGGGTGTGGGCTCGCTGTGAGCCGACGACCGGCGCTTACGGTCGTCTCCGGGCTCGTCGGCAACGGGGCGCCTCCGCCACAGCCGCGCGTGCCGCGTCGCGGTCTCATACGCCCGACCTCCGGCGGCTTCGTGTTGCTGGTCCGGCTGTTACCGGGGCAGGTGCCCGAGGACTTCGTCAAGGCGGCGCCTGCCGTGGCGGAGGACTGGGAGGTTCACGCGGTGCGGGTAACCTCCTGGAAGCCGGGGGTCGTACGGATCGTCGCGTCGGCCTCCGATCCGCTGGCTGATCCGCGGGTGCCGAAGCAGCGGGGCCCCGGCCGTCTGCTCCGGGTGGCCGTGGGTGTGCTGGAGACCGGGGCCGCGTGGGTGGTCGACCTGCGGCGAGTGCCGCACTGGCTGATCGTGGGAGCCACCCGTTCCGGCAAGTCGACACTGATCAACGCGCTCGTGGCGGGCCTTGCCCCGCAGCATGTCGCCTTGGTCGGGATCGACTGCAAGGGCGGCATGGAGCTGTCCCTCTACGGGCCACGGTTGTCCGCCCTCGCGACCAACCGTGAGCAAGCGGTCAGGCTGTTGGCCGCGCTGGTTGATCTGACCCTCGACCGCATGAGCGTGTGCCGGGCGGCTCGGGTCCGAAACGTCTGGGGGCTGCCGGACAGGGAACGCCCGGTCCCCATCGTCGTGATCGTCGACGAGATCGCGGAACTGTTCCTCATCGCGAGCCGCAGCGAGAAGGACGAAGCACAGGCGGCCGGTACGGCGCTCATCCGGCTCGCTCAGCTCGGCGCGGCACTGGGGGTGTTCCTCGTCGTCGCCGGCCAACGCGTCGGCTCCGACCTGGGGCCCGGGGTCACCGCCCTGCGGGCACAGCTCGGCGGCCGGGTCTGTCACCGCGTGGCCGACCCCGGAACAGCCGAAATGGCGCTCGGTGACCTCAACCCCGATGCCCTGAAGGCGGCGCAGGCCATCACGCCGGAACAGGCCGGCACTGCCGTCCTCGCCTCCGGCGACGGCTGGGAACGCGCCCGTTCGCATCTGATCACGGAGGCGGAGGCGGAAGCCGTCGCCGCTGAGTACGCGCACCTGACTCCAGTCCTGTCCGAGCTGCACATCGAAGCGCCGTGAAAGGGGCCTGCCGTGCTGGTGTCCATGTCCGCCGTTCTCCTGCTGGGCCTGCTGATCTGGTTCCTGCTGCGCATCCGGTACCTGCGGTGGGCCGACGCGCTGCTCTGCGGAGCCTTCGGCTTCCTGCTCTCCAAGACCGTGGCCGCGCCGTTCGCTCAGGCGCTTCTCGACGGCGTGAACGGCTTCCTCGGTCAACTCCGGTTCTGAAAGCGCCTGTTGGGAAGAGAGGGGAACTTCTTGTGTCCGAGTACGTCATCCGCTCCGGTGACTGGGCCGCGTTCATCGCCGGCCTTCGGGAGCTGACGGACTTCCTGACCGCTAATCCCGCCGTCCTCGTCCCGCGCAATGCGTCCTTCGGCGTCTTCGTCGACGCGTCCGAAGCCGTAGCTCGCAGGGAGGGCGCGGAGCATGTCGCCGCGTCCCTCGGCGTGCCCGTCGAGGACATCGGCGAGGGCTACTACGACGCACGCCGTGACTTCGGTCCGATCGCGTACAGCGTCATTGCGATCCCGCCCAAGGAACGGCAGTGATCGCCCGTACAGCGGGCTCCCGACGGGGCGCCAAGTCGCCAAACCCGACCCCGCCAGGAACCCACTCCATCCGCCACGTGAGCAGTGAAAGGAGCACTCACACTTTGTCCGCTGCGCATCATTCGCGCAAATCTCCGCTGCCCGACTGCGACCTGAAGGGAGACGATCCCGAGGTCTCGACCTGCGAGGGATCCGAACGTGTCGTCCTCGTCGGGCTCGATGACATCGAGCAGCACCTGTGCCCGGCGCACGCTGCCGCGGTCTGGCTCACGGATCCGACGTTCCGGTTCAGCGCCAAGACTCGGCCGGAAGCAATCTCGGCCGTGATGCGGCACGCGTTCGGTGGGGGCGGTGGTCGACGATGACCACGACCCTCGTACCGGGCAGCGCTGCCGCTCTGGTCGCCAGGGCCTCGGAACCCGAGTTCGCCGCCTGGCGCCGGAACATCGTCCGCCTCAGCGGTTGTACCAACCCGATTCACCTCGTCGGCACGGCGACCGTCTTCGACACGGCCACAGGTGCGGCTCTGCACTCGTACGGGTCGGACGTCTACGGCGGTCGCCTGCTCACCGCATGCGGCAACCGGCGGGCGACGGTTTGCCCGGCCTGCTCGGCGGTGTATCGGGCGGACACGTACCAACTGGTGCGGGCCGGGCTCGTCGGCGGCAAGAACGTCACGGAGGCGGTGAGCGGGCACCCGCGCGTGTTCGCCACGCTTACCGCTCCCGGCTTCGGCCCGGTTCACACTCGGCGGGAACGCGATGGGCTCGTACGGGCCTGTCGTCCCCGCCGGCCGGGCGAGTGCTGCCCGCACGGGCGGCCGGTCGGATGTCGTACGCGCCATGTGGCCGACGATCCCCACCTCGGCGAACCGCTCTGCCCACGCTGCTACGACTACGCGGGCGCCGTTCTCTGGCACGCGTTCGCGGGTCGGCTCTGGCACCGGTTTGGGCTGGAGCTGCGGCGGGAGGTCGCTCGGCGGGCCGGTCTGTCGCGTACGGAGTTCGGGGAAGTCGCCCGACTCTCATACGCGAAGGTCGCCGAGTATCAGCGGCGGGGCCTGGCCCACTTCCATGGCGTGATCCGCCTCGATGGACCGGACGGGCCCGACTCACCTCCGCCGGGCTGGGCGACTACGGCACTGCTGGCGGAGGCCGTTCCGGTGGTGGCTGGTCGGGTGCGTCTTATGGCGCCGGGCGCGGGCATCGTCGGTCCGCGGGAGCTGCGCTTCGGCGGGCAGGTCGACGTGCGGCCCGTCGATTCGTACCGCCGGGATGCGGGGGAGCGGCCAGCCTCCGCGGGAGCCGTCGCGGGCTACATCGCCAAGTACGCGACGAAGGGTGCGGAGTCCGCCGGCGCGGTGGACGGCCGGATCTACGACGCGCGGGGCATGGTCATGCTGCCCGTCCGGGCACACGTGCTGCGCATGATAGGCACGTGTTGGTGGCTGGGGGGTCTGCCGGAGTTCGAGCCGCTCGGGCTTCGTCGCTGGGCACACATGCTCGGGTACGGCGGCCACTTCTCCAGTAAGTCGCGGCGCTACTCGACCACGTTGACCGCTCTTCGGCAGGCCCGTGCCGATCACCGTGCGGAGCAGCAGCGGGCGTCCCTTGGGCTGGCCGATGTCTCGACCGTCACGGTTGGCCAGTGGCGTTATGCGGGGCGCGGCTACTCGCCGGCGGGGGAGCTCCTGGCCGCCTCGGTGCGGGAGGGCGGTGGTCGTCGTGGCGCGTGACAGCCGTGCGAGGGCGGCCGAATTGCTCACCGTTCGGCAGGTGCTCGACGAACTGGGCGGCATCTCCCGACGCACCTTCTACCGCTGGCGGGAACTGCGCATCGCACCTGCCTGCATCCGGTTGCCGAACGGGGAGCTCCGGGTTCGGCGGGACGTGCTGAACGAGTGGTTGGAGGAGCGGGCGGAGGGGGCGGCGTCGTGAAGTCGTACAAGGTCGTCATCTGGAAGCTCAGTATCAACCGCTCCGCGAAGAAACCGACGTACCTCGTTCGCTGGTCCGTGAGCGGCGAGCCGTTCCACGAGTCGCACAAGACCAAGGCGCTCGCTGATCGCTTCCGGGCGAAGCTGCTTCGGGCGGCGGACAAGGGTGAGCCCTTCGACACAGTGACCGGTCTGCCCGACTCCCTGCGCGGGGGTAAGGCTGCTCTGTCCCTGCTGGAACTGGCGCTGAAGTACATCGATGCCCGGTGGCCCGAGGCGTCGGCGAAGCAGCGGGACAGCATGACCGACGCCCTGGCAACGGTCATGCCCGCGCTGGTCAAGTCGGTCCGTGGGCGTCCTGCTCCGGCCGATCTGCGGCGGGCACTGCGCTCGTATGTCCTGCCTCCGCCTCGCAGGGAGCGCGAACGGCCCGAGGAGATCGCGGCAGCAGCGAGATGGATCGAGAAAGCGTCGCTGCCGGTGGCCGAGCTGCAGGAGATCACCCGCGTGCACGACCTGATCGATGCACTAACGCGGAAGCTCGACGGCAAGCCCGCGGCGACGCAGACGTACCGTCGGCGGCGTGCAGTGGTCTTCAACATCCTCGAATACGGGGTTGAGCTGGAGGTGCTGCCCTCGAACCCGCTGAGCCGAGTGCGGCGTAAGAGGGGGAAGCGAGCCGTGCAGGAGGTTGACCGTCGGGTCGTGGTCAACCCCCGGCAGGCTCGGGAGCTGCTGACCGCGCTCACCTACGTCGGTGGCTATGACCGGGCGAGCGGCCGGCGGTTACGGGCGTTCTTCGGCTGCTTGTACTACGCGGCCATGCGCCCTGGTGAGGCGCTCGGTCTGCGCCTCTCGGACTGCACGCTTCCGGAGAAGGGCTGGGGCCGAATCGACCTGGCCGAGACCCGTCCCACTGCCGGTAAGGCGTGGACTGATTCCGGCGAGGCGCACGACCGGCGCGGCCTGAAGCAGCGGGCCGACGGTGAGGTGCGCATCGTGCCGATACCGCCCCCGCTCGTGCGGCTGCTCCAGGACCACAGCAAGGAGTTCGGTACGGCGGATGACGGCCGGCTGTTCTCCAGCGAGCGGGGCAACGTGATCGCCGCCTCGTCGTACTCGCGCGCGTGGAAGCAAGCCCGTGCTCTTGCGTTTCCACCCGAACAGGTCGCCTCCGTCTTGGCGGCTCGCCCGTACGACCTCCGGCACGCGGGTGTCTCTCAGTGGCTCAACTCGGGGGTTCCCGCCCCGGAGGTGGCCTCTCGCGCTGGCCACTCGGTGGACGTTCTTCTGAAGATCTACGCCAAGTGCATAGATGGCCAGGAGCAGGAGATGAACGACCGGATCCTGAAGGGACTGGGGGAGGGGGACATGTAGACGCCTGGACCATTAATTGGCCTGGTCAGGCTGCCGAGGGCCCCGGAGACATCCGGGGCCCTCGGCGTTACTGCACGTCCGATGAGGCAAGCTTGACGAACTGCTCCAGAACCTCTCGCGCCTGAGAGCCGAGGGCACTCAGCTCCGTCTTGTCGGCTGCCTTGTGCAGGGCGGATGTCAGGGCGTAGGCGTCCTGCGCTATATCGATCAGTGCCCGCGCGCTTGCTATGAGCTGCACCCGGAACAACGCGTGGAGGGCAATTCCGCGGAGTCGGTAAGCCTCCGTGCGGGCTTCGGTGAAGGCGGAGCCGTCAGGATCCTCGTCCCTGCGATGCCAGCGATCTTGTTGCCCGCGCCGGAACTCTGTCAGCGCTCCGGCGAAATCGCTGTAGACGGTCATCCGGTCCGAGCGGAGCTGCTGCTGAGACGCAAATAGTTGGTCCCTAGCGGATGCGTTGCGCTGAAACGCGTAGGTGAGAGCCGAGCCCAGCAGTGTGCCTGCAATGGCGATTAAGGCCGAGATGACACCATCCACACCAGTATGAGATCACAAGATCGTTTGCGTGCCTAGGTCCATAATGAGCCTTGCGCGGCTCCTTCGAAAGGGCCCGTGACCTGCAAGGAGACCCTTCAAGATCATTACGTCATCATTACGTGATCACTGTCATGGGCCTGCGTCGAGCCGCATCCGCCTGCACAAACAACAAGACCCCGCACTCAGCCATCTGGCTGGTCACGGGGTCTGTCGGCACTTCATGCGAAGTGCCCCCGGCAGGATTCGAACCTGCGCACACGGCTCCGGAGGCCGTTGCTCTATCCCCTGAGCTACGGGGGCGTCTGGCGTTGAGCTGTTGCTCGCGGCGACGGGTAGAACACTACCAGCTTGCTCGGGGTGATCAGGAACGGGTTTCCCGGGGTCGCTCCCTCGCGCGGGGTGGAAGTCGGGAAAACCCGGACGCGGTGGCCGGTCCGGACCTACTCTCGAGTTGTGCCAGGGGCGTCGGGCCGGGTGCTTGTTGTGGACGACAACAAGGTCATCCGGCAGCTGATCAGGGTCAATCTCGAACTGGAGGGTCTCGAGGTCGTGACCGCGGCCGATGGTGCCGAGTGTCTGGATGTCGTTCATCAGGTGCGGCCCGATGTGATCACCCTCGACGTCGTCATGCCCCGGCTCGACGGTCTGCGGACCGCCGCTCTGCTCCGTGCCGACCCCCGCACCCACGACCTTCCCCTCGCCATCGTCAGTGCCTGTACCCAGTACGAGGTCGAGACCGGCCTCGACGTCGGCGTCGACGCCTTCCTCGCCAAGCCCTTCGAGCCCTCCGAACTCGTTCGGCTCGTGAGGGAGTTGATGGAGCGGCGGCGACGGCCGGAGGAGTCGGAGGAGCGGGAGCGCGGGGGAGACGGCGGTGAGGCCGGCGAGGTCGAGTTCTCCGGGGAGCGGGCCGGGGGCAATCCCGTCTGCCCGTAGCGGCCGCGGCCGTGTAGTCGGTGACTGATGTGTAGTCGGTGACTGACGTGTAGTCGGCGACCGACGTGTAGTCAGTGACCGGGCCCTGCGGGTCGCGTCCATCACGTGTAGTAGCCGTGGACCTGCCTGCCTATCTACCGTTTTCCTTTTCGGCCGTGCGTCCGTAGCCCTCTGCCGCGTCGTGCCCACCGGCCTGCCGTCGTCCATATGCCGGACCCCCTCAAACCGGGTCGCCTGCCCTGCCCCCTCCTCCCCTAGGCTTGTCCCGTGACCCCCGTCGAGCTCTCCCGTACCGTGCTGCGCGCGGTGCGTCGTGCTGTTGACGAGGGGGAGCTGAGCGTGAGCGTGCCGGAGCGGGCCGTGGTCACGCCTCCGGGGCCCGGTGGGTGTGGGGACTACGCCACCAACATCGCGCTGCAGCTCGCCCGCCCGGCCGGGCAGTCCCCGATGCGGGTCGCCGAGATCCTGGTGCCCCATCTCGCGGGCGCCGCCGGTGTCGACGACGTCGTCGTCACCGGGCCCGGGTTCCTCAACATCAGCCTCAGCCCCACCGCGTCTCCCACGGCGGCCCTGGTCGCCGAGATCCGCGCTCTCGGCCTCGGCTACGGCCACGGCGACGCCCTCGCCGGGCAGGTGGTCGCGCTGCGGGTGCCGTACGACGTCCGGGCCGAGGTCGTCGCCGACGCCGTCGTACGGATCGTCGCGACCCAGGGCGGGCGCGGTGAGGTCGGTCACGGCGAGCCCGTCAGTCTCCGGCCCGTGCCGGCGCCCGAGGACCCGGCCCCGCTTGGGCCCGACGCCGCCCAGTGGGCCCTGCTGTATCCCGCGTCCCACGACCGGCCCCGGATCACCGCCGACCACCTGGTGCAGCGGGAGTCCAACCCGCTCTTCCGGGTGCGGTACGCCCACGCCCGGGCGCGAGCCGTCGGCCGCGGTGCCGTACGGCTCGGCTTCGACGCCGAACCCGGTGACATCCCCCCAGGCACCCCTGACGTCCCAGGCACTCCTGACGTCCCCGGTACCCCTGGCGCCCCGGGCGCCTCAGGAGTTCGCGGCACCTCAGGCGTGCGCCGCACCACGGACGTCCCCGGTACCCCTGGCGCCCCGGGCGCCTCAGGAGTTCGCGGCGCCTCAGGCGTGCGCCGCACCTCAGGCGTGCGCCGCACCACGGACGCTCCCGGCACCCCGGGCGTCCCGGGCCCCCCACGTGTCCCCGGCCCCCCACGCGTCCCCGCCGCCGATCTCCCCGGCGCCCTCGTCACCGCCCTCGCCGACTACCCCCGCATCCTCACCGCCGCGGCCACCCATCGCGCTCCCGACCGGCTCGCCCGGCATCTCGTCACCGTCGCCGATGCCGCCCTGCCGTTCCTGCCGACCGTGCTGCCCCGTGGCGACGAGAAACCCTCGGCCGCCCACCGTGCCCGGCTCGCCCTCGCCGAAGCCACCGGGACGGTGCTGGCCGGCGGCCTGTCCCTGCTCGGCATCGACGCACCCGATCACCTCTGAAGAGAGCGCCAGAAGAGCAATGAGCCGTTCCGCACACCCCGCCGGGCCCCGGCACGCCGATGTCCTGCCCGAGGGCCACTACGCCGCTCCGCCCGCCGACCTGAACTCCCTCGACTCCAAGGTGTGGGCCCAGACCGTCACACGCGACGCCGACGGGGTCGTCTCCGTCGGCGGTGTCGATGTGAAGACCCTCGCCGAGGAGTTCGGCACGCCCGCCTACGTCCTCGACGAGGACGACTTCCGGGCCCGGGCGCGCGCCTGGCGCACCGCCTTCGGGCCGGACGCCGACGTGTTCTACGCCGGGAAGGCCTTCCTGTCGCGGGCCGTCGTGCGCTGGCTGCACGAGGAGGGGCTCAATCTCGACGTGTGCTCCGGCGGCGAGCTGGCCACCGCCCTCTCCGCCGGGATGCCCGCCGACCGGATCGCCTTCCACGGCAACAACAAGTCGACGGAGGAGATCGAGCGGGCGGTCGAGGCCGGCGTCGGGCGGATCGTGCTCGACTCCTTCCAGGAGATCGTGCGGGTCGCCCACATCGCCCAGTCCCGCGGCAAGCGGCAGCGCGTGCAGATCCGTATCACCGTCGGTGTCGAGGCGCACACGCACGAGTTCATCGCCACCGCGCACGAGGACCAGAAGTTCGGGATCCCGCTCGCCGGAGGGCAGGCCGCGGAGGCGGTGCGGCGGGCGCTCCAGCTGGACGGGCTGGAGCTCATCGGGATCCACTCGCACATCGGGTCGCAGATCTTCGACATGTCCGGCTTCGAGGTCGCCGCGCACCGGGTCGTCGGGCTGCTCAAGGACATCCGGGACGAGCACGGGGTCGAGCTGCCCGAGATCGACCTGGGGGGCGGGCTCGGGATCGCGTACACGAGCGACGACGACCCGCGCGAGCCGCACGAGATCGCCAAGGCGCTGACCGAGATCGTGACGCGGGAGTGCGAGGCCGCCCGGCTGCGGACGCCGCGGATCTCCGTCGAGCCGGGGCGGGCCATCGTCGGGCCGACCGCCTTCACCCTCTACGAGGTCGGCACCATCAAGCCCCTGCACGGGCTGCGCACCTACGTCTCCGTCGACGGCGGCATGTCCGACAACATCCGGACCGCGTTGTACGACGCCGAGTACAGCGTCGCTCTCGTGTCGCGGACGAGCGATGCCGAGCCGATGCTCGCCCGGGTCGTCGGCAAGCACTGCGAGAGCGGGGACATCGTCGTCAAGGACGCGTTCCTGCCGGGCGACCTGGCACCCGGTGACCTGATCGCCGTACCGGCCACCGGCGCCTACTGCCGGTCCATGGCGAGCAACTACAACCACGTGCTCCGGCCGCCCGTCGTCGCGGTGCGCGACGGCGAGTCCCGGGTCCTCGTCCGCCGGGAGACGGAGGAGGACCTCCTGCGCCTCGACGTCGGGTGACGTCCACGGCGTCCACGGCGTCGGATGGCGTCCACGGCGTCCGCGGTGCCGGATGGCGCCCGCGGCGTCCCCGGTGCCGCACGGCGTCCGCGGTGTCGATGGCGTCCACGGCGTCCCCGGTGCCGGATGGCGTCCAAGGAGCGCACGGCGCCGGATGACGTCCACAGACAAACGCACCGCGCCGGATGACCTCCACGGAACGCACGGCGTCCGATGACGCCGGACCGCTTCGGATCCGATGATCCCGCCCGACGGAATATCGACGGCATTTCCGCGGCACTTCAACGGCATTCGAGGTCATTCGGCGACATCGGACGGCATTCTCGGATGGTGTCCGACGCCCCGGATGGCGCAGGCGGAAGATCTCCTGTCTGCCACCGCCGCAAAATGAAATAGATGTCTCACGATCCGGACGAAGGGTAGAAACTCCCGTCCGGTGAGTGAGACTGGTCCAACCGTAGACGGTATGAGGAAACGAGGTCGGATGATGCGTACGCGTCCGCTGAAGGTGGCGCTGCTGGGCTGTGGGGTTGTCGGCTCAGAGGTGGCGCGCATCATGACGACGCACGCCGACGACCTCGCGCAGCGTATCGGCGCCCCGATCGAGCTGGCCGGCGTGGCCGTACGACGGCCCTCCAAGGTGCGTGAGGGCATCGACCCGAGTCTGGTCACCACGGACGCGACCGCCCTGGTCAAGCGGGGGGACATCGACGTCGTCGTCGAGGTCATCGGGGGCATCGAGCCCGCCCGTACGCTCATCACCACCGCCTTCGAGCACGGCGCCTCCGTGGTCTCCGCCAACAAGGCGCTGCTCGCCCAGGACGGTGCCGCCCTGCACGCGGTCGCCGAGCAGCACGACAAGGACCTCTACTACGAGGCCGCCGTCGCCGGTGCCATCCCGCTGATCCGGCCGCTGCGCGAGTCCCTCGCCGGTGACAAGGTCAACCGGGTGCTGGGGATCGTCAACGGGACCACCAACTTCATCCTCGACAAGATGGACTCGACGGGCGCCGGTTATCAGGAGGCCCTCGACGAGGCCACCGCGCTCGGGTACGCGGAAGCCGACCCGACCGCCGACGTCGAGGGCTTCGACGCCGCCGCCAAGGCCGCCATCCTCGCCGGGATCGCCTTCCACTCGCGGGTGCGCCTCGACGACGTCTACCGCGAGGGCATGACGGAGGTCACCGCCTCCGACTTCGCCTCCGCCAGGAACATGGGCTGCACCATCAAGCTGCTGGCCATCTGCGAGCGCGCCGAGGACGGCGGATCGGTGACGGCCCGGGTGCACCCCGCGATGATTCCGCTGACCCATCCGCTCGCCTCCGTGCGCGGCGCCTACAACGCCGTCTTCGTGGAGTCGGACGCGGCCGGCCAGCTGATGTTCTACGGTCCCGGTGCCGGTGGCGCCCCGACCGCCTCCGCGGTCCTCGGCGACCTGGTCGCCGTGTGCCGCAACCGGCTCAGCGGGGCAACGGGGCCCGGCGAGTCGGCGTACGCCGCCCTGCCCGTGTCGCCGATGGGCGATGTCGTGACGCGCTACCACATCAGCCTCGACGTCGCCGACAAACCGGGTGTTCTCGCCCAGGTCGCCACCGTGTTCGCCGAGCACGGGGTTTCCATCGATACGGTGCGGCAGACGGGCAAGGACGGCGAGGCCTCCCTCGTCGTCGTCACCCATCGGGCCTCCGACGCCTCCCTGTCCGGGACCGTCGAGGCGCTGCGCAAGCTCGACACCGTGCGGGGTGTCGCCAGCATCATGCGGGTTGAAGGAGAGTAACCAGCAATGACCCACCAGTGGCGCGGAATCATCGAGGAGTACCGGGACCGGCTGCCCGTCTCCGACACCACGCCGGTCGTGACGCTCCGCGAGGGCGGCACGCCCCTCGTGCCCGCGCAGGTGCTCTCCGAGCGCACGGGGTGCGAGGTCCACCTGAAGGTGGAGGGTGCCAACCCCACCGGGTCCTTCAAGGACCGCGGTATGACCATGGCCATCTCCAAGGCCAAGGAGGAGGGTGCCCAGGCGGTCATCTGCGCCTCCACCGGCAACACCTCCGCCTCCGCCGCGGCCTACGCCGTGCGCGCCGGCATGGTCTCGGCCGTGCTCGTGCCGCGGGGCAAGATCGCGCTCGGCAAGATGGGCCAGGCACTCGTGCACGGCGCGAAGATCCTCCAGGTCGACGGCAACTTCGACGACTGCCTCACCCTCGCCCGCAAGCTGAGCGAGAACTACCCGGTGGCACTGGTCAATTCGGTGAACCCGGTACGCATCGAGGGGCAGAAGACGGCCGCCTTCGAGATCGTGGACATGCTCGGCGACGCGCCCGACATCCACGTCCTGCCGGTCGGCAACGCGGGCAACATCACCGCGTACTGGAAGGGCTACAAGGAGTACGCCGCGGACGGGATCGCCGCCGGGACCCCCCGGATGTGGGGATTCCAGGCCTCCGGTTCCGCGCCCATCGTGCGGGGTGAGATCGTCAAGGACCCGTCGACCATCGCCACCGCGATCCGGATCGGCAACCCCGCCTCCTGGCAGTTCGCGCTCGCCGCCCGGGACGAGTCCGGGGGCTTCATCGACGAGGTGACGGACCGTGAAATCCTGCGCGCCTACCGGCTGTTGGCCGCGCAGGAGGGTGTCTTCGTGGAGCCCGCCTCCGCCGCCTCCGTCGCCGGTCTGCTCAAGGCCGCCGAGCAGGGCAAGGTCGACCCGGGGCAGCGCATCGTCTGCACCGTCACCGGCAACGGCCTGAAGGACCCGGACTGGGCCGTCGCCGGCGCCCCGCAGCCGGTCACCGTGCCCGTGGACGCCGCCGCGGCGGCCGAGCGGCTCGGGCTCGCCTAGAGAACCGCTGGAGCCTTGCCCGAGAACCGCGCGAGCGCTTCTCGGGCAACGCCCGGCCAATCCCGGCCGGGCAACCGGTGAACGGACTGAGGCGTCCTGAACAGGGGACTCCCCAAGGAGGGGGCACAAGGGGCTTACGACACGCATCGTGCGCCTCCTGTGCGCCCTATGTCGCCACAGAACCTTCCTTCGATAGGCTGTACCGAACCCGCCCGCTGCATATGCCTCCGCATATGGCGCGGTGCCGTGCCGCCTCCGCGGCCCGAGGTTCCCTCAGGTACCTATCGAGTGTCATTCGACCATCACGCAGCTCAAGGAGAGTCATCGAGCGATGGCCGGTCCAGCGTTCCGCGCCGCCGCCGTCCGGGTGCGCACCCCCGCCACCAGCGCCAACCTCGGTCCGGGCTTCGATGCCCTGGGCCTCGCACTGGGGCTCTACGACGATGTCGTCGTACGGGTGGCCGACTCCGGGCTGCACATCGACATCGCGGGTGAGGGCAGCGAGACGCTGCCGCGTGACGAGAGCCACCTCCTCGTACGCTCCCTGCGCACCGCCTTCGACCTGCTGGGCGGACAGCCCCGCGGCCTGGAGATCGTGTGCGCCAACCGCATCCCGCACGGCCGCGGCCTGGGCTCCTCCTCCGCGGCCATCTGCGCCGGCATCGTCGCCGCGCGTGCCGTGACCATAGGCGGCGAGGCCAGGCTCGACGACGCCGCGCTCCTCGAACTGGCCACCGAGATCGAGGGCCACCCCGACAACGTCGCGGCGTGTCTGCTGGGCGGCTTCACCCTCTCCTGGATGGAGTCCGGCGCCGCCCGGGCGATCAGGATGGAGCCCGCCGATTCCATCGTTCCGGTGGTTTTCGTGCCCGGGAAGCCGGTCCTGACGGAGACCGCGCGCGGACTGCTCCCGCGCACCGTGCCGCACGTCGACGCCGCCGCCAACGCGGGCCGTGCCGCCCTGCTCGTCGAGGCCCTCACCAGGCGCCCCGAGCTGCTGCTGCCCGCCACCGAGGACCGTCTGCACCAGGAGTACCGCGCCCCTGCCATGCCGGAGAGCGCGGCGCTGGTGGAGCGGCTGCGCGCGGACGGGATCCCGGCCGTGATCTCCGGCGCCGGACCCACCGTCATGGCGCTGGCCGACGCCGCGAGCGCCGACAAGATCGAAGCCCTGGCCGGCTCGGACTGGGCCGCCAACCGGCTGAACCTCGACGTCCAGGGAGCGAGCGTGCTGCCGCTCGCGCCCACCAGTGACATTTGACTGCGCACGGTTGCCGGATTTGGAGAGGGGGAATGTTTGTTGGATCCGGTAGTGTTAATCTCAAGTCTGCACCCGACCCCACCATGGCGAGGTGCTTCACGTCCCCGTCCGGGACAGACATTCTTCCGGGAGTCTCCCAAGCCACTCAGCGTTTCGTATGCCGTACCTGGGCAGTACGTCGTACGCGGACACTGGGCGGGCCGCTGGGCACGCTCCGGAATTGGTGCTACCACGCCACGTGACACCGGGTGCCACGGCTGAGGAAGCGCCGTCACCAGAAATTCTCTCCGCCGCTTTGGCGGACCACCGCCCCGGCACGGTCCACACAGCAAGGACCGCAGCCGGACAGCACAACCGGTCGCCGAGCCAGACAGGCCGACGTCCGCTCCAGGGAAGGACCCTTCGTGAGCGACACCACCGATCTGATGGGCGCACGTGTCGAGGAGACCGCTGCCGCGCCCGCCACGGACGCCTCCGCGCCTGCCACCGGTGCCGGCTCCCGGCGGCGCCGTGGTACCGGCCTTGAGGGCATGGTGCTGGCCGAGCTTCAGCAGGTCGCATCCGGCCTCGGTATCAGGGGCACGGCGCGGATGCGCAAGAGCCAGCTGATCGAGGTCATCAAGGAGGCGCAGGCCGGTGGGGGCACCGCCCCCAAGGCCACCGAGAGCGCCACCGAGACCAAGCCGAAGCGCCGGGCCACCTCCAAGGCCCGTACGGGCGACGAGGTCGCCGAGAAGAAGGCGGAGCAGGCCGCCGAGGCCCCCGCCGAGCAGGCCGTGGCCCAGCAGCAGATCGAGATTCCCGGTCAGCCCGCCGGCGGCACCCGCACGGGCGACGCCGAGCGTGGCGGAGACGACGCGCCGGCCGAGCGCCGCCGTCGCCGGGCCACCGCCGAGGCCGGCAGCCCCACCGCGAGCGGCGCCGAGACCGTCGTCGCCGAGGCGAAGAGCGAGGCGAAGGCCGAGACGCCCGCCGCGCAGCCGCAGGGCGACGCCGACGGCGAGGGCCGCGGCCGCCGTGACCGCCGTGAGCGCGGCCGCGACCGTGACCGGCGCGGCAAGGGCGACGAGCAGCAGGGCGGTGGCCAGGGCGGCCGTCAGGACCGTCAGGACCGGGACCGCCAGGACCGTCAGGACCGGGACCGGCAGCAGCAGCCGCAGCAGCAGGGCGGCGGCCGTCAGGACCGCAACGCCGGCCCGCAGGACGACGACGACTTCGACGGCGGCCGCCGTGGCCGTCGAGGCCGCTACCGGGACCGCCGGGGCCGCCGTGGCCGTGACGAGATCGGTGGCGCCGAGCCGCAGCTGGCCGACGACGACGTCCTGATCCCCGTCGCGGGCATCCTGGACATCCTCGACAACTACGCGTTCATCCGGACCTCCGGCTACCTGCCGGGCCCGAACGACGTGTACGTCTCCCTCGCCCAGGTCCGCAAGAACGGCCTGCGCAAGGGCGACCACGTCACCGGCGCGGTCCGGCAGCCGAAGGAGGGCGAGCGCCGCGAGAAGTTCAACGCGCTGGTCCGCCTCGACTCCGTCAACGGCATGGCGCCCGAACACGGCCGTGGCCGCCCGGAGTTCAACAAGCTGACCCCGCTCTACCCGCAGGACCGGCTCCGCCTGGAGACCGACCCGGGCGTGCTGACCACCCGCATCATCGACCTGGTGTCGCCGATCGGTAAGGGTCAGCGCGGTCTGATCGTGGCCCCGCCGAAGACCGGCAAGACCATGATCATGCAGGCGATCGCCAACGCGATCACCCACAACAACCCCGAGTGCCACCTGATGGTCGTCCTGGTCGACGAGCGTCCGGAAGAGGTCACCGACATGCAGCGGTCGGTCAAGGGCGAGGTCATCTCCTCGACCTTCGACCGTCCGGCCGAGGACCACACCACGGTCGCCGAGCTGGCCATCGAGCGCGCCAAGCGCCTCGTCGAGCTGGGCCACGACGTGGTCGTGCTGCTCGACTCGATCACGCGTCTGGGCCGTGCGTACAACCTGGCCGCGCCGGCCTCCGGCCGCATCCTGTCCGGTGGTGTCGACTCGACCGCCCTGTACCCGCCGAAGCGCTTCTTCGGTGCGGCCCGCAACATCGAGGACGGCGGATCTCTCACGATCCTCGCCACCGCCCTGGTGGACACCGGGTCCCGCATGGACGAGGTGATCTTCGAGGAGTTCAAGGGCACCGGCAACGCGGAGCTCAAGCTCGACCGGAAGCTCGCCGACAAGCGCATCTTCCCGGCGGTGGACGTCGACGCGTCCGGCACCCGTAAGGAAGAGATCCTGCTCGCTCCGGACGAGCTCGCCATCGTCTGGAAGCTGCGCCGGGTGCTGCACGCCCTCGACCAGCAGCAGGCGGTCGAGCTGCTCCTCGACAAGATGAAGCAGACGAAGTCGAACGCCGAGTTCCTGATGCAGATTCAGAAGACGACGCCGACGCCGGGCAACGGCGACTGACGACTGCCCTAACCGGAAGCCGTTCCCCCACCTGGGGGGACGGCTTCTGGCGTTCTCCACCCTCGGTGTAGGATCTCGCCCTTCGGTCAGTTGACCGAATCTCGAAATCCTGATCCCGAGGGGGGACTTAGGTGGGTACACCCACGTCCGGGAGCGGTCGTCACAGACGTCGGATACGGTTCGCGCTGCCCGTCGCCGCGGCCGCTGTCGCCGCGGCCACCGCCGCCGCGCTGATCTCGACCTCCGCCAGTGCGGCCACCCAGCCGACGCCCACGGTCAAGCCGGCCGTCAGCACGACGTCGCAGACCGTCCTGAACAAGCGGATCGCCCGTGCGATCACCGCCGACAGCGCGCCGACGACCACGAAGAAGCCGGCCGCCTCGAGCGGTTCGGTCTCGCCGAAGATCATCGGTGGCGGTACGACCACCATCACCTCGGCGCCGTGGATGGCGCAGCTCTGGTACTACGACGACAAGGGCACCACCAGCACCAGCGACGACGTCGGCTTCTTCTGCGGTGGTTCGGTCATCTCGCCCACGAAGATCCTCACCGCGGCGCACTGCGTCAAGGGCTACAAGTGGAGCACCACCGACTCCGCGGTCGTCACCGGCACCGCCTCGCTGCCCACGACCAACGCCGACGGCACCGCCAACCTGCACGGCGGCACCGCCACCGGCGTCCTGCGCCAGTGGAACCACCCGTCGTACACCGTGTCGTCCCACGGCGTCCCCAACAACGACGTCGCCGTGCTCACCCTGGCCGCCCCGGTCAAGGCCACGCCGATCAGGCTGACGACCAACACCGACACGGCCTCCTACAAGGCGAACACCAGCGCCAAGGTCTACGGCTGGGGCCGCACCAGCTCCACCTCGGACGACATCTCCGAGACGCTGAAGACGGCCACGCTGCCCATCCAGTCCGACACCGCCTGCACGAACGCCTACGGCAGCGACATCGTCAAGGGCCACATGGTCTGCGCCGGCAAGCCCGCCACCGGCTCCGACACCGGCACCACCTCCGCCTGCAACGGCGACTCCGGCGGCCCGCTGGTCGTCGGCGGCCGGATCGTCGGCGTGGTCTCCTGGGGCGTCGAGGACTGTGTCGCCAAGGGTGCCTACAGCGTCTTCACGAAGGTCAGCACCTACGTCGGTGCCGCCTACGCGCAGATCGCCGACACCAACCTGAGCTACACCGACGGCAAGGCGGACCTGTTCGCCCGCAAGTCGTCGTCCAAGGTCGGCTACGAACTGGACTCCAAGGGCACCTCGCTGGCCGCCCGCCAGTCCTGGGGCGACTGGAGCGGCGTCAACTTCATCCTGCAGGCCGACCTCAACCGGGACGGCTTCCAGGACCTGGTCTACCGGGTGGCCTCCACCGGTGACGTCTACTGGGACCACTTCGCGCTGAACAGCGCCCAGACCAGCGGCTCCTGGGTCACGAAGAAGCTCTTCACCAACTGGAAGACCCGCAAGGCCACCGTCATCCCCGGTGACCTCACCGGCGACTACCTGCCCGACGTGCTCTCCGAGGACTCCGGCGGCGTGCTGTGGCTGTACCCGGGCAAGGGCGACGGCACCTTCGGCTCCCGTGTCCGGATCGGCGGCGGCTGGAGCCAGTACAACCAGCTGCGCGGCGTCGGCGACTTCAACGGCGACGGCAAGGCCGACCTGCTGGCCCGCAAGAGCAGCGGCGGCGACCTCTACCTGTACAAGGGCACCGGCAAGTCCGGCACCGGCCTCTTCTCGGCCCGGGTGAAGGTCCGTTCCGGCTGGACCGGCTTCAACACCCTGGCCGCGGTCGGCGACCTGACCGGCGACGGCAAGGCCGACCTGGTGGCCCGTACGACCGGGGGCACGCTGTACCTCTACCCGGGCACGGGCAAGGCGACCAGTGAGATCTTCGGCACAAGGAAGTCGCTCGGTACCGGTTTCCAGCAGTACGACATCTTCGGCTGAAATAGCTGGTGAGCGGGGTTCGCCCCACTTGCCCGACTACACAGTGTGCCCATCGCCCCACGCGGTGGGCACACTGCGTTGTGCAACCCTTTCCCGAGTTTCGCCGTCTGACCAGGCGGAGCGACGATGGTCCGGTACGTGCCGATGATCCGGGTACGCCGGGCCTGACCCTGAAAGCAGGGGGTAACCGAGAAGTCGTCTGAGAACAGAGGAGCCCATGTCCGCCGAGAGCACGCCGGAGCCCGGCATACCCGAGGCCGGCCCGCAGGTCCCTGGCCACAACGGCAAGGGCCGCCGCCGCAAGCCCCCGGCGCGGGGCCGCAAGGCGCTGCTCGTCACGGCCTGGACCGCGGCCGGCGTCCTCGTCCTCGGCGGCACCGGCCTCGGTTACCTGTACTTCAAGCTCAACGGCAACATCAAGAGCGTCGACATCAACCAGGCGCTGGGCGCCGACCGGCCCACCAAGGTCGACAACGGCTCCGAGAACATCCTGGTGCTCGGCTCGGACACCCGCTCCGGCGTCAACAGGAAGCTCGGCGGCGGCACCGACGACGGCAGCGCCCGGTCCGACACGGCGATGATCGTCCACGTGTACAAGGGCCACAAGCGGGCCAGCGTGGTCTCCATCCCCCGGGACACCCTGATCGACCGCCCCGCCTGCAAGGACGCGCAGGGCACCGGCCACTCCGCCGCGACCGGCGTGATGTTCAACTCCGCTTACTCGACGGGTGGCGCGACCTGCGCGGTCAAGACGGTCGAGACCATCACGGGTGTCCGCATGGACCACTACCTCGAGGTCGACTTCTCCGGCTTCCAGAAGCTCATCGACGAGCTGGGCGGGGTCCAGGTCACCACGACCAAGAGCATCGACGACCCGCAGAGCCACCTCGACCTCAAGGCCGGCAGGCACCGGCTCGACGGCGAGCAGGCGCTCGGCCTGGTCCGCACCCGGCACGGCGTCGGCGACGGCTCCGACCTGGGCCGCATCCAGCTCCAGCAGGCGTTCGTCAAGGCCCTGATCGACCAGGTCAAGCAGGTGGGCGTCTTCACCAGCCCCAAGAAGCTGTACGACCTGGCGGACACCGCGACGAAGACGGTCACCGCCGACTCCGACCTGGGCTCGGTGAACTCCCTGATCGACTTCGCGAACGGCCTGAAGTCCATCGGCTCCAAGAACATGCACATGGTCACGATGCCGGTCGAGTACGACCCGTCGAACCCGAACCGGGTGATCGTGGCCAAGGCCAAGGCCAAGCAGGTCTGGACGGCCCTGAAGAACGACAGGCCGATCCCGGCGAGCGCGACGAAGGGCACGGCGACGGGGCAGGCCAAGGGGGTCGTGACGTCGTCCTGAGGGTGCAGGTGCGTGGGGGCTGGTCGCGCCCGTGCGGCGGAGCCGCACATCGATACAGCCCCGCGCCCCTTCCGGGGGCGGGGGGAACTGCGCGAGCAACCCACGACGACCCGCACCCGCGCACGACGAGCCGCGGCACCCCGGGAGGCGCACCCCGCCTCCCTCCCGGAATAAAGATCCAAGCCCCCCGGTTTGGGAAGACGCGGTCAGTCCTGGCAAACTGATACGTCGGCCCCGGTTCACGCCCCGCAGCCCGCGGTAGCGACCCGGTGCCCTCCCGAAATCTAGGAGACACCTTGAAGCGCGAGATCCACCCCGAGTACGTCGAGACGCAGGTCAGCTGCACCTGTGGCGCGTCGTTCACCACCCGCAGCACCATCCAGTCCGGCACCATCCGGGCTGAGGTCTGCTCCGAGTGCCACCCGTTCTACACGGGCAAGCAGAAGATCCTCGACACCGGTGGCCGTGTGGCCCGCTTCGAGGCCCGCTTCGGCAAGGCTGCCGCCGGCTCCAAGAAGTAGCGAGCCCCATTTCGCCGGTCCACGGCCGTGTCCCTACGAGGGCGCGCCCGGGACCGGCGTTTTTGGTCGTTCGCCTTCCCTTCCGTACGCAGTATCAGGAGCCCAAAAATGTTCGAGGCCGTCGAGGAACTCGTCGTCGAGCACGCCGACCTGGAGAAGAAGCTCGCCGACCCGTCGGTCCACGCCGACCAGGCCAACGCGCGCAAGCTGAACAAGCGCTACGCCGAACTCACCCCGATCGTCGGCACCTACCGCTCCTGGAAGCAGACCGGCGACGACATCGAGACCGCGCGTGAACTGGCCGCCGACGACCCCGACTTCGCCGCCGAGGTCAAGGAGCTCGACAAGCAGCGCGACGAGCTGACCGAGAAGCTGCGGCTGCTTCTGGTGCCCCGGGACCCGTCCGACGACAAGGACGTGATCCTGGAGATCAAGGCGGGGGCCGGCGGCGACGAGTCCGCGCTGTTCGCCGGCGACCTGCTGCGGATGTACCTGCGGTACGCCGAGCGCGTCGGCTGGAAGACCGAGATCATCGACTCCACCGAGTCCGAGCTGGGCGGCTACAAGGACGTCCAGGTCGCGGTGAAGACCAAGGGCGGCAACGGCGCGACCGAGCCCGGTCAGGGCGTCTGGGCGCGGCTGAAGTACGAGGGCGGCGTGCACCGCGTGCAGCGCGTGCCCGCGACCGAGTCGCAGGGCCGTATCCACACGTCGGCGGCGGGTGTGCTGGTGACCCCCGAGGCCGAGGAGGTCGACGTCGAGATCAATCCGAACGACCTCCGGATCGACGTCTACCGGTCCTCGGGACCCGGCGGACAGTCCGTCAACACCACCGACTCCGCGGTGCGCATCACGCACCTGCCCACCGGAGTCGTCGCCTCCTGCCAGAACGAGAAGAGCCAGCTGCAGAACAAGGAGCAGGCCTTGCGTATCCTGCGCTCCAGGCTGCTCGCCGCGGCGCAGGAGGAGGCGGAGAAGGAAGCCGCCGACGCCCGCCGCAGCCAGGTCCGCACCGTCGACCGCTCCGAGAAGATCCGCACGTACAACTTCCCGGAGAATCGCATCTCGGACCACCGCGTCGGCTTCAAGGCGTACAACTTGGACCAGGTCCTCGACGGCGACCTCGACGCGGTGATCCAGGCCTGCGTCGACGCGGACTCGGCCGCGAAGCTCGCGGCCGCGTAAGCCATGCACGACTGAGTACGACACGGAGGACCAGCGTGAACCTGCTGCTCGCCGAGGTGGCCCAGGCCACCCAGCGGCTGGCCGACGCCGGCGTGCCCTCGCCGCGCAACGACGCGGAGGAGCTCGCCGCGTTCGTGCACGGCGTGAAGCGGGGCGCGCTGCACTCCGTCAAGAACTCCGACTTCGACGCCCGCTACTGGGAGGTCATCGCCCGGCGGGAGCAGCGCGAGCCGCTCCAGCACATCACCGGGCGGGCCTACTTCCGCTACCTCGAACTCCAGGTGGGGCCGGGCGTCTTCGTCCCGCGCCCGGAGACCGAGTCCGTGGTCGGCTGGGCCATAGACGCCGTGCGCGCCATGGACGTGGTCGAGCCGTGCATCGTCGACCTGTGCACCGGCTCCGGCGCCATCGCGCTCGCCCTCGCCCAGGAGGTCCCGCGCTCGCGCGTGCACGCCGTGGAGCTGTCCGAGGAGGCGCTCCAGTGGACCCGCAAGAACGTGGCGGGCTCCAGGGTCGACCTGCGCCAGGGAGACGCCCTGGACGCCTTCCACGACCTCGACGGCCACGTCGACCTGGTCATCTCCAACCCGCCGTACATCCCGCTCACCGAGTGGGAGTACGTCGCCCCCGAGGCCCGCGACTACGACCCGGAGCTGGCCCTGTTCTCCGGCGAGGACGGTCTCGACCTCATCCGGGGCATCGAACGCACCGCGCACCGGCTGCTGCGCCCCGGCGGTGTCGTCGTCATCGAGCACGCCGACACCCAGGGCGGCCAGGTGCCGTGGATCTTCACCGAGGAGCGGGGCTGGGCCGACGCGGCCGACCATCCGGACCTCAACAACCGCCCCCGCTTCGCGACCGCCCGCAAGGCGCTGCCGTGAGCACCCCCCAGACCCGTTCCCGGACGTGCCGCAAGCCCCGGAAGGCCCGGACGCTCCGGAAGTCCCGGAAGTACGTGTACTTCGTGTACGAGGAGGCCCGCTAGACATGGCACGGCGATACGACACCAACGACGCGACCGACCGCGTGACGGGTCTGCGCGAGGCCGCGTCCGCCGTCCGCCGGGGCGAACTGGTGGTGCTGCCCACGGACACCGTGTACGGCATCGGCGCCGACGCGTTCACCGCGGAGGCGGTCTCCGACCTGCTCGACGCCAAGGGCCGGGGCCGCAACATGCCCACCCCGGTGCTGATCGGGTCCCCGAACACGCTGCACGGGCTCGTCACCGACTTCTCCGAGCTGGCCTGGGAGCTGGTCGACGCGTTCTGGCCGGGCGCCCTCACGCTGGTCGCCAAGCACCAGCCGTCTCTGCAGTGGGACCTCGGCGACACCCGGGGCACGGTCGCCGTCCGCATGCCCCTGCACCCGGTCGCCATCGAGCTGCTCACCGAGGTCGGCCCGATGGCCGTCTCCTCGGCCAACCTCACCGGCCACCCGTCCCCGGAGACCTGTGACGCCGCGCAGGAGATGCTCGGCGACTCCGTCTCCGTGTACCTCGACGGCGGTCCGACCCCGGGCAACGTGCCCTCGTCGATCGTCGACGTCAGCCGTGAGGTGCCGCTGCTGCTGCGCGCGGGCGCGATCTCGGCCGAGGAGCTGCGCAAGGTCGTACCCGACCTCGAGGTGGCGAATTGACAGCCCCTGACGCGGGGCGTGGCATAGGCAACGGGGAGCGCGCATCGGAGATCACGACCACGTTCGTGGGGCTTCCGCGCGACAGCTTCCGCATCCTCCACGTCAGCACCGGCAACGTGTGCCGCTCGCCGATCACCGAGCGGCTGACCCGCCATCTCGTCACCGACCGGCTCGGCACCTTTCTGGGCGGCGGCCTGATCGTGGAGAGCGCGGGCACCTGGGGCCATGAGGGCGCGCCCATGGAGGCCAACGCGGAGGCGGTCCTGGCCGACTTCGGCGCGGACGCGACCGGGTTCGTCGGGCGGGAGCTGCTCGACGAGCACGTCATCCGTGCCGACCTGGTGCTGACCGCCACCCGCGACCATCGCGCCCAGGTCATCTCCATGGGCCACTCGGCGGGCCTGCGCACCTTCACGCTGAAGGAGTTCACCCGCCTGGTCCGCGCGATCGACCCGGCGACGCTGCCCCCGCTGCACGAGGGCGTGGTCGTCCGCGCCCGTGCGCTGGTCCGAGCGGCGGCCGCGCTGCGCGGATGGCTGCTGGCCCCCACGGCGGAGGCGGACGAGGTCTACGACCCGTACGGCGCCCCGCTGCCGTTCTTCCGTTCCATCGGCGACGAGATACACGAGGCCCTGGACCCGGTGGTCACGGCGCTGACGGGCGTGCCGGCGCGGATGTAACCCGAGGCGCCGTACACACCGCGCACCCCACCCACCCCGGGCCTACATTGGACGTACGTCACCGTCGACCGCCCGGAGCCCGTCATGTCGGTCAGCCCTACCCTCGTCGAGGCCGATCCGCTGCGCCGGCAGGACCCCGAGCTGGCGGAGATCCTGCTGGGGGAGCTGGCCCGGCAGTCGACGTCGTTGCAGCTGATCGCCGCCGAGAACTTCACCTCCCGGGCCGTGCTGGCCGCCCTCGGCTCGCCGCTCGCCAACAAGTACGCCGAGGGGTACCCGGGCGCCCGGCACCACGGCGGCTGCGAGATCGTGGACGTCGCCGAACGGCTCGCCGTCGACCGCGCCAAGGCCCTGTTCGGCGCCGCGCACGCCAACGTGCAGTCCCACTCCGGCTCGTCCGCCGTACTGGCCGCCTACGCCGCCCTGCTGCGCCCCGGTGACACCGTTCTCGCCCTCGGCCTGCCCTACGGCGGTCATCTCACGCACGGCTCGCCGGCCAACTTCTCCGGCCGCTGGTTCGACTTCGTCGGGTACGGGGTCGACCCGGAGAGCGGGCTCATCGACCACGACCAGGTGCGGGCGCTGGCCCGCGGCCACCGGCCCAAGGCGATCGTGTGCGGGTCCATCGCCTATCCCCGGCACATCGACTACGCCTTCTTCCGTGAGGTCGCCGACGAGGTGGGCGCGTATCTGATCGCGGACGCGGCCCATCCCATCGGGCTGGTGGCCGGGGGAGCGGCGCCCAACCCGGTGCCGTACGCCGACGTGGTGTGCGCGACCACACACAAGGTGCTGCGCGGCCCGCGCGGCGGGATGCTCCTGTGCGGTTCGCCCGAGCTGGCCGAGCGCCTCGACCGGGCCGTGTTCCCCTTCACACAGGGCGGCGCGCAGATGCACACCATCGCCGCCAAGGCGGTCGCGTTCGGGGAGGCGGCAACACCGGCGTTCTCCGTGTACGCCCATCAGGTGGTCGCCAATGCGAGGGTTCTCGCGGCCGGGCTCGCCGACCAGGGGCTGCTGGTCACCACAGGTGGCACGGACACCCACCTGATCACCGCCGACCCCGCCCCGCTGGGCGTCGACGGGCGTACCGCCCGGGGCCGGCTCGTCGCCGCCGGGATCGTGCTGGACAGCTGTGCCCTGCCGCACGGGGATGCGCGCGGCCTGCGGCTGGGCACCGCCGCCGTGACCACCCAGGGCATGGGGGCGGGGGAGATGACCCGGATCGCGGCCCTGCTGGCGGAGGTGCTGCGCGGTGCGACGGACGTGGGGAGGGTGCGTGACGAGGTGCGCGAGCTCACCGGTAGATTTCCGCCGTATCCCGTCGGAGACGGGGTAGGCGCAGCGTCGTAGAGCCGTTGTACGCCCGCCTTACAGGCACACGTGCAACCATCGTCGCTACCCGGAAGTCCCCATACATATGCGACCGTCGCTAGGGTGTGGGGCTGTGATGGCCAGCGAGACCTGTGGGGAAGCCTGTGCGTGAATACCTGCTGACGCTCTGCATCACGGCCGCGGTGACGTATCTGCTGACAGGGCCGGTGCGGAAGTTCGCGATCGTGGCCGGGGCCATGCCGGAGATCCGGGCCCGTGACGTGCACCGGGAGCCCACTCCGCGGCTCGGCGGGATCGCGATGTTCTTCGGGCTGTGCGCGGGTCTGCTGGTCGCCGACCACCTGACCAACCTCAACGAGGTCTTCGAGAAGTCGAACGAGCCGCGGGCGTTGCTCTCCGGCGCCGCGCTGATCTGGCTGATCGGTGTGCTCGACGACAAGTTCGAGATCGACGCCCTGATCAAGCTGGGCGGTCAGATGATCGCCGCGGGCGTCATGGTCATGCAGGGTCTGACCATCCTGTGGCTGCCCATCCCGGGCGTCGGCACGGTCGCCCTGACCCCGTGGCAGGGCACCCTGCTGACGGTGGCCCTGGTGGTCATCACCATCAACGCGGTCAACTTCGTGGACGGCTTGGACGGCCTGGCCTCCGGCATGGTGTGCATCGCGGCCGCGGCGTTCTTCATGTACGCGTACCGGATCTGGTACTCGTACGGCATCGAGGCCGCGGCCCCGGCCACGCTGTTCTCGGCGATCCTGATGGGCATGTGCCTGGGCTTCCTGCCGCACAACCTGCATCCGGCGCGGATCTTCATGGGCGACTCCGGCTCGATGCTGATCGGCCTGGTGCTGGCCGCCGGTGCGATCTCGATCACGGGCCAGCTCGACCCGGACGTGATGAACCTGTTCGCCGGGTCCGAGCGCAACGCGGTGCACCAGATGGTGCCGGTCTACATCCCGCTGCTGCTGCCGCTGACCATCATCGCGGTGCCGGCCGCCGACCTGGTGCTGGCGATCGTGCGGCGCACCTGGCGCGGCCAGTCGCCGTTCGCGGCCGACCGCGGGCACCTGCACCACCGGCTCCTGGAGATCGGCCACTCGCACAGCCGGGCGGTGCTGATCATGTACTTCTGGTCGGCGCTGATCGGTTTCGGGGCGCTGGCGTACTCGGTGAACTCCGCCTCCATGTGGATCGTGCTCGGGGTGGTCTTCCTCAGCGCGATCGGCCTGGGGCTGCTTCTGCTGCCGCGGTTCACCCCGCGCGTGCCGGTGTGGGGCCAGCGGTTCGTGCCGCCGCGCTACCGGCGCCGCGGGCGCGCCGCGGAGGCCGCCGAGCAGGCGGCCGCGACCGCCGGGGAGAGCGTCCCCGACGTGCTGGAGAAGGCCGGGGAGCCGTGCGAGGGGCACCGCTCGCCGGTGCCCGCGGGCGTGGCCCGGGTCAACGGCGCGACCGCCGTCGGGCCCCGTTCACGCATGCTGGACCGGCAGGCTTCCGAAACCTCGCGTTGACCCCCCACTGACCTCGCACTGACCCTCGCAAGGTAAGAATCTGACTAGAGCATTGCCAAGCCGTGGGGGAGCAAAGACCCCCAATACCAGACACAACGGCTCGGTTTTCGCTCAGACGCGCATGTTCACTCTCATGTGTGACGGCAAGCACACCTACCAGGTAAAGACCTCATCAAATAGTTTGTGATACGGTTCACGAGAACCCCGGACAGAGTCGACGGACCCGACTGCGACGGCCCGTCAGCGTGAGGTCTTCGACCCTCCGACCGGGACTACGCTCGTCCATGACGACACCTGCCCCCCTGTGAAAGCGGAGTTGCCGCCATGCCGTCCAATGACGCCCGGATCCTGGCCCAGGCCGCCGTACCCACGGCCGCCGTCGGCGTGCTCGCTGCCGTCGTCAGCGCGGTGGTCGCGGGCGGCAAGGGGGCGATCGGGGCCGTCGTCGCGACGGTGATCGTGATCCTCTTCATGGGGGTCGGTCTCTATGTTCTGCAGCGCACCGCCAAATCGCTTCCGCAGCTCTTCCAGATGATGGGCCTGATGCTCTACGCGGCCCAGCTCCTGCTGCTGTTCGTCTTCATGGCCGCGTTCAAGAACACGACGCTGTTCAATCCCCGGGCCTTCGCCCTCGTGCTCGTGGTCGCCACGCTCACCTGGATCGCCGCCCAGACCCGTGCCCATATGAAGGCCAAGATCCTCTACGTCGAGCCCGACAAGACCGGGCAGCCGTCGTGAGAGGTAGGCCCGGGATAAAGGCGCGCGAGAGATGCTGCTATCGTCCGGTGCCAACTGCGGCATCGCGGGCGCGGGCATCTGAGCTGACGCCTGCTCAATCGCGAGGCGAGATGCCCCCCAGCCGCCCCCACATCCGTAACACCAGTCCCGTGCCGAACCGCGGCCATGCGCCGCGCCGACACAACGAGGTTGCCGTACCTATGCGCCACGCTGAAGGAGCCCGCGGTGAGTGCTGACCCGACGCAGACGCTCGCTTTCGACACGAGCTGCCACCTGTTCGGAAACGACGGGTGCGGATTCGACACGGTCGCTCCGGGCCTGCACTCGTTCCTGTTCAAGCCGCTCTTCGGCGACGCGGACAGCAACGTGTACTTCAACAAGACGATGCTGCTGGCGCTGCTCGGGTCGATCATCGTCGTCGGCTTCTTCTGGGCCGCCTTCGCCAGGCCGAAGGTCGTCCCGGGCAAGCTCCAGATGGTTGCCGAGGCCGGTTACGACTTCGTCCGCCGAGGTGTCGTCTACGAGACCATCGGCAAGAAGGAAGGCGAGAAGTACGTCCCGCTCGTCGTCTCGCTCTTCTTCTTCATCTGGATGATGAACCTCTGGTCGATCATCCCGATCGCCCAGTTCCCGGTGACCGCGATCATCTCGTACCCCGCCGCCCTGGCCGCGATCGTCTACATCCTGTGGGTCTCGCTGACCTTCAAGCGGCACGGCTTCGTCGGCGCCTTCAAGAACTTCACCGGCTACGACAAGTCGCTCGGCGCGGTCCTTCCGCTCTCGATGACGATCGAGCTCTTCTCGAACCTGCTCGTGCGGCCCTTCACCCACGCCGTCCGGCTCTTCGCGAACATGTTCGCCGGCCACACCCTGCTGCTGCTCTTCACGGTTGCCAGCTGGTACATGCTCAACGGCGTCGGCATCGCCTACTCCGGTGTCTCGTTCGTGATGGTCATCGTGATGACCGTCTTCGAGCTCTTCATCCAGGCTGTTCAGGCCTACGTCTTCGTACTGCTGACCTGCAGCTTCATCCAGGGCGCGCTCGCCGAGTCCCACTGAGCCCCCTGTCTGTCCGTCCATGACATCCGGTGGCCAACCCCCACCGGTCATTGAAAGAGAAGGAAGAACCGGCATGTCCGTTCTGCACGAGACCCTGGCCGCTGTCCAGATCAAGGGCAACCTCGGCTCCATCGGTTACGGCCTCGCCGCGATCGGCCCGGGCGTCGGCGTCGGCATCATCTTCGGTAACGGCACCCAGGCCCTCGCCCGCCAGCCCGAGGCGGCCGGCCTGATCCGCGCCAACCAGATCCTCGGCTTCGCCTTCTGTGAGGCGCTCGCCCTGATCGGTCTGGTCATGCCGTTCGTCTACCCGGCCTCCTGACCCGACCGCAGCGCACGTTTAGACGAAAGGCACTGATATGAGCCCCCTGGTTCAGCTGGCGGCGGAGGAGGCCGAGAACCCCCTCATCCCGCCGATCCCAGAGCTCGTCATCGGCCTCATCGCCTTCGTCATCGTCTTCGGCTTCCTCGCCAAGAAGCTCCTTCCGAACATCAACAAGGTTCTGGAGCAGCGCCGCGAGGCGATCGAGGGCGGTATCGAGAAGGCCGAGGCCGCGCAGACCGAGGCCCAGAGCGTCCTTGAGCAGTACAAGGCGCAGCTGGCCGAGGCCCGGCACGAGGCCGCGCGCCTGCGCCAGGAGGCTCAGGAGCAGGGCGCCACGCTCATCGCCGAGATGCGGGCCGAGGGCCAGCGTCAGCGTGAGGAGATCGTCGCCGCCGGTCATGCCCAGATCGAGGCCGACCGCAAGTCCGCCGCGCAGTCGCTGCGTCAGGACGTGGGCCAGCTGGCCACCGACCTGGCGGGCAAGCTCGTCGGTGAGTCCCTGGAGGACCACGCCCGGCAGAGCCGCGTGATCGACCGCTTCCTCGACGAGCTCGAGGAGAAGGCCGAGGCGGCCCGATGAACGGAGCGAGCCGCGATGCACTGGCAGCCGCACGGGAGCGTCTCGACGCGCTGACGGACTCGACGTCCGTCAACGCGACGCGGCTCGCGGACGAGCTGGCGGCCGTCACCACGCTGCTCGACCGCGAGGGTGGCCTGCGTCGGGTCCTCACCGACCCGGCGCAGTCCGGCGAGGCCAAGGCCGAGCTGGTCCGGCGTCTGATCGGCGGCCAGGTCGGCGCGAACACGGCCGACGTGGTCACCGGCCTGGTCCGGTCCCGCTGGTCGCAGTCCCGCGACCTGGTGGACGCGCTGGAGGAGCTGGCGGCCGACGCCGACCTGACGGCCGCCGA
The DNA here is from genome assembly GCF_053597895.1 of Streptomyces sp. NPDC001220. NCBI lineage: Bacteria > Bacillati > Actinomycetota > Actinomycetes > Kitasatosporales > Streptomycetaceae > Streptomyces > Streptomyces sp. NPDC001220. Next base: position 58,647 of record NZ_JBSFJE010000022.1, read on the forward strand.
GCAGTCCGGCACGCTGGACGACGTCGAGGACGAGCTGTTCCGCTTCGGCCGGATCGTCTCCTCCAGCACCGAGCTGCGCGCCGCGCTCACCGACCGCAAGGCCGGCACCCCGGCCAAGACCGAGCTGCTGCACCGGCTGCTCGGCGGCCGTGCCAAGCCGGTCACCGAGCGTCTGGTCACGCGCCTTGTGACCGCGCCGCGGGGACGTAGCCTGGAAGCGGGCCTGGAGGCCCTCTCCAAGCTCGCCGCCGAGCGCCGCAGCCGCGTCGTCGCCGTCGTCACCTCGGCGGTGCCGCTGAGCGAGCCGCAGAAGCAGCGCCTGGGCGCCGCCCTCGCGAAGCTCTACGGCCGCACGATGCACCTCAACCTCGACGTCGACCCCGAGGTCGTCGGCGGGATCCGGGTGCAGGTCGGTGACGAGGTCATCAACGGTTCCATCGCGGACCGGCTGGAGGACGCGGCCCGCCGCATGGCGAGCTAGCACCTCGGTAGTCGAGAACAAGCAGTACGTACTTACGACGGCCCGGGTTGGGCCGTACATGAAGAATCCTGGGGGTCGCCCCCAGACCCCCCAAGTGAAACTTCGGGCCCAACAAGGAGAGCAGGGAACCCAGATGGCGGAGCTCACGATCCGGCCGGAGGAGATCCGGGACGCGCTGGAGAACTTCGTCCAGTCGTACAAGCCGGACGCGGCCTCGCGCGAGGAGGTCGGTACGGTCACCCTTGCCGGCGACGGCATCGCGAAGGTCGAGGGCCTGCCCTCGGCCATGGCCAACGAACTGCTGAAGTTCGAGGACGGCACCCTCGGCCTCGCGCTCAACCTGGAAGAGCGCGAGATCGGCGCCATCGTCCTCGGTGAGTTCAGTGGCATCGAGGAGGGTCAGCCGGTGCACCGCACCGGTGAGGTCCTCTCCGTCGCGGTGGGCGAGGGCTACCTCGGCCGCGTCGTCGACCCGCTCGGCAACCCGATCGACGGCCTCGGTGAGATCGAGACGTCCGGCCGCCGTGCCCTGGAGCTGCAGGCTCCGGGCGTCATGGCCCGTAAGTCGGTGCACGAGCCGATGGAGACCGGCTACAAGGCCGTCGACGCCATGACCCCGGTCGGCCGCGGCCAGCGTCAGCTGATCATCGGTGACCGCCAGACCGGCAAGACCGCCCTGGCCGTCGACACGATCATCAACCAGCGTGACAACTGGCGCTCGGGCGACCCGAAGAAGCAGGTCCGCTGCGTCTACGTCGCCATCGGTCAGAAGGGCTCGACCATCGCCTCCGTGCGTGGCGCCCTCGAAGAGGCCGGCGCGCTGGAGTACACGACGATCGTCGCCGCCCCGGCGTCCGACCCGGCCGGCTTCAAGTACCTGGCGCCGTACACCGGTTCGGCCATCGGCCAGCACTGGATGTACGACGGCAAGCACGTCCTCATCATCTTCGACGACCTCTCGAAGCAGGCCGACGCCTACCGCGCCGTGTCGCTGCTGCTGCGCCGCCCGCCGGGCCGTGAGGCCTACCCGGGTGACGTCTTCTACCTGCACTCCCGTCTGCTGGAGCGCTGCGCCAAGCTGTCCGACGAGATGGGCGCCGGTTCGATGACCGGTCTGCCGATCGTCGAGACCAAGGCCAACGACGTCTCGGCGTTCATCCCGACCAACGTCATCTCCATCACCGACGGCCAGTGCTTCCTGGAGTCGGACCTGTTCAACGCCGGTCAGCGCCCCGCGCTGAACGTCGGTATCTCCGTCTCCCGAGTCGGTGGTTCCGCGCAGCACAAGGCGATGAAGCAGGTCTCCGGCCGTCTGCGTCTGGACCTCGCCCAGTACCGCGAGCTGGAGGCGTTCGCCGCCTTCGGTTCCGACCTGGACGCCGCGTCGAAGTCGCAGCTGGAGCGTGGTTCCCGACTGGTCGAGCTGCTGAAGCAGGCTCAGTACCAGCCGATGCCGACCGAGGACCAGGTCGTCTCCGTGTGGGCCGGCACCACCGGCAAGATGGACGACGTCCCGGTCTCCGACATCCGCCGCTTCGAGAAGGAGCTCCTGGAGTACCTGCACCGCAAGGAGCAGGGCCTCATGACCTCCATCAAGGAGGGCGGCAAGATGTCGGACGACACCCTCACCGCTGTTGCCGACGCGATCGCCGAGTTCAAGAAGCAGTTCGAGACCTCGGACGGCAAGCTTCTCGGCGAGGACGCCCCGGCCGCGGCCAAGTGACGTAAGGAAGGGACCTGACTCATGGGAGCCCAGCTCCGGGTCTACAAGCGTCGCATCCGATCCGTCACCGCGACCAAGAAGATCACCAAGGCGATGGAGATGATCGCCGCCTCGCGTGTGGTCAAGGCGCAGCGCAAGGTGCGGGCCTCCGCGCCGTACGCGACCGAGCTCACCCGCGCGGTCACGGCGGTCGGTACGGGTTCGAACACCAAGCACCCGCTCACCACGGAGGCGGAGAACCCGACCCGTGCCGCGGTCCTGCTCCTCACGAGCGACCGCGGTCTGGCCGGTGCCTTCAACTCCAACGCCATCAAGACCGCCGAGCAGCTGACGGCGCGTCTTGAGGCGGAGGGCAAGGAGGTCGACACCTACATCGTCGGCCGCCGCGGTCTGGCCCACTACAACTTCCGCGAGCGCAAGGTCGTGGAGTCGTGGTCGGGCTTCACCGACGAGCCCTCGTACGCGGACGCCAAGAAGGTCGCGGCGCCTCTGATCGAGGCCATCGAGACGGAGACGGCGGACGGCGGTGTGGACGAACTCCACATCGTCTACACCGAGTTCGTGTCGATGATGACGCAGACGGCGCTCGACGCCCGACTGCTGCCGCTGCGCCTCGAAGAGGTCGCGGAGGAGAGGCCCCAGGGCGAGATCCTCCCGCTGTACGACTTCGAGCCCTCGGCGGAGGACGTCCTCGACGCCCTTCTGCCGCGCTATGTGGAGAGCCGTATCTACAACGCGCTCCTCCAGTCGGCCGCTTCGAAGCACGCCGCCACGCGGCGCGCGATGAAGTCGGCGACCGACAACGCGGGCGAGCTGATCAACACGCTCTCCCGGCTTGCCAACGCGGCCCGCCAGGCCGAAATCACCCAGGAAATCAGCGAGATCGTCGGTGGCGCCAGCGCCCTGGCCGACGCGACCGCGGGGAGTGACCGCTAATGACCACCACTGTTGAGACCGCGACGGCCACGGGCCGCGTCGCCCGGGTCATCGGCCCGGTCGTCGACGTGGAGTTCCCCGTCGACGCGATGCCGGAGATCTACAACGCGCTGCACGTCGAGGTGGCCGACCCGGCCAACGCCGGCGAGAAGAAGATCCTGACCCTGGAGGTCGCCCAGCACCTGGGTGACGGCCTGGTCCGCACGATCTCCATGCAGCCCACCGACGGTCTGGTCCGCCAGGCCCCGGTCACCGACACCGGCGACGGCATCACCGTCCCGGTCGGCGACTTCACCAAGGGCAAGGTGTTCAACACCCTCGGTGAGGTGCTGAACGTCGACGAGCAGTACGAGGGCGAGCGCTGGTCCATCCACCGCAAGGCCCCGAACTTCGACGAGCTCGAGTCGAAGACCGAGATGTTCGAGACCGGCGTCAAGGTCATCGACCTCCTCACCCCGTACGTCAAGGGTGGCAAGATCGGTCTGTTCGGCGGTGCCGGCGTCGGCAAGACGGTGCTCATCCAGGAGATGATCTACCGCGTCGCCAACAACCACGACGGTGTCTCCGTGTTCGCCGGTGTCGGCGAGCGCACGCGTGAGGGCAACGACCTCATCGAGGAGATGGCGGACTCGGGCGTCATCGACAAGACCGCCCTTGTCTTCGGCCAGATGGACGAGCCCCCGGGCACCCGTCTGCGCGTGGCCCTCGCGGGTCTGACCATGGCGGAGTACTTCCGCGATGTGCAGAAGCAGGACGTGCTGTTCTTCATCGACAACATCTTCCGCTTCACGCAGGCCGGTTCCGAGGTCTCGACCCTGCTCGGCCGGATGCCCTCCGCGGTGGGCTACCAGCCGAACCTGGCCGACGAGATGGGTCTCCTCCAGGAGCGCATCACCTCGACCCGTGGTCACTCGATCACCTCGATGCAGGCGATCTACGTCCCCGCGGACGACCTGACCGACCCGGCCCCGGCCACCACCTTCGCCCACCTCGACGCGACGACGGTGCTCTCCCGTCCGATCTCCGAGAAGGGCATCTACCCGGCCGTGGACCCGCTGGACTCCACGTCCCGGATCCTGGACCCGCGCTACATCGCGGCGGACCACTACGCCACCGCCATGCGCGTCAAGACGGTCCTCCAGAAGTACAAGGACCTCCAGGACATCATCGCGATCCTCGGTATCGACGAGCTCGGCGAGGAGGACAAGCTCGTCGTCCACCGGGCCCGTCGCGTGGAGCGCTTCCTGTCCCAGAACACCCACGTCGCCAAGCAGTTCACCGGCGTCGACGGGTCGGACGTACCGCTGGACGAGTCGATCGTGGCGTTCAACGCGATCATCGACGGCGAGTACGACCACTTCCCGGAGCAGGCGTTCTTCCTGTGCGGTGGCATCGAGGACCTCAAGGCCAACGCCAAGGAGCTGGGCGTCTCCTGAACTCGCCTGAGTTCGTGTGAGGGGGCGGGCGCGTCCCGCCCCCTCTCTCACGCCCATTAGACTTGTATCCAACACCCGGTGATCCCACCGGGTGGTGACCCGAGGAGCCACCTTTGGCTGCTGAGCTGCATGTCGAGCTGGTCGCCGCCGACCGTCAGGTCTGGTCCGGCGAGGCGACCCTGGTCGTCGCGCGCACCACGTCCGGCGACATCGGCGTCATGCCCGGTCACCAGCCGCTGCTGGGTGTGCTGGAGTCGGGCCCGGTGACCATCCGTACGAGTGAAGGTGGGACGGTCGTCGCCGCGGTGCACGGCGGTTTCATCTCGTTCGCGGACAACAAGCTGTCGCTGCTGGCCGAGATCGCCGAGCTCTCGGACGAGATCGACGTCCAGCGCGTGGAGCGGGAGCTGGAGCGCGCGAAGGCGGAGGGCGACGCCACTGCCGAGCGACGCGCCGACGTCCGTCTGCGGGCGGCGACGTCGCGCTGACACACTGCGCGTATGCGTTGACGTAACTCAGCCGCGGCTGGGACCGGAGCCATCCGGTCCCAGCCGCGGCTGAGGTAGATCTGGGTCTTTTTACGTTCCATTACCTAGGAGACGAGGAGGTCGGTGCCGATGGTCCTCGCTCTGACTGTGTGCGGAATCGTGGTCGCGCTCGTGGTGGTGGGACTCTTCCTGTTCGGGCTGCGGCGCAGACTGATCCAGCGCTCCGGCGGCACCTTCGACTGTTCGCTGCGCTGGGGCGTCCCCGAGAAACCGGACACCAACGGCAAGGGCTGGAGCTACGGAGTCGCCCGCTACAACGGCGACAGCGTCGAGTGGTACCGGGTCTTCTCCTACGCCTACCGCCCCCGCCGGGTCCTGGAACGCGACCGGATCGAGGTGGCCGGCCGCCGCCTGCCGGAGGGCGAGGAGGAACTGGCGCTGCTCTCCGACGCGGTGATCCTCACCTGTGTCCATCGGGGCACCCGCCTCGAACTCGCCATGAGCGAAGACGCGCTGACCGGTTTTCTCGCGTGGCTGGAAGCAGCCCCGCCCGGTCAGCGGGTGAATGTGGCGTAGCCACATTCACCCGCTGGGTGGGGGTCCCCCCGGACGAAGTCTGGGGGAGCGTCAATGTCGCTTAGGGGGTTTTCCCCCGGAGTTCCTACAGGTTGGAGTTGATGGCGCTCACCAGTTCGCCGTCGCTGGTGTCACCGCTGAAGTCCCAGAAGAACGCGCCGCCGAGACTCTGGGACTTGGCCCAGCTCATCTTCCCGGCGATCGTCGACGGCGTGTCGTAGGACCACCAGTTGCTGCCGCAGTGCGCGTACGCCGTGCCCGCGATGGTGCCGGTGACCGGGCAGGACGTCTTGAGCACCTTGTAGTCCTCGATGCCCTGCTCGTAGGTGCCCGGCGCCGGACCGGTCGCCGCACCGCCCGGCGCGTCCTGCGTCACACCCGTCCAGCCGCGGCCGTAGAAGCCGATGCCGATCAGCAGCTTGCTCGCGGGGACGCCCTTGGACTTGAACTTGGCGATCGCGTCGGCCGTGGTGAAGCCGGGCGTCGGGATACCGGCGTAGGTGGTGAGCGGCGAGTGCGGGGCGGTCGGGCCGTCCGCGTCGAAGGCGCCGAAGAAGTCGTACGACATCACGTTGTACCAGTCGACGTACTGGGCCGCGCCCGCGTAGTCCGCGGCGTCGATCTTGCCGCCGGAGGTGCCGTCCGCGGTGGTGGCAGCGGTGACCAGGTTGTTCGAGCCGAACTTGGCGCGCAGCGCGGACATCAGGTTCTTGTAGGCCGCGGCCCCGCTGGTGTCGCAGCTCAGCCCGCAGGCGTTCGGGTACTCCCAGTCGATGTCGATGCCGTCGAAGACATCGGCCCAGCGCGGGTCCTCGACCAGGTTGTAGCAGGAGTCGGCGAACGCGGTCGGGTTGGCCGCGGCCTGGGCGAAGCCGCCGGACCAGGTCCAGCCGCCGAAGGACCACAGGACCTTGATGTTCGGGTATTTGGCCTTCAGCTCGCGCAGCTGGTTGAAGTTGCCGGCCAGTGGCTGGTCCCAGGTGTCGGCGGCACCGCTGACCGACTGGTCGGCGGTGAACGTCTTCTGGTAGTCGGCGTAGGCGTCGCCGATGGCGCACTGGCCGTTGGTGACGTTGCCGAAGGCGTAGTTGATGTGCGTGATCTTGGCCGCGGAACCCGACGTCACCAGGTTCTTGACGTTGTAGTTGCGGCCGTAGATGCCCCACTCGGTGAAGTAGCCGAGCTTGACCTTGGAGCCGGTGGTCGGGGGAGTGGTCGTACCGCCCGTGGTGTGGACGGAGACCGCGCCGCTGACCGGGCCGGTCTGGTTCGCGGTGTCGCGGGCCTGGACCGTGTAGGAGTAGTCGGTACCGGCGGTGAGACCCGTGTCGGTGTACGACGTGGTGGTCACCGTGGAGACGACCTTGCCGTCGCGCAGCACGTCGTAGTTCTTGACGCCCTTGTCGTCGGTGGCGGCGGACCAGCTCAGCTTCACCGAGGTGTCGGCGATGGCGGACGCGGTCGGGGTGCCGGGCGCGGAGGGCGCCGCGTCACCGGGGACGGTGGTGCCGCCGTCACAACTGGCGCCGTTGAGGAGGCAGTTGCTCGGCGCGCCGGAACCCGCGCCGTTGAAGCCGAAGGAGACGGACGCGCCGGGGGCGATGGAGCCGTTGTAGGACTTGTTCTTGGCGGTCCAGTGGGTGCCGGACGAGGTGACGTCCGCGTCCCAGGCGGAGGTGACCGAGGTGCCGGAGGGGTAGTCCCACTCGACGGTCCAGGAACTGATCGACGTGGTACCGGTGTTCTTGACGGTCCACTGGCCGCCGAAGCCGGTGCCCCAGTCCTGGGTCTTGGTGTAGGTGGCGGTGGCCGTCGTCGCGGCCTGGGCGGGGGCCGCGAGGCCGACCAGGCCGGCCAGCGGGAGCAACAGGGTCGCGAACCCTGCCGCGGCTCTGTGTCTGAAGCGCATCCTGCGCCTCCTATGGGGAGTTGGGGGGCGCGACTGAGCCTTCGCACCCACAGTGCCGCGAGAATAGAAAGGTCTGGACCACCGGTCAATAGGTCTGGACCACTATCCGGAAGCGGTGCCGGACGCCCAACTCCTCTGCCGGTGGGGCCGCTTGCCCCGGCTGCGTGGCTCCGGGCCGCCCGGCGGCCGACTGACGTGCGTCTTCGCCGTGGCCTCGGCCGGCTCCGGCCGGCCCGCGACACCGGCGCCGGACGGCCTGCCGTACCCGAGGCGGATCGACGGATCCCGCGGCCGGCCGCCCGAACGGGGACCGTACGCTGGCCGGGCATCAAGTGAGGGAGGCGGCCATGAGCGAGGCGGACACGCCGGGGGCCGTGCTGGTCGTGGACGACGACGCGGCCATCCGGCGCTCCCTGGAGCGCGGGCTGCGGCTGAGCGGCTTCGTGGTGCGGACGGCGGAGAGCGGACCGCAGGCCCTGGCCGCCGTCCGGGACGCCCCGCCGGACGTGCTTGTCCTCGATGTCTCCATGCCCGGCATGAGCGGCATCGAGGTCTGCGAACGGCTCCGTGACGACGGTCAGGACCTCCCCATTCTCATGCTCTCCGCGCTGGACGAGACCGCCGACCGGATAGCCGGACTCCAGGCGGGCGGCGACGACTACCTGGTCAAGCCGTTCGCGCTGCAGGAACTGGTGCTGCGGCTGCGCGCGCTGCTGCGCCGCCGGCCGCCCGCCGGGCGGGAGGTGCTGCGGGTGGCCGGGCTGGTGATCGACCCGGCGGCCCGCACCGCCGCGCGGGACGAACGGCCCCTGGACCTGACCCGCCGCGAGTTCGAACTCCTCGAGGTGCTCGCCCGCAACGCCGGGCTGGTCCTCACCCGGGACCAGCTCCTGGACCGGGTGTGGGGCTACGACTTCGACGTGCGCACCGACACCGTCGACACGTTCGTCAGCTATCTGCGCCGCAAGCTGGAGGCGGACGGGCGGCCCAGGCTGGTGCACACCGTACGCGGCGTGGGTTTCGTGCTGAGGGAGGAGGCGTGAGGCTCTCCACCCGCATCGGGCTCGCCGTCGGGGTGACCGTGCCGCTGCTGGTGCTGGCCTCCGGCTGGCTGCTGCTCCAGCTGGTCGGCCACGACCTGCACAGCGCCGAGGACGACCACCTCCGGGCCCGCGCCACCGCCGTGGCCCAGGACGCCCGCGCCCTGCTGCGGGCCAGCGCGGGCGGCCGGCCCAAGGCGGCCGACACCAGGGAACGACAGCTGTTCAGCGCGGCCCTGGACGTCGGCGTACGGGTCGTCGCCCCGGACGGCACTTTCAGCGGCGGCCCCCAGCCGGACGCCTCGGTCCGGCTGCCGGCACGGGCGGCCCGCACCCCGGTCACCGTCCGGGACGGCTCCACCAGCTGGCGTGCCCTGTCACGGCCGATCACCACCGCCCGCGGCTCGGGCACCCTGTGGGTCTTCGCGCCCGACGCCGCCGACCAGGCCCAACTCCGTCTCGTCCGGCGCCGCGTGCTCGCCACCACCCTGCTCGCCGCCCCCCTCTCCGGCCTGCTCGCCTGGGGCATCGCCACCGGCGCCACCGGCCCCCTGCGCCGCCTCGGCCGCCGTGCCGCCGGCCTCGACCCGCGCACCAGCGCCACCCGGCTGCACCACGAACCGACCGGCGTCACCGAGGTCGACGAACTGGCCGCCACCCTCCAGAAGGCCCTCGCCCGCTACGACGAACAGGCCGCCCGCACCGCCGAAGCCCTGGACACCGCCCGCTCCTTCTCCTCGGCCGCCGCCCACGAGCTGCGCACCCCGCTCATGAGCATGGGCACCAACCTCGACATCCTCGTCGCGCATCCCGACCTCCCCGAGCCGGAACGCGCCGAGGTCCTCACCGACCTGCGTCACGAGCACGCCCGGCTGCTCGGTCTGCTGGTGATGCTGCGCGAGCTGGGGCGCGGCGACCTGGTGGAGGCGGAAGCGCTCCGGACCGTAGACCTCTCCGAGGTCGCCGACGCGGCGGTGGCCGAGGCCCGGCGGCGCACCCCGGACGCCCTGATCACCGTCGACGCGGCCCCCGGGCTCACGGTCCACGGCTGGGAACCGGGCCTGCGGCTGCTGCTCGACAACCTGCTGGCCAACGCGCTGGCCCACGGCCGGGACGCGGACGGCCGGGCATGCGTGGCGGTCGGGCTGCGGGGCGCGGGCGAGCAGGTCGTGATCACCGTCGACGACCACGGACCCGGCGTGCCGCCCGGGGAGCGGGGCCGCGTCTTCGAACGGTTCCGGCGCGGGCCGGGCAGCACCGGCTCGGGGCTCGGCCTGACCCTGGTGGCCCAGCAGACGGCACTGCACCAGGGCGAGGTCACGGTCACCGGCGGTCCGGACGGCGCCGGCGCCCGCTTCCAGGTGCGCATGCCCCGGGCCGGCGGCGAGCTGCCCGCCCACCGGGACTGGCTGATCGGCACAGCCGGGGCAAACCGGTCACAGAGTTTCCCCAAAGACGGTCCCTAGCGTCCGTCGCGTCGGGCGGACCACGGGACCGCCCGGGGAACGGAGGCAGAGATGTATGTACGACGAAGGCGGCGCACCCTCCTCGTGGGGCTGGCCGCGGCGGCGCTGATGACGACCGGCACCGGCGTGGCGACGGCCGACAGCACGCCGGCCCCGGCGGCGACGCCGACCGGTGACGGCGCACAGGCGCTGTGCAAGCGGGCGCCGAAGATCGACCGGCGCATCGACCGCGCGCTGCAGCGGCTGAACGCCGGGGCGGACCGGCGCGGTTCGATCGCCCGGTTGCAGCAGCGGGTGGACAACGCGAAGGCGGCGGGGCACAGCGAGGTCGCCACCTATCTGCAGGACCGGCTGACCTTCCGCAAGTCCCTCGTCCCCACCCTCCGGCAGCGGCAGAGCGATCTGGCCGACGTCCGGACGTGGTGCCGGAACAACGACGCGGGCGCGAGCTGATGCGCACGAGGCTCGCGGCCGCCGCGGTCGCCCTCCTCGCGGGGCTCTGCGTCGGCTGCGCCCACGACGGCGGTACGGCGCAGCACGCCCCCGCGACCCCCTCCGGCTACCCGGAGATGCAGCAGAAGGTGGCCGCGGCCGAGTCCGCGGTCGGGCAGGCGGACAAGGACGCGGCCCAGGACGACACCGGCCGCTGAGAAGCGGGGGAGGGGCGGGGACCGCCCGGACTCAGCGCTCCCCGCCCGGCACCCACAGCACGTCCCCGACGTCCTTGTTGGCCGTGCGGGCGAGAATGAACAGCAGGTCCGACAGCCGGTTCAGGTAGGTCGCGGTCAGCGGGTTCATGCCGCCGTCCTTGCCCTCGGCGCCGTGCACCTCCAGTGCGGCCCACGTCGACCGCTCGGCCCGCCGCACGACCGTGCAGGCCTGGTGGAGCAGGGCCGCGCCGGGGGTGCCGCCGGGCAGGATGAACGAACGGAGCTTCTCCAGCCGCTCGTTGAAGCGGTCGCAGTCCGCCTCCAGCTTGTCGATGTAGAACTGCTCGACCCGCAGCGGCGGGAACTGCGGGTTGGCCACGACCGGCGTCGACAGGTCCGCGCCCACGTCGAACAGGTCGTTCTGCACCCGGGTGAGCACCTTGACGACCTCCTCGTCCAGCCCGCCCAGCGCGATGGCCGTGCCGATCGCCGCGTTCGCCTCGTTGGCGTCCGCGTACGCCGAGATCCGCAGATCGGTCTTGGCGACCCGGCTCATGTCCCCGAGAGCGGTGCTGCCCTGGTCGCCGGTCCTGGTGTAGATGCGTGTCAGATTGACCATGCGACCAGCGTAGTTACGCTCCGGCCGTCCGGAACGCCCGTGTGCCCACCGTCACGGCGAATGTCGTGAAGGCGACGGCGACCAGTACGCCGGACAGCATGTGGCCGGTCGTGTAGGCACCGGCGTACGCGTCGCGCATCGCGTCCACCAGGTAGCGGAACGGAACGAGGTGCGAGAGGACGTCCAGCCAGGCGGGGCCCAGCGAGATCGGCAGCATCAGGCCGGAGAGCAGCATCGACGGCATGGTCACCGCGTTGATCATCGGGCCGAACTCCTGCGGGGTGCTCACCCGCATCGCCGCCGCGTACGACAGCGAGCCCAGTGCGACCGTGAGCAGTGCGACGAAGCCGAAGCCGATGAGCACGCCCGGCAGCGGGGCGCGCAGCCCCAGCGGCATCGCGGCCAGGACCAGCAGCACCGCCTGGAAGACGATCACCGTGGCGTCCCGCAGCACCCGGCCGAGCAGCAGGGCCGGCCGGCTGACCGGCGTCACCCGCATCCGCTCCACGACCCCCTGCGCCTTCTCGACGATGACCCCGAAGCCGGCGAAGGCGGCACCGAACAGGCCGAGTTGGAGCAGCAGTCCGGGGACGAGCACCTGCCAGGAGCTGCTCCGGCCGCCCAGCGGCAGCCGGGTCAGCAGCGGACCGAAGAACAGCAGGTACAGCAGGGGCATCAGCAGGCCGAAGAGCAGTGCGAGCGGCGAGCGCAGGGACTGACGCAGGCAGCGGCCGTAGACCAGCGCGGTGTCGCGGACGAAGGTCATCGGGGTCCTCATCAGGGTCCTCATCGGGGTCCTCATCGGGCTCCTATACGGCGACGGGGGCGGGGTCGGCCGGGGCGGGGCCGCGGCCGGTGACGGCGAGGAAGGTGTCCTGGAGGGAGGCGTCGGGCGAGCCGCCGTGGCGGAGCCTGAGGGCGGCCGGGGTGCCCTCGGCCGCGACCTCGCCGCGGTCGACGATCACCAGCCGGTCGGCCAGGGCGTCCGCCTCGTCCAGGTAGTGGGTGGTGAGGAAGACCGTCGTGCCGTGCTCGTCGCGCAGCCGCCGGACCAGGTCCCACAGACCGGCGCGGCCGCCCGGGTCCAGGCCGGTGGTCGGCTCGTCGAGGAACAGCACGCGCGGGCGGTGCGTCAGCGCCAGCGCGATGTCCAGGCGGCGCCGCTGACCACCGGACAGCGTGGCGATCCGGCGGTCGAGGAGGTCCGTGATCCCCAGGTCGTGCGCCAACTCCTCGGCGCGAACCATCGCCTGGGCCCTCGTCAGCCGGTACAGGCGGCCCTGGGTGACCAGTTCGTCCCGGGCGGCGAGCTGTCCGTCGACTCCGCTCGACTGGGCGACGTAACCGCAGGCGGCGCGCACGCCCGCCGGGTCGGAGGCCAGATCACGGCCCGCCACGGTGGCGCTGCCGCCGGTCGGGGCGAGCAGGGTGGTGAGCATGCGCAGGGTGGTGGTCTTCCCGGCGCCGTTCGGCCCGAGGAAGCCGAGGATCTCACCCTCGTGGACGGTGAGGTCGATGCCGCGGACCGCCTCTACGGGGCCGCGTTTCGTCTGGAAGGTGCGGGCCAGTCCGGCCGCGCTGATGACCGCTGTCATGGCGTCCAGAAAAACAGAGACTCTTAAAGTTTGCAATGACCCCAAGATTTAAGGCTGCCCAGAACGACTAGGATCCGGACATGGCAGAGGGGCTCAGGGAGCGGAAGAAGCGGCAGACCCGGCAGTACATCTCGGACATGGCCACCGGGCTGTTCCTCGAACGCGGCTTCGACGCGGTGACCGTCGCGGAGATCGCGGAAGCCGCCGACGTCTCCGTGAACACCGTCTACAACTACTTCCCGGCCAAGGAGGACCTGTTCCTCGACCGGGCCGCCGCGACGGTGGACCGGCTCTCGCGCTGGGTGCGCGGCCGGGACCCGCAGGAGTCCGCCGCCCGGGCCGTGCTGCGTGAGCTGCGTCGCGAGGTCGAGGCGGTGTCGCCGGGCATCGGCCTGGTCGCGGGCTACGACCGCTTCATGCGCGTGCTGCACGACGCGCCCGCCCTGCGCTCCCGGCTGTGGGGCATGCAGCAGCAGATCCGGGAGCGCCTGGAGCAGACCCTGCGCGAGGAGATCGGCGCCCCCGCCGCCGACCCGCTGCCGGCCCTGATCGCGGGTCAGATCGACTGGGCCCATCAGGCCGTCATGGCGGCCATCGGCCGGGCGATGCTCGAAAAGCGTGATCCGCGTGAAGTGTCCAGAGAAGTCCTGGTCCTCCTGGACGACATCGAGGAGCTGTTGAGCGAGAAGGTGCTCAACTACGCGGTACGTGGCCGGGAATGAACCGTGCCGCAGGGCACGGCTGACGAGACGTGACGGTTGTCTCACGCCCTGAGACCGTGACACGCATTACTTACCGGGTTTCCCGGCCCCTCACGAGCGCTAGGGTCCCGCCCAAGAGGCATACCTCAACAGCGTGTAAGGGGAGCGGAGTGGCACGGAAGCTTGCCGTCATCGGTGCCGGCCTGATGGGTTCCGGCATCGCCCAGGTCGCCGCGCAGGGCGGCTGGGACGTGGTCCTGCGGGACGTCACCGACGAGGCGCTGGACCGTGCCGTGGGAGGCATCCAAACCTCGTACGACAAGTTCGTGAGCAAGGGGAAGCTGGAGGCGCACGACGCCGACGCCGCCCTGGCCCGCATCACCACGACCACCGACCTGGACGCGGTCGCCGACGCCGACATCGTCGTCGAGGCCGTCTTCGAGAAGCTGGAGGTCAAGCACGAGATCTTCCGTGCGCTCGACAAGATCGTGCGCCCGGACGCCGTGCTCGCCTCCAACACCTCCGCCATCCCGATCACCAAGATCGCGGCGGCCACCGAGCACCCCGAGCGGGTCGTCGGTGTCCACTTCTTCTCGCCGGTGCCGATGATGCAGCTCGTCGAACTGGTCCGGGGCTACAAGACCAGCGACGAAACCCTCGCCACCGCGCGGGAGTTCGCCGAGTCCACCGGCAAGACCTGCATCGTCGTCAACCGGGACGTCGCCGGCTTCGTGACGACCCGGCTGATCTCGGCGCTCGTCGTCGAGGCCACCAAGCTGTACGAGTCGGGCGTCGCCACCGCCGAGGACATCGACCTGGCCTGCAAGCTGGGCTTCGGCCACGCCATGGGCCCGCTGGCCACGGCGGACCTCACCGGCGTCGACATCCTGCTGCACGCCACCGGCAACATCTACACCGAGTCGCAGGACGAGAAGTTCGCCCCGCCGGAGCTGATGCGCCGGATGGTTGACGCCGGTGACATCGGGCGCAAGAGCGGGCAGGGCTTCTACACGTACTGAAACATCAGTGCGTCATCAGCCCGGCACCCGTGCCCAGAGCCTCTGAACCGCCTCCGAAAACGCACAGGTCCCGAGAGTTTCACTCTCGGGGGTGAATTCGGTATCGGTTCGCTTACAGATGGCAACCTCTGACCGTCGAACGCAGTCAGAGGTTGCATCACCGGACATCACTTTCACGGAGTAGGACACGCACTCTCGGGGAGCGCATATGCACATCAGGGGCGACCACGCCGAGCTGGTCGTCGGGGGCCGCCTCGACGTGCGCAGCGCGGCGGACGCCCGTACGGTCCTGCACTCGGCCGTCGACGACGGAGTCGGCGATCTGGTGCTGGACCTGTCCGAGCTGGACTCCTGGGACGCCACCGGACTCGGGGTGATCATGGGGGCCCACCGGCGGGCCGGCCGCTGCGGCCGCCGTCTGGTGCTGCGCGGCGTACCGCCGCAGATGCAGCGCCTGCTGGTGGCCACCAGGCTGCACCGGATCCTGGCGATCGAGGGGGGTATCGGGGTGGAGTCGCTGCCCCGGGTCTGACCTCGGGGCCGGGGTGTCACGCCTGCCCCGGGTGTGCGACGGGTGTGCGGCGGCGAACGGGTGGGACACGGTGTGGACCGGGCGACGGGGGAGACCCGGACGGACCGCGCACAAGCCCATGTCGTGCGCAATCCTCACGAGACTGTGATGTCTTGGACGGCGCGGTACCCCGGACTGTCGTAGATACTGTGCGAAGGTTTAGGGTTCGGTCGCCCGCTGCCTAGTCACCCTTCGAGCGCGGGCCCGGACCAGAAGCGACAGCGCAGTGTGCAACAGGCCGGGAGGGGCCCGCATTCACGGCACACCACGCTTTTGGGGGGCTAGGAACCTATGGACCCGATCAACCCGGGACCCGAGGCGTACGGCCACGACGGCGACGGCAGCACGCCGCGCCAGCGCCCGCCGAGGGAATCCCTCACCAACGACTTCGGCCAGAGCGCGCCGGCGCTCGTCCGCACGGCACGGCTGGTCTCCGGCGACTTCCTGCTGACCGTGAACCCGGTCGACGGCAGCGAGATAGAACCCTGCCCGCCGACCGAGCGCCCCGCCAGACCGGAGAAGCGCACCGCCGCCGAGCGCGCCGAGTACGAGCGCGCCGCCCGGCCGCCGGTGCCGCCCGGCCCCGCCCGGCCCGAGCTGCCGCTCCTGGAGCGCCAGGACGACCGCGAGCGTCTGGTACGACTCCTCGCGCGCGGCCGCTCCGTCCGGCTCACCGGCCCCTCGGGCTCCGGCCGTACCGCGCTCCTGGACCTGGTCGCCGACGACTGCTCGGACCTCGCCCCCGACGGCGTGGTCCGCCTCAGCGGCTTCCACCGCACGCCCGCGGACCTGCTCCACGACCTCTTCTGCGCCGTCTACAAGGCGCCCGCGCACCGGCCCGGCCCCGACGAGCTCCTGGAACTGGTGGGTGAGATCGGCGCGGTCGTCGTCCTCGACGACATCGAGTTCGGCGGCTCCGGGCTCGACGAGCTGGTCGACGCCACCCCGGAGTGCGCCTTCCTCATCGCCGCCACCCCGGACGTGCCGGCGCCCACCGCGGACTCGGCGGTCGAGGAGGTCTTCCTCAGCGGCCTGGAGCGGGCCGGGGGAGTGGACATCCTGGAGCGCGCGGTCGGCCGGGTACTCAGCGAGGAGGAGGCCAACTGGGCCGGCGACCTCTGGTTCGAGTCCGAGGGCCTGCCGCTGCGATTCGTCCAGGCGGGCGCGCTGCTGCGCCAGCGAGACCAGCTGCGGGCCAGCGCGGGCGCCGTCGACGAGTTCGGCGTCTTCGCCTCCGACCTGTCCGACCTGTCCGCTCTGTCCGACCTGCCGGTCGACGCGCCCTTCGACGCCGAGACGGCCGAAGAGGTCCCGCTGCCGTCCCTCGGCGAGGCCGCCGCGCCCGCGCCGCTGCTCGCCGCCCGCCTCAGCGCCTCCGCCCGCGCCACCCTGCGCTTCGCGGTCGCCCTCGGCGGTGAGGTCCCGCACCAGGCCCATCTGCCCGCCCTGGTCGGCGACACCCATGCGGACGCCGCCCTCGGTGAACTGGCGGGCTGCGGGCTGGTCTCCCCGGTCGGCTCCCGCTACCGGCTCGCCGCGGGCGTCCTGCAGCAGCTGGAGGCCGCCGGATACGCCGACGACATCGAGACCCAGGCCCTCACCGCCGGCCAGCACTACTCCTGGTGGGCCGGCCACCCCTCCGTCACCCCCGACCGGGTGTGCGCCGAGGCGGACGCGGTCCTCGCCGCCCTGGCGGTCCTCGTCCCGGCCACCGTGCCGCCGGCCGAGGACGAGGAGTCCACCCCGGTACGACTGGCGCGCACCGCCGCGCCCGCGTTCGCGGCCGGGCTGCACTGGAGTGCGTGGGAACGCGCGCTGCGGGCCGGTGCGGAGGCCGCCCGTCTGGCCGGCGAGGTAGGTGAACAAGCCTATTTCCATCACGAGTTGGGGATACTCGCGCTCTGCGGCGACCAGCTGGACCGGGCCCGGGCGGAGCTGGAGGCCTCCATCGGGCTGCGCGGAGCGCTCTCCGACAAGCGGGGTACGACGGCCGGCCGACGCGCGCTGGCGCTGGTCGCCGACCGTTCGGGCGAGGTCATTCCCAGCCTCGCCGCGATGGCGGGCGACGAGATCCCCGACGCCCGCCACGAGGAGTCCATATCCCCGGCGGGCGGTGTCACGACGCCCTTCCCGGCCGTCCACTCCCCGATCTCGGAGACGGTGGTCACCCGCCGCGTCCCGGAGCACTCGCCGGCGGCCCGGGGCGGCAGCGGGCTGGTACGCATGGCCCGCCGCAACCTGGTGGCGGTGGGCTCGGGCGTCCTCCTCACCGCGGTCCTCGGCACGGTGGTGGGGCTCGGCATGACCTCCCACGACAACGCCGACAACCCGGCCAACAACGTGAGCGTCAACCCGTCGGCCGGCGAGGGCACGGGGGACGGCAGTCTGGACGCCGATCCCAAGCAGTCGTCGGGCACGGGCGACACGGGCACGGCGACCACCAGGCCGACGGACCCCGGCCCCGACGGCACGCTCGGCACGTCGGACGACCCGACCCCACCGTCGGACACGGTCACGCCTTCGGTCACGCCGTCGGGGACGAAGGGGTCGTCGAGCGGCAGTCCCACTCACTCGCCGTCCAAGTCGCCCAAGCCGACCCGTTCGACTTCGCATTCGCCGTCGCCGTCCCCGTCGAAGACGACCGAGTCGCCGACGCCGACGGACACCCCCTCGGAGAGCGTCTCCCCGAGCGACACCCCCAGCACGACAGACTCCGCCAGTGGCCCGACCTCCGACACCCCGAGCGTCATCACGTCCAGCGCATCGGAAGGCATCAGCCCGGGAACATCCACCGGCACGGTGATCTGAGCCACGATCGAGGGCCGGTCTCCCGCGTGGAGACCGGCCCTCAGCTGTCTTCGGCGTCAGCCGACCCCGGCGCTCAGAACAACCGCAGCTTGTCGTCCTGTACGCCCCGCAGCGCGTCGTAGTCCAGGATCGTGCAGCCGATGCCGCGGTCGGTGGCGAGGACGCGGGCCTGGGGCTTGATCTCCTGGGCCGCGAAGACGCCTCGCACGGGGGCGAGATGGGGGTCGCGGTTGAGCAGGTCCAGGTAGCGGGTGAGCTGCTCCACACCGTCGATCTCGCCCCGGCGCTTGATCTCGACGGCGACGGTCTGCCCGTCGGCGTCCCGGCACAGGATGTCCACCGGCCCGATCGCCGTCATGTACTCGCGGCGGATCAGGGTGTAGCCCTCACCGAGTGTCTCGATACGGTCGGCCAGCAGCTCCTGCAGGTGCGCTTCCACGCCATCCTTGATCAGGCCCGGGTCCACGCCCAGCTCGTGCGAGGAGTCGTGCAGGACCTCCTCCATCGTGATGATGAGCTTCTCGCCGGCCTTGTTGATGACCGTCCAGACGCCTGCCTCGTCGCCCGCCCCCTCCTTGAGGGTGCACGGCGGCGACATCCAGTTGAGGGGCTTGTAGGCCCGGTCGTCCGCGTGGATGGAGACGCTGCCGTCCGCCTTGACCAGGATCAGACGGGGGGCCGAGGGAAGGTGGGCGGTGAGCCGGCCGGCGTAGTCGACGGAGCACCGGGCGATGACGAGACGCATGGTCGGCAACGCTACTCGACGCCCCGCCCTCCACGCGATTCGCCCGCCCGCCCGCAACCCGGGCCCCGCGGGCCGCGCTGCTTGATCCGCCCTCTCGGCAGGCCCCGGCGACCGTTCCTGACGGGTCGCCTGCACACCCGTGTTCAACCCTGGCCGATTGTGTGCCTAAAGGGACCGTCGCATATACGCAATCTCCTGGTGGCGTCACCGTCCGTTGCCTACCGTAGTGAACGGGAGGTCGCTGTGTGTGTACTCAGCGTGTTCGGTATCGCGAACTCCCCATACCTGTCCGGCAACCCCTGCTGTTCGGGGGTGCGAGAGGAGAACCCATGTCGCTCGACGTCTCACCGGCCCTACTCGAACAGGCCGAGCGAGGCGAGGTCGACGAAGCAGATTTCGTCGACTGCGTCCGGACCTCCCTGCCCTACGCATGGGAGATGATCAGCTCCCTGGTGGCCCAGCTGAAGGTGGACGGCGGAGAGTTCGCCGACAACCAGACGCCCCCGCCGGACGAGCAGGCACGCGGTCAGCTGCTGCGTGCGCTCGCGAGTGACGCCATACGCGGCGCCCTGCAGCGGCACTTCGGTGTGCGGCTGGCCTTCCAGAACTGCCATCGTGTTGCGGTGTTCCCGCTGGACGTCTCGGTGGACGCGAGGCTGGCCCGCTTCACCTCGGTGCGCAGTCAGCTGCTGAACCAGTCCCCGGAGCTCCGGGACTGCTGACGCGGAGCTCCGGTACTGCTGACGCAGTGAGCCGCTTGCTTGCCGCTCCACACGCGGGAGGTGCAATAAGTCACTGGGGCGGCAAGCTCCCCGCGGAGGTGTGCGGTCACCGGAGGTGCGGCAGTACCTCGGCACCCAGCCGTCGTACGTTCTCCTCCGTGGCCGCAAGGTCCCCCGAGCCCTCGGTCAGCAGGGCGAATCGGGAGATGCCGGTCCGCTCGGAGGTCGCCGCGAGCCGGTCGGCACACAGTCGCGGGGTCCCCACCGGGTGCAGTCCGCAGAGCAGTTCGGTGTAGGCGAGCGGATCGCGCATCGAGCGGAACCGGCCGTCCACCGTCACATGGGCCTCCAGGCCCTGCTTCAGCCAGCCCGGCATCGCCTTCGTCAGCGTCTCCACGGCGTCGGTGCGGCGGTCGGCGATCTGGCAGACGCCGGCCGAGACATGGGCCGCGCCGAGGATCTCCTCGGCGGGCCGTCCGGCGGCCCGCGCGTGCTGCCGCCACAGCGCGACCATCTCGGCCTTCTCCTCGTCCCCGACATGCATTCCGAGCAGCATCGCCAACCCCCGCTCGGCGGCCAGCCGGACGCTCGCCGGCGAGGTGCACGCGACCACCACCTCCGGCCCGGGGACCTCCGTCAGCGCCTCCGACGGGCGTGGCACGACCGGGACTTCACGGAACGAGAAGCGCGGCCCGGAGGCCGACACGGCCGGTTCGCGCAGCCAGCGCATCAGCAGTTCGAGTGATTCCGGGAAGCCGCGTTCGTAGGCGTCGAGGCCGCTGCCGAACACCTCCAGATCCACCCAGGGCCCGCCCCGGCCCACGCCGAGGGTGAAGCGGCCGCCGCTCGTCACATGCAGCAGCGCGGCCTGTTCGCCGAGTGCCACCGGGTGGACCGTCGGCAGTACGCTCACCGCCGTACCGACCCGGAGACGCCTGGTGCGGCCCAGCAGTAGAGCGGCCAGCGTGACCGCGGACGGACAGGTGCCGTACGGCACGAAGTGGTGTTCGGCCAGCCAGACCGCGTCCAGACCGGCCTCCTCGGCCACCTCCGCCGTGCGCACCGCCCGGTGCAGCGCCTCCCCCTGGCCCTGGCCCGGGAACTGGGCGGCCAGCACAAAACTACCTACGCGCATCGTTTCTTCCTGCTTTCCTGGCTCCTACCCGGAGCTCCCCCACCGGGCATAACCGTCTGACACGTGCCGAGGACACGGCCTGGCGAAGAGATTTGCGGATTGTCTGGAGAATGGGTCGCCCTGGAGGGGGACTTGTCTGGGTTGGTGCCCTACGCGTACCCCCGGGCGCGCGTCGTAGGCTGGACACAGCCCGTGCTTCCTGTATAGCCCCGAGAGGTGTCCCGTGTCCCCGCGTCGCAACCGACCCCAGGGCCCGAATGGAGCCTCCTCCTCCGGACAGAGCTCCGGCCGGAGCGCCGAGGACGACCGCGCGGACCGCTACGGCGGCTGGCAGTCCAGCGAGAGCTGGCAGGGCGAGGAGTGGAGCGTGCGCCATGTGGCGGGCGCCAGCGCGCTCGGCAAGACGTACCGCTGCCCGGGCTGCGACCAGGTGATCCCCTCCGGTGTCCCGCACGTGGTGGCGTGGCCGGAGCACTCGGGCGTCGACGAGCGCCGGCACTGGCACAAGGCCTGCTGGAACGCGAAGAACCGCCGCACCACGCGGGTGCAGCGGTCCCGGAACGCGCCGAAGTTCTAGGCCGGCGGCTCTGCCGAAGCTTCTACCGGAGGCTCTGGAGGGACGTCACACGTCCCGCTTCTCCAGGAGCAGGTAGGCGCCGCCGAACGCGACGGCGGTCACGAGCAGGATGATCCACAGCGGGTCCCAGCCCGAAGGGCCTGAATCGCTGAGGGAGTTGGAGTAGAACACACTCAGCTGGTTCGGGATCGAGTACTCGAACAGGGCCGTGCGCACCTTCTCCAGCGACTGCGAGAACATGAACAGCGCGATCACCAGCGGGGCGAGCACCGCGCCGATCATGATCGTGATCGCGCCCGCCGAGTGCCGGATGATCGAGCCGATGATCAGCGAGAGCAGCCCGAGCAGCGCGATGTAGAGGCTGACGCCGACGGTGCCCTTCAGCCATTCCCCGCCGGTCGGCGTCCGGGCGACGTCGTTCAGCATCGACACCTGCGTCATGGCCACGAACGCGCTGGCCGTCAGGGTGATCACGAACGCGACCGCGAAGAAGACGATCGCCTTGGCCGCGAGCACGCGGGCGCGGGAGGGGCAGGCCACCATCGTCGTACGGATCATTCCGGTGCCGTATTCGGAGGCCGTGGTCAGCACGCCCAGCGTGATGATGCACATGCTGCCGAGCAGCAGCCCGAAGAAGCCGAGCGACAGCGCGCTCTCCCCGGACAGGTCGTCGGACGAGGCGGAACTGCTGACGACCGAGGCGGTGAGGAGGCCGATGCCGACGACGAGCAGGACGAAGACGCCGAGCGTCCAGATCGTCGAGCGCACCGAGCGGATCTTCGTCCACTCCGAGGCGATGGCGTGCCCGAGGTGGGTGCGCACCACCGGGATCGGCGAGGTGTAGCCGGGGTACGGACCGCCGGGTGCCGCCTGCCAGTCGGGCGCGGCCGGGGCTGCCTGCGGCATCGGGGGCTGGTGGGTGCTCATCGGGCGTCCTCGGGCTTGGTCAGGTCGGCGGGGGCGGAAGCGGGTGCGGGCGCGGGCGCGGGAGCCGGCTGTGACGATTCAGCGGGCACCGGAGCGGGCACCGGCCCCGGGGCGGCGTAGGGGTTGGGAGCGGCCTGAGACGCCCCGTAGGGGGCCTGCGGGGCGCCGTACGCGCCTGCGGGCGCCCCCTGCGCGCCGTAGGCCCCTGCGAACGGCTGGCCGCCCTGCTGGGGCGGCGGCGGGGCGTACCAGCCCGGCTGGCCCTGCCCGGGCACCGGCATCGGCGGCTGCGCGCCGGGCGGCAGCGGCTGCTGGAGGCCGGCCTTCTGGTCGATGCTGGACCGGTAGTCGACGGCGCCCTGCGTCATCCGCATGTACGCCTCCTCCAGGGAGGCCTGGTGCGGGGAGAGTTCCCACAGCCGTACGTCCGCCTCGTGCGCGAGGTCGCTGATCCGCGGCAGCGGCAGGCCGGTCACGCGGAGCGCCCCGTCCTGCTCGGGCATGACATGGCCGCCGGCCTCGGTCAGCGCCGAGCTGAGCTTCTCGCGCAGCTGCGGCTCGGTGTCCGGGGTGCGCACCCGCGCGAAGTCGGCGGAGTTGGCCGAAATGAAGTCCGTCACGCTCATGTCGGCGAGCAGCTGGCCCCGCCCGATGACGATGAGGTGGTCGGCGGTCAGCGCCATCTCGCTCATCAGATGGGAGGAGACGAAGACCGTACGGCCCTCGGCGGCGAGCGACTTCATCAGGTTGCGCACCCAGAGGATGCCCTCCGGGTCGAGGCCGTTGACCGGCTCGTCGAAGAGCAGCACCTGGGGGTCGCCGAGCAGCGCGGCGGCGATGCCGAGGCGCTGGCCCATGCCGAGCGAGAAGCCCTTGGAACGCCTGCCGGCCACGTCCTGGAGGCCGACCACCCCGAGCACCTCGTCGACCCGGCGGGCCGGGATGGCGGACAGCTGGGCCAGGGAGAGCAGGTGGTTGCGGGCGGACCGGCCGCCGTGCACCGCCTTGGCGTCGAGCAGCGCGCCGACCTGACGGGCGGCGTTGGGCAGCCGGCGGTAGGGGTAGCCGCCGATCGTCACCGCGCCCGCGGTCGGGTTGTCCAGACCCAGGATCATCCGCATGGTCGTCGACTTGCCCGAGCCGTTGGGCCCGAGGAAGCCGGTGACGGCGCCGGGCCGCACCTGGAAGGAAAGGTTGTAGACGGCGGTCTTGTCGCCGTAGCGCTTGGTCAGGCCGACAGCCTCGATCATGCTCCGCACCCATCGAAAGGATCAGGACAGCAGGGCAGACGCCCCCGTAAGGGTTAGGAGGATATCCGGGCGCTGACGGTTCCCATCAAGAGCTGGCAAAGCCGGTCCGTATCGGTCCGGTCACTGGGCATCCCGTTTCTTCAGCAATGCGTACCCGCCGGCGAGCACGGCGACCACCCACAGCCCCATGATCCCGAGGCCGCCCCAGGGCCCGTACGGGACGTCGTCGCCGGCCCTCGGCACCACCTGCATGATGTGGCTGCCCGCCTGGTCCGGCAGGAACCGGCCGATCTTCTTGGTGGCGTCGACGTTGCCGAGGACGTTGGAGATCAGGAAGAAGAACGGCATCAGGATGCCGAGGGACAGCATCGGCGAGCGCAGCATCGTGGCCACACCCATGGAGAACATCGCGATGAGGGCCATGTAGAGCCCGCCGCCGACGACCGCGCGCAGCACCCCGGTGTCGCCGAGGTACGCCCGGTGCGAGCCGAGCATGGCCTGGCCGAGGAAGAACGCGGCGAAGCTGGTCACCATGCCGACGACCAGCGCCAGGGCCGTCGCCACCGCGATCTTGCTGAAGAGGAAGGTGGCGCGCTGCGGCACGGCGGCCAGCGAGGTGCGGATCATGCCGGTGCTGTACTCGTTCGACACCACCAGCACCCCGAACACGATCATCGCGAGCTGTCCGAGGGTCAGCCCGGCGAAGCTGATGTTCGTCGGGTCGAAGGAGAGCCGTTCCCGGGCGGGCATGTTGCCGAACTGGCTGTTCGCCAGCGCGGAGAGCAGCATCCCGAGCGCCACGCTGACGACCAGGGCCAGCGACAGCGTCCACACGGTCGAGGAGACCGACCGGATCTTGGTCCACTCGGACCGTACGACCTGAGTGACGACCGCCATCACGCCCCCTTGTCCCAGCCGGAACCCCAGGCCTGCGGCACCGGGGCCGAGTCGGCGTGCGCGTGGTACTCCACGGACTCCGCCGTCAACTGCATGAACGCCTCTTCCAGCGAGGCCTGCTGGATGCTCAGCTCGTGCAGCACGATCCCGTGCTGCGCCGCCAGTTCCCCGACCGGCTCGGACTTCCCGCCCTCCACCTCCAGCGCCCCGGTCCCCGTCTCCACGACGGTGATCCCGGCCCCGTGCAGCACGTCGAGCAGCCGCTCGCGCTGGGGAGAGCGGATCCGGACGTACGACCGCGAGTTCGTCCGGATGAAGTCCGCCATGGAGGTGTCGGCGAGCAGCCGCCCCTGCCCGATGACGACGAGGTGATCGGCGGTCAGCGCCATCTCGCTCATCAGGTGCGAGGAGACGAACACGGTCCGGCCCTGGGCGGCCAGCGACTTCATCAGAGTCCGGATCCAGTGGATCCCTTCCGGGTCGAGTCCGTTCACCGGCTCGTCGAACATCAGGATCCGCGGATCCCCGAGCAGCGCGCCGGCGATCCCGAGCCGCTGCCCCATGCCCAGCGAGAACCCCTTGGCCTTCTTCCGTGCCACCGCCGTGAGCCCGACCATGTCAAGGACCTCGGCCACCCTGCTCTTCGCGATCCCGTTGCTCTGCGCGAGGCACAGCAGATGGTTGAAGGCACTGCGCCCGCCATGCACGGCCTTGGCGTCGAGCAGCGCCCCCATGTACGTCAGCGGGTCCTTGAGCTGCTCGTACCGCCTGCCGTCGATCCGCACCCGGCCGGCCGTGGGGTGGTCGAGCCCGAGGATCATCCGCATGGTGGTGGACTTCCCGGCGCCGTTGGGCCCGAGGAAGCCGGTCACGATGCCGGGCCGTACGGCGAAGGTGAGGTCGTCGACGGCGGTCTTGTCGCCGTAGCGCTTGGTCAGGCCCTCCAGCTCGATCATGCGGCCACGCTATGACCGGCCTCCTGGGGCTGCCACCGGAGCGGGAGCGCCGTCGTCGGGTGCGGCGCCGTGGGGGCCGGTCGCGCGGTTCCCCGCGCCCCTTCCAGGGGCGTCAGGCGCGGCGCCCCTTCAGGGGCGCGGGGAACTGCGCGAGCAACCCCGCACGACCCGCGCTGACGGAGCGAAGACCGGCCGCCCCGGAGACAACCCACCCGCGCCCCACGACGAAGGCCCGCACCCCCGAAGGGAATGCGGGCCTTTGTTGTCGCTAACGATCACCGGGACTGCTGGGCCGGAACCCCACGGGAGATCGGCTCGTCCTCCGCCGGAGAGCTCGCGGCGGCGACCGCCGCACCCGTCAGCGTGGCCAGCATCTCGCGGACGTTGGTCAGCTGGGCGTTGATGCTGTCGCGGCGGTTGGTCAGCGCGGCCAGCTCACGCTCGGATTCCGAGCGGATCCGGTCGGCCTTGGCGTTCGCGTCCGCGACGATGTCCTCGGCCTGACGCTGAGCCGTCTCGACGGTCTGACGCGCCCGGCGCTCGGCGTCGGTGCGCAGCTTCTCCGCCTCGAGGCGCAGCTGCTCCGCGCGGTGCTCGATCTCGGCGAGGCGCTTCTCGGCCTTCTGCTGGCGGGAGGCCAGGTCACGCTCGGACTGCTCACGCCGCTTGGCGAGGTTCGTCTCGAAGTCGGCGGCGGCCTGCGCGGCCTTCGCACGGGTCTCCTCGAAGAGCGCGTCCGCTTCCTCACGCTTGGACTGCGCGTCCTTCTGGGCCTCGGAACGCAGCTGCGACGCGTCGCTCTTGGCCTTCTCGACGATCCGGACGCCCTCGTCCTCGGCCTTCGCCTTGCGCTCCGCAGCGAACGATTCTGCGTCGTTGCGCACCTGCTGGGCCGCCGACTCGGCGAGCTCACGGTGCTGCTCGGCCGCCCGGCGGGCCTCCTCGCGCAGGTCCTTCGCCTCCTCCTCGGCGAGGCGAAGGATCTTCTCGACACGCGCGCCGAGGCCGGCGTACGACGGCTCCGCGTCGCTTACCTGAGCCTGGGCGTTCTGCGTCTCGAGGTGGAGCTCCTCGATGCGCTTTTCCAGAGCGGTGATGCGGGCGAGAGCGCTGTCACGGTCGGAGACGAGCTTGGAGATGCGTTCGTCCACCTGAGCGCGGTCGTACCCACGCCGCACAAGCTCGAAGCCGTAGGGGGAAGTGTCGCTCATGGGGTTCCTGTCGAGTGAGACCGGTGAGGTGATAGGTGGAATCCTAGGGGCCGAAGCGGTGTGTCATCGAGCGGATACGTGTTTGATCTGGAGAATGACACCCCTTTTGGGTGGCTAGCTGTGAGATCGCTTGCCAAAGCCTCTGTCAAAGGTTCGGTCAAATGCCCCAGAAGACTACAGAACCGGCACTGTTCTTTAACCTTCTGACGACTTGCCACCCGATCGAGGGGCGCCCACCGTGCTGCCCGCCTTGACTCCGCCGTCCTTGTTGGACGCCGGGGTCTCGAAGGATTCCAACGCCTCCAGGACGTCCTGGACACGGGAGATCTCGCCGTTGATGTTCTCGCGGCGGCGCTCCAGGATCTCCAGTTCGCGCTTGCCGGCGTCGACCGTGGCACGGGCCTCGCGGATCGCCTCGGCCTTGAGCTCCTCGGCCTCCCGGACCAGCGTGGCCTTCTTCTGCTCGGCCTCCTTGAGCAGCCCCTCGGCCTTCTTGACGGCGGCGATCCGGACCTTGCCCGCCTCGGAGTTGGCCTCCGAGACCAGGTCCTTGGCCTTGGCCTGGGCCTTGGCGAGCTGCTCCTCGGCGGCCTTGATGAGCGCGTCACAGCGGTCGCCGGTGGACTTCATGGTCTCGGCGGCCTCGCGGCGGGCGCGCTCGTGCAGGTCCTCGATCTCGCTGGTGATGCGGTCGCGCAGCTCCTCCGCCCGCTCCCTTATGGCGGTGGCGTCCCGGCGGGCGCCGACGAGCAGCTCGTCCGCGTCCGTGCGGGCCTTCTCCACCAGCGAGTTGCCCTCGACCGTGGCCTCGGACACCAGCCGGTCGGCCTCCTTGCGGGACGCGCCCACCATGCTGTCGGCCTGCGCCTCGGCGTCCGCGGTGGTCTGGTGGGCCTGCTGCTGCGCCTCGGTGAGCAGCTTGTCGGCCTCGGCGGTCGTCTCGTTGATGAGGGTGTCGACCTGCTCGGCCACGTCCTGACGCCGTTTGTTGGCTTCCCTGCGGGCGTCGTCGAGGGTGCGGTCGGCCTCCTCGCGGGCGGCGTTGACCATGCGCTCGGCCTCCGCCTCCGCGTCCGCCTTGAGCCGCTCGGCGTCGCTGCGGGTCCGCTCGGCGTGCAGCTGCGCGGACCCGACCGTCTCGGCGGCCTCGGCCCGCAGCCGCTCCGCGTCCCCGGAGGCGTCCGCGATCAGCTTCTCCGCCTTGGCGATGGCGTCCGCGCGGACGCGGTCGGCCTCGGTGATGGTCTCGTTCTGCAGCCGCTCGGCCTCGTTGCGTGCCTCGGTGATGAGGGTGTCCGCCTGGGTCGCCGCGTCCGAGCGCAGGCGGTTGGCGTCCTCACGGGCCTCGGCACGGGTGCGCGTGGCGTCCTGCTCGGCCTGCGCGGTGGTGTCGGAGGCCTCGGTGCGCACCTGCTGGGCGTGCGCCGCCGCCTCCGAACGCAGCCGCTCCGACTCCGTCATGGCGTCGGCCACGGTCCGCTCGGCCAGCGCCTTCGCCGCCTCGGACGCCTCGGCGGCCTCCCGGCGGATCCGGGTCGCGTCCTCGCTGGCCCGCTCCCGTTCGGCGTAGGCGTCCGCGCGGACCCGGTCCGACTCCTCCTCGGCCTCCCGGCGCGTGCGGTCCGCGACATGCTCGGCGGCCGAACGCAGCCCGGCGATCTCCTCCTGCGCCTGCTCGTGAAGCCCGGAGACCGAGTCCCGTACCTGCTGGGCGTGGAGCTCGGCGGCCGACACCATCTCGGTGGCCCGCCGGTCCGCCTCCTCGACCAGCCGTACGGCTTCGGCCTGCGCCTCCTCGACCCGGTTGCGCGCCTGGGCCAGCAGGTCCTCGCTCTGCTCGCGGGCCCGCTCGCGCTCCTGGTCGGCCTCCTGGCGGGCGGAACCGAGCAGCTCCTCGGCCTCCCGGCGCCGCCGGGTTGCCTCCTCCTGGGCCGCGGCCAGGGTCTCGGACGCCTCGGTGGACAGCCGCTCGGCCGCCGCCTGCGCCTCGGCGCGGACCCGGTCGGCGGTGTCCTGGGCCTCCTGCTTGAGCCGCTCCGCCTCGGCCGCGGCCTCGGACCGCAGCCGTACGGCGATGGACTCGCCCTCCGCACGGGAGGCGGACGCGTCGGCGGCGGCCTCGTCGCGCAGCCGCTGGGCCTCGGTCTCGGCCTGCTGCTGCAGCGTGCGAATGCGCTCGGCGGCCTCGGAGCGGAGCCGGTCGGTCTCCTCGCCGGCCTCCCGGCGGATCCGGCCCGCCTCCTCACGGGCCTCGGTGAGCGACTGCTCGGCGTTCGCGAACCGCTCCTCGGCCTCGGTGTGCAGCCGGGTCAGCTCCTCGGCGGCCTCCGCGCGCCGGGCCTCGACGCCCCGCTCGGTCTCCTCGCGCAGCTCGCGCGCGGCCCGCTCGGCGTCCTCCTTGAGAGCCTCGGACTGCTCCAGGATCTCGGTGCGGTGCCGGTCGGCCTCCTGGCGGGTGCGCTCCAGGGTCTCCTCGGCCTGCCGGCGCAGCGTGGTCGCGCGCTCGATGGCCTCGGTGCGGACCTTCTCGCTGTCCGTGGTGGCGGTCTGCCGCAGCTCGTCCGCGTCGGCCTTGGCCTTGGCGAGCAGCTCCTCGGCGGACTTGGCCCCCTCCTCGATCTGCTGTACCGCCTCGCGCCGGGCCTCGGCGCGGATCGACTCGCCCTCGGCGACCGCTTCGGAACGCAGCTGCTCGGCCTCGCCGCGCAGCCGGCGGGCCTCCTCCTGCAGCTCGACCGTCTTGGCGCGGTACTCCTTGGTGTCGTCCTTCGCCGTGCCCTTGAGCTGCTCGGCGATGTCGTGCGCCTCGGCGCGCAGCCGGTCCGCCTCGGTCTCCGCCTCGGTGCGGATCCGCTCGGCCTCCTCGGCGGCGGCCTTGGTGGTGTTCTTGGCCTCCTCGGCCGCCCTGTTCAGGACGTCCTCGGCGGTCTTGGCGGCCTTGGACAGCTGGGAGGCGCTCTCCTCGGCGGTCAGGGTGCGGGCCTTCTCGGAGGCCTCCGCGATGATCTTCTCGGCCTCGGCCTTGGCGTCCGCGACGACCTGCTCGGCGCTCGCCTTGGTGGCCTCGGCGTCCTTGGTGGCCTCGCTGACCAGCCGGGCGACCTGCTCTTTCGCCGTGCGGGTGCGCTGCTCGTTGGTGGCCTCGGCGCTGGAGAGGGCCTTCGTGGCGTTCGCCTCGGCCTCGGTGACCAGCTTCTCGGCCTCGGACTGCGCCTTGCGCAGCGCCTCCTCGGCCTCGGCCATCCGCTGCTCGGCGGCCCGGCTCAGCTCACCGGCCTGCCGGCGGGCCGTGTCCGACTCCGTCGCGGTGGAGCTGCGCAGCTGCTCCGCGTGGTCGGTGGCCTCCTGGGCCTGCGTGGACGCGGCGTTCAGCAGCCGCTCGGCGTCCCGGCGGGCGCGCAGCAGCAGCTGCTCGGCCTCCGCGCGAGCCGCCTCGGCGTCGCTGGTGACCCGCTGCCGGGCCTCGGTGGCCAGCCGCTCGGCCTCGGCGCGGGCCGCGGTCATGGCCTGCTCGGCCTCGGCCCGCGACTCGTCGAGCAGCCGCCGGGCCTGGGACTCGGTCCGGGCCCGCAGCTGCTCGGCCCACGCCACGTTCTCGTTGACGTGCGACTCGACGGTCTGCCGGCGCTCGGCCAGCTCCTGGTCCAGCTGCTGGCGGCGGGTCACCGCCTCCTGGTGCAGCTCGGCCTGGAGCCGGGCGGCCTGCTCGGCATGCTCCTGGAGGATGCGCTGGGTCTGCGCCCGGGCCTCCGCGGCCACCCGCTCCGCCTCCTGGCGGATCTGGTCGGCCTGCACCTGGGCGTTCCGCAGCAGCTGCTCGGCGTGATAGCCGATGTCACCGCCCTCGAACGCGGGCCGGGACATGATGGTGCGCCGCGCCTCGTGCAACTTGGCGCGCAGCACCTCGACCTGGTAGCCGAGGTCCTCGGCATGCTGGATCGCCTTTTCCCGCTCGGTCTTCAGCCGTTTCATCTCGGCCTCGAACCGAGAGAGGTGGTCGACGTCAGCCGCCGGCTCTCGCTCCTGGCTCTCGTAGCCCCGCACTGCGCGGTCCCATCCGTCCCCTGGTCGCAACCTTCTCCGAACGAGCTCCGTCCATCCGCCGAACGGGGCCCCCGGGGAATGGTGTCAGATCAACGGCGGAGCACGGGCTGCTGCCCCGACGCTCGTCCCCCGAAACCCGGACCCCGGCATGCGGCCGCCCCGGCCCTGCGAACGTGCGAAGGGACGACCGCCCCCAACCCTACCGGCCCATATGTACGAGGGTCAGTGCTCAGGTGACTCAACCGCCGCCGAAGTGACCAGTTCTGTCAGTACTCCGTGGCAATCCTTCGGGTGCAGGAAGGTGATCCGCGACCCCATGGAGCCGATCCGTGGCTCCTCGTACAGAACGCGTACGCCCTTGGAACGGATGTCCGCGGCGTCACCGTCCACATCCGCCGTACCGAAGGCGATGTGGTGCACCCCCTCGCCGTTCTTCGCGAGCCACTTGCCGACCGCCGAGTCCTCCCGGGTCGGTTCCAGAAGCTGCAGGTAGGAGGCGCCTCCGTCGGACGTCTCGTTGATCTTGAGCATGGCCTCCCGCACGCCCTGCTCCTCGTTGACCTCGGTGTGGAACACCTCGAAGCCGTACGTGGCCCGGTAGAACTCGACGGTCGTGTCGAGGTCGTGGCAGGCGATCCCGATGTGGTCGATTCGCGTCAGCATGGATTCAGTGCAGCGCCACCGCGGTGGTTACGCAACGTGCCAGCGATCACACTGACGGCCCGATGACGGCACGGAGTGCCACGCAATACATTCGAAGTAAACCCTCGTTCACTCCTCGGCAGTGCAGCCGGTAAGGGGATTCGCAGCTCATGACTTCTGGAACCACCGGAACCACCTCAGTGATCGTCGCGGGCGCGCGGACGCCCATGGGACGACTGCTGGGCTCGCTGAAGTCCTTCTCCGGAGCCGACCTGGGCGGCTTCGCGATCAAGGCCGCCCTCGACCGTGCGGGGATCGGCGGCGACCAGGTGCAGTACGTGATCATGGGCCAGGTGCTGCAGGCCGGCGCGGGCCAGATCCCGGCCCGCCAGGCCGCCGTGAAGGCCGGCATCCCGATGAGCGTCCCGGCGCTCACCATCAACAAGGTCTGCCTCTCCGGCCTCGACGCCATCGCCCTGGCCGACCAGCTGATCCGCGCCGGCGAGTTCGACATCGTGGTCGCGGGCGGCCAGGAGTCCATGACCAACGCCCCGCACCTGCTCCCCAAGTCCCGCGAGGGCTTCAAGTACGGCGCCATCGAGATGCTCGACGCGATGGCGTACGACGGCCTGACCGACGCCTGGGAGAACATCCCCATGGGCGAGTCGACCGAGAAGCACAACACCCGCCTCGGCCTCGGGCGCGAGGAGCAGGACGCGGTGGCCGCCCTGTCCCACCAGCGGGCCGCCGCCGCGCAGAAGAACGGCGTCTTCGAGGCCGAGATCACCCCGGTCGAGATCCCGCAGCGCAAGGGCGAGCCGGTCGTCTTCAGCAAGGACGAGGGCATCCGCGGCGACACCACGGCCGAGTCGCTGGGCCGGCTGCGCCCCGCGTTCACCCGTGACGGCACGATCACGGCCGGATCCTCCTCGCAGATCTCCGACGGCGCGGCGGCCGTGGTCGTGATGAGCAAGGCCAAGGCCGAGGAGCTGGGCCTGGAGTGGCTCGCCGAGATCGGCGCCCACGGCAACGTGGCGGGACCGGACAACTCCCTGCAGTCCCAGCCGTCCAACGCCATCAACCACGCCCTCAAGAAGGAGGGCCTGGAGGTCGGCGACCTGGACCTCATCGAGATCAACGAGGCGTTCGCCGCGGTCGCCGTGCAGTCAATGAAGGACCTCGGGGTGTCCACCGAAACGGTGAACGTCAACGGCGGTGCCATCGCCCTGGGCCACCCCATCGGCATGTCCGGCGCCCGTCTCGTCCTGCACCTCGCCCTGGAGCTCAAGCGGCGCGGCGGCGGGGTCGGCGCGGCCGCGCTGTGCGGTGGCGGCGGCCAGGGTGACGCCCTGATCGTGCGGGTACCGAAGGCCTGAGCACGCTTCTCCGAGCCGGCGGAAGCGAACGGAAGCGAACGGAAGCGAACGGAGCTGTGATGCAGGACGTCTCCTCACTGGTGGCCCAGGCCAGGGAGGGCCGACCGCGTGCGGTGGCCCGGCTCATCTCCCTGGTGGAGGGGGCGTCCCCGCAGCTCAGGGAGGTCATGGCGGCGCTCGCGCCGTTGACGGGCAACGCGTATGTCGTCGGCCTGACGGGCTCCCCGGGGGTCGGCAAGTCGACCTCCACCTCGGCCCTGGTGACCGCCTACCGCAAACAGGGCAAACGTGTCGGCGTGCTGGCCGTCGACCCGTCCTCGCCCTTCTCCGGGGGCGCCCTGCTCGGTGACCGCGTCCGCATGTCCGACCACGCCTCGGACCCCGGCGTCTACATCCGCTCGATGGCCACGCGAGGCCACCTCGGCGGCCTCGCCTGGGCCGCCCCGCAGGCCATCCGCGTCCTGGACGCCGCGGGCTGCGACGTGATCATCGTCGAGACGGTCGGCGTGGGCCAGTCGGAGGTGGAGATCGCCTCCCAGGCGGACACGTCCGTCGTCCTGCTGGCCCCGGGGATGGGCGACGGCATCCAGGCGGCCAAGGCCGGAATCCTGGAGATCGGCGACGTGTACGTGGTCAACAAGGCCGACCGGGACGGCGCGGACGCCACCGCCCGCGAACTGAACCACATGCTCGGGCTCGGCGAGTCCCGGGGCCCCGGCGACTGGCGCCCCCCGATCGTCAAGACGGTCGCGGCTCGCGCCGAGGGCATCGACGAGCTGGTGGAGGCCCTGGAGAAGCACCGCGCGTGGATGGAGGAGCGGGGCGTCCTGGCGGAACGCCGACTGGCCCGCGCCGCCCGCGAGGTCGAGACCATCGCCGTGACGGCGCTGCGCGCACGCATCGGCGACCTCCACGGGGACCGCCACATCGGCGCACTCGCGGAACGCATCGTCACCGGCGAACTGGACCCCTACCGCGCGGCCGACGAACTGGTGGCAGGCCTGACGGAGGGCTGACACCGACCGGGCCGACACCGCGGGGCTGACCGGAGGGCTGACGCCGGCCGGGCCGACATCGCGGGGCTGGCCGGAGGGCTGACGTCGGCCGGGCTGACATCGCGGGGCTGGCCGGAGGGCTGACGCCGCCGGGTCGATGCCGCGGGGCTGGCCGGAGGGCTGACGCCGCCGGGTCGATGCCGCGGGGCTGGCCGGAGGGCTGACGCCGGCCAGGCCGACACCGCGGGGCTGGCCGGAGGGCTGACGCCGGCCAGGCCGATGCCGCGGGGCTGGCCGGAGGGCTGACGCCGGCCGGGCCGACACCGCGGGGCTGGCCGGAGGGCTGACGCCGGGCGGGCCGATGCCGCGGGGGTGCGGGCTGCGGTGCGGTCGCGGGCCGACGGCGGCTGATCGGGCCCACGCGGCGGAGCGGCCTATGTCCCGGCCCCGCGCCCCTGAAGGACCGGGCGTTTCCCGGCGGCCCCCGTGGTCGCGGCCGCTGGTCTGGGGCTCGTCCTGAGCGGTGCCGACCTGCTGGTGATGGCCTTCGCCGAGCAGCGGTCGTACGGCACCGAGGTCGTCGCCTGGGTCCTGGCCGCGCTCTCGGTGGGCAGCGCGGTGGGAGGCCTGCTGAACGGGGCGGTGGACTGGCGCCGCCCGGCCGCCGAACGGCTGGCATGGCTGACGGTGGCCCTGGGGTCGGCGCTGGCCCTGGCCGGGTCGGCCCCCGGTGTCTGGTCCCTGGCCCTGGCCATGACGGCCACGGGCGTGTTCGTGGCACCGACGCTGACGACGGCGTACCTGCTGGCCGACGAGATGGCCGGCGAGTCCGCACGGACCCGGGCCGGCGCCTGGGTGAACGCGGCGGTGAACGCCGGAAGTTCGGCCGGCCCGGTGGCCGCCGGGCCGGTGCTCGGCCACCTGCCGCTGGGACTCTGCTTCGCCCTGGCCGGAGCCACGGCCCTGACCTCGGCCGCAGCGGTGGCGGCGGTGGCGGCGGTCACCCGGCCACGCACCTGACGAGGAACGGCGGACGAGACCTGAACCCTCGTCCGCCGCCCCTCCTCAGATGCCGTTCGCCGTCACGGGCGCCCGCGTTGTCCCCGCAGGTGTTCGGCGATCGGCTTCAGGCCCTTGTCGAGCTCTATGAGTGCCTCCGGCGACAGCAGGTCGATGAAGTGCCGTCGCACGGAGGCGACATGATGTGGCGCCACCTTCTTCATCGTCTCCATGCCGTGCTCGGTGAGGACGGCGAACAGCCCGCGGCGGTCGGACTCGCAGTTCTCGCGGCGTACCAGGTTCGCGTTCTCCATACGGGTGATCTGGTGGGAGAGCCGGCTCTTGGACTGGAGCGTCGCTGCCGCGAGGTCGCTCATCCGCAGCCGGTAGTCCTCGGACTCGGACAGATTCACCAGGATCTCGTAGTCGTTCATTGTCAGGCCGAACGGCTGCAGATCCTTTTCGAGCTGGTACGTCAACAGCCTGTTGACCTCCAGGTGGGTGCGCCAGGCGCACTGCTCCGCATCGGTCAGCCAGCGCGTGGCCGTCTCGGTCTCCATGTATGAAGTCTACCTAAAATGTTGAAAGGCGAACTAGTGAGGGTGGTGTGACTGCGCGCACGCGTTCGATGTCACACTCCGCAGACTACCGCTCACAGCCCGAAGCGACGTTGCAGGTCCCCCAGCTGTCCGGGAAGGCGCGGTGTGCCCTGCTGCTGTGAATGACCTGTGAAAGGCCCTCCACCGCCGGGTACTCCGGGCTCGTGTGGAACCGCTCCCGTCGCCTGCTCCGCCATCAGGGTCTCGGTCGACTGGAGCAGTACCGTGCCGGCCCCTACGAACTCGAACTGGTGCTCCTCCCCGGAGGCCCCGCCGAGGCCCGTCATCGCACGTAGACCGCCCATGACCCCGGTCAGGTAACCGTGGTCGTAGTGGTGGCACGGGGAGGGGCAGTCGGCCCATCCCACGAGCGCCTGCGGGTCCACCCGGATCGGGGGTTCCATGAACACCACCGGACCGTTGGACGCGGCCACAAACTTTCCGGTTCCGATAAGGGTCAGAAAACCCGGCACGATCGACTGTTTGAGCGCGAGACTTGGCTGAAAAGCGAGCAGGTTGCCAGAGCGAATGGTCAGGTTGCCCTCGTCCAGATCGTACGAATTGACGTCGAAGGCCCGGTCGGCGAGGAGCATCTTGCCCGAGCCCTCCGCCACCACCCAGTCGCTCGCGTGCAGAGGCGAATGGAAGGAAGTGCGCACCAGACGGTCCAGACGGCCGTGTCCGACGCCGTTGAAGTCGATCGAGCCGTAGTAGGCGATCATCTTCCCCTTCTGCAGGAACCACTGGCCGCTCTTGAGCTCCACGCAGAAGGTGTACTTGTTGACGTTGTCGTCGACGGGGAGGGTCATGGGGTCGTGGACGACCGGCCCGGCGGCACCGTACGCGCTCACAGCTTCTCCTCCGACGCCTGGACGTACACCGTGCCGTTTCCGCTGAGCTCCAGCTGGAACGCCTCGCCGGAGCCGCGGCCCACCATGTCCCGCCAGCCGAGCGCGGTCGACAGCTTGTTGCGGACGTCGCCGTGGTGGGCGACGTAGGCCTGCGGGTCGACATGGACCGGGCGCTGCGGGGTGATCGGGACCTCGAAGACCCCGCCGTGGGCCATCACGGCGACCGCGCCCCGGCCCTTGAGGGTGGTCGTGAACAGGCCTTGGCCGGTGACCTGGCCGCGCACCATGCCCATCACGCCGCCCTGGGCGCCCATGAACATCGTGCCCTGCTGGAGCGTGCCCTCGAAGGCGAGCAGCCGGTCGGCCTCGACGTAGAGGGTGTCGCCGGTGAGGGTGATGACCTGGACGTGATGGCCGCCGTGCCCGAAGAAGACCGTGCCGCTGCCCTCGACGGTCATCAGCGGGGTGGCCTCGCCCGCGACCCGGCGGCCGATCATGGACATCAGGCCGCCCTGGCCGCCCTGGATGTTGGGTGTGAAGGACACCTCGCCCTTGTAGGCGAGCATCGCCCCGCGCTGGCTGTAGAGCCGCTGCCCGGGCATGACGGTCGCCTCGACCATCTTGGAGTTCACCTCGCGCAGGGCCATCTCACACGTCCCCCGCGATCGTGTTCCGCTCGCTCGGCTGCACGTACACCAAGCCGTCCCCCTCGAACCGGATCTGGAAGGCCTCGCCGCCGCCCTCCCCGAGGAGCGTGCGGAATGTCACACCCGACTGGAAGGACTGGCGGAGGTTGCCCTGGTGGGCGATGTAGGCGCCCGGGTCCACGGTCAGCGGATACTGCGCGCTGACCCGGAGCACCACGGCCGGCCCGTCCGACATGATCGCCGCCTGGCCGTGGCCCTCGACCGTGGTCGTGAACAGGCCGTTGCCCTGGGAGGCGCCGCGCAGGCCCGTGAAGGTCGTGCCGGTGCGCAGGCCGGCGTCGGTCGCGAGCAGGTTGCTCGACTCGACGTACAGCTTGTCGCCCTGGAGGCCGACCAGGTTGATCTCGGACGCCCGGTCCGCGAACCAGCACGTCCCGTGCCCCTTCACCTCCATCACCGTCATCTGCTCGCCGGTGAGCCGCCGGGTCACCATCCCCCGTAGCCCCTCACCGCCGCCGCTCAGTTTCTTG
Organism: Streptomyces sp. NPDC001220; assembly: GCF_053597895.1. NCBI lineage: Bacteria > Bacillati > Actinomycetota > Actinomycetes > Kitasatosporales > Streptomycetaceae > Streptomyces > Streptomyces sp. NPDC001220. The sequence continues at coordinate 95,768 of NZ_JBSFJE010000022.1, forward strand.
AACGCCATCTGCCCGTCGTACGCGACCATCGAGCCGTTCTTCGCCTTCACGGCGTCCCCGGTCATCTCGACGGCGAGCACCTTGCTGCCTTGGAGTCGGAACATCGCCACGCTGCGAAGGTAGCCGCAGGCCGACGCCACCAACAGGTCCCAGGGGTGGACGCCGTCCCGGATCCGACCCCTAGGGGCCGGCCGCGGACCCCGGAGACAGCGCCCCGAGGGGGCCCGTCCGGGAGCGGGCCGCCCACCCCCGCGCGGGGGCGGTGAGACTCCTTTGCCACAATGGGTGAACGTTTGTGCTTGCGTTCACAAAGAGTGGACGTCTCTCCCACCGAAGGTGACTCGTGGACATCAAGACCGCCACCGCCATCCGCCGCCTGCGCCTGGTCTCCGCCCCGGAGGCCGTCTCCTTCCTGATCCTCCTCGTCTGCTCGGTGCTGAAGCGGACCACGGACTTCAACGCGGTGCCCGTGATGGGCGCGATCCACGGTGTCCTGTTCGTCCTGTACGTGATCTTCTGGGCCGACGCCTGGAACCGCACCAAGTGGTCCCCGGGCACCGCCGCCTTCTACTTCGTCCTCTCCGTCCTGCCGACCGGCGGCTTCTTCGCCGAGCGCAAGCTCAAGCGCGCCGCCGAGGACGCGCTCATCGCCGCCCGCGCCCGCCAGGAAGGGGTCGTGAACGCATGATCGTCGCCTTCTCCGTGACGCCGCTGGGCGTCGGCGAGGACGTCGGGGAGTACGTCGCCGACGCCGTCCGGGTGGTCCGCGAGTCCGGACTGCCCAACCGCACCGACGCCATGTTCACCTCCGTCGAAGGCGAGTGGGACGAGGTCATGGACGTCGTCAGGCGCGCCGTCGCCGCCGTCGAGGCGCGCGCCCCGCGGGTCTCCCTGGTCCTGAAGGCGGACATCCGCCCCGGTGTCACCGACGGCCTGACCAGCAAGGTGGAGACGGTCGAGCGGCACCTCGCCCGGTAGCCGGCAGCCGCGGTCACAGCCGCAGCCGGACGTAGCGACCCCGGTCCCTCAGGGCCGGGGTTTTCTTGTCCCCGGCGATTGAGCGATCGCTCAAAAACCGGTACCGTCATCTCGGAGGGGTTGAGCGGTCGCTCAAAAAACTCAAAAGACCAGGTGACGGGGGTACGACACCAATGGGGCTCTATATAGAGGCGCACATCCGCGCCGACCTCGACGAACTGTGGGCACACACCCAGGACCCGGCCCGGCACCAGCGCTGGGACCTCAGGTTCACCGAGATCGACCACCTCGCGCGCGTGCCGGGCGAGCCGCAGCGCTTCCGCTACGCCACCCGGGTGCTGCCGTTTCTCACGATCGCCGGGACCGGGATCTCGGCGGGGGAGAAGGAGCGCCCCGACGGCACCCGCACCTCCGCCCTGCGCTTCGCCTCCCCGCACCCGCTCTCGCTGCTCGCCGAGGGCAGCGGCTACTGGCGTTACGTCCCGGTCGCCGACGGCGTCCGCTTCCTCACCGGCTACGACTACCGGCCCCGCTGGGGCGGCTTCGGCGCGCTCGCCGACCGGTTCGTCCTGCGCCCCCTGATGGGCTGGGCGACCGCCTGGTCCTTCGACCGGCTGCGGCTGTGGCTGGAGCGCGGGATCACCCCGGAGCGGGCGCGGTGGAACTGGCTGGCCGAGCTGGCGGCCCGTGCGCTGACGACCGCCGGCTGCGCCGCGGGCCTGAGCCGGGGGCCGGTCCTCGACGCCCTCTCGCCCACCGTCGCCTTCCTGGTCCCGCTGCTCCTCGTGGTGGCCCTCTCCCTGGCCCTCTTCGGGCCCCCGCTCGCCACCACCCCGGCCGCCCGCCGCTGCCGGCGCACCCCGCCCACCCGGGTGACCGCACCCCGGGTCCTGCGCACCCTGGAGAGGCAGCCGTGACGTCCATGTTCCGTACCGTGCTGGGCGACGGCTTCGACCGCTTGCATCCGCAGCTCCGACGGCGCTTCTCGGTCGGCCTGACCAGCGGTGAGGCCTGCACCGGCCGGGGTGTGATGGAACGGATCTGGCACGGGCCGGCGTTCGTGAAGCCGTTCCTGGCGCTGGGCGCCACCCGGAACATCCTGGTCCCGAAGGCGGGCCGGAACATTCCGTTCGTGATCGAGAACGTGCCCTACGTCGACACCTACGGTCGTGAGACGGTGACCTTCGTGCGCACCTTCGACCTGGCCGGCCGTGCCCGCCGCTTCGACGCCCAGATGGTGCTCAGCCCCAAGGGCGACCGCATCCTCGACTACCTCGGCACCCACCAGCACCTCGCCAGCGAGCTGCACTTCCACGCCGAGCCCGACGGCTCCCTGCTCATCCGCTCCGGCGAACACCGGTTCAGGGAGGGCCCGGTGGACGTCCGTGTCCCGGAGCTCGCCGGCGCCACCGCCGAGGTGCGCGAGTCCTACGACGACCGGGCCGGCCGCTTCCGTATCCAGGTACGGGTGGTGAACCGGTACCTCGGTCCGCTCTTCGGCTATCAGGGCTCCTTCGAGGCGTCGTACACCGATGTCCGCCGGTGCGGGGTCCGGCCGGGGCTGCGGCCGGTCCGTGAGGAGCCGCGCGCGTGAGCCCGGAGACCGCCAAGTCCCTGGAGACGAAGAACAAGCTGCTGGAGGGCGCGCTGCGGACGCTCACCGAGCAGGGGATCGCCAAGACCTCGGCCCGTACGGTGGCGGCGGCCGCCGGGGTCAACCAGGCGCTGGTCTTCTACCACTTCGGCTCCGTGGACGAGCTGCTCGCGGCGGCCTGCCGGTACGGCGCCGCACAGGCCGTCGACCGCTTCCGCCCCCGCCTCGCCGCGGTCGGCTCGCTCTCCGAACTCCTCGCCGTCGGGCGGCAGATCCACGAGGAGGAGCGCGCGGGCGGCCATGTCGCCCTGCTCGGACAGCTGCTGGCCGGCGCCCAGACCCAGGAGGCACTCCGCCCCGCCACCGCGGCCGGCCTCGACCTGTGGATCGCGGAGATCGAGACGGTGCTGGTCCGGGTCCTCGCGGCCACGCCGTTCGGCGAGTTCGCCGACCCGGCCGGGCTCGCCCGCGCGGTCGCCGCGTCCTTCGTGGGCATCGAACTCTACGAGGGCGTCGACGCGTCCGGCGCCCACGCGGCCCTGGACGCCCTGGAGCAGCTCGGCGCACTGGTGGCCGCACTGGACGACCTCGGCCCGGTGGCCCAGCGTGCGGTCCGGCACCACCTGCGCCGGGTCGGCCGCCGCTAGGGGCTGTCCGGCGGATCAGGCCACGGACGCGGCGACCCGTGGCGGGCGCCGGGGGTGATGTGCTGCTGCGGCCTCGCGGCGGCGGCCCGGCGGACGTCGCGGCCGGTGTCGTAGTGGCCGCTGTGCGGCCGTCTCGGCGCTCCCTTCCGGAGTGCGCCGTCGGCGGCGCGGGCCGAGGTGACCGAAAGCCGAGACACGGCTGACCGGTATATGACCGGCCGGTAGGGTCGGTGGCGTGCCGAAGCCTCTCAGTCTTCCCTTCGACCCCATCGCCCGTGCCGACGACCTCTGGAAGCAGCGCTGGGGAAACGTCCCGTCGATGGCCGCGATCACGTCGATCATGCGGGCCCAGCAGATCCTGCTGGCCGAGGTCGACGCGGTGGTCAAGCCGTACGGACTGACGTTCGCGCGTTACGAGGCGCTGGTGCTGCTCACCTTCTCCAAGGCCGGTGAGCTGCCGATGTCGAAGATCGGCGAGCGCCTGATGGTGCACCCGACCTCGGTGACGAACACCGTCGACCGGCTGGTCAAGTCCGGTCTGGTCGACAAGCGGCCCAACCCCAACGACGGGCGCGGCACGCTCGCCACGATCACCGAGAAGGGCCGCGAGGTGGTCGAGTCGGCCACCCGGGACCTCATGGCGATGGACTTCGGGCTCGGGGCGTACGACTCCGAGGAGTGCGCGGAGATCTTCGCGATGCTGCGTCCGCTGCGGGTCTCGGCGCACGACTTCGACGAGGCGTGACCCGACCCTGCCGCGAGGCCGACCCGGGACAAGATCTCCCGGAACGGGTGGTTACGCTCGTCCCCATGAAAAAGAGCGTGCTGACCCGCTACCGCGTCCTGGCCTATGTCACCGGTGTGCTGCTGGTGCTGCTGTGCCTGAGCATGATCGCCAAGTACGGGCTGGACATCGACGGTGCGGCCGACGTCACGCGGGTTGTCGCCATCGCGCACGGCTGGCTCTACGTCGTCTACCTGGTCTTCGCCTTCGACCTGGGCTCCAAGGCGAAGTGGCCGGTCGGCAAGCAGCTGTGGGTGCTGCTCGCCGGCACCATCCCGACCGCGGCGTTCTTCGTGGAGCGCAAGGTCACCCGCGAACTCGACGACAGGATCGCCGGGGGCGCCCCGGCCGTGGCCAAGGTCTGATCCCACCGCCGTACGGACGACCGTGCGGCGGTTCGCCATCGACATTTACTAGGACGTCCTAGTAAATTTGAGTTATGGACGCTGACGCCATCACGGAGGGCCGCCTACGCTGGCAGGCCCGCTACGACGCGGCCCGCAAGCGGGACGCGGATTTCACCACGCTCTCCGGGGATCCCGTGGAGCCGGTGTACGGGCCCCGCCCAGGGGACACCTACGAGGGATTCGAGCGGATCGGCTGGCCGGGGGAGTACCCCTTCACGCGCGGGCTGTACCCGACCGGCTACCGGGGGCGGACCTGGACCATCCGCCAGTTCGCCGGGTTCGGCAACGCCGAGCAGACCAACGAGCGGTACAAGATGATCCTCGCCAACGGCGGCGGGGGTCTGTCCGTGGCCTTCGACATGCCGACCCTCATGGGCCGCGACTCCGACGACCCGCGCTCGCTCGGCGAGGTCGGGCACTGCGGGGTGGCCATCGACTCCGCCGCCGACATGGAGGTCCTGTTCAAGGACATCCCGCTGGGCGACGTCACGACGTCGATGACGATCAGCGGTCCGGCGGTCCCGGTCTTCTGCATGTACCTCGTCGCCGCCGAACGGCAGGGCGTCGACCCGTCGGTCCTCAACGGCACGCTCCAGACCGACATCTTCAAGGAGTACATCGCCCAGAAGGAGTGGCTCTTCCAGCCCGAGCCCCATCTGCGGCTCATCGGCGACCTGATGGAGTACTGCGCGGCGGGCATCCCCGCGTACAAGCCGCTGTCCGTCTCCGGCTACCACATCCGTGAGGCCGGTGCGACGGCCGCGCAGGAGCTGGCGTACACCCTCGCGGACGGCTTCGGGTACGTGGAGCTGGGGCTCAGCCGCGGCCTGGACGTCGACGTCTTCGCGCCCGGACTCTCCTTCTTCTTCGACGCGCACGTCGACTTCTTCGAGGAGATCGCCAAGTTCCGCGCGGCCCGCCGGATCTGGGCGCGCTGGATGCGGGACGTGTACGGGTCCCGGTCGGAGAAGTCGCAGTGGCTGCGCTTCCACACCCAGACGGCGGGTGTCTCGCTGACCGCCCAGCAGCCGTACAACAACGTGGTGCGGACGGCCGTGGAGGCGCTGGCGGCGGTCCTCGGCGGGACCAACTCGCTGCACACCAACGCGCTCGACGAGACCCTCGCGCTGCCGAGCGAGCAGGCCGCCGAGATCGCGCTGCGCACCCAGCAGGTGCTCATGGAGGAGACCGGCGTCGCCAACGTGGCGGACCCGCTGGGCGGTTCCTGGTACGTCGAGCAGCTGACCGACCGGATCGAGGCCGACGCCGAGAAGATCTTCGAGCAGATCAAGGAGCGCGGGCTGCGCGCCCACCCCGACGGGCGGCACCCGATCGGGCCGGTCACCTCGGGCATCCTGCGCGGGATCGAGGACGGCTGGTTCACCGGCGAGATCGCCGAATCCGCCTTCCAGTACCAGCGTTCGCTGGAGAAGGGCGACAAGCGGGTCGTCGGCGTCAACGTGCACACCGGCTCCGTCACCGGGGACCTGGAGATCCTGCGGGTCTCGCACGAGGTGGAGCGGGAGCAGGTGCGGGTGCTGGACGAGCGCAGGACCGCACGCGACGAGGGTGCGGTGCGCACCGCCCTGGACGCGATGCTCGCCGCCGCCCGTTCCGGGGCCAACATGATCGAGCCGATGCTCGACGCGGTCCGCGCAGAGGCGACCCTGGGCGAGATCTGCGGGGTGCTGCGGGACGAGTGGGGGGTGTACACGGAGCCGGCGGGGTTCTAGGCGCCCGGCCGCGGGAGGCGGCGTTCCGGAGCGGGTACGGGCGTCCGCGTGGGGTGACCGTGACGAGCCGCAGCTCCACGGTCACCGCCACCGGCGAGGACGGCCTGCTGCCCGTGATGCTCATGCCGGCCGACCAGGCCGGTGCCACGGCCACCGCGAGCGCGCCGACGGAGCGGGTCCACCCGGAACGGGCCCGTGATCAGGACCGTGTCCTCCAGGGGCACGTGCGGGAGAAGGGGGACGGCCCCGTCACCGTCCGGGAGTCCGGTGTGGGCCGCTGACGCTACGGTCTGGCCCCGCCCGGGCCACCCGCGTCGTCCGCCGCGCCCGCCAGGCCCAGCAGCAGGATCCGGGTCAGGCCGCGCACCCACTCCTCGTCCGCCGGTTTGCCGCTCACCAGGGCGCGGTGCACCACCGAGCCTGCCACCAGGTCGAAGATGAGGTCCGCCGTGCGGTCCGCCTCGCACGGGTCGGGCTGCTCGGGCAGTTCCCCGCGCCGCTGGGCACGCTCCCGGCCCTCCAGGACCAGCCGCTTCTGGCGGTCCACGATGGACGCGCGGATACGTTCCCGCAGCGCGTCGTCGCGGGTCGACTCGGCCACCGCCGCCATCAGCCCGCTCTTCGCCTCCGGGCGGTCCAGGATCGCCGCGAACTGCAGCACCACGCCCTCGATGTCGTCGGCGAGGCTGCCCCGGTCGGGGAGTTCGAGCTCGTCGAACAGTTCCGCGACCGCGTCGACGACGAGTTCGTTCTTGCCGGCCCAGCGGCGGTAGAGGGTCGTCTTCGCAACCCCGGCCCGCGTCGCCACGTCTCCCAAGGTGAGCTTGGACCAGCCCAGTTCCACCAGCGCCTGCCGCGTCGCCGCCAGGATCGCGGCGTCCGCTTCGGCGCTGCGCGGGCGCCCGGTACGGGTGGCGGGGGTGCGGCTCTGCATCCCACGACCATAACCGGCGGTTCATGTGACGTCGTGAGGGAGATCACCGGGAAGGGGTGTCGCGCGGGGTCCGCATGGCATTACGCTACGACTCGTAGCGAAAGCTCGTGGCTGACCGCACGGGCGACGACCACGGCGCCGGGTGGGGACCCGGCGCCCACATCAGACGTTTGTTCGGCCTGGCTTTCACAACGCTTTTCACACACGCGCGGGAACGGGGGAGGATAGGCGCATGCAGCCACGGAACATGTCCATGAGCGGCGTCGTCGACCTCGCCGCGGTGAAGGCGGCCCAGGAGGCCAAGGCCAAGGCCGAGCAGACGCGCGCCGAAGCGGCCCGGCACGGTGGAGCCGGTGCCGTCGCCCCGGCCGACCTGGTCATCGACGTCGACGAAGCCGGCTTCGAACGCGATGTCCTGCAGCGGTCCGCCGAAGTCCCCGTCGTCATCGACTTCTGGGCCGAGTGGTGTCAGCCCTGCAAGCAGCTGAGCCCGGTCCTGGAGCGGCTCGCCGTCGAGTACAACGGCCGCTTCCTGCTGGCCAAGATCGACGTCGACGCCAACCAGATGCTGATGCAGCAGTTCGGGATCCAGGGGATCCCGGCGGTGTTCGCGGTGGTCGCCGGGCAGGCGCTGCCGCTCTTCCAGGGCGCCGCCGGTGAGGACCAGATCCGGGGCACCCTCGACCAGTTGGTCCAGGTCGCCGAGGAGCGCTTCGGGCTGACCGGCCTGACGGTCGACCCCGACGCGCAGCCGGGCGCCGCCCCGGCGGCCGGGCCCGCGATGCCCGCCGGTCCGTACGACGCGCTCCTCGAAGCCGCCGTCCAGGCGCTGGACGCGGGCGACCTGGGCGGTGCGATCCAGGCGTACCAGAACGTCCTGAGCGACGACCCGGGCAACAGCGAGGCCAAGCTGGGGCTGGCGCAGGCCGAACTGCTCAAGCGTGTGCAGGGGATGGACCCGCAGCGGGTGCGCACGGACGCGGCCGAGAAGCCGGCCGACGTCGAGGCGCAGATCGCGGCCGCCGACCTGGATCTGGTGGGCGGCCATGTGAAGGACGCCTTCGGGCGGCTGATCGAGACCGTGCGGCGGACGGCCGGCGACGACCGGGACGCCGTACGGCGGCGGCTCCTCGAGCTCTTCGAGGTCGTCGGCACCGACGATCCTCTGGTGGTGGACGCACGTCGGGCACTGGCGCGGGCGCTGTTCTGAACACGGTCCTGACCAGTCGCTAAACGTCACGTCCTGTGATGCCGGAGTGAAAGATTTGCCGACGCGGGGTCACAGCGGCCGCTCTTTACCAAATCTTGGTAATCGCGGTCGCTGTTACTCGCAGTAAATCAGGGGCCTTGGTCTGTCTGGTTCTGTCCAGGGATCAACTGTTTTGTTCTGCCCCCGAATGCCACCCAGCGTTGCTCTCCGAGACCAGTGGGTCGTCCTTCGGTTATCCGGCCGTTACTACCCAGTAACGAAGCCCCTTGTGCGGGCGGCGAGAATGCACCACGATCGGCGACGCTCGGTCCATTGCCGTACCCCGACAGCCAGTCGGGCCGCGGGCTCATCTGGGTCCCCACCGAGCAGAGTCGGCGGCAGTGACGCCGGCTCTTGGGCAGGGGGGTCTTCGCCGCGAGGCGGAGCCTGTCCAGCAGGGTTGTGCGTGATGCGTGTCAGGCGCGACCAGTGGTTGTCGCTCGGGGGTGATCGCCGGTGATCGAGGTGCGGTACGTGCCTCCGAGTGCGGGCGCTCCCCTTCCGAGGACGTAGCACTTCTCCCATCCCTGCCCGGCCGAGCCGCCGTTGGGGGCGATTCCGGGCCAGGAGATGTACGTCCGAGAAGGAGGAAATATGGAGTCCCAGGTGCGTGGCGGGACCAGATGGAAGCGGTTCGCTGTGGTCATGGTGCCCAGCGTGGCCGCCACGGCGTGTATAGGTGTCGCCCTCGCGCAGGGCGCTCTCGCCGCGTCGTTCAGCGTGTCGGGCCAGGAGTTCAAGGTCTCGGCCGACCAGCTCGAAGGTGACGGCTTCGTCCAGTACGGTGCCGTCGACTCGGGCGTCACCCTCGCGGGCGACAAGACGATCCACCCGGTGGCGGTCTCGGCGTTCAACAGCGCGGAGATCACCAACCTGTGCCAGTCCGTGGTCACCCCGAACGTGCCGATCTTCGGGAACGTCAGCCTGATCCTGCGGGCGGGCGCCGACACGAAGAAGCCGGTCGAGGCCACCAAGCTCTACATTGACGTCAACGACCTCAGTGCCGACGCGACGTTCACCGGTCTCAACATCGGTGTCGCGGCCGGGAGCACGACCAAGGGTCCCGGCATCAAGTCGGACGAGGTCGCCAACAAGCAGACGAACCCGAACGGGTTCGCGCAGGAGGCGGACCACGCCTCGCTGTCCGGCGTGAAGCAGACGGCGTGGGCCACCACTGCCGGAACCTTCAAGCTGAGCGGTCTGCACATGTCGATCTCGACGAAGGGTTCGGAGTGCTACTAAGCACTCCGTGACGGGCGGGGGCGCCGACGGCACCCCCGCCCTCCACCTTCTTCCCGCGGTCTTCACATGCGGTGCACCACAACGACACCGCCCAACCACAGCACCACCACCACAGCAAAGCCGCACCAGGGAGCTGTTTTCCATGAGCGCCGAGACTCCTGCCGCACCCGGCCAGTTCAGCCGCCGGAGGCTGCAGTTCCGCTCCTGGCGGGGCACGCGGCCGTTCTGGGCCGGTCTGTACATCCTGATCGCGGGTTTCCCGATCATGTACTTCCCGTACGCGCACCTTCAGCTGGGTCACCTCACCATCGCGATGTCGACCACCGCCGGTGCCGGGTCCCTGATCATCGGTGTGCTGCTCGTAGTCCTCGGCATCAGCGTCTGGTTCCAGAAGCACATCCGCACGTTCGCGGGTGTCGCCGCGATCCTGCTGGCGCTGGTGTCCCTCCCCGTGTCCAACTTCGGTGGCTTCATCATGGGCTTCCTCTTCGCCCTCGTCGGCGGAGCGATGGCCGTGGCCTGGTCGCCGGGTGCGCCGCCGCAGCCGGAGGTCGCCTGGGCGCCGGGTGCGCCGCAGCCGGAGGGCGACGTTCCGCCGGCCGGGGACCACACCCCCGGCGAGGGCCCCCACTTCACGGGCTCGGACGGCGTGGGCGAGGCGAATGACCTGTCAGGAACGAGCCCGCTGAACGGGGCGAACGGGAGGCACAGTGCCGGCTGACGAGGTGACCCACGGGACTGATGTGGACGCGTCCCGTGTGAGAACCGGGCCGCGCCACGCGGCACCCAAGAAGCCGCTGTTCACCAGGTTCCACATGCCGGCCGGCAAGGCGATAGCCTCCGTGGCGATGCCGACGGCCGTGATCATGGGCATGGGGTTCACGTCGACGCTCGCGATCGCCGACACGAACAACACGTCGTCGACGTCGTCGAAGAGCCTTGCGGAGGACTACAAGGACTGCGTCTCCGCTCTGGACTCCGCCTCGCCCTCCGCGAGCGCGAGCGACGACTCCAAGGCCTCGGCCACGCCGTCCCCCTCGGCGTCGTCCGACGCCAAGGATTCGACGTCGTCGGGCACGGACAAGGACTCGGGCAAGTCCTCGTCGTCGGATTCAGGTTCCGACGACACGAAGACCCCGACCGCGACCCCGTCCAAGTCGTCCTCGTCGTCGGACGACGCGGGCTCCTCCGGCTCCGACGGCACGGCCACCCCTTCGCCGTCGGCCTCCGCGAGCAGCGGCAGCGGCGGCCTGCTGGACTCCATCGGGGGCGCCATCACCGGCATCCTCGGCGGCGGCAGCACGACGGGTTCGTCCTCGTCGGACTCCACCGCGAGCCCGACGCCGTCGGCCTCCGCGTCGACCGCGTCGTCCTCGGACAAGTCGTCGAGCACGGGCAAGGACGACAGTGCCTCCGGCACCGTCAAGGACACGGTCACCAAGGCCGCCAAGACGGTCACGGACACCGTGAAGGACACTACCGACGCGGCGACCAAGGCGGCCGGTGAGGTCACCAAGGACGCCACCAAGGCGGCCGGTGACGCCACCTCCAGCGCCTCGCCGAGCCCGTCCGCGAGCTCCAGCACGTCGGCCGACGACTGCAAGGCCGCCACGGACGACGTGAGCGGTGTCGACAACAAGGTGGCGGTCGCGGACGACCCCTGGTATCTGAATGCCAGTTCGCTGCTGCTGAAGAGCGCCGACTACCAGGGTGTCGTGCAGGTGAAGACGGCCAGTGGCAAGACCAAGAAGGTGCTGAAGTACGTCATCTCCGGCGGCACCGACATCGGCGACCTGCACCAGACGGTCAAGGACACGACCATCGGCAAGACCTACCACGTGCAGGCCGCGTCCGGTTCGACGTCCACGATCCGCGACGGCGACACCACGATGTACACGGAGTCCATCTCGGGGAACCTGTTCGGGCTGATCCCGATCACGTTCACCCCGGACAGCCCGCCGCCGCTGAACATCCCGCTGATCTACTTCACCAACGTGAAGGTCGTCCAGGCAGCCCAGTTCGGTGGCACCCTGCATGTGCCCGGGATGCACCTCTACACCACCGACGGCACCGGCTGAGCCCCGGCCAGAGACCCGTTCGGGAGCCGCGAAACACCTGTGGGCGCCCCCCGCTGCTGAGGGGGCGCCCACAGGTGTTTGTGCCGGTCGGGATCCCGAGCCGATCTTTGGTGGTCGACAGGTGATCAAAATTCGATAATATGTTCGACGTTGCAGCCGGGTGGCCGCAGCGCGAGCCCGGCGACGATCACTTCGTCACGGACGGGTTCATCCGACAATCGGGGAGGGCCCGTGAAGAAAGTCTGTTCCGTCCTGGCGGTACTCGGTGCGGCACTGGCGCTCGTGTTCGTCACGAGCACCTCGTCCTTCGCGGGCACGGACGGTCCGCAGGTGTGCAACTCCGGCCCCCAGTCGACCTGCGTGAAGTTCTACAACGACGGGGACCTCATCCGCGTCTGGGACACCGACTGCGACAACCACGCCGCGGTGGCGGTCGTCCAGATCCCGGAGGCCGGGATCAACGAGAACGTGTGGAACACCGCCGGTTGCGACACCTACGTCGACAGGGCGTACGGTACGTCGGTTCCCGAGGGCTACGCCGTGTACTACAAGGCCTGCTACGGCGTGTATTCGACGAAGGTCATCACCCGTTGCTCCGGCCAGGCCAGCGGCCGCGCCTGATCGTCGGACGACTCCGGGTCGTCGAGCACCGAGGGCGCCCCCTGTGACAGGGGGCGCCCTCGGTGTCGTACAGGGTCCTTCAGCGGGCCGTCACTTGCCGGAGCCGCCGACGTGGTGGACGCGCAGCATGTTCGTGGTGCCCGGGACGCCGGGGGGCGAGCCGGCCGTGATGATGACCGTGTCGCCCGGGTTGAAGCGGTTGATCTTGGCGAGCTCCTGGTCGACCATGTCGACCATCTCGTCCGTGCTGTTCACGAACGGCACCACGTGCGACTCGACGCCCCAGCTGAGTGCCAGCTGGTTGCGGGTGTTCTCGTCGGTGGTGAAGGCGATGATCGGCTGCTGGGCGCGGTAGCGGGAGAGGCGGCGGGCCGTGTCGCCGGACTGGGTGAAGGCGACCAGGCCGCGACCGCCGAGGAAGTCGGCGATCTCGCAGGCCGCACGGGCCACCGAACCACCCTGCGTGCGCGGCTTCTTGCCGGGGACGAGCGGCTGCAGGCCCTTGCTCAGCAGCTCCTGCTCCGCCGCGACGACGATCTTCGACATCGTCTTGACGGTCTCGACCGGGTAGGCGCCGACGGAGGACTCCGCCGAGAGCATGACCGCGTCCGCGCCGTCCAGGATCGCGTTGGCCACGTCGGAGGCCTCGGCGCGGGTCGGCCGGGAGTTGGTGATCATCGACTCCATCATCTGGGTCGCCACGATCACCGGCTTGGCGTTGCGCCGGCAGAGCTCGATCAGGCGCTTCTGCACCATGGGGACCCGCTCCAGCGGGTACTCGACGGCGAGGTCGCCACGGGCGACCATCACACCGTCGAACGCCATCACGACGTCCTCCATGTTCTGCACCGCCTGCGGCTTCTCCACCTTGGCGATGACGGGGACCCGGCGGCCCTCCTCGTCCATGACCCGGTGGACGTCGTTGACGTCCTTGGCGTCCCGGACGAAGGACAGGGCGACCAGGTCGCAGCCCATCCGCAGGGCGAACCGCAGGTCCTCGATGTCCTTCTCGCTCAGCGCGGGCACGTTGACGGCCGTGCCGGGCAGGTTGATGCCCTTGTGGTCGGAGACGACACCGCCCTCGATGACGATCGTCTTCACCCGCGCGCCCTCGACGTCCAGGACCTTCAGCTCGACGTTGCCGTCGTTGATGAGGATCTGGTCGCCGCGCGAGACGTCGCCCGGCAGGCCCTTGTAGGTCGTACCGCAGATGTGCTTGTCGCCCGGGACGTCCTCGGTCGTGATGACGAACTCGTCACCGCGCTCCAGCTCGACCGGGCCCTCGGCGAAGGTCTCCAGACGGATCTTCGGGCCCTGCAGGTCGGCGAGGACCCCGATGGCCCGGCCGGTCTCCTTGGAGGCGGCCCGGACACGGTCGTAGCGGCCCTGGTGCTCGGCGTGCGAGCCGTGGCTGAAATTGAAACGAGCCACGTTCATGCCGGCCTCGATCATGGCGACGAGCATCTCGTGGGTGTCGACCGCGGGGCCGAGAGTACAGACGATTTTCGAACGGCGCATGGGGCGATCCTATCGGTTTGTTTCGCTGCGGAATATTCCGTCTGGCGGAAGATACAAATGGGCGCCGATATGCTCAGCTGTTATTTCTGCCCGCACAGACCAACGCGTAGGTCTGGGTGGCGATCTCCAGTTCCTCGTCCGTCGGCACCACGGCGACGGCGACACGCGCGTCGGCCGGCGATATCAGCCGCGGCCCGTCCGCCCGTACGGCGTTCAGCTCCGGGTCCACAGCCAGTCCCAGCCCCTCCAGCCCGGCCATGGCCGCCTCCCGGACGGGTGCGGCGTTCTCGCCGACCCCCGCCGTGAACGCCACGGCGTCCACCCGGCCGAGCACCGCGTAGTAGGCGCCGATGTACTTCTTCAGACGGTGAATGTAGATGTCGAAGGCGAGCTTCGCCTGTTCGTCGCCCTCGTCGATCCGGCGCCGGATCTCCCGCATGTCGTTGTCACCGCACAGTCCGAACAGACCGCTCCCCTTGTTGAGAAGAGTGTCGATCTCATCCATGGACATTCCGCCAACACGTGCCAAATGGAAAATGACGGCGGGATCCAGATCACCGGAACGCGTACCCATCACCAGCCCCTCCAAAGGCGTGAGCCCCATGGAGGTGTCCACGCACCGGCCGCCCTCGACCGCCGAGGCGGACGCCCCGTTGCCGAGATGCAGCACGATGACGTTCACCTCTTCGGGTGTCTTTCCGAGCAGCCGCGCGGTCGCCCGGGACACGTAGGCGTGCGAGGTGCCGTGGAAGCCGTAGCGGCGGATCCGGTGCCGGTCGGCGATCTTCGGGTCGATCGCGTAGCGGGCCGCCGACTCCGGCATGCTCGTGTGGAACGCCGTGTCGAAGACGGCGACCTGCGGCAGGTCCGGGCGCAGCGCCCGCGCGGTACGGATGCCGGTCAGATTGGCCGGGTTGTGCAGCGGGGCGACCGGGATCAGCCGCTCGATCTCGGTGAGCACCTCGTCGTCGACGACCGTCGGCTCGGTGAAGAACATCCCGCCGTGCACCACCCGGTGCCCGATCGCCGCCAGCTCCGCCGAGTCCAGCCCGAGCCCGTCGCCGGACAGCTCCTCCGAGACGGCCTTCAGAGCCGCGTCGTGGTCGTCGATCGGCCCGCTGTGCTCACGGGTGTCCCCGCTGGTGAGGCAGGTGTGCCTGAGCCGCGAGGTCTGCTCGCCGATGCGCTCGACGAGGCCCGCCGCGAGCCGGCTGCCGTCCCGCATGTCCAGCAGCTGGTACTTCAGCGACGAGGAACCGGAGTTGAGGACGAGGACACGGGTGGGGCTCACAGGGCGGACGCCTTCTCGTTGGAGGAATCGAGGGTCTGGGCCTGGATCGCCGTGATGGCGACGGTCGTGACGATGTCCTGGACGAGGGCCCCCCTGGACAGGTCGTTGACGGGCTTGCGCAGCCCCTGGAGCACCGGTCCGACGGCGATCGCGCCGGCCGACCGCTGCACGGCCTTGTAGGTGTTGTTGCCGGTGTTGAGGTCCGGGAAGATCAGCACGCTGGCCTGCCCGGCGACCTCGGAGCCCGGCAGCTTGGTGGCCGCGACACTCGGCTCCACGGCCGCGTCGTACTGGATCGGCCCCTCGATCTTCAGGTCGGGCCGCCGCGAGCGCGCCAGCTCGGTCGCCTCCCGCACCTTGTCCACGTCCGCCCCCGAACCCGACGTGCCCGTGGAGTACGACAGCATCGCGATCCGCGGCTCCACCCCGAACTGGGCGGCGGTGGCGGCCGACTGGATGGCGATGTCGGCGAGCTGCTCGGCGTTCGGGTCCGGGTTGACCGCGCAGTCGCCGTAGACCAGCACCTTGTCGGCGAGGCACATGAAGAACACCGACGAGACGATCGACGAGCCCGGCCTGGTCTTGATGATCTCGAAGGCCGGGCGGATGGTCGCCGCCGTGGAGTGCACGGACCCGGAGACCATGCCGTCCGCCAGCCCCTCCTGGACCATCAGCGTGCCGAAGTAGTTGACGTCGGTGACCACGTCGTACGCCAGCTCCACCGTCACGCCCCGGTGGGCCCGCAGCAGGGCGTACCGCTCGGCGAAGGTGTCGCGCAGTTCGGAGGTGGCCGGGTCGATCAGCTGGGCGTCCGCGAGGTCGATACCGAGGTCGGCGGCCTTCTTGCGGATCTGGTCGACGGGCCCGAGCAGGGTCAGGTCGCAGACGCCCCGGCGCAGCAGCACCTCGGCCGCGTGCAGGACGCGCGGCTCGGTGCCCTCCGGCAGGACGACCCGCCGCCTGTCGGAACGGGCCTGCTCGAGCAGCTTGTGCTCGAACATCATCGGGGTGAGCCGGCCGCTGCTCGGCGCCGAGACCCGCTTGTCGAGGCCGGCGGTGTCGACGTGCCGCTCGAACAGGCCGAGCGCGGTCTCCGCCTTGCGCGGGGTGGCCGCGTTCAGCTTGCCCTCCAGGGAGAACAGCCGGGCGGCGGTCGGGAAGCTGTTGCCGGGCACCGAGAGGACCGGGGTGCCCGGGGCGAGCCGGGCGGCGAGGGTGAGGATCTCGTCGGAGGGCCGCTCGTTCAGGGTGAGCAGCACGCCGGCTATCGGCGGGGTGCCGGCGCTGTGCGCGGCGAGCGAGCCGACGACCAGGTCGGCGCGGTCGCCCGGGGTCACCACCAGGCAGCCCGGGGTCAGCGCGGGCAGGAAGTTCGGCAGCATCGCGCCGCCGAAGACGAAGTCCAGCGTGTCCCGGGCCAGCCCCGAGTCGTCGCCGAGCAGCACCTTCGCGTCGAGCGCGTGGGCGATCTGGGCGACCGTCGGCGCGGACAGCGCGGGCTCGTCCGGCAGCACGTACACCGGCACCGGCAGCCGCCCGTCGATCCGCTCGGCTATCTCGTCCCGGTCCTCGCGGGCGACCCGGTTGGCGACCATCGCCAGCACGTCACAGCCGAGACCGTCGTACGCCCGGAACGCGTTCCAGGTCTCCGCGAGCACCGACTCGGTGTTCTGGTCGCGGCCGCCGACCACCGGGATCACGGAGGCGCCGAACTCGTTGGCGAGCCGGGCGTTGAGCGACAGCTCGTCCGGGAACTGGGTGTCGGCGAAGTCGGTGCCGAGCACGAGGACGACGTCGTAGTCGCGGGCGACCAGGTGGAACCGGTCGACGAGGGTGGAGACCAGTTCGTCGGCGCCCTGCTCCGCCTGGAGGGCGGACGCCTCGTGGTAGTCCATGCCGTACACGGTCGCCGGGTCCTGGGAGAGCCGGTATCGCGCACGCAGCAGTTCGAACAGACGGTCGGGACCGTCGTGGACGAGGGGGCGGAAGACACCGACCCGGTCGACCTGCCGGGTCAGGAGCTCCATCATGCCCAGCTCCACGACCTGGCGGCCGTCGCCGCGGTCGATCCCGGTCACGTACACGCTGCGCGTCACGTGTGCACTCCGTTTCCTGTGTGGTCCCTGTACGGCCGCATAAAAATCGCCCACCGAGGTGAGCAGAACCCTCTTGACAATACCCCTGACGCCGGATAAGGCGCCCGTCAGGACTTCACCCGGCCGCGCGGCATGAAACAATCGGATCGGCTCACCGGTAACGACAGCGAGCAGGAGACACACCACCATGCGCATCGGAGTTCTCACCGCAGGCGGCGACTGCCCCGGCCTGAACGCCGTCATCCGATCGGTGGTACACCGCGCAGTCGCACAGTACGACGACGAGGTCATCGGTTTCGAGGACGGTTTCCGGGGTCTGCTCGAGGGCCACTACCGCCCCCTCGACCTGGACGCCGTCGGCGGCATCCTGGCCCGTGGCGGCACGATCCTGGGATCGTCGCGGCTGGAGCGGGACCGCCTCCGCGAGGCCTGCGAGCGGGCCACCGACATGGCGGAGGAGTTCGGCATCGACGTGCTGATCCCGATCGGCGGCGAGGGCACGCTGACGGCGGCTCGCATGCTGTCCGACGCCGGCCTGCCGGTCGTGGGCGTCCCGAAGACCATCGACAACGACATCTCCTCGACCGACCGCACGTTCGGCTTCGACACGGCGGTCGGCGTCGCCGCGGAGGCGATGGACCGGCTGAAGACCACCGCCGAGTCCCACCAGCGGGTCATGGTCGTCGAGGTGATGGGCCGGCACGCCGGGTGGATCGCCCTGGAGTCCGGGATGGCGGCGGGTGCCCACGGCATCTGCCTGCCCGAGCGGCCCTTCGACCCCGCCGACCTGGCCAAGATGGTCGAGGAGCGGTTCTCCCGCGGCAAGAAGTTCGCCGTGGTGTGCGTGGCCGAGGGCGCGCATCCCGCCGACGGCACCATGGACTACGGCAAGGGCGAGATCGACCTGTACGGCCACGAGCGCTTCCAGGGCATCGGTACGGCACTGGCGTACGAGCTGGAGCGCCGGCTCGGCAAGGAGGCCAAGCCGGTCATCCTCGGGCACGTCCAGCGGGGCGGCACGCCGACCGCCTACGACCGGGTGCTCGCCACGCGGTTCGGATGGCACGCCGTGGAGGCGGCGCACCAGGGCGAGTTCGGGAAGATGACGGCGCTGCGGGGGACGGACATCATGATGGTGCCGCTCGCGGAGGCGGTGACCGAGTTGAAGACGGTGCCGAAGGATCGCATGGACGAGGCGGAGTCGGTGTTCTAAGGGTGCGTTCGGTTGGAGGTGAACTGCGGGCCGGTGGGGGTTGAGCGCGCGGTTCCCCGCGCCCCTTTCAGGGGCGCTCGTCCTCCGCTCTGTTCCAGAAGTGGGCGACGATCTCTGCCAGGAAGTCCTTGCCCCTGTCCCCGGCTGAATCGGTTGTCGGGACGTTGCCCCAGGCCAGAGTCGCCGTCATCCGGCCCTGGTAGTCCTCGTGCAACTGGCGCAGTACGTTCTCGACCACTCGTCTGTCCAGGGGGACCACCCTGGTCACCGGGCGGACGTACGCCTGCCAGCGGGTGGTGACCGCGCTGCGCAGCAGCTCCGCCAGCTTCTCCTCCTTGCCGGTGACGGTGATGAAGTCCGGCAGGGAGAGACTGAGCAGGTCGGCGAGGACGGCGGACTGGCGTTCCGTGCCCTGCCACTGGTCGTCCTCCTCCATGGCCAGGTAGACGAGGAGTTCCAGGCCCACGGCCAGGGCCACGTCCTCCGGTGCCAGGCCGCGGGCGACGCGATGGTCGCGCAAGGTCCGCGGCCGGCCGATCAGTTCACCCGGGGAGCACCACAGCACTCCCGAGAGCGCGGTGAGCTCGGGACTGCTGGGAACCACTGCCCCGCGCTCCCAGGCGAGGACGAGATCAGGGGTGGCGTACGGCAGCCCGTACGAGACCCGCAGATGGTGGGCCACATGTTCGGGACCCATCCCGAGCGCGGCACGGAGCCTGCGGGCGGCGGGAGCGTTGAAGGGGGGACCTGGCTGGTTCGGCAGAGCTGGGGGTCGGCGCACAGCGCACAAGGTAGGCGCGTACGAGGGCACTGACTACGGTCCGTTCGGCCAGGAACACGGATTGTGGGAACGTACGGATTCGACCGTACGGCCGACCTGTTCATCCCTTGACGGCGCCCCCCAGGGCGAACCCGCCGCCCAGCCGTCGCGCCACCAGGACGTACAGCAGGATCACCGGCGTCGAGTAGATGACGGAGAACGCGGCGAGCTGGCCGTAGGCGACCATGCCGCGGTTGCCGAAGAAGTCGTTGATGCTGACCGAGGCGGGCATCTGGTCCGGCGAGAGCAGCAGCATGAAG
Organism: Streptomyces sp. NPDC001220; assembly: GCF_053597895.1. Classification (NCBI taxonomy): domain Bacteria; kingdom Bacillati; phylum Actinomycetota; class Actinomycetes; order Kitasatosporales; family Streptomycetaceae; genus Streptomyces; species Streptomyces sp. NPDC001220. The sequence continues at coordinate 115,233 of NZ_JBSFJE010000022.1, forward strand.
GGGACGAAGAAGTTGCCCCACATCATCACGAAGGCGAAGACGGTGACGACGGCGAGCCCCGGCCCCATCAGCGGCAGCACGATCCGCACCAGCGACTGGGCGGAGTTGGCGCCGTCCGTCCAGGCGGCCTCCTCCAGCTCCTTCGGCACGCCGTCCATGAAGTTCTTCATCAGCCAGATGGCGAAGGGCAGTTGCGAGGCGGCGAAGAACAGGATGGTGCCCTGCAGGGTGTCGATGAGGTTGATCCGCACGAACAGGGCGTACACCGGCACCATGATCGCGGTGATCGGCAGGCTGGTCGCGAAGAGGATGGACAGCAGGAACGGCCGGTTGAGGCGGGAGCGGTAGCGGGAGAGCGGGTAGGCGGCGAGGGCGGCGCACACGACGGTGAGCGCGGTGGCGCCGCCGCAGAGGATCAGGCTGTTGAGGAGCGGGGTGTAGGTGATGTCGGGGGTGAGGATCGCGTCGAAGTTGGCGAAGGTGAACCCGTCCGGGATCCGCACCCGGAGACCGGCGTGCGGATCGACGGCGGAGAGCAGCACCCAGGCGAGCGGCAGCACGAAGGCGGCGGCCACGACCAGAAGTCCGAGGTCGGCGGCGAGGCGACGGGAGCGCCGGCGGTTGCGAGGCATCTGTGTGGGTCACACCTCCGTACGCAGCAGCCGCATGTAGACGACCGAGAAGAGCGAACCGACCAGGAGAAGGAGCAGGGCGACCGCTGTCCCGTATCCGATCATGCTGTTCTGGAAGGCCTGCTCGTACATGAACAGGGGGAGCGTCTGGCTCTTGTCGCCGGGCCCCCCTCGGGTCATCACCCAGATCAGCCCGAAGACGGAGAGGGTCTGGAGGGTGTTGAGCATCAGGTTGGTCCCGATGGACCGGCGGATCATCGGCAGCGTGATGTGCCACATCCGCCGCCAGCCCCCGGCGCCGTCGACCTCCGCCGACTCCTCGATCTCGTTCGGTATCTCGTCGAGGGCGGCGGAGTAGACGAGCATCGAGAAGGCGGTCCCCCGCCAGACGTTGGCGAACGACACGGCCAGGATCGGCAGGGTGTACAGCCAGTTCTGGGACGGGAGATGGAGGAAGTCCAGGATCGCGTTGAGCGTCCCCTCCCGCCGGAAGAAGGCGTACAGCAGAAACCCGGCGACGACCTCCGGCAGCACCCACGCCGTGATCACGATCCCGCCGGTCAGCGTCCGTACCGGCTTCGACGCCCGCCGCATCAGCGCGGCGAGCGCCAGCCCCAGCGTGTTCTGCCCGACGAGCGCGGACAGCACGGTGAAGACGAGGGTCAGCCAGACGGCGTTCAGGAAGGCGTCGTCGTGGAACGCCGTACGGAAGTTGGCGAAACCGACGAAGGAGGAGTGCGCCTGGCCGGTGAGCTGGAGGTCGGTGAAGGCGATCCAGGCGCAGTAGACGATGGGCCCGCCGAGGAAGAGAAGCAGCAGGGCCAGGGCGGGGGTGAGGGGGAGGGCACGGAAGAGCCGCCGGGTGATCACGGGGTGACTCACGGACCCGGTCACCGCCGGGCCCGCGGGCCGACTCACCGACTGGCTCACTGGGTGACCACTTGGTTGTCGGTGACGTCCTTGAGCGTCGAGTCGTACTGTCCCGCCGCCTTGTCCACGGACGCGTCACCGGTGGTCACGCTCTCCATGGCCTCCTGGACGGCGGTGGAGACCTTCGGGTAGGCCGGGTAGGCGGGCCGGTAGTGCGTGCTCGCGACCAGATCCGTGAAGAACTTGATGCCCGGCTGGGCGGACGCGTACGACGGATCGGCCGCGACGTCCTTCCGTACCGCGATCCCGGAGTTGGCGATGTACCACTTCTGGGCGTTCGCCTTGGTCTGCATCGTCTTGACGAAGTCGAAGGCGAGGTCGGGGTTGCCGGCCTTGGCGGGAATGGACCAGGTCCAGCCGCCGGACATGCTCACCTTGCCGGGGGCCTGCCCGTGCTGGGTCGGCATGTACGCCAGGCCCAGTTGCTTGGACCAGTCGGCCCACTCGTGCCCACTGCCCTTGTTCCAGTCCTGCGGCAGCCACGACCCGTCGAGGTCGATGCCGAGCTTGCCCTGCGGGAGGAGCTCACCGCGCACGGCGGTACCGAAGTTGGGGTCGAGGGCGTCGGAGACGTCCGGGCCGAGCTTCTCCTTGTACACGGTCTCGACGAAGGAGAGCGCGTCCTTGAACCCCTGACTCCCGGCGATCCACTTCTTGCCGGTCCTGTCGTACAGCGGGTCGCTGGTCCCGTCATTGGTCCCGTACAGCAGCATCTCGAAGCCCTGCATGGTGGCGGCCTCGCCGGCGGGCTTGCCGGTGTAGACGTTGAGGGGCGTGACGCCGGGGACCTTCTTCTTGATGGTCCGGGCGGCGGCGAGCACGTCGTCCCAGTTCTTCGGCTGCCAGTTCAGGGGCAGCCCGGCCTTCTCGAACACCCGCTTGTCGAACCACAGCCCGCGGGTGTCGGTGCCGTCGGGGACGCCGTACGTCTTCCCGTCCTCACCCTGGGCCGCCGCCTTGGCGGTGTCGATGAACTGCCCCCAGTCGCTCCACTTGTCTAGGTAGGAGTCGAGGGGCTTCAAGTACCCGCTGGTGATGTCGGAGTTGATGAGGAAGGTGTCCTCGTAGACCAGGTCGGGAGCGGTCCGGGGGGACCGGAGCATCTGCTGGAGCTTCGTGTAGTACTCGGAGTCCGGGGCCTTGATCGGAACGAGCTCGACCTTCTTCCCCGGGTACTCCTTCTCGAACTGCTTCTTGATGTCCGCGAGGTACGTGTCCATCACCTTGATGGAGTTGTCCGTGGACTGCTTGAAGGAGATCTTCACGGTGTCGGGACTGCTCCCGGACCCGCTGCCGCACGCGGTGAGGGATGCGGCGGCGGTGACGAGGGAGAGGGCAAGGATGCTGACGGCGGTGGGGCGCACGGGCACGACCTCCTCGGCGGCCACTGCGCTGTGGCCTGGGGGTTCGTCTCTTGCCGAGTGAAGGTAAGTGGAGTGGTCTAGTCAGGTCAATGAGTCTGCGGGGGTTTGCTGGCCGAGGGTGGGGGTGAGGATGCCCCCATGTATTCCGTGGACCGGACAGGCGCGTTGGACGAGCACATTCGTGAGCGGCTGCCGGCGCCGAACTTCTGGCATCTCGCGACCGTCGGGCCGGACGGTGCGCCGCAGGTGTCGCCCCTGTGGGTGGACCTGGAGGGCGACCACGTCGTGGTCGACGCTAGCGGGGTCAGAGCAGATGGTCGGCTCTGCCGGCCTTGATGTCCCGGATGAGCGTGCGGAGGGCTTCGCGGGTGTCGGTGAGGTACGTGTTTTCCTGACCGGCGACGGCTATGTAGGCGTTGCCTTGGGGATCGGTGCCCAGGCGGAAGCAGTTGGCGCCCTCGGTGCAGAACGGCTCTTCCCAGGTGATGTCAGGCACGGGTAGCTCCTCAGAGGTTGTGGGCGATGGCCTGGATGAACTCGCGTGAGGCCTCGGGTGAAAGGGACGCGGCTTCCATCCAGTCCAAGTGGGCTCGGTACTTGTCGAGTTGTGACTGGCCGTGGGTGAACTCGGGGCCGTGGGCGGAGTCCAGTTCCACGGTGTCGAGCTGGGGAACCGGCCCCTCGGCGTAGGTCACGGCTTGGCCGGCTCCGGGGAACACGCCGACTTTGAAGGGGATCACGCGCACGTTGATGTTGTCACGCTCGGATGCGTCACACAGGTGGTCCAGCTGTCCTCGCGTCACCTTGGCGCCGCCGAACTCCATGCGCAGGGCGGCCTCGTGCACATATCCCGTGTACGTGATGGGGTCTTCGCGGAAGAGCACCTGCTGACGCTGCATACGCAGGGCCACGCGAAGTTCGACCTCTGCGGCCGACAGGGGCGGCAGCGCGGCGGAGAACATCGTGCGGGCGTAACCGTCGGTCTGGAGCAGGCCCGGCATGATCAGGGACAAGCCGACGCGGACGCTCTTGGCATGCCACTCCAGCTCCGCGATGTCGAGGAGCCCTGCGGGGAGCTGGCCCCGGTACGCGTCCCACCAGGTCCGCTTGCGGTCGCTCGCCATCTCGGCCAGCGCGTCGACGTACGCCTCGTCATGGCAGGCGTAGTTGCAGGCGAGAACCCGCACGCGCTCGGGGGAGATGGCGCGAGCCCCTGCTTCCATGTTTGACACCTTGGTGCGGTCAAGCCCGAGCAGACCGGCCGCGTAGTCGGTGGTCACGTCCGCCGCGATCCGCATCTTGCGCAACTCGGCGCCCAGTCGCCTCTGGCGCTCCGTGGGCGTTGACCTCGGTGGCATGTGTCAGTTCCTCCGTCGGTTGTGGCGCCAGTCTGCCTCCCGAGCGCGGGCCCGGTCCACCTCGATAGTGGCAATCCCGGCGAGTAGGTGGCAAAGAGCCCCCTCGTATCTCTACAGTCGGTGATGGGTCGCTTACGAATCGACGTCACCGGAAGTGCATCGCGCGAGCCTGCCCGGGTTCGCGCGACAGGCCACCGGCGGTGTCGTGAGGTGTCTCAAGTCGCGTCTATTGAAGAGGAGTTACTCATGGCCACGCCCTGTCCCATCGTCACGGACGACGTCCCGCAGGTGGCGGCGCCCTCCCCGGACACGCTCACCTACAGCTTCACGCTGCCTGCGGGTGCCGCCAGTTGCCGGGTCGCGCGGGCGGCCACGCGGGTCGTACTGAAGGTGCATGGGCTGGAGGACATGACGGACGCGGCCGTGCAGGTGGTGAGTGAACTGGCTGCGTGCGCTTGCCGGTTCACGCCGGGGGAGGACGTGTACGTGTCGCTGCGGTACCGGGAGGACGCGCTGCGGGTGATCCTCTACGACGGGCACCCTCGGCATCGTCACCCTCGGGTCGCCGCGGCCTGCGAGGTGCGCAGGCGGGCCGCGCTACGGGTGCTGGGGTGCGTGGTGCGGGCGTGTGAGGGGGAGTGGGGGTTCGGAGAGGGGCGGGAACCCGGGGGCGGGACGCGAATGTGGGCGGTGCTGCCGGGGTGGGGGGCTCGGGGGTGGTGAGGGGGCTTGGTCAAAACCTCCCACACGACGAGCCCGGGCACCGCCGTCCGGGCTTGCGGCCGACCGACAGACCGGCACGGAAAGTGGGTCTGCGCGCTGGACGGGTGAGGCTGCCGGACCCGGGACCCAACCACGGTGCTCTACCCGGTCCGGCGGCCCGGAGCGCGACGCCGAAGGCATCTGCGGACCCTGACGAGGGCTGAAAGCCGTGATGCACCGGACGGTCGGCGAGTTGGATTTCCGGTCGTGCAGCCGCACCAAGTGCCGGCCTCAGTCGCTATGTCCCGACTGCGGAGGTACCAGTGCGCCCTCTGCGGGGGTCGGAGTCCGTGCCCCCCTGGCGTCGGCCCACGGGACAACTCGCCGCGCCAGCTGTCCCAAGTACCGGTAGAAGCGGTCCGGAAGGAACACGGCGTCCGCGACGATCATCGCGCCGGAGAAGAGCGGCAGGCCCAGGAATACCGCGATACCCACGTGCATACCCAACAGCGTGGTCAGAACGGGGTACTTGAGCCTGCCGAACAGGACGAACGGGAAGGCCACCTGCAACAGCACCGTCAGGTAGCAGGTGATGGCGATCAGTACGTCGTGATCGTCCGCCATGGCGGAGAGTGCGGGCCAGGGCTGGAACAGGTCGAGATTCAGGGCGTAATGGAGGGCGGTGCCGTTGCCCCAGGAGGCGCCTTGCACCTTGTACAGGCCCGCGGATCCGTAGAGGAAGCAGACCTGGGCGGCGATGACGAGCATGCCGCAGTTGTGCAGCACAGTGATCACTGTCAGGCGCGCGTCGCGGAGGTGGCGTCGCAGCTCGCCGGATGCCTGGTCCAGCGGAAGCCGGACCGTCCCGCCGGCGGATGCCCGGAGCCGGGCCCTGCGCGCGTCGAGGGACCAGCGTCGGCCGCACGCGGTGACGACGAGGTAGAGGGCCATGAGGAGGATGAGGTTGTCGCCTCCGTCCGTCATGAAGATCGCCCTGGCGTGGAACGACGTCACCACGACCGCGAAGAGCACGGACATCGCTCTGGTCCGCCAGCCCAGCATGAACAGTGCGGAGATGACGACGGCTGCCGCGTAGCAGACCTCGAAGTAGGCCCGGCTGTCGGACAGGGTGAGGATGCTGGCCCAGCCGGTCTGGTCGAAGAGCTCCTTGGCCAGTGCCGGCGTCCACGGTGAGCCGGGACCCCAGATCTCGTCGCGGTGGGGAAACTCGCGCAGCAGGAAGGCGAAGTAGAGGAACCCGTACCCGATGCGCAGAACCGCCACGGCGTACAGGGAGATCGGCTGCTCCAGCAGGAGGGTGAGGAGCACAGCGACACGGGCCGGCATGTGCCGCGGCGCCTGTGCGCCCGCCCGTTCGGTGCCGTGTCCGGGGCGCTTCGGCGTGGTTGCCGGGGCCGATGTCTGCTCAGCCTGTTGCATGGCGGGCCGCCTTCCACCAGGGCAGGTAACGGGTGTCGGTGGGCCGTGGTGGGGCCGTGCCGGGACCGGGGCCGCCCGCTGCGGGCGGCGCGGTGATGGGCAGGGTGATCACCCGCAGTTGGATGGACTCGAATGCGCTGTGGCGATGGGCGGCGAGGCGCTCCGTAGCGATGTTGCGCAGGTATTGCTGGATCATCAGAGCGCGTTGTGAGCGTGGATGGTCGTCGCCGCCGTGTGTTTCGACGTAGGAAGTCCAGGCCCGGCGCAGCATGTTCTGTGCTGTGTGGCTCGGGAAGGGATCGTGTTCCACTGCGGCTGTGTCGACGGCGGTCAGGTCGAACCAGCCGCTGACTACGGAGGTGCCGTCCGGGGCGGTGTGCATGGTCCTTGCCGAAATCTGCCGGTTGACCGACTCCGGGTCCGGGGCGAAGAGCCGCCAGTTCTGCTCGAACAACGGGAAGACCCAGGCGTTGACCTGCCGGCTGTACTGCCGGGAGACGGGATTCGGCGGTGCCACCTGCAGGAACACCAGGAGCACATGCATCAGGGCCGCCGCCAGGCACAGGACCACGGCGACTTGTACTCCGGCCTTCAGGACGACGGGCGGCTCTGAAGACGCTGGGAACGCAGTCGTTCTCCCGCTCCCTCTCTGTACGGTCGGCCTGGCGCCCGCCTGGTCCGATTCGTCAGCATCTGCTGACGCAATGCCACCCCGCACGGCCGTATCCGGTCCTTCCGTCCCGACTTCTCTCACCTGGTTCTCCTGACCTTCCGCCTGCGGCGTGCGGCGGAATCGATGACGATCCGCGCCGCACGCCACCCGTCCTACCCGCGCACGTGGGTGGCTGCCTGCGAGCAGTCACCCCGCTGGAGTGGGGCGCGCATGCTAGGCAGGGTCACAGCCGTAGCCGTCGTCCTGGCCGGGCTTGTCGCCATACTCGTCGCCGTACCCGTTGTGTTCGGGTTTGCAGCCATGGCCGTTCCCACCGGAGGTCCCACTGGAGGTGCCACCGGTGGTGCCGGAGGTGGTGGCGCCGGTGGTGCCGGTGGTGGTGGCGCCGGTGGTGCCGGTGGTGGTGGCACCGGTGGTGCCGGCCGTGGTGGCACCCGTGGTGCCGGCCGTGGTGGTGGCGCCGGTGGTGCCGGTGGTGGTGGCACCGGTGGTGCCGGTCGTCGTGGCACCGGTGGTGCCGGTGGTGGTGGCGCCGGTGGTGCCGGTGGTGGTGGCACCCGTGGTGCCGGCCGTGGTGGCACCCGTGGTGCCGGCCGTGGTGGTGGCGCCGGTGGTGCCGGTGGTGGTGGCACCGGTGGTGCCGGTGGTCGTCGCACCGGTGGTGCCGGCCGTCGTGGTGGCACCGGTGGTGCCGGTCGCGCACTGCGGCCGGGTGATCGTGTTGGTGTCCAGCGTCACGGCACCGTTACGGGCCAGCGCCCGCCCCTCGATGGTCGCGCCCGTGGTGGCAGTGATCGAGGTCATGGCCAGGATGTTGCCCACGAAGGCGCTGCTGGTGCCGAGAGTGGCCGAACTACCGACCTTCCAGAACACATTGCACGGCGAGGCGCCGTTGATGAGGGACACGCTGCTGCTGGACGCCGTCGTCAGACCCGAACCGATCTGGAACACCCAGACGGCGTTGGGGTTCCCCTGGGCGTTCAGGGTGAGGGTGCCGGTGAGCCCGAGAGTGGTGGAGGCTGTGTAGACGCCCGGAACCAGCTCCAGGCCACCGGCGTCCGGGGGAAGTGCCCCGTCGGAGGGCTGCCCGGCAGCGTCGTCGTACGCCGTGATCAGGTCGGTCTGGGCGTTCTGAGCCACAGTGTCCGCAGAGTGCTGGGTCCCGTTCACCACGGCGGGCGGCCCGTATCCGGTGATGGACGTTCCCGGAGACACTCCGACATCCCCGGTGATCACCGAGGGGCCGGTGTTGGTGGTTGCCGAACCGGCCAGTACCGCGAAGCTGTCCGCCCTGCCCAGATCTACAAACGTGGCGAGGGCACTTGCCTGTGTCGGCGACACAGCGACTACGACAGCGGAGATCACCACGGCAAGTACCGCCGCGATCCATACCGACAAAGTGCGCCGCAGAGGCGCGACAGGGATATTGGGCGTCATCGAAGGGCCAGCTCCTGTGAGGGGATGGAGACATATTCGGCGGTTCAGTCACAAGGAATCGCCTGTCTGTGCCCCTGGCATATTACGCAGGCGCATCCTCCAACTTGCAACTCATGCGCGTGGTTTCGTCCAACCTGGCGAGCCGATCACAAATGCTCAGAAAATTTTTAATAGGCTGAATGGTCGTTCCTGCTTGGTCGATACGGCGACGCGGTGACGTCACTTCCCAGGTCAGCGCGGGCAGCAAGGAAATTCATACATCCGTACCCCCTCGGCCGATACCGTCCCCACCCGATACCCGAGGCCTCACCGGCGTGTTGAGCAAATGAGCGGCTCCGCGATTCTCTCCGGAGAGATTCGTATCACTGGCAGAGCGGAAGGAGTACCGCAAGAAGATCATGAAGGCTTTGCGTGAAGCCAGGGAGGGGAACCGTTTTCTCCGTGTCACCGGAGCGGTACTTTCCCGCAACCCAGGCGCCCGCGAAGAGGACTTCATTACAGCCTGCACCCATCTTTCGGTGGGATCTGATCAGTTGACCAAGTCACTGGCAAGGTCGCCCTGACGCGCCAAGGCCTTGGCGCATCGAAGCGCCGAGGAATAAGAGCGCGGCTGACGTCAGTGATCATTTGGAAGGGCGGCCCATCCACCGGCAGACTGCGGCGTATGAGATCCACGACGTCGCCCTTGGCCTGCTCGGACAAGTCATGACGACCGCGGTCGTAGTCGGCGGCGGGCCCAACGGGCTCGCCGCTGCGGCCCTCCTCGCGCGGGACGGCCTGGACGTCACGCTGCTGGAGGCCGCCGACGAGGTCGGCGGCGGCACGCGCAGCCTCGAGGCGATCCTGCCCGGCCTGCTGCACGACCACTGTTCGGCCATCCACCCCATGGCCGTCACCTCGCCCGCGCTCCGGGCCCTCGGCCTCGAACGCCACGGGCTGCGCTGGCGGCTGCCGGAGATCGACTGTGTGCACCCGCTCGACGACGGGACGGCCGGGGTCCTGCTGCGCTCCGTCACGGAGACCGCCGCCGGGCTCGGCCCGGACGGCCGCCGCTACCGGGCCCTGGTGGAGCCCTTGGTGCGGCGCTGGGACGCCCTCGCGCACGACGTGATGGGTCCGCTGCTGCGGATCCCGGCGCACCCGCTGCTGCTCGCCCGGTTCGGCCTCCCGGCCGTGCTGCCTCCCGCGATCCTCGCACGCCTCTTCCGGACCCCGCAGGCCCAGGCCCTGTGGGCGGGGGTGGCGGCGCACGCGTTCCGGCCGTTCTGGGACCCGCTCGTCTCGGCGATCGGGCTCGGCATCCTCACCTCCGGCCACGCCGCCGGGTGGGCCGTCGCCGAGGGCGGCTCGCAGTCCATCGCCCGCAGCATGGCCGCGGCTCTCCTCGCCGCCGGCGGCACGATCGAGACCGGCGTGCGGATCACCGCCCGGGAGCAGATCCCGCCCGCTGACGTGACTCTGCTGGACCTCGACCCCGGTCAGGTCGCCGCCCTCTACGGCGACAGGCTGCCGGCCCGCGTGACGGGCGCGTACCGGCGCTTCCGCCGTGGTCCTGGCGCCTTCAAGGTGGACCTGGCCGTCGAGGGCGGCGTGCCGTGGAGGGACGAGCGGGCACGACGGGCCGGGACGGTGCACCTCGGCGGTCCGCTCGCCGAAGTGGCCCGGACGGAACGGGACGTGACGCAGGGCCGGATGCCCGAGCGGCCCTTCGTCCTGGTCGGCCAGCAGTACCTTGCCGACCCCTCCCGGTCGGTCGGCGACGTCCACCCCGTCTGGACGTACGCCCATGTCCCGCACGGCTACGACGGGGACGCCACGGAGGCGATCCTCCGGCAGCTCGAACGCTTCGCCCCCGGCGTACACGAACGAATCGTGGGCCGACACGTCACCCGCCCCGCCGACTTCGCCGCGGCCAACCCCAACTTCACCGGCGGCGACATCCTCACCGGAGCGAAGACAGCCTCCCAGCTCCTTCTGGGCGCCCGCCCGGCGCTGGACCCGTACGCCACTGGCCTGCCCGGAGTGTTCCTGTGCTCCGCGGCCACCCCACCCGGCCCTGGGGTGCACGGCATGTGCGGCGCCGGGGCGGCGGCATCAGCACTGCGCCACCTGGGCGGCCGACCGACCTGGCAGGCTCAGGAGCGCTCCCAGGACTCGCGCACGTAGAAGCGCTCCTGGCTCGTGCTTCCCCGGCCATCGGAGACCTGCTCGGTCCAGTTCCGCCGTCCGGCCGGTGAAGCCCAGCGGGCGTGGCGGCAGGGTGGCCGTCGCCTGGGGGGCCGGGCCGTGGGCCGTGCCCTTGCCGCTACCGTCCGGTCTGCTTGCCGATGACGGGGCCGTGGAAGGTGCCGCCCCTGAAGTCGATGTGGTCGCCCCCGTACCGTCCTTGGGGATCCTCCTCGGAGTCGGAGGACTCCCGGGGCTGGTGCTTGCGCAGGACCGCCACCGCCACCGACGCGGCCCGCTCGGCGGCGAGGATCTGCGAGCCGGAGGCGTCGGCCGTGTGCTTGTCGGCGTTGGCGAGGTCGCTGATGCCCCGGATCACCAGGGTGTCCAACTGGCCGTTCAGGTGGGCCGCGTGCGCGGCGCCCGAGCCCTCCATCTCGATCGCGCAGGCGTCGTTGTAGTGGTGGCGGATGTGGGCGGCGAAGGCCGATCTGTCGTCGGCCAGGACGACATCGCCGACGGCGATCGGCTTGCGGTGCCCGCGTACGTCCGGCATGTCCCGCAGCGCGGAGCGCGCCGCCTGCACCAGCCGGTGCGAGCCGACCCACATCTCGGGGCGGGCCTGGAAGCCGTCCGGGGTCTGCTTGCCGCCGTGGATGGCGTACACCTTCGTGCCGACCACGACGTCACCGATCTCGATGTCGTCCTTGAGGCCGCCCGCGACGCCGACGAAGAGCACCGCCTCGGGGTCGAGCCAGTCGACGATCTGCGTGGTGAGCGAAGCGGCGGTCAGGGCACCCACGCCCAGCTCGGCGAGCGCCACGGTCCAGGCGGTGTCCGCGAGCCCGCCGAGTTCGGCCCGGGTGCCGTTCTTGGGGTGGACGATCTCCTCGGCGTCGACGAGATGGGCGCGCACGGCGTCGTACTCCTCCGGCAGAGCGGTGAGGATGACGGCTGCGGCGGTGGGACGCGGTCGCTTCGCGGGCATTCGTCCACGGTAGCGCCAAGACTCCTGCCGGGCGGTCCCGTTGGCTCAGGCTGAGGATCAGACGGTGATCAGGCCGATCGAGGGCTGCTGCGGCAGTCCATGGGCGGCGGCGCACAGCTTGGGTATGTGAGAGCCGTCCGAAGTCACCAGACGCACCGGAGGCACGCAGAGAGCGGCGGTGGCGACCACGACCGCGTCGACCAGACATTCGTGAGCGTCCAGGCCGGTTGTGTCCAGGAGGAGGGCCGCGGTGCGCAGGACCGCCTCATCGACCGGTCTGACGTCGAAGTGGGACAGCAGGAAAGCGAGGCGTCGGCCGGCCTCCCCTGAGCGCCGGACTTCGAGCGGAGTGAGGGCGGACAACGCGACTCGGCGGCCGTTCAGCTCTGCCGTCTTGATCCGGGCGCGCATCTGCTCAGCGCCGTCGACCTGGAGGGAGAGTCCCTGAGCGTCCAGGACCAGCGTGCCGCCCCCTTTGCCCAGGGGCTTGAGGCGCTTGCTTACCACTCGTCCTCCGCACGCCGCAGGGCGTCGGCACCGATCGGGCCGAACTCCTGCTCGTCGGCCTCGATGACCTCACGCAGCTTGGCCATGGCCAGCCACTGTTCGAGTGAGGCGGAGAATGGCCAGGTCGGAGGCGGTATGGTCGTCCGGCGTAAGTCGGCGCGTCGGGTGGGGAGAGCCGTATGCCGGAGCAAGGGGTCACAGTCGGGCAGTTGCTGCTCGCCGAGTACCAGACGATCAAGGACGAGCAGAAGGCGCGGATCGGGTTCCGGGACAACCTGCTGTACGTGACGCTCGCGGTGGTCGCCGCAGTCATCGCGGCCGCCGCGCAGGCCAAGCAGGCGTCGATGCTGCTGGCGCTGCCGCCGGTGTGTGTGGTGCTCGGGTGGACGTACCTGGTCAACGACGAGAAGATCTCGGCGATCGGGCTCTACGTGCGGGACGAGCTGGGGCCCCGGCTCGCCCAACTGACTCCGGGTGACACGGGGTTCGACACCTTCGGCTGGGAGGCGTACCACCGGACCGACGTCCGGCGGCGGACCCGCAAGACGATCCAGGCCGTGATCGATCTGACGGCGTTCTGCGCGGTGCCGCTGGCCGCGCTGGTGGTGTTCTGGGCCGGCGGGGACGGCGGTGGGTTGCTGGTCGGGCTGTCGGTGGTGGAGGCGCTCGCGGTGGTGGGGCTCGGGGTGCAGGTCCTGCTGTACATGAGGCCGGCGACACCGGCACGCACTCCGGCCTGACCCCGTAGCGTCGCTGCCCGCGCCGGAGCGCTCACCGCTTCCCCCACCGATAGACCAACTCCGGCCTCCCCACCTGCCCGTACAACGGACTCCGCCCGGCCGTCCCCGCCTCCACCAGGTGCTCCAGATATCGTCGCGCCGTGATCCGGGAGATCCCCACGCTCTCCGCCAGCGCCGCCGCGGTCAGTCCTTCCGCCGACTCCCGCAGTGCGACCGTCACCCGCTCCAGCGTCGGTGCGCTGAGCCCCTTCGGCAGTGCCGCGGGCGACGACGGCGCCCGGAGTGCGGCCAGCGCGCGGTCCACCTCGTCCTGGCCGCTCGCCTCGCCCGCCGCCGCCCGGAACTCCGCGTACCGGGTCAGCCGGTCCCGGAGCGTCGCGAAGGTGAACGGCTTCAGGACGTACTGGACGACCCCCAGCGAGACGCCCTCCCGCACCACCGCCAGGTCCCGTGCCGACGTCACCGCTATGACGTCGGCCTGATGGCCGGCCGCCCGCAGGGAGCGGGCGAACTGCAGGCCGTGCACGTCCGGCAGGTGCAGGTCCAGCAGGAGCAGATCCACCGGCGTACGGTCCAGGATCCGCCGTGCCTCCGCCCCGGTGTGCGCCTTCCCCACCGCCACGAACCCCGGCACCCGGCCCACGTACATGACGTGCGCGTCCGCGGCCACCGGATCGTCCTCGACGACCAGGACTCTGATCGGCTCCCCGGTCATCGGGCCTCGCCCCCCGTCAGCGACGCCCGCAACGGCAACCGCACCTCGAACACCGCCCCGCCCTCCGGCGCCTCGGTCACGGTCAGCGTGCCCTCCAGCCGGGTCACCGCCTGGCGGACCAGCGCCAGCCCGAGCCCTCGTCCGCCCGGCCCCGCCGGCTTCGTCGAGAAGCCGCGCTGGAAGACCAGTTCGGCATGTGCGGGGTCCACTCCCGCACCCGTGTCCGCCACCCTCATCACCAGCTCGGCATCGTCATCGGCATCGTCCGCGTACGCGGTCACCGTCACGCGCGCCCGGACCGTCCCCTGGGCCGCGTCCACCGCGTTGTCGATCAGGTTGCCGAGGATGGTGACCAGATCGCGCGCCGACAGGCTCTCCGGTAGCAAACCGTCATCCAGCCGGCTCTCGTCCGAGACCACCAGCTCCACGCCCCGCTCGTTCGCCTGGGCCGTCTTGCCCAGCAGCAGTGCGGCGAGGACCGGCTCGCTGACCGCCGCCACCACCTGGTCGGTCAGCGCCTGTGCCAGTTCCAGCTCGGCCGTGGCGAAGTCGACGGCCTCCGAAGCCCGCCCCAGTTCGATGAGCGAGACGACCGTGTGCAACCGGTTCGCCGCCTCGTGCGCCTGGGAGCGCAGCGCCTGCGTGAAGCCCCGCTCCGAGTCCAGCTCGCCCATCAGGGCCTGGAGTTCGGTGACGTCCCGGAGGGTGACCACCGTGCCGCGGCGCTCACCGCCCGACACCGGCGAGGTGTTCACCACCAGCACCCGGTCCGCCGTCAGATGCACCTCGTCCACGCGGGGCTCCGAGGCCAGCAGCGCGCCGGTCAGCGGCGCCGGCAGGCCCAGGTCCGCCACCGAGCGGCCCACGACCTCCCGCTCCGGGCCCACCCCCAGCAGCTCCCGGCCCCCGTCGTTGATCAGCGCCACCCGGTACTGGCCGTCCAGCATCAGCAGGCCCTCGCGGACCGCGTGCAGCGCCGCCTGGTGGTAGTCGTGCATCCGGCTCAGCTCGGCCGCGTTCATGTTGTGCGTGTGACGTCGCAGGCGGGCGTTGACGACGTAGGTGCCGAGCGCGCCCAGCAGCAGTGCGCCGGCCGCGGTCCCCAGCAGGGCCGTGACCTGCTCCTGGACGCGCTTGCTGATCGCCTCCACCTTGATGCCGGCGCTCACCAGGCCGATCACATGGCCGTTCTCCAGGATCGGCGTCACCGTGCGCACGGACGCGCCGAGGGTGCCCTTGTACGTCTCGCTGTAGGTGTGGCCGTGCTGGGCCGCCTCGATATGGCCCAGGTAGTGCTTGCCGATCTCGTTCTTGTCGGGGTGGGTCCAGCGGATGCCGTCGGGAGTCATGATCGTGATGAAGTCGACCTCCGTGTCCCGCATGACCTGGAGGGCGTACGGCTGCAGCAGGGCGGTCGGATCGGAGGTGTGGATCGCCGAACGCACCGAGGGCGCGTCCGCCACCGACCGTGCCACCGCCGTCGCCTGCCGGGTCGCCGCCTCCTGCGCCTGGTGGCGGTCGCTCACATACGTGAACAGCGCGTACCCGGCGACCAGCACCGCTATCAGAACGGCCTGCATGGCGAACAGCTGGCCGGCCAGGCTGCGGGGGCGGGGGACGGACGGGAGGCGCATGTCAGCAGTGTGCCTCCCAGGTGAAGCGTGAACTAAATGAACGGAAGGGTGACCGGGCTCACAGGGCGGGAGATAGTCACGGCAACCCCCATATCCCCCGGACGTGAGCCGCACGCCGGTGATGCCGACGAAGACGTCAAGGAGGGCAGCCGTGGCCGCCGCAAGCACCCCCAGTACGGCACCTGCCGCACCCGCTGTGAAGCGGGACCGTACCCATTACCTGTACATCGCCGTGATCGTCGCGGTCGCGCTGGGCATCGCCGTGGGGCTCATCTGGCCCGACGCCGGCGTAGAGCTCAAGCCCCTCGGCACCGGTTTCGTCAACCTGATCAAGATGATGATCTCGCCGATCATCTTCTGCACGATCGTGCTCGGGATCGGGTCCGTGCGGAAGGCCGCCAAGGTCGGTGCCGTGGGCGGTATCGCACTGGGCTACTTCCTGGTGATGTCGCTGGTCGCGCTCACCATCGGCCTGGTCGTCGGCAACATCCTGCACCCCGGTGACGGGCTGCACATCACCAACGCCCTCAAGGCCTCCGGACACGCCCAGGTGGACTCCGAGGCGCTCGGCGGCGTCGACTTCGTGCTGTCGATCATTCCGACCACGTTCGTCTCCGCCTTCACCGAGGGCCAGGTCCTGCAGACGCTGCTGATCGCGCTGCTCGCCGGGTTCGCGTTGCAGGCCATGGGCTCGGCCGGGCAGCCGGTGCTGCGGGGCGTCGAGCACATCCAGCGGCTCGTCTTCCGCATCCTGGGCATGATCATGTGGGCCGCGCCGATCGGTGCGTTCGGCGCCATCGCGGCCGTCGTCGGGTCCGCCGGGCTCGACGCCCTCAAGAGCCTCGCCGTGCTGATGCTCGGCTTCTACATCACCTGTGTGCTGTTCGTCTTCGTGGTGCTGGGCGCGATGCTCCGGGCCGTCGCCGGGCTGAACATCTTCACTCTGTTCAAATACCTCGCCCGCGAGTTCCTGCTGATCCTGTCCACCTCCTCCTCCGAGTCCGCGCTGCCGCGGCTCATCGCGAAGATGGAGCACCTGGGCGTCAGCAAGCCGGTCGTCGGTATCACCGTTCCGACGGGGTACTCCTTCAACCTCGACGGCACGATGATCTACATGACGATGGCGTCGCTGTACATCGCCGACGCCCTCGGTACGCCGATGTCGATCGGTGAGCAGATCCCGCTGCTGCTCTTCCTGCTGCTGGCCTCGAAGGGCGCGGCGGGTGTCAGCGGCGCCGGTCTGGCCACGCTGGCCGGTGGTCTGCAGTCGCACAAGCCCGCGCTGGTGGACGGCGTCGGCCTGATCGTCGGCATCGACCGGTTCATGAGCGAGGCCCGCGCGCTGACGAACTTCGCCGGCAACGCGGTCGCGACGGTGCTCATCGGCACCTGGACGAAGGAGATCGACAAGGGCCGCGTGCAGCAGGTGCTCGCGGGTGAGCTGCCGTTCGACGAGAAGACGCTGCTGGACGACGGGGAGCCGGGTACGCCCGAGGTTCCTGAGCAGCGGGAGGAGTTGGCGAAGGCGTAGTCGGCCGCGGGCCGGTGGGGGCTGTTCTTCGCCCACGCGGCGGAGCCGCACATCGACACGGCCCGCGCCCCTTCGGGGCGCTCCCGAACCGTCGGACGTCCGGCTCGGCCTGAACCCGGGCCGGCCGTCCGGCCACCGTCCTCCGGGCGGCTGACAACTCCCCCCCGCTCAGCCGTCCGGAGCCGTACCCGGGCTAGTCGCTCAACTCGGCCACCAGTTGCGTGGCCCTGGAGGCGGGCACGCCCGCTGCCGTCAGTGCGCTGACCGCGGCGGAGCGGCCCGCCTCCTTCGCGTCGAGGAGGCCGTCGTTGACCGCTTCCATCACCGCGAACAGCAGCTGCTCATGGACGTACGCCAGAGCCGGCGCCGGCAGCGGTGAGCTGAAGTAGCCCTCGTCGAGGCCGCGTTGCAGCAGCTCCACCTTGTTCTCGCGCAGCGGGGCCAGGCGGTCGCGGATGCCCCGCATGGTGACCGTGCGCTGGGCGAGGCCGACCAGCAGCCGGTAGCGGTCGGCGATCTCCCAGATGGCGAGCACCGAGCGGGCCACCGCCTCCGCCGGGTTCGCCGTCTCCCGGCGGGCCCCCGCGTCGGCTGCCATCAGCGCCTCCACCGCGCCGTCGACCAGCGTGCCGATCAGCGCCTCACGGCTCGGGAAATGGCCGTACACGGTCCGTCGTACGACCCCTGCCGCGCGCGCGATCTGGTCCATCGAGGCGTCGGGGTCAAGCAGCAGCTCGGCGAGGGCGACGTCGAGGATGCGGCGCCGGTTCAGGTCGGCGCGGGAGGGGTTACCCGTGGTCATGACTGTCATTCTGCCTGCCCCGCCGCGGGGCGCACCGTCTCTCCGCAAGGGCTTCACCTCCTTCATTTGCACAGTGGTGTGCAGATCCTCTACATTGCACATGGTTGTGCAATTGCACGCTGCTGTGCAAGTTCAGCCGTACGCATCAGACGGCATCCGACGCGTGAGGAAGGCGATCCCTGCCATGCGACTCGTCATGAAGGAACCGGTCGAGACCACGGAGCGGCCGTATCCGCGCCGCTGGTGGGCGCTGCTGGTGCTCTGCCTGAGCCTGCTGATCATCGTGATGGCCAACACCGCCCTCACGGTGGCCGCGCCCGACATGACCGCCGACCTCGGGCTCAGCAGTGCCGACCTGCAGTGGGTCATCGACGGCTACACCGTGCCGTACGCGGCCCTGATGCTGCTGCTCGGGGCGATCGGCGACAAGTACAGCCGCCGCGGGGCGCTGATCCTGGGCCTGGTCGTGTTCGGGGGCGGAGCCGTCTTCGGGTACCTCGCCGGCGGCGCCGCGACCGTGATCGCGGCCCGTGCCGTGATGGGCACCGGCGCCGCGCTGATCATGCCGGCCACCCTCTCGCTGCTCGCCGCCACCTTCCCGCGCCACGAGCGGGCGAAGGCCATCACCCTGTGGACCGCCACCGCCGGGCTCGCCATCGCCGCCGGACCGGTGGTCGCGGGCGCCCTGCTGCGCGACCACGGCTGGTCCTCGACCTTCCTCATCAACGTGCCGATCGCGGCCGTCGCGATCGTCGGCGCCCTCGTCCTCGTACCGCCGTCCAGGGCCGGTCACCACAACCGCATCGACTATGTCGGCGGGCTGCTCTCCGTGCTCTGGATCGGCTCGCTGGTCTACATGATCATCGAGGGGCCGCACTTCGGCTGGGGCGTCAAGGCGGTCACCGCGGCCGTGGTCGCGGGCGCCGGCCTCGTCGCCTTCGTCCTGTGGGAGCTGCGCCACCCGCACCCGGTCCTGGACGTCCGCCGCTTCGCCCACCGCCGCTTCGCCGGCTCCAACCTCGCCGTCGCCCTGTTCTTCCTGGCCGTCTTCGGCGCCTTCTACTACCTCACGCAGCACCTCCAGTTCGTCCTCGGCTACGACGCCCTCGGCACCGGCGTCCGCATGCTCCCGCTGGCCGGTGCGGTCTTCGCCGGCTCGGCCCTGACCGGCTGGCTCACCCCGCGCGTCGGCATGAAGTGGACGGTCACGGCGGGGATGGCCGGCGGGACCACGGCACTGGCCCTGCTCACCCGGGTGGACGCCGCCTCGGGGTACGGGGACTTCGTGGCGCCCCTGATCATCCTCGGGCTGGCCATCGGCCTCGCGCTCTCGCCGTGCACCGACGCGATCATGGGGGCCTTCCCGGAGTCCGAACTGGGCGTCGGCGGCGCCGTCAACGACACCTCGCTGGAGCTCGGCGGCTCCCTCGGCATCGCCATCCTCGGCTCGCTGCTCGCCACCTCGTACGGCAACCACCTCACCGACGCCACCAGCGGCAGCAAGCTGCCCGCGAGCGCCCTCGCCACCGCCCAGGACTCGGTGGGCGCCGGATACGCGGTCGCCCAGGGCATCGGCGAGCAGGCCCGGCGGACGGCCGCTCAGGCCGCACGGGCCACCGACCCGCAGCAGGCCGCCCAGCTGAAGGCGCAGGCGCAGCAACTGGCCGGGGGCGCCCGGCAGATGGCGGACGCCGTCGGCTCCTCCTTCGCCGACGCGGTGGCCCACACCAGCCTGGTCGGCGCGGTGATCCTGGGCATCGGGACCGTGCTGGTGGCGGTGCTGCTGCCGGGGCGCGGGAAGGCCGAAGCGGAGGCTCCGGCCGAGGAGCGGAAGCTGGTGGACAGCGGGGCGCGCTGACCCCTGGCCGCCACTTGTCAGCCGTATCCACTAACGTGCCGTTCCTGTTCGACCGGAACTTCGACCGAAGCGTCGACCGGGACCTCGACCGGAACGGCACATCGGCACGGCTGCATGGAGGCACGGGGGATGAAGATCGACTGGGACCGTCGGCACTGCGCGCGCAAGGGGCATGTGACCTATGCCCCCGACGACCCGCGGCTGCGGGTGCGGCTGCACGCCCAGACCGCGGTCGGGGAGGCCTGGCGCTGCCTGCGCTGCGGCGACTTCGCGCTCGGCGAGCCGCACGGCTCGGGGCCGGCGGCGGACGCCCCGCTGGTGCCGCGCGGGAAGGTGCTGCGGGACCTGTTCATCCTGCGCTTCCTGGCGATCGAGCGGGCCGTGCGCGGGGTGTTCATCGTGCTGGTCGCGGTCGCGGTGTGGAAGTTCAGCAACAGCCAGGACGCGGTGCGCCGGCTCTTCAACGAGTACCTGGACACCTTCCGGCCGGTCTTCAGGCACTTCCACTACGACCTCGACCACTCACCGGTTGTCGGCTCCATACAGAAGGCCTTCGGCTACAAGCACTCCACGCTGCTGCTGGTGGCCGTGCTGCTGCTGGCGTACGCGCTGATCGAACTCGTCGAGGCGGTCGGGCTCTGGTACGCCAAGCGCTGGGCGGAGTACCTGACGGTGGTCGCCACGGCCGCCTTTCTGCCGCTGGAGATCTATGAACTCACCGAGAAGGTCAGCTACCTGAAGATCGCCACCCTGGTGCTGAACATCCTCGCGGTGCTCTACATCGCCCTCGCCAAGCGGCTGTTCGGGCTGCGCGGCGGGCGCCGGGCCTTCGAGGAGGAGCGGCACAGCGCCTCCCTGCTGGAGGTCGAGGAGTCCGCGGGGGTGCAGCCGAGCTTGCCTTGACGTCGGCGTCAAGTCCTACCGTCGTAGACATGCGAATCGGCGAGCTGGCCGCACGGGCCGGTACCACCACGCGCACCCTGCGGTACTACGAGGCGCGCGGGCTGCTGCCCGCGCGGCGTTCCGGCAACGGCCACCGGACCTACGACGAGAGCGATCTGAAGCTGCTCACGCAGATCCGGACGCTCCAGGACTTCGGGTTCGAGCTGGAGGAGACCCGGCCGTTCGTGGAGTGCCTGCGGGCCGGGCACCCGGAGGGCGACACCTGTCCGGCGTCGCTCGCGGTCTACCGGCGCAAGCTGGCGGAGCTGGACTCGCTCATCGGCGAGTTGCAGGCCGTGCGGACCGAGGTCGGGGCCCAGCTGGAGCGGGCCGAACGGGCACGGGACGAGCTGGCCGCCGAGGCGGAGGTTCCGGGTGGTCCGGAACCGGTGTGCGAGCTGGGAGGGGATGGCGGATGACCAAGGCGGCGGGTGTGGCCGAGGTGACGGACGCGGACTTCGCGGCGGAGGTGATCGGGGCGGACCGGCCGGTGCTGGTGGAGTTCACCGCCAACTGGTGCCCGCCGTGCCGGCAGATGGCGCCGGTGCTCACGGCCCTGGCGGCGGAGGAGGGCGAGCGGCTGAAGGTGGTCCAGCTGGACGTGGACCACAATCCGGAGACGACGAACGCCTACAAGGTGCTGTCGATGCCGACGTTCATGGTGTTCCGGAACGGCGAGCCGGTGAAGTCGATGGTGGGCGCCCGGCCCAAGCGGCGGCTCCTGGAGGAGCTGTCCGACGTGCTGCTCTGAACCGACCGATGACACGAAGAATCCCCCGAGCAATTGCGCTCGGGGGATTTCTTTGCGTATATTCAAGAGTTCGTGACTTCAGGTCGATGTGAAATCGGTTCGGTCACGAAGAAGTTCAGTGGGCACAGTATATCCGGGCGGGAGCGGAATTGTCAAACACCGAATTTCCGGACGATGAATTGCGGCACGAGCAGGAATTCATCGACGGACTGTACGCACGGGTGGACGCGCTGCGCGGCGACACCGAGGACTCCGTCGCGGACGCCCTCTCCCTCGGCGACAAGCCGATGCAGGCCCGGCTGGAGCGGGACATCCTGGTCGCCGAGCGGTCCGGGCTGCTCGCCGCGCTGAACGCCGTGGACGGCTCGCTCTGCTTCGGCCGGATCGACCTGACCTCCGGGACCAGGCACCACATCGGCCGGATCGGGCTGCGCCGGGACGACGCCGAGCGCACCCCGCTCCTCATCGACTGGCGCGCCGCGGTCGCCCGCCCCTTCTACCTGGCCACCGGCCACACCCCGATGGGCCTGCGCCGCCGCCGGCACATCGCCACCGACGGCCGCAAGGTCGCCTCCCTGCACGACGAGATCCTCGACCTCGGCGACCAGGAGCGCACCGGCCACGAGGACCCGTCCGGCGACGCGGTGCTGCTAGCCGCCCTCAACTCGGCCCGCACCGGCCGGATGGGCGACATCGTGCAGACCATCCAGGCCGAGCAGGACGAGATCATCCGGGCGCCGCACCGCGGGATCCTGGTCGTCGAGGGCGGTCCGGGCACCGGCAAGACCGCGGTCGCCCTGCACCGGGCCGCCTATCTCCTCTACGAACACCGCGAACTGCTCGCCAAGCGGGCCGTGCTCATCGTCGGCCCCAACCCCGCCTTCCTCGGCTACATCGGCGAGGTACTGCCCTCGCTCGGCGAGACCGGCGTGCTGCTGGCGACCGTCGGCGAGCTGTACCCCGGCGTGAAGGCCACGGCGGCCGACACCCCCGAGGCGGCCGCGGTGAAGGGCCGCGCGGACATGGCCGACGTGCTCGCCGCCGTCGTACGCGACCGGCAGGCGCTGCCCGACCCGGTCATCACCGTCGAGCACGACCGCGAGGTGCTGATGCTCGACGACGGCCTGGTGAACATGGCCCGCGAACGCACCCGCGCCGCCGATCTCCCGCACAACGTGGCCCGTGAGTACTTCGAGGGCCACATCCTCAACACCCTCACCGAGCTGTACGCCGAGCGGGTCGGCACCGACCCCTTCGACGGCAGCAGCCTGCTGGACGCCTCCGACATCACCCAGATCCGCGACGAACTCGCCGAGAACCCCGAGGTCTGGTCCGCCGTCGACCAGCTGTGGCCGCGGCTGACCCCGCGGCGCCTGGTCGCCGACTTCCTCGCCGGGCCCGAGGGCTATGTCGGCGCCGAGGACGCGGCGGCGATCCGCCGCCCGGTCACCCGGTCCTGGACGGTCTCGGACGTCCCCCTGCTCGACGAGGCGGCCGAACTGCTGGGTGTCGACGAACGGGTCGCCCGGGCCCGTGCCGAACGCGAGCGCGAGACCCAGATCGCCTATGCGCAGGGCGTCCTCGACGTCTCCTACGCCTCCCGGACCTACGAGTTCGACGACAAGGAGGACAGCGATCCCGACGCCTCGGAGGTCCTGTCCGCGCACCACATCATCGACGCCGAACGCTTCGCCGAACGCCACGAGGAGGAGGACTTCCGCAGCGCGGCCGAACGCGCGGCGGCCGACCGCACCTGGGCCTTCGGGCACATCATCGTCGACGAGGCGCAGGAGCTGTCGCCGATGGCCTGGCGGCTGCTGATGCGGCGCAGTCCGACCCGCTCCATGACCCTGGTCGGCGACCCCGCCCAGACCGCGGAGTCGGCGGGCGTGGGCTCCTGGTCGAAGATCCTCGAACCGTATGTCGAGGACCGCTGGGACCACACCCGTCTCGGCGTCAACTACCGCACCCCGTCCGAGATCATGGACCTCGCCGCGGCCGTGGTCCGCGCCGAGAACCCGGACTTCGAGCCCCCGAGCTCGGTCCGCTCCACGGGCGTGCGCCCGTGGATCCGGCAGGCCCACGACAACCTCCCCGGCGCCGTGGAGAAGGCGGTGGCCGAACTCACCCCCGCCGAGGGCCGCCTGGCGGTGATCGCCCCACGTGACCTGCACCGCACCCTCGCCGGGCGCCTGGCCGGCGTCACGCCCGGCGCCGAACCCGACCTGACCCGGGCGGTCGTGCTCCTGGACCCGCGGCAGGCCAAGGGCCTGGAGTTCGACTCGGTCCTGGTGGTCGAACCGGGCCGCTACGGCACCAGCGACCTGTACGTGGCGCTGACCCGGGCCACCCAGCGGCTGGGCGTACTGCACACCGGCCCGCTGCCGGACGGGCTCAGGCAGGCCGCAGCCACACCGTAGCCAGTGGGGGCAGGGTCAGGCGGATGCTCGTGGGGCGGCCGTGGGACGGCTGGTGCTCCGGCTTCACCGGGTCGGGGTTGGTGATGCCGCTGCCGCCGTACCCGGCCGCGTCCGTGTTGACCATCTCGTGCCAGGCGGGGACCTCGTCCGGGACGCCCAGGCGGTAGTCGGCGCGGACCACCGGGGCGAGGTGGGAGACCGCGAGCAGCGGGGTGCCCTCGGCGTCGTACCTCAGGAACGCGAAGACGTTGTCCTCGGCCGCGTCGCCGGCGATCCACTGGAAGCCGGCGACGGAGGTGTCCCGCTGCCAGAGGGCCGGGGTGGCGCGGTAGCCGGTGTTGAGGTCGCGGACCAGGTCACGGACGCCCCGGTGGTCGGCCTCGGCGCCGTAGGCCGGGTCCAGCAGCCACCAGTCCGGGCCGTGGGCCTCCGACCACTCCGCGCCCTGGGCGAACTCCTGGCCCATGAAGAGCAGCTGCTTGCCGGGGTGGGCCCACATGAAGGCCAGGTAGGCGCGGAGGTTGGCGCGCTGCTGCCACCAGTCGCCGGGCATCTTGGAGACCAGCGAGCGTTTGCCGTGCACGACCTCGTCGTGGGAGATGGGCAGCACGTAGTTCTCGCTGTACGCGTACACCATCGAGAAGGTCATCTCGTGGTGGTGGTACCTGCGGTGGACCGGCTCGTGGGACATGTACTCCAGCGAGTCGTGCATCCAGCCCATGTTCCACTTCAGGCCGAACCCGAGGCCCCCGGTGTCGGTGGGGCGGGTCACCCCGTCCCACGCGGTGGACTCCTCGGCGATCGTCACCACGCCCGGCGCCCGCCGGTAGACCGTCGCGTTCATCTCCTGGAGGAACGCCACCGCGTCCAGGTTCTCCCGGCCGCCGTGCTCGTTCGGCGTCCACTGGCCCGGCTCGCGCGAGTAGTCCAGGTAGAGCATCGAGGCGACCGCGTCCACCCGCAGCCCGTCGATGTGGAACTCCTCGCACCAGTACACCGCGTTGGCCACCAGGAAGTTGCGCACCTCCCGGCGCCCGAAGTCGAACTCCAGGGTGCCCCAGTCGGGGTGGGCGGCCCGGAGCGGATCCGAGTGCTCGTACAGCGGCCGCCCGTCGAACTCCGCCAGCGCCCAGTCGTCCCGCGGGAAGTGCGCCGGCACCCAGTCCATCAGCACCCCGATGCCGGCCCGGTGCAGGGCGTCGACCAGGTACTTGAAGTCGTCGGGGGTGCCGAGACGGGCCGTGGGGGCGTAGAAGCCGGTGACCTGGTAGCCCCAGGAACCGCCGAAGGGGTGCTCGGCGACCGGCATCAGCTCGACGTGCGTGAAGCCCAGGTCGCCGACGTAGCGCGGCAGTTGCTCGGCCAGTTCGCGGTAGGTCAGGCCGGGGCGCCAGGACGGCAGGTGCACCTCGTAGACCGAGAAGGGGGCCTCGTGCACGGGCGTGTCGGCCCGGTGCCTCATCCACTCCGCGTCGGTCCACTCGTGGTGGGACGTGTCGACGATCGACGACGTGCTCGGCGGGGCCTCGGTACGCCGGGCCAGCGGGTCGGCGCGCAGGGTGTGCGAGCCGTCCGGGCGGGTGATGTCGAACTTGTACAGCTCGCCCGCGCCGATGCCCGGCACGAACAGCTCCCAGATCCCGGAGGAGCCGAGCGAGCGCATCGGGTACCCGGTGCCGTCCCAGAAGTTGAAACCGCCGGCCAGCCGGACGCCTTGCGCGTTCGGCGCCCACACCGAGAAACGGGTACCGGACACGCCCTGGTGGGTCATGGGGTGCGCGCCCAGCGCCTCCCACAGCCGCTCGTGCCGGCCCTCGCCGAGCAGGTGCAGGTCCAGCTCCCCCAGGGTGGGCAGGAAGCGGTACGCGTCCTCGGACTCCTGGACCGTCCCCTCGTACTCCACCAGCAGCCGGTAGACCGGCACGTCGGAGAGGGGGAGCAGGACGGAGAAGAAGCCGTCGCCGTCGTCGTGCAGGCCGGTCCGCAGATCCCGGCCGGCGACCACCGTCACCGCGCGGGCGTACGGGCGGAACACCCGCACGGCTATCCCGCCGCCCGGCACCGGATGGGCGCCCAGGACCGAATGCGGGTCGTGGTGCGTGCCGAGCAGCAGCCGATCGCGGTCCTCGGCGGCTACGGAAACGGACTTCATGGAGGTCACGGACGGGTCTCCCGGGATCAGGTCGAGTCGGAGGTGGCGAGGCGGTGGACGGCCGACAGGGGCACGGGAAGCCAGTCCGGGCGGTGCCGGGCCTCGTAGACCACCTCGTAGACGGCCTTGTCGGTCTCGTAGGCCCGCAGCAGCACGGGGTCGGTGCGCGGGTCGACGCCGGTGATCTCGGCGTATCCGGAGCAGTAGGCCGCCCGGCACAGCTGCGCCCAGGCGCGGGCCGCCGGGGTCACCGAGTGGGCCGCGTAGTCGAAGGAGCGCAGCATGCCGGCGATGTCCCGCACCGGCGGCTGCGGCATCCGGCGCTCGGCCAGCGGGCGGGCCGGCTCGCCCTCGAAGTCGATCAGGGACCACTCCCCGGACGGCGAGCGCAGGCACTGCCCCAGGTGCAGGTCGCCGTGGACCCGCTGGGCGGTCCAGGTGCGGCCCTCGGCGGCCAGCCCGGCCAGCGCCTCGTAGGCCGAGCGCAGCCCGTCCTCGTACGGCCGCAGCGCCGGGACCGCCTGGGCGGCCGCCGTCAGCCGCTCGGTCATGCCGGCGACCATCGACCCCAGCTGACTGTGCCCGAGGGTGACGGTCGGCAGCGCCCGGGCCAGCGCGGTGTGCACCTCGGCCGTGGCCCGTCCCAGCGCCCGCGCGTCCGCCGCGAAGTCCTCGCCCTTGGCCAGCTCGCGCAGGGCCAGCTCCCAGCCGTCGGTCGCGCCGCGTACGAAGGGCTGGAGGACGGCGAGGACGTACGGCTCCCCGGCCAGTTCCGCCCGCAGCCAGGCCGTCGGGGCGGGCACCCGGGCGCAGCCCTCGCGGGCCAGGGCCAGGGGTATCTCCAGGTCGGGGTTGACACCGGGCACGACGCGCCGCAGGAGCTTCAGGATGAACGTATCTCCGTAGACGACCGAGGAGTTGGACTGCTCGGCGGTCAGGAGCCGGGCCACCAGCCCGTCGCGTATCTCGGTGCCGGGATCGCGTTCGAAGCACAGCCCGCCGATACGGGCCCGGGTGCGCAGGGCCTCCAGGAGCAGCTCGGCGGGCCGGGGGTCGTACAGGGCGTCGTACACCGTGCGTCCGGCCAGCGGGCCGTCGGTGAGGTGGCCGATCAGTGCGGGCGCCAGCCGGGGCGGCAGCGCCTCGCGCGTGCCTATGAGCAGCTGGTAGCAGTCGCCGGCCTCGGCGGGGGCGGGCGGCTGTTCGGCGCGGACCAGCAGATGGTGCAGGCCCAGCCTGCTGTCCGACGGCAGGAGTTCGGTCTCGGCCACCGTGGCGAAGCCGGTGACCGGACTGCCCTTGCCCGCGAACCAGCGCTGCCGGGGCAGCCATTCGCGCAGGAGGGGATCGAGCGAGGCGAGGAGAGGGGGCGTGGAGGGGGTGACCGTTTCCGCCATGGCGGGTACGTCCTTTCCCCGGTCGTCGGGGGCGTTAGTGATGCGTGCCCCGGGCGGGCCGGAGGAAACCGCCGCCGCCCGGGGTGGACTATGCCGGGTTCCGGTTACCCGTCCGCGCGCAGCCGGAACCAGTAGAAGCCGTGCCCCGCCAGGGTCAGCAGGTACGGCAGCTCACCGACGGCCGGGAACCGCACCCCGCCGAACAGCTCCACCGGGTGCCGGCCGTTGAAGCGCCGCAGGTCCAGCTCGGTGGGCTGCGCGAACCGGGAGAAGTTGTGCACACAGAGGACGAGATCGTCCTCGTACTCCCGCAGGAACGCGATCACCGCCGGGTTCGACGACTGGAGTTCGGTATAGGACCCCAGTCCGAAGGCAGGATTCTGCTTGCGGATCTCGATCATCCGGCGGGTCCAGTGCAGCAGCGAGGACGGCGAGGACATCGAGGCCTCGACGTTGGTGACCTGGTAGCCGTAGACCGGATCCATGATGGTCGGCAGGTACAGGCGCCCCGGGTCGCAGGAGGAGAAGCCGGCGTTGCGGTCCGGCGTCCACTGCATGGGGGTGCGGACCGCGTCCCGGTCGCCGAGCCAGATGTTGTCGCCCATGCCGATCTCGTCGCCGTAGTAGAGGATCGGCGAGCCGGGCAGGGACAGCAGCAGGGCGGTGAAGAGCTCGATCTGGTTGCGGTCGTTGTCGAGGAGCGTGGCGAGCCGCCTGCGGATGCCGATGTTGGCGCGCATACGCGG
>NZ_JBSFJE010000023.1:0-130340 GCF_053597895.1 Streptomyces sp. NPDC001220
GAGCTGACCGCTGCGCGGTCAGCGCGCCCCCCTGCGCAGGGGGGCGGGTGACGCTCCGTCCGCTGCGCTCCCGGAGCGGTGGGGGCTACGCCCCCACCCGGTGCCTTCGCTGCGCTCCGGTCACCGTGTGGCGCTTCGCGCCACAAAGGCCGACCCAACGGGCCTACGGCCCGAGCAGCAGCACGGGGTGCGGCTGTCCTCTGCAGGTTCTGGGGGCTTGGCGCCGGGTCAGCGTCTACGGGACCAAGTACTACCGATTCCCGCAACGTGCAGGGCCAGTGCGGTCAGCCCCAGGAGCATCACGTTGACTGACGAGAAGGTGTGATTGGTGCTGATCTCGGCCGCGTTGATGAGGAACGCGATGAAGAACAGCACTGCCGCGACTATGCCGAGCATGACTAGCCCCTCTCATAGGAAGTGAAGCCCGTATGCCCGGCCCCCGCCCCCACAGACGTGGGCGGCACCTCCGAAAGTGGTCAGCCCATGCGGGCATGGGCTGACGGCTTCTCAGGCATGGGCGCGGCGGGGGCTTGCTGCCTTGTGCGAGGCGGCGTGATGCGTGGGCCGGCCTGTCGGGGGGACTGCGAGACGCCGCACAGACAGGCCCGCGGTGGCAAGGAGACCGGTGAAGACGGCCAGGAGGAGGACGGACACCCACATCTGCCGGCTGCCGGGCGCCTGCCAGCCGGTCCAGGCAGAGGATGCCGCCCACAGCAGGACGCCTGCTGCGTAGAAGGAGCGGACGCGGTGCAGCTGTCGCACGGCCCGCAGGAACTGGATGCGTTCGGTCTTCGGTGCCATGCGGGGCCGTGTACCCCGATGCACCACGACCATCAGGGCCGACGGAATCTCGTGCAGGAGGCTTTCGGGGAGTCTTGCACGTCTGCACCTCGATTGATGCAGCATGTAGCATTGGCGTAATTCAGGGACACCCGGTAGGAAGCTGGGCGTGTGTTGATCTACGAGTACCTTCCGCATGAGCTTGCCCGACTCGGTGTTGTTTCGAGAGCAACTGGACTCGATGACCGTCGGGTGGCGACGCAGGTACGCCTTGCGCAGGAGCGTGCCGGGCGGGCGCGGATGCTCCCGGTGGAAGTGCATCACTTGAGTGAGCTGTTCATCGCGGAGCTGCGGCAGCTGCAGTGGGAACGGATCGCCCAGCTCATGGAGAAGGAGCGGATGGCCTCGTATGTGCCGTCCCGTGACTCGCGTGCCATCCGCTACGAAGAGCAGCGTCTGCAGCGGTTGATGACAGACGTGGACGAGGCCGAGCGGTCAGGTGGCGCGGCTGTGGAAATCCGGCGGCACCGCGTCTACCGGATCGATGCCCGGCCCACCGCCGGCAGCTCCGGCCCGGACATGCCTGCCCTCGTCGTCCATCTGATGGCGGCATCACCGGGTGAAGCGGCCGCGAGAGCCTGGGCCATCCACGGAAGAGACGGTGGCCTCTACCAACGCGGCGGATACCGCATCGCTTCCGTCACACAAATCCTTCCCGAGCAGGGAGAACTCTTTTGATCCAGCTCCGAGAACACCAGGTGGAACAGAAATCACGGTTCCGAAAATGGGTCGGATTCCCTGCAAGATCATCTGTGCCGCCGGAGGGGGCGCGTGGCACGATCGTGTCCGCGACCGGATCGGGCAAGACCATCACCGCCGCCGCGTGTGCGCTGGAGTGCTTCCCCAGCGGCCGGATCCTCGTCACCGTGCCGACCCTGGACCTGCTCGTGCAAACCGCCCAGGCGTGGCGGGCTGTGGGGCACCGCTCCCCCATGGTGGCGGTGTGCTCGCTCGAGAACGACGCGGTACTGAACGAGCTGGGGGTGCGCACCACCACCAACCCGATCCAGCTGGCCCTGTGGGCCGGGAAGGGGCCGGTGGTCGTGTTCGCCACGTACGCCTCCCTCGTGGACCGCGAGGACCCGGAAGACCCTTCGGGCCAGCGAACGGTGCGCGGGCCGCTGGAGGCCGCTCTGGCGGGCGGGGAGCGGCTGTACGGCCAGCGGATGGCCCCGTTCGACCTGGCGATTGTGGATGAGGCGCATATGACGGCCGGGGACATGGGCCGGCCATGGGCGGCGATCCACGACAACGTCCGCATTCCCATCGACTTCCGGCTCTACCTGACCGCCACCCCGCGCATCCTCGCCGCGCCCAGCCCGCAGCGCGGCCGGGACGGACGGGAGCTGGTGATCGCATCGATGCAGGACGACAGCGCCACCTACGGCACCAGGCTTTTCGACCTCGGGCTGGCGGAGGCGGTGGAACGCTCGATCCTCGCCGGGTTCGAGATCGATGTACTGGAGATCCGGGACCCCGACCCGGTCCTGGGGCTGTCGGAGGATGCGCTGCGCGGCCGGCGCCTGGCGCTGCTCCAGGCCGCGCTGCTGGAGCACGCGGCGCAGATGAACCTGCACACCGTCATGACCTTCCACCAGCGGGTCGAGGAAGCCCGCGCGTTCGCCGAGCAGATGCCGGCAACCGCTGCGGAGCTGTACGCCACCGAAGCCTCAGACGTCGCCCTGGCCGACGCTGAGGAGCTACCCGCCTCCTCCATCGAGGCCGAGCTGTACGAGCTGGAGGACGGCCGGCACGTGCCCCCGGACCGGGTGTGGGCCGACTGGCTGTGCGGCGACCACCCCATCGCCCACCGGCGCGAGGTGATCCAACGGTTCGCCAACGGCATCAACGCCGCCAACCGGCGCGTACACCGGGCGTTCCTCGCCTCGGTACGGGCCCTCGGGGTCGGCGTCGACATCACCGGACTGCGCGGCGTGGAAGCGGTGTGCATCGTCGGCTCACGCAGTTCCCAGGTCGACATCGTCCAGAACATCGGGCGGGCACTGCGCCCGAATCCGGACGGCACGGTGAAGACGGCGCGGATCATCATCCCGATCTTCCTGCAGCCCGGGGAGGACCCCAAGGACATGGTCGCCTCCGCCAGCTACCAGCCCTTGGTCGACATCCTCCAGGCGCTGCGCAGTCACTCGGAGCGCATGGTCGACCAGCTCGCTTCCCGAGCCCTGACCCGCGGCACCGAGCACCGACGCCTCCACGTTCGCCCCGCCCCCGCAGCGGGAACCGACGGCGGTGACGGTGAGGAGACGAGCGAGGCGCAGCCGGAGGCCGACCGGGTCACCTCGATCGTGGTCAACTTCGCCCAGCCCCGCGACGCGGCCGACATCGCCGCCCTGACCCGCTGCCGCGTCATCCGCCCTCAGTCCCTGGTCTGGCTGGAGGGCTACCAGGCCCTCATCCGGTGGCGGAAGGAGAACGAGATCACCGGCCTGCACGCCATCCCCTACGACACCGAGACCGAGGTCGGGACGACGAAGGACTTTCCCCTGGGGAGGTGGGTGCACCAACAGCGCAAGGCGCTGCGCGCCGGAGAACTCGACCCCCACCGCAAGGAACTCCTCGACGAGGCCGGGATGGTCTGGGAGCCCGGCGAGGAAGCCTGGGAGAACAAGCTCGCCGCGCTGCGGTCCTTCCGGCGGGCCACCGGGCACCTCGCGCCTCGCCAGGACGCCGTCTGGGACGAACCCGCTGGCGGCGGAACCGTGGCCGTCGGCCAGCTGGTCGCAAACCTGCGCCGCAAGGGCGGCCTGGGCAAGGACCCGGAACGGGCCGCCGCGCGCGCAGGGCAGCTGGCCGCGATCGACCCGGACTGGAACTGCCCATGGCCACTGGACTGGCAACGCCACTACCGCGTCCTCGCCGACCTCGCCGCCGATGAACCCGATGGCGTCCTGCCCGACATCGCACCCGGCGTACTCATGGACGGCGATGACATCGGACGATGGCTCCAACAACAGCGCAAGCCAGGCATCTGGAAGCTGCTGTCAACCGAGCAGCAGGAACGGCTGACCACGCTGGGCATCAAGCCGCTCGAGGCGCCGCCCGCGGCTCCGGTGACTAGGCGTGCGACGAAAGGCCCGAACAAGGCTCAGCAGGCGTTCCAGCGGGGCCTCACGGCCCTCGCGCAGTGGGCCGAACGGGAAGGCGCCCACCGGCCTGTACCGCGTGGCCACAGCGAACAGATCACGGTCGACGGCGAGACGGACCCGGTGACCGTCAAGCTGGGCGTGTGGGTATCGAACACCAAATCGAGGCGCGACAAACTCGCCCCCGAGCAGCTCGACGCCCTCCGGGAGCTCGGCATGGAGTGGGCATAACCGCCGTGGGTATGTCGTTCAGCGGGCCGTGTTCTCGGTGCGGATCATCCGGCGCAGGCTGGTGCGGGCAGCAATCAGGTCTTCTTCGAGGGCGGTCATGCGGGCGCGGAACGTGGCGTTCTCCGAGGCGGCTTCCTCCAGCCGGCGGGTGAGGTCCTGGTTCAGGGCGTACAGCTGGTCTGCTCTGGTTGCTGCGTCGGGAGCGTGGATGGAATCGAGTTGCTGGCCGAGTTGGTGGCGCAGGGCTGCCTGGAGCCGGTCGCGTTCGTCGCGGAGTTCTTTGATTTCTTGCCGGGTGATTTCGAGTTCGGTGCGCAGGCTGAGTGGGGAGGGTGTGCTTGCCGTGGCGGATGGTGGGGTGCTGTGGGCTTGGCGTAGTTGGGCTGCCTCGATGTGCTCGCGTACGCCGGGGGCATAGGTGAGCCAGGTGGAGACGCGGGCGGCGCGGGCGACTGCGGCGAAGGTGAGCGGCTTTCCCTGTTTCTCGAGTGTGGCCAGGACTGTGAGGACACGGGCTCGTTTATCGAGGCTGTGACGGCGTCTGGCTTCGGCGAGGGGGGCGGGGTTGCCGCGGGGATTCATCGCGGGTCTTTCGGTCGGGCAGTGGTGAGGGGCAGGAGGGTGTGGTTGTGGCCTGCTCGTGCTTTGCGCAGCACGGTGCTGGCTTCTTCGATCTGGGCGCGTTCGGAGGCGGGGAGGGATGCCAGGTGTGTGTTCATGCGGTCGATGACGCGCTGGTAGGCGGTGATTTGTGCGGTGAGGGCGGTGGTGACGAACTCGGCTGCACCCATGGCGAGTGCGGTTTCGCGGTCTGCTCGTAGTTCGTTGATGTGGTGCTCGATGGCGGGCAGGTAGGAGGGGTCGGGGCGGTAGAAGCCGCAGCCGGCACATTGAAAGCGGATGGGGCAGGCCTGGCCGCCGGCTTTGACGTTTGACGGCTCGGTGCAGCCGCCGTAGGGAACAGCGACAGAGCGCATCTCGTAGGCCGTGCTCGAGCTGGGGCTGAGGTGGCCGTGCTGGTCGAGGACATGTGCGCTGAGCTTGGCCACAGCTTCGCTCTTCCGCTTGAGGGAGACGGTGTAGTAGCGCTGGGTCATGGCGATGGATTTGTGGTCCATCAGCTCGCGCAGCACGTCGACGGGGGTGCCGGCGTCTGCGTGGCGCTGGGCGTAAGAGTGGCGGAAGGCGTAGGGGTAGATCAGGGTCCGGTCGAAGAGCAGGCGTTGTCCTTGGGAGTCGGTGCCCTCGGCGTGGAGCGGGGGCAGGGCGTCTGCCCAGAGCCTGAGGGCGTCGCTGAGGTAGGTGCTGGAGATGTAGGGGGCGTCGCTCAGGGCGGTGAGAGAGGGAAAGAGGTATCGGTCTCTCTTGGCGGGAAGGTGCAGCTGGTCGCGGCAGGCTTGCCAGGTTCGGATGGCGTCGGCGGTGGATGTTGTGATCGGCAGACGTCTGCGGTGGCGTTTGTCCCAGATCAGGGTGGGCTGGCCGTTGTGGGTTTCCAGGCAGTCACGGGCCAGGGAGACGATCTCGAGCGGGCGGCGTCCGGTGTCGCGCAGGACGATGTACATCGTGCGGTACAGCAACTGCCGGGCGTCGGGAGCGATATCGCGGCAGCCGTAGGTGTTTCCGGTGCCCAGGGTGTCGAGGTGAGCGTCCAGTTGCCGGATGACGGACTCGGGGATGGCCTTGCCGATGAAGTCCTCATTGGGTTCCTCCACGGAGATGACGTGCTCGACGGGCACGCGGGTGAAGGTGCCGGCCAAGTCATCGAGGGTGCCGCAGCGGCGGCCGTAGGCGATGAGCTGGAAGAACGTCCCCAACAGGCTGCGTCGGAAGGAAGAGGAGTAGAGGGTGCCGTCTCGTCTGCGTGCGGCCCGGAAAGCGTCAACGGCCGAGGTGGCATCGGCGAACGTCAGGACGGCGGGGTCGTCGCCGGCGTGGGCGCGCTGGGCGAGAGCCGTGGAGGCGATGGTCGTCGCGTGGAACGTGCGCTTGAAGTCTTCCGTGGTGGGTCGGGCGGTGGTCACCCAGTGACGCAGCGCCTGGCGCAGCCAGGGCTGGCGGACTGTGCGGAGATCGACGCGGCCGGGGAGATGCCGGCGCTTGCCGGAGGCGCTGTGGCGCAGCCCGAGGACGCGCAGATCGATGACGTCCTGGTCGATGAGGGTGATCCCGGAGAACTCGCTGTATCCGGCGCGGGCGGCAGACTGCAGGTTCTCCAATGTGCGGACGGCAGCTTGGTGCGGCTTGGTGAGTCGGGCCGCGTTGGTGGCGTCCAGAAGGGTCTCGGCCGTGGTGAGGTGGCTGATCACGCCGCGGATCCAGTGAGGTTCCAGGGCACGTACCCACTGGTCCATCTGCTGCACGGCGTACAACACTTCCCAGCGCAGCAGCTCGGGCAATGGGGCGAGATGGAACTGGTGCGCCAGCAGGTACAGGGGCTGGTGCGGTGCCCACTGGGCGGCAGGCACGGGGTCGGTGCTGGAGCGGCATTCCACTCTCCAGGCGCGCCAGTGGTAGTTGCACAACCCACTGGAGTTCATCGCCCAGCCGGAGCAGTGGGCCACCATGCAGTCTGGGTTTTCGGTGAACGGTGTTGCCCGGCTGCGAAGCCACCGCTCGAGCGTGCCTCTGGACTTGTGGTACTTCCATGATCCGTGGTGAGCGGCGCACAGGCCTCCCGATACCTGAGGGCGTACGCACCGCACGCCGTCCCGGGTGAGCGTGCACGGCCCGACGACCGTCAACGGCAGGGATCTGGAACGGGCGGGGGTGAAAGTGGCGGCGAACTCTTCCCGCGGCAGGCCACTCTTTCTGCGCTGATCCGAGCAGTAGGTACAGAACGTCTCCTGAGCGCGCACGATCATGTCGCAGCGGCGGGTGCGGCACCGCGAGGACGAGGTGCGCGGGTTGTCGAGGTCTCCCGTGAACAGCCATCTGGCGCTGTCCCACTCCCCCGGCCGCCACGCGGGATCGATGTGGGCACGCAGCCACGTCTCCCACGACTTCTTCGTGGCCTTCGTCGCTGAGGGACGTGCGACGGCAGGCGCACCAGCCGTGCTCACTGGTCCTCCCGCCATGCCTGGGCCCGGTCGACAGCCGCCCGGGTCTCGGACTCATCGACGTGGCGGTAGCGGTCCATGGACAGCGGCGAGGCGTGACCCAGCAGCTTTTGCACCACGTCCCGGTCCACTCCCTCACGTAGCCAGTGGGTGGCCGCGGAGTGGCGCAGCATGTGCGGGCGAGCCGGGTGCTCGGCACGGCGGGCCAGACGGTCGAAGACGTTCTTGGCGTTCGGGTAGGTCATGGCCCGCCCCAGCGGCGGGCGGAAGAGGTTCACGAACACCATGCCTGTCTCGGCCGCGGCGGCCACCGGGGTCCGTTCGTGCTGGTAGTCGGTATAGAAGGCGACGATGCCGGGGGTGACGGGGAGGCAGCGGGAGTGTCTGGACTTGGCCAGGGCCCGGTTCGGGTTGTCGGTGCGGCGCCGCACATGAAGATGCGGGCCTTCCACCGGGCAGCCCAGGGAGCGTGAAGAGGCCAGGAAATGCAGATCCTCCTGGCGCAAGCCCAGAGCCTCCCCGATCCGCAGGCCGGTCGCGGCGAGCAGCGCAATGAGAAAACGGTCCCGTGCTCTGGGCGTATCCGCGATCATGCGGCGGATCTGCTGCGGGGAGAGGTCCTCGTATCCGGGTTCGCTGATCTGGAAACGAAAAGCCGACACCTGGACCTGGCGCCACTGGCC
This sequence comes from Streptomyces sp. NPDC001220, assembly GCF_053597895.1. Classification (NCBI taxonomy): domain Bacteria; kingdom Bacillati; phylum Actinomycetota; class Actinomycetes; order Kitasatosporales; family Streptomycetaceae; genus Streptomyces; species Streptomyces sp. NPDC001220. The sequence continues at coordinate 7,918 of NZ_JBSFJE010000023.1, forward strand.
GCGCTCGCCGGCGTCGTAACCGGCCGGCAAGAACCGCAGGAACCTCGGCTCCGACAACAGGCCGGCCGTCTGGGCAGGGACCCAGCCGCGGAGCGCCCCGAAGCGCAGGAAGTCCGTGACCGCCGTCATCACCGCGTTCGCCGTACCCTGCGAACGGTAGCGGGGCGCAGCCCTGGTCGGGGAGCGGCGGCTGCGGGCCGGCAGCGGCGTGGTGACCAGCCACTGCTGCAACCCGGACAGCGCCATGAAACTCGGACACGACCACTCGATACGGCGCTGGGTGCAGTAGTTCAGATAGAGGGCGAGACGGCCCGCGTAGACCCGTTCCGTGTTCGGCGAGCGGCCCTTGCTACGCAACCCCGCCAAAAACGCACACGCCTCCACATGCAGGTCATAGGCGCGTGTATCAGCCACCACCCACCGCTCCACACCCGTCGACGGAGAGATCGAACGCTCAGCTACGTAGGTCTGCTCCACCCACCAAACACAACCAAGCCCCGTCGGCAACCGAGGCACGGACCGTCAGACGGCCACACGACCAGGTGGGAACCACACCGAACATGCCACACCAACCACCCCACAGAGAGATAATCCGCGCCTGAGTTGAACAAGCACTGCAGGTCGGCGTGAGCGAGGAGAGCCGCGGTGAGTGAGGCAGCACGGGCAGACGCCGGGGGCAGTGCGGGCGCGGGCGGTTTCGACTACCAGCATCGCGTGGCCGCCTGGCTGGCTGTCGCCGCTGTAGCGGGCTCCGCATCTCCGGGCGTCCAGGGGCTGTGGACCGGAACTGTGGAGCGGATCGCCTGCGAAACCGGCGAACCCGTCGACGACTGCCGAGTGCACACCTCCGACGGGCGGACACTGGCGCTCCAAGCTAAGCGATCAATTACGCTGTCTCAGTCGGAGGAGAGTGAACTCAGTAAGACCGTCGCGCAGTTCGTTCAGCAGCACCTCATGCCAGGCCATGAACAGGACCGGCTGGTCCTCGTCACCTCCCGCGACGCCTCAAAACCGGTGCGGAACGACCTCGAGCAAGTTCTTGACCGTCTCCGTAACGCTCCCGCCGAGCGGGACGTGACGTCGCTCGCCTTCAACAGCGACCAGACTGACGCCTACAACAAGTTCGTCGCTCACACGACCCGGGAGTGGGCAAAACAGCGCGGCGGCACTCCCTCGGCTGCGGAACTGAGGGGGTTCCTCGTCCATTGCCACGTATGGGTCCTCGACGTCGAACAGGGCGGCCTGGAAGAACGGGAGGCCCTCCAGACACTGCGCACGTCCGTGATCACTGATCCTGCCCAAGCGGACGCGGCGTGGCACGTACTGCTCGGCGCCTGCGCTCAGTTGGCCATCCAGCATTCCGGTGCCGATATGAGGCAACTGCAGCAGTCGCTGTCATCGGCTGGCATCGCGCTGGCCACCGTCCGAGACTTCACCTCAGATGTCCAGCGCCTGGCCAGGAGCACGCACGACACCCTCGACCAGTTGGGCCATGGCCTCACTACCGTCCCCACACCGCAGGGGCCCGTAGCCATTGCGCGCACGGTCACCGGCATCGGAGCGAGGACCCAGGAGGGCTCGATCCTCGTGGCCGGCGGGCCGGGTGCAGGGAAGACCGTGGTCGTGCACGAGTTGGCCCGGCAAGCCAGTGCAGAAGGCCGGCCTGTACTTCTCCTGTCGGTAGCCGGCGTGGATGCCCGGAGTGCTGGCATGCTCCAAGCAGAACTCGGGCTGCAGCATCCGCTTGTCGACGTTCTCGAGCAGTGGCAGCCCGGTAGCACCGGGCTCTTGGCGATCGATGCCCTGGATGCCGCACGAGTCGATGCCTCCACCGAGCTGTGGCGGTCAATCATCGCGGATGTGAGCCGTCGGCTGCCGAACTGGCAGGTGGTCGCCTCCATCCGCACCTGGGATCTACAGCACTCCCCCCAGCTGCGTGCCCTCTTTCCAGGCGAGGCAGTACAAGTGGGTGATCTGACGGACGAAGAGGTCGCCCAGGTCACCGACGTCTTCCCCGCCTTGCGTGACTTTCTGAGCCAGGCTTCCGACCAGCAGCGACAGCTGATGCGCAACCCGTTCAACCTGCGCCTGGCTGCCGAACTCCTGCTGGACGGCGCACCAACAACGCAGCTACGCACTGTCGGCAGCAGGTTGGGCCTGCTGGAGCGCTACTGGGAGGCACGCGTCACCCGGGGAACCGAAGGCATCGCGAAAGCGGCCTTCCTCGGCCGCCTGTGCGCAGCCGCAGTACAGGAGAGACGACTTGCCGTGCCCTCGCAGAAGATTTTGGCGGGTGACACCGCAGCGTCAGACGTCCTGCGGGCCCTCCTTTCCAGCTCCGTCCTCACACAAGCCCCGACGATCATGGGCCCCACGGCCAACGGCCCACTGCAATTCGCGCACCACGTGCTGTTCGACTACGCCGTTGCCGTCACCTACCTCTCCCACTCCCCCGACGGGCTGCAGGAGAGACTGGACGCCGACCCCGACCTGTTGCTCTTCGCCCGCCCCAGCATCGACATGTACCTCCGGACGGCCTGGGCGCAAGGTCCCGGCGTGTTCTGGGCGCTGGCTCTGGCCTTGATGGCACTGCCCTCCCCCGGGATGGCAGCCACAGCAATCGCAGACGTCGTCACGGATGACTGCGATCAGGCGACTGACCTGGAGCCGCTGCTCGCACCGGATCCGGGCGCCGAGGAGGGAGCGAAGCGGATACTCGCAGCGATCGCCGTCGCTGTCTCCCTCAAGCTGAAGGAAAGCCGCCTCCAGCATCCAGGTGTCTGGACCGAGGTCGCTGAGTGTCTCGGCCGGACACCTGCCCGATTCCTCACGGGGCTGGGTGTCCTGGTGACCGACCTGGCCTCCCATCGGGCGATGCTGGACGAACAGCAGTTGCGGCTCTGCGCGTTGGCGGCGCGGCGCCTGCTGGAGTACCTGTGGACCCAGCCTCCAGCCCCCGCTTCACGGCTGGCCATCACCGCTGTGATCCAAACGGCAGCAGGTGACCTGACCGCGACCGAGACACTACTCAGGCGCGCTGTGGAGCCGCCCCAGCTCGAAGAGCGCGGCTACAACGACCTTCTCTCCATGACCAGCAAGGTCTCAGAGCTGCTGGATCTCCTGCCGGGCCTCATAGAAGACCTCTACGTGGCCGTGCTGAGCCACACCGAGACGTCCTCGGCCGACACCCAGATGGGCAGCGGCTTCGTGTTGACCCTCGTGTCCAATCGCCGACAGGACTTCGATTCTGCCAAGTACCCCCTGGTCGAATACTTCCCCACCGTCCTGCGCTCGGACCTCCCTCGTGCCCTGGCGATCCTCACCCGCTTGACAAGCACTGGCCAAGATCTACCCAAGCATTCGGCTGTCCTGGGGGACCGCACGTTCGTGGTCATCAAAGACGACTCACGCGCATGGGACTTCGGCTCCAGCTACGCCCATAATGACCCGGCGGCCCTACTCGGCACCTATCAGGACTTCGCCTCCGCTGCCACCGCAACCGAGGCGCAGGCGCTGAGCGAGGCGCTCACCTCGGCACCCCAAGCGGGTGTTGTTTGGCGACGCACCCTACGCGCAGCTGCCGCCAACCCGGCCCTGGCAGCTTCCCTGGTCAGCGAGCCGGCCGACGTCGTGACGCAGTTGCTCATCCCGGATCTGCTCGGTCCCGCCTGCGAGCTGATCAGCAAGCTGCACCCCACCCTCGCACCTGCCGAAGCTGCCAGCCTGGAGGCAGCGATTCTCTCGCTCAAGCCAGACGCCTCCCAGGAGGAGGGGAGCCAGGAGCAGGCCCGCCGGTACCAGATGCTCGTCGACGCGCTCTCCGTGGAACACGTCACCGATCCATCACTGGCAGCGGACAAGAACGCACGGGACACCGAAGCCGCCGCAGGGCACCTGCCGTGGCCTGCTGCGGAGCCAACCGAGACCAAGGAGGAAGACCCTGCGGAAGCCGAACTACGCAAGCTCATCGCAGCCCTGAGCAGCTTCGCGAGCACCTATCTCAACGGCACCGCCACACCGGAAGACACCGCATCCGCCGAGCACACTGCCACCAATCTGGAAGCAGCCCTGAAGCAGACGCAGTCCTCCCCCATGCGCGCGCAGGCGGAGGACGCTCTCGCCCGGGCTGCGGAGATCTGGACCCGCAGCACACAGACGCCGCCGGCATCCTTGACCCACGCGCGTACCCTCCTTCTTGTATCGACAACGAGCCCTCGGCCCGAACCCACCCCGGAGAACGCCAACTACGACCTGCTCCTCCCCCAGGGCCCCCGAGCCGATGCGGCTCGCGGCCTCGGCCAACTCGCCAGCGTGCCGGAGCAGTACAGCCCCGAAGTCGCGCGAGCACTGCTCGCACTGGCGGCAGACCCCGTGGGAGCCATCAGGCACACAGTGGCCCGACTCACCCCGCGCATAGCAGTCAGCGACACCGACACGGCGTGGGAGATCCTCGAGCGCCTCGCCACGCAGGACTCCGACGACGCCGTGCTCGCCGCCGCGGTCACCACGGCCTGTTTCTGCATGAGCGACCGTCAACGCGGCGCTTCCATCCTGACCACGGTCATGGGACGCGCGACACCGCACCCTGGCCGCGAGACCGCCGCCTCCGCCTGCGCCACCGCCGCCGGACTCCTGTGGGTCCACCACGCAACACCCGAAGCAGGCGCCGCCCTCACCAGCATGATCACCCGCTGGCTGGACGACAGCACCTGGGCCGGCTGCCTCCACCAACTACGCATCTCCGGAGCACTCACCCACGGCAACGAGGCTGTCCGCCAACGTGCTCTCCAGCTCATGCAGCAACTCGCCGAACCAGCCCTCACCGAAACCCGCCACGCTCTGAGCCAGCATCAGACCTCAACCGACGCCGAGCGTGAGCAACTCAAAAACACCCTCAGGCTCCTCGACAACATCGCGTCACAGATCTACTTCGCCAGCGGCGGCACCGACAGCAAGCCCCCGATCGAGCCGGAAGTCAGACTCGTCGACGCAGCCGAGCCACTGATCAAGCTCCTTGCGGCGACCCCAGTCGCGGGCGTCGCCCACCACCTCGTCGAGATGTGTGAGCGCATGATCGACCAGCGCCCGCAGCAGACGCTCCTGACCGTCCGCGACATCGTGACCCAGGTAGGAGCACAAAGCGGCTACACCGCGGACGCCCTCGGTGTGGGAACCTGCGTCACCTTCGTGGAACGCATCCTCGCCGACCACCGCAGCCTCCTCCACAACCCGGACAACCTCACCGCCCTACGGCAGATCTGCGACGCCTTCATCGACGCCGGATGGCCCCAAGCCCACAGCCTCGTCTTCGGCATCGAGCAGATCTTCCGGTAACAGCTCCAAAGCACCCCGCACCCTCGCGAAAGCCGCTTCTGAACCACGCCAAACATGCCCATCACTTCACCAGCACTAGATAATCGACACGGCCGAATGTGACGCGGTTCTTTTCGCGGATGCGCGCGGCTCTATGGTGGATATCGTGCAGATGGTCGGGCGTGCCCTGCGGATGCGTCCCGGGGTCGGGAAACTCGCCACTCTGATCGTTCCGGTATTTCTCGGGGAAGACGAGGACGCGGACGAATTGCTCACCTCGGATGCGTACGGGACCCTCGCAAAGATCCTCGGAGCACTCCGCGCACACGACACAGAGACGATCGAAGCGCTCGCCGACCCCCGGGTCCGCAACGCCCGACCGGCAGCCGGGGACGGTGAGTTGGACCAAGACCTCGACGGCGCGGACGGAGCGGACGGCGGCCAGGAGGAGGACGTCGTCGACCGGGTCGGTGCGGCGGCGGCCGGTGTGCTCAGGTTCAGCGAGGAACGCGACCCCGCCGCACTCGCCCAGTTCGTCCGGCTGCGGGTCATCGACCCGGAGCGGGCGTACTGGCTGCGCGGGATCGAGGTGGCCACGCGGTGGCTGCGGGAGACCGGCAACAGCGAGCTGCGGGTGCCGTACACGTACGTCACGCCGGAGGACTGGCCGGCGATCGGCGGGCATCCGCTCGGGGTGTGGGTGGCCGACCAGCGCCGCTACTACGCAGCCGGGACCCTGGAGGCCTCCCGCGTCGCCGAGTTGGAGGCGCTGGGGATGGTGTGGTCGGTGCAGGCGTCCGCGTGGGAGGCCGGCCTCGCCGTCGCCCGGTCGTACGCCACGGTGCACGGGCATCTGCTCCCGCCGACCACGGCGGTGTGGGGCGGCGACAACTTCCCCATCGGTGTCTGGCTGAAGAACCAGCGCGCAGCGGCCCGCAAGGCAGCCGAGAACACCGAACGACGCGTCAACGGAGAAACGGGCGTCTCCTACGCCGGGGAGCTGTCACAAGCCCGTATGGAGGCTCTAGCCGACCTGGACCCAGGATGGTGCCCGGCGTGGGAAATCGGATGGCAGCGCAGCTACCGGCTCGTCCTCGCTCACGTGAAAGCCTGCGGTGCACTCCCGGCCGGGCCCGGCGAACTCATCGTCCAAGGCGAAGACCTGGGCGTGTGGGTGGCCGGACAGCGGGCCGGATGGAAACGGCTCATGCCTGCCCAGCAGTGGCTCCTGGAGACCGTCGGCATCGAGCCCCCGGCAGAGGGTGAACTGGTGGCGGGTGCGCCCCGGTCGCAGGACGCCCGGTGGGCCGCCAACCTCACCGCCGCCCGGCAGCACCACGCACGCGAAGGCCACCTGACCGTGCCCCGGCAGCACGTGGAGGATGTCGACGGCGAGCCGGTCAAGCTCGGGGCGTTCCTCGACAACACCCGCCGCAGAGCCACGAAGCTCAGCCCCCAGCGCCGCGCCGACCTCGACCAGCTCGGCATGCGCTGGTAGCCCGGGCGCAAGTGGGTACACCAAGGCCACCGCGGTGCCCGGCATGCGCGTCGTCACCCCGGACCTGTTCGAGAAACTGAAGGAGGCCGTCACGAGCTACGCGGCCGCACTCGCTAGCAGCCCGGACTGCTGGGCTGACGAACAGGCCGTGCAGGAACAGCTCGCGCACCACAAGCTCACCGGCGAACGGTTCCTCACCACCTACTCCGAAACCATACGCACCTGATCAACGCCCCGGGAGGCCCGCGGGGTTCTGGGCCGGTGTGGGCCTGCCGGTGTACACCGGCAGGCCAGCGTCCCCCGGCGAGCGACGGCGGCCGGTCGGCATCGCCCCCGGCAGATCCTGGTCGTCGTGCTCGCCGGATTCCCGGGCTCCGGCATCACAGGTAGTCGAAGAAGCAGACCCGCCGCGTCGGGGCCCTCGGTCGGGCGTAAAAAGGTTAGGCCAGGGCGCCTACTCGCTGCGTTCTGCAACATCCTTTAGCTCGGCAATTACTCCACCCAGTTTCACGCGAGCGGGATTCTCTTGGAATTCCGGATAGCTTCGCACAATATACTCCAAGGCGTCGCTACAGAATTTAATAACACAGGAAATAAACTCGCCGATTTCGCATTTTCCAGGCACCTCGTCCCACGATCGCATCACCGTGACGACTCGATCTGCTGGCTGGAATTGAATGATTACATCGCTTTCAGTGAAGGTAACACGCCCCGTGCCCCCATTTCGGACATCCTGAGCCGCAGAGAGCAAGGAGAAAGCGAAATCCAGAAGCGGAGTACCCGGGAATTCCTCGGTTCCAAACTCTTTAACAGTCAGACTCACATCTGTCTCGAAGTATTCATAGCGCAAGTCCATCTCGCTGGCCACCGCAAGCCTGTCAAGCTGCTTCGACTTCGGTTCCCTCACCGAGCGTGGCTCGAAACTAATATTCAACATGATTCTCCAGTACTCCAGCGTCATAATTTTGACTAAATTCACCAGCCGCCCACCCCTGGACTGGTTCGGGCGGCTGATCACAGCGAAGGAGACGGGTAGCTAAGGGATCGGATGGGCCGTTCTCAGGCTGCCGTCATTATTGAGCACTACCTTAATACCGTAGGCCCTGTTGGTCGCCAGCCCGCGACTTTGCATTTCACTGAGAATACCGACGCCGTCCGGACCCGCGTTCACTCTACCTTCGTAGACATAACCGTCACGATCCCCATTCGACTGCGCCGGGTTATTTTTCACGACCTGTTGTATCCATTGCTGCACCTTCCGACCCTTCCCGATAAATGCACCCTTGGTTCTCGGGTCGTACAGTTCACCGCCAATGCGATGCCGGTCTAGAACGTGCTGCCAGCCATCATAGTCATCCGTCTTCCAGGTGATGTCCGGATTCTGCGAACCGGGATCTGGTGCCTTACTTCCTCCGGTCGCGCTTTCCTCACTAGCCTTATTGAGGGCCTTACCCAATCCGTCGTCAATGCGCCCGATGCCGTCCTTCACACCGTAGGCGCTCGCGCCTATCCCGGCCACACCGGCGGCAGCGATTGGGGCGCCAGCAAAGCAGCCAACTCCGCTGAGGCAAAGACCGGCACCATACTCCGCAGCTTGAGTGCTAATGCCCATCACGGCCAGGCTTCCGCCGGTTTCAGCCGCACCCCACCAGATTTCAGGCTGAGTGAAGATGGAGCTGCCGTAGTTGACGAACGTGTCTACTGCGCCCGAGAGCCAGCCGGTGAAGCCGCCGTCTCCATTGTCGTTCGAGGTTGTCGAATCACCGATGGGCTGGCCGGTTGTGTCGTCGATCCCGTCGTACTGCTCCGGGTACTTGGCCTTCTGCTTTTTGGCGATTTCCTCGATCGACTTGATTCCGCCACAAGGGCCGTCCTGGAGGCAGGCACCCTTTCCGTCGGGGTCGCTGGCGGTGACGGGGTTGTTGTTCGCGTAGCTGTAGCCGTTGAGGGATTGGTGCTGGTCCAGGCTGAGTAGGGGGTCGACGCTGATGAATTGGCCGATGGCCGGGTCGTATTCGCGGGCGCCGAGGTGAGTGAGGCCTGTCGAGGTGTCGGTGGGTTTGCCGAGGAAGCCCTTGTCGTCGGGCCAGGTGACCGTGGTGGTGTCGCGGGAGGCGCCGAAGGGGGTGGTGTAGCGCTTGGTAACGGCCCAGGTGGTGGAGTCGAGGGCGACGGATGCGGTGCCGTGCGGGTCGTGGGCCAGGAAGGTGAGTTGGGTGGTGCTCGATCCGGAGGTCGCCGCGCGGACGGCGATGGTCTGGGCGCCGGCAGTGTAGTAGCGCAGGCCGGTCAGGGTCTTGGTGGTGCCCTTGACGGTGAGGTGGACTTCGGTGTCGCCGAGGTAGAGGACGCTTTCACCGTCTCCGGTGGCGCTGCGGATGAGGAGGTTGCCGTCGGCGTCGTAAAGGTAGTTGGTCTTCTTGGCGCCCTCGGTGGTACTGGCGAGCTGGTCTTCGCTGTTCCAGGCGAGGGTCTGGGTGCCGGTGGCGCCGGGGCGGTGGATGGTGTTGCCGGTCTTGTCGTACGTGTAGGTGGCGCTCTTGGCGCCGGTGGTGTTGTTGAGGGGGTGCGGCTGGCCGATGGCGGTGCCGTAGGTGTAATCGGTGCTCTGGTTGCCGGTGGTGAGGTGCTGGATTTCGGTGTCGCGCTGGCCGGCCGGGGTGTAGGTGTAGGAGGTCCAGTAGGGGGCGGCACCGCCGAGGCTGGCGGTGGTGAGGCCGGTGGTTGTGCAGTCGGTGGTCTGCGGGGTCCAGGCTTCGGTCAGGCGGCGGTTCCCGTCGTAGGTGAAGCACTGGTTGTCGGTCTTGCCGGTGCCGCCGAGGGTGGCTGCGTCGCTGATGGAGGTGACGTTGCCGGCGTCGTCCTGGGTGTAGGTGAGGTCCTGCGGCATGTAGCCGTGGGTGTCGTCTGTGATGTAAGCCCTCTTGGGGCGGCGAGTGCCGGTCTCGTAGGCGTAGTTGAGGTATGCCTTGGGGGCTGAGCTGGTGGAGTCGGTGCCCAGCGTGAGCGTCGTCAGATCACCGAGCTCGGAGTAGGCCGTGCCCAGGAGGTAGCCGGTTTTGCCCGTGAGGGTCTTGATGTTGCCGAGGGTGTCGTAGGCCGGGGTGATGCCCTCCGACGGGAGCCCGGCAACGGCCGGCTCACCGATGGATGAGGGGAGGTTGGCAGCGTTGTAGGTCGTGTCGAACGTCAGCGTCCGGCTTATGCCGCCTACGCCGGCCTGGGCGAAGGCGTCCGTTGCCGGGAGGGTCAGCGAGGTGGTCGTCGGGTTGTAGAGTCCGTCGAACTTCGTGGTCTTCTGGACGTAGGCGTCGCCGGTGGCTCCGTTGGTGTAGCGGGTGGCGGTGTCCGGCTGGCCCTTGGCGATCTGGTCGTAGTCCCAGTGGGCGAGCTTGTTGGCGTCGGTGGTGTCGGTCTGCCACTGGTCGGTCTTGCGGCCCAGGATGTCGTACTTGTACAGGAGCTTTCGGTTCTCGGCGTCCTGGGTCCAGTCGGTCTGGTCGAGGGTGTTGTAGTGGGTGGTCGTGGTGCCCTTGTCGGGGTCGGTGAGGGTGAGCTGCCGTCCGAACAGGTCGTAGGTGTAGGACCAGGCGCTGGTGTCGTGTGCGGTGATGGTTTCCTGTTGCCCGGCCGGCGTGTAGGTGTAGCGGGTGTGGTTGTAGGAGCCGGTGGCCTGCGGGGCGGCGTACTCTCGGGTCTCGGTGGTCTGGCCCAGTGCGTTGGTCAGTGTCGAGGTGGCCTGGCCGCCCGTGGGGGCGGTCTGGATGACGCGGTCACCCTGGTAGACCGTGGTGGTCGTCCATTTGTGGGCGCCCTTGACCTTGGTCTCGGCCGAGATGGAGCGGCCGGCGCCGTCGTAGGTGGTGTCCACCTGCATGGGTGCCTGGCCGCCCTCGACGGTGGCCGGCGAGTTGGAGGGGGCGTTGTTCGCGTCCCAGATGTCCGAGAGCGTGGTTTTCACCAGGCCGCGGGTGTCGTACTGGGTCAGGGCGACGATGCGCCCGCCGGAGGTGGACGGGGACTGCGTCTCTCTGGCGCGCAGCAGCGAGTCGTAGAGGGTGTAGGAGGTGGTGTAGCCGGAGGCGGTCGGGGTGAGGGTGCTGGTGGAGACCCAGGACGCCGAGGCCTTGGACAGGTTGTAGGCGTAGGTGTAGTTGGGGGTGGCGCCGAGCAGGCGGAGCCGGTTGGGGAGCCAGACCTGGGTCAGGCGGCCGAGGCTGTCGTAGGTGGTCTCGGTGATTTTGGAGTTGGGGTCGGTGACCTTGGTGGCGGCGCCGGTCGTGAAGTCGATGATGCTGTTGGTGGTGTAGTTCTTTGCGTCGGCGACCGCGGTGGCGGTGAGGGGTCCGGTTGCGATCGGGGTGTAGGTGGTCTTGCTCTTCTGGTCGCCGTTGGTGTCGCTGACGATCAGCGGCCGGCCCAGGGTGTCGTAGGTGGTTGTGCTGGTCTTCTGCCAAGTCGGCTGGTCGCTGCTGTCGTATCCGGCGGCCCGTCCGGTCCACTGCGGTTCGCCCTTGGTGGGGCTTTGGGTGGCGGTCCAGGCGGTGGTGGCGTCGTAGGTGGTGGCAGTGTCGCTGATGACGTCGCCTGCCTTGGTGGAGTCGGCAGGCAGGTTGAGCTGGCTGTCCGCGGTCGCGCAGGGCTTGGCCGTGATGCGGATCCGTGAGATCAGTTTGGTCAGGCCTGCGGTGGTGTTGCGGGCGTACCAGGTCCGGGTGCAGGTCTCGTCGCCGGAGACGGCGTCGTTGCCGTCGTCCTCCAGCGTTTGCGGCATGCCGTAGTCGTCGAAGGTCGTGACGGTCGTCCGGGTGCGGTCGACGGGTGTGCCGGAGCTGGTGACGTTGGTGCGGGTGTGGGTAGCGGCGGTGCGGACGAAGTACGCCTCGGTGTCGGCGTAGGACTTGTGCTGGGTGGCGGTCCGCTTCGACCAGGGGTCGTTGATGGTGCCGGAGACTTCGGATGCGCCGTCGTAGGTGACGGTCTCGCGGGTGAAGCCGGCGTACTGGTCGGCGTCGGTGAGGGCGCTTGCCTTGATGCCGGTGCTCTGGGCGCTGCGGCGGGCGTCGGGGTCTAGGGTCTTGCCGTCGGACTCCAGGAGGCGGTCGCCGTTCATGCCGCGCATGTAGACGGTGACGGTCTTGGTCTGGGTGCTGTCGCTGGGGCCGGTGAGGTGGGTGACCTTCGCGAAGCCGCGCCAGATGGACCAGGTGCGCTGGTTTTCGGGCGTTAGGGGGTCGTCGTCGTAGTGCCAGGCACCGCCGCCGGAGTACTGGTAGGTATCGGCGATGACCCCGGAGGCGCCGGTCGGGTCGCTGGTACTGACGGTGGTGACCGGGTACTTCTGGAACCAGTCCAGGGTCGGCTCGACGTCCCCGCCGTTGGGTCGCCACAGCACCGGGTAGCAGGTGCGGGTGTTCTGGTCCGGGCGGGGCATGTTCTCGCCGGCGACGCAGTCGGGTTCGGCGTAGTTCACGGAAATGACGGCGCCGGTCTCAGTGGTGATGCCGGTCAGCCGGGGCTTGGCCAGTGGCAGGATGTTGTCGTCGCTCGCGTCGACCCGGTTGTTGAGGAATTCGTTGACAAACGTGATCGCCGGGGTGGAGAGCGCAGTGCCATGTTCGCCGGTGTGCTGGATGGACTGAAGCCACAGCGACTGGTCGGCGGAGTCACCGCTCTCGCCGGCCTCCTGATACGCCTGGGTCAGCTTCCATGAGTCCACGGCCTGGAAGTCGGCACTCGGGGTGAGGGCCGCGTTCCACGCGTAGGTGGTGATGCCGGTGAGCCGCTTGCGGGTGAAGAACGTAGGTCCAACGTTGCCCGTGCACTTGTCGCCGTCGGCGCAGATCGCGTCGAAGGGCACGTCCGGCCAGTGAGGGCTGGTGGATGCGGTCAGAGAGTCGCATCCGTCGTCGTCACGGATGCACCGCTCGGAATACGTGAACGAGATCTTGTCTGACGCGGCCGGGCTGCCGGAGAACAGGGCGCCGGCGCGCTGACCGTAGAGGATCTTGTTGAGGTAGCCGCCGCGGGTGTACTGGGTGCCGGTGCTGTCGTCGCCGAGGGTGTCGTAGTTGTTGGTCTCGGCGGTGTACCAGTAGGACATGGCGTTGTGGTGGGTGTCCTCGACGTAGTCCAGGTTCCACCGCCAGGCCTGGGTCTTGGCGCGCCCGCTGAGAGAGGCGCCGCTGCTGAAGCCGGGCTCTCCCTTGTTGTTGCCGAAGACGGGAGTGGTCCAGACGCTGTTGGTGCGTTCGGTGTCAGCGCCGGTGAGCTTGTTGAGACCGAAGACGTACTTGGTGCCGTCGCTGGTGATGACGGTCCAGTACTCTCCCTTGCCGTCGATGTCGCTGTCGCCGTCGTCGCCGTTGTCGGCGCCGGTGGAGTGCGTGACGATGGAGGCGTCGTCGTCCTTCAGGTGCCACGTTCCGTCGCTGTCGTTCTTGACGAGTTCGGTGGCCTTGCCGTTGAGGACGAGCGAGGCGTTGTCGTACTTCCAGCACTGGTCGTACTTGCCGGTTTCACCGTCGTCGTCGCAGGAGGCGTACTTGCGCTCGACGTAGGAGGAGGTCAGATCGAAGCCCTCGCCGATCTGGCTGCCCTGATTGTTGGTGTTGGCGGTGCGGCCGTCCACGCTGCCGGAGTCGTAGGAGATGGCGAGGTCGGGGGCCGGCCCTGCCGCGGCGGGCGGGGCCTTGAGCGGATAGTTCCAGGTGAACGTGCCGGAAGAGCCACCAGCGTCCCACGTGGAGGAGGCGGACAGCGGAGTGGCCTTGAAGTCGCCGCCGCCCGACTTGGCCCCCGCAGCGAGGGCCACCAGCATGGTCTGCCCGGCGGCCTGGGCAGACGTGGCGGTGAAGGTGAGACGGGTCCGGAGAGTCTGTCCGTCGCGGTCGTTGGTGTAGGGAAGGGTCTTCGCGCTGCGGCATGCGGTCTTGCCGGGGTGGGTGAGGGCGCAGTCCGGCAGACGCAGCGCCTGCAGGCGTCCGGCCCAGTCTCCGCCGTAGGCCGCAGCGAATGAGGAGTAGTCGATGCCGAGGTCAGCCGTCCCACCGGTACGGGGTGCGGTGACGGCCAGGGCGACGCCCTTGATGCCGAGGGCCTGCGTCTGTGCGCGGCTGAGCACCCGCACCTTCGCCGTCCGCACTGCTTTCTTCGCGGTGGAGGCGGTCAGGGATATAGGCAGGGAACCGGCCCTCGCGTGCGCTGCCGCCGTGGTTGAGCTGCTGAGGGTGGCGGTGGCTGCCCTCGGCCACACCACCTTGGTGTCCTGCTCTCGCCGGGCTCGCGCCGCGGCCTTCGCGTTGTCTGCAGCCTGCCGGGCGACAGCGCGGGTGGCGGCGGTCTGCTTCGGCTTCAGCGGAACCGTCTTGACCGACACCTTCTTAGGGGCATCGGGACGGCCTAGCGGCTGTACACCCTGTGCCAGGGCATTGAGGGGGCTGAGCAGTCCCGGCAGCAGGACGAAGGCAGCGGTGACGGCGGTCCGGGCAAGCCAGGGCCCGCTGCTCCTACGTCTGGGGGTGCGGGGGCGGAACGGCAGCATGGGTCTCATGTCCAAAGCTCCATACGAACGCCCCTTGTTGAGGGGCGGGAGTCGGGGAACCGTGCTCGGGCACGGCCGGCGAGTGCAGGCATGCAGCCGATCGGCTGCCGGTTCGTTCGCGTCAGCCCCTGGTGGGCGGGACGGCGGTCGCTCCCGCCCACCGGGGTGGGGTCAGTCGCTGGGGATCACACGGTCACGCACCTCGTCGGCGGTCATCGCACCGACCCAGATCCGGAGCCGGCTCAAGTGGCCGGCGAAGTAGCCGGTGGATGTGGTGCCGCCCATGGAGAGGCTGCCGGTGCCCTGCTGCGGGCTGGTGACAGCGTTCTCGGGGCCGTCGTCGACCGGCGTCGTTCCCACATACAGGTGCATGCGGCCGCCCTGGTCCTGGGCGTCGAACACGCCGGTGAGGATCACCGACGAGGTGGGATCGGCAAGTTCGGTCACGTCGGTCACGTCGGCCGTGGTCACCGTGGTTCCGGACGGCGTGGTGCGCAGGAACTTCCAGACATAGACGTCCTGGTCGATCTTCTGCACGGCCAAAGCCCAGGACACTCCCCCGGTTCCTGCCTGTCCGGCGAGATAGGCCTCGTAACCGTTGGGCTTGGTATTGAGCACCGCCGGATCGAACTGGGCCTGCGCGGAGACCGTGAACGAGCCGGCCTCGTCGATGGCCGGGCCGGCGACCGAGGCGTAGGCCCCAGTGCCGTTCAGGACCAGAGTGCTCGACTCGTCGTCGATCCTGGCTCCGCCGGACAGTGCCATGGCGCCGATGGGGTACGGCGAGGATTCACCGACCGTGGTGCCGGAGGAGTTCTCAGCGTTCCAGTCGGCCACCAGTTCCGTCGCCGGCAGGTCCTGCTCGGTCGCCTGTGCCTCTTGGGCGATCCTCTCCGGGCTCAGGGCGTCCTGCCAGGCGGCGACTTCGTCGATGCGGCCCCGGAAGTACTGGCCTGCTGCGCCCCGTACGATCGACCGGCCCACCTGCAGACCCTGCGAGGCCTCCCAGCGCTTGTAACTGGGCGCGGCCTGGGACAGGTTGACCGGATCCCCCTGCGGGCGGCCGTTGACGAACAGCTGGATGGTGTCGCCGTTGGCGTCGGCACCGATCTTGTATACGCCGGCCAGGTGGGTCCATACCCGCAGGGGCGGGTCGGTGGTCGTTGCCACGGACTTGACGAGGACCGGGGTGGCCGAGTCTGTGGCCGTGTAGTGGAAGACATACGACTTGGTGGATGAGGAGTAGTAGAGCGCGAAGGCCTGCGCCTGTGCACCGGGCTCCGTGAGGATCATCCGGCTGGTCGACGCGTCCGTGAGATACACCCAGGCCGAGACCGTGAACGAGTGCGCCGTATTCACGACCGGTTCAGCGGAAGCCGCATAGGCCTGCTGCAGACCAGGGTCGCTGCTGTCCAGCCACAGCGACGTGTCTTCCTCGCCACGCCGTGCCATGGTCGAGAAGCCGGCCCCGTCGTGCATCGTCAGATCGTGTGTGGCCGCCGACGGGTCATGAGTCGGATCATCTGCCGAGCTGTCCTTAGCCGTGGTCACACCAGAGCCGGGGGCGCCGTCGTCGAAGTGCCAGCGGCCTACCGGTCCGGGCGGCAGGCTCACCTGGAAGTCGAAGGTCTTGGGTGAACCCGTTCGGTTACGGACGTCGATGGCCCATACCGTCAGGTGGTATGTGCCGCCGAGGGACGGGGTGACGTCGTCCGCCTCCGCGCTGTGGTCGGTGGAGTTCGCCGTGACGGTGTGCGCCTTGCCTTCCTGACCGCTCGGTCCGGACAGCGTCCACTGGTACTTGCTGATGTCTGTGTCCGCGCTGTTTTGCCCGAAGATGAACGAGCCGGCCGTGCCCGGGCCTCCCTTGGGGGTGCACGGGTCCGTCACGCACTCCACGTAGGGAGACCCGTTCTTGGGATCCTTCGGTGCGATCGTCGGTTCCTTCGGCGCGGTGGAGTCGATCGTGAAGTAGCACCATGAGGAGAACGAGGAGTAGAGGTCGCCGCTGTCACCGTTGTAGGACCAGTGCGACTGGGTACGGGCCCGGTATCGGTAGGTGGTGCCGTCCGTGCGTTTCGTGGTCTGCTTGTCGAGCAGTTTGCCGTCCGTGAAATAGCCGCCGTCGTTGTCCTCGGCCCAGATCTCTTCCCAGCTTCCGTCCGCCAGAAGGCGGGCAATGCGGTAGTTGGCCTTCAGCTGGCCCTTGCTGTCATTGGTGCCGGGCTGCACCTGGGTCTCCACCCGTGCCCGCACCGTCGGCTGGTCGACCGTGACAGCCAGCGGGGAGCCCACCGGGTTGCAGTAGCCGTGCGCGTTCGCCCCGGCCACACCGGGAATGACACCGACGTTGATCGGCACACCGGGGTTCGGCACGTAGTCCACCGAGATCTCGGCATTGTCGTCGAACCGCTTCCACGCGCGCGTGTCACCCTCATCTCCCGCGCGCAGCATCAAAGTGAGCCGGCCGAACTTTCCGTCGGCGAAATCCTGCACCTGCTTCGTCAGACTGCCGTTGAACTCCACCCAGGCATCCGGCTGAGGAGGACTGCAGTTGTCGCCCCGCCCCGCCGACACCGTCTTGGAGTCGATCAACGCGATGTTTTTCGGGTCAGACCATCCCGTTCCCTCAGTGATGTTGCTGGTGCGCTCCAGGTCCACGGCCTTGGCGTCGCAGTTGAACGACCAGGTCTCATGCGCACGGAACGTGGCGTGCAGAACGTGCTTGCCAGCCAGGGCGCTGGGGCTGAACTCGAAGTACATGCGGTTCACGTAGTCGTCACCGCACGGGTAGCCGTCCGCGCTGGCACAGCGCCCGACCCCGTAGTCGCCGGAGAACCCGTAGAACGTGTCGCCGTCGGAGGACAGGACCGTCCGCTCCGCCCGCGAAAGCCCCACCGCCGGGTCGATCCGCACGGGGTACACGGTCTGATCGCCCCGCAGCAGGTTCAGGTCGGGGGTGACCGTGATGCTGCCGTCATCGACCTGCACGGGCAGGGCTGCAGTCGTGTCGCCGTCCCCCGGCTCGAACGGCTCCTGGGTATCGGTATCCGGATCGGCCGTGGCGGAGGCCGCGCCGGCCGTCCGTGCCGCTGTGTTGAGTGTCTGTGTCTGAGTTCCGCCGCCGCTGCCGGCGGAGTCCCACATCTGTCCCGCCGGCCCGGTGAAGACAGCGTTGTCGTCAGCGTCGACCGCACGCAGCCCGCCCCCGGCCCCGGGGATGACAGACACCCCGTCGCCCTCGACGCCGAAGCGCAACTGCTCCAGAGACTGCTGCTGCGCGGCCTCGGCCGACTTGACCACCAGTACCTCGCGGTATCCGTCAGACACCGCGGTCAGCTGCAGGTCGACCCCGGGAAAAACCTCGGAGTAGGTGGCGGTCGCACCGTCCAGCGACGGCGCGGGAAGTTCGCCCGGCCAGCGCACCGACAGCGACCGCTGATCCTTCCCCAGGCGAACCATGGCCTGCGTTCCCCCGGCGGAGAACGACTCATCGGCCGCCGCGTACCGGGGGCCGATCGAACCGTCGGCCCTGTGCACGAGTGTGGTGTCGATGTCGTGCCAGGTGCCGGCATCGTCCTTCGCCCGCTGCGGCGCGGTCGCCTGCTTCAGGGTGTAGGTGCCATCAGGATTCGCGAAAGTCTGCGTGTACTCCGTACGCTGGTCCACAATCTCGACCGGGTCCCCCGACGCCTTCGCCTGCTCCAACGGCGCCGGCTCAACGCCCCCGTCAGCGTGCGCCGCCACCGCGGTGGTCACGTTCGCCACCGCGGCCCCGCCGAACAGCAATGGCCACGCGGCCAGGGACACGGCCAACCGCCGCACCCACAGCCCTCCCGTAAGAGATCTCCACTTACCCGCCTGTGATTTCACAGCCCCGCCCCACGCCCCCGCAGAAGATCCACAGATACGTCGCGGATAGTAGCCACGCACACCCGCAAAGTATCAAGAGTGATCCACATCACAGGCGAAGTTTTTAATTGGACAAGAATTAGAAAAAGAGCATTTAAAGGCTCCGTAAAAAGCGGACCATGAGAAACTTCCCACAAACTGCAGGCCAATTAGAGATGAATGAAGGTTGGCCGTACGGAGGCGAAGCCTGCACGGCCCGACGCCTCGACCTGGGGAAATCTCGCCGCCCACGCACCCTCGCGGCCTTCACATCGGAAGTGTGAGTGGGTGACCACCCACGTCGACGTGGTCAAGGTCATCGACGGGGCGCCGGTCATCGAGGGCACGGCCGACTTCAACGTCAAGCACCAGATGACGCTGAAGCCCAGCTCCGCGAACTGGAGCGAGAAGTTCACCGTCTCCAAGGCGACCACCACCGGCCAGGGCAAATGCGTCGCCGTCGGCGTGGCCGCCAAGTCCGGGAGCGGCACCGGGGCGTCCGTGTCCTTCCCACAGGGCCACACCCTGGACAGCGCCGCCGGCGGCAGCGTCGCCTACAAGACGACCGTCGCCCCGAAGAAGATCCTCGCCAAGGCGAAGACCACCTACACCTACACGTTCACCAAGCCCGGCTACAGCCCCGGCGGGGTCTCCTACGGCTCGGCCGTCTACCGCTGCGACAACTACTACGGCAGCAGCCGCACCAACCGCTCCGGGTGCGCGATCCCCGAAGTCCCCACCGGGGTGAGCATGGTCGGCCTGGCCCGCATCGACGAGGGCATACGCAAACTGCGCTCCCGCGGCGGGCACTACGGTGACCCGAACGGCGGGAAGCCCCTGCACTGGATGATCAACAAGACGCAGGAGAACATCAACAGGACCGCGGTGTGCCCGCGCACCGCTCCGGCGGACATGCGGCGCGCCGGCCGCACCTCGTGCGACGAGTACCCCTTCGCCTCCGCGAAGGAAGGCGGCACGCACCTTCCGGCCAGCCAGCGGGAGATCACCTGGGTCAAGGTCCAGGAGAACAAGTCCCAGAGCGGACGTATCACCGCGTGGCGCGGCCAGACGCACGTCATGGAGGGCGACCCGTTCTACGTGATCGCCTAGCCTCGTTACCCTCCCGCCAAGCCAGACAGGGTGCCTCTTCCCGCTTCACCAGGGGGCACCGTGCCTGTCCCAGGAGGCCCCTCTCATGCTGGTTCGTGCGTCCTCGTTCACCGTCGAGCTCGGTGAAAACGGCTACCTCATCGGTTTCACCGACGACTACGAGTACCCCGCCGAGATGCCCTTCGGCTGGCGCTGCGGCCCGGCCACCGACGCCAATGCCGTCGTACTGACCACCACCGACACCGGCCCCCTCCAGATCACCATCCAGATCCACGACGCCCCACCGGCCCCGGAGACCGGCGGCGAGTGGGAGCCGGCCGAAGAACTCAGCCTGCACGCCTACCTCTCCGACCTCCACCTCGCGACCCTGGAGTCCGGCGACATCACGGACGCGTGGCCCGACGAGAAACCGCCCCTTCAGCTACCGCCCGCCCCGGACGGCGGCGACTGGGTGCGCATGCGCCTGTATTGCCACACCGACGACCCCGAACCCGGCATCGGCGACCACGGGGAACACCACCTGGTCCAGCTCTGGCCCGCACCCCCCACACCCCCGGTCCACCCGGACATCACCAAGCAAGACCGGCAGGCACGCGCCGACTACGCCGCAGACCAGGCCCTGGCCCAGGACGACTACACCCTCACCTGCCCGACGCACACGGAGTAAGACCAAGGCTGGAGCCAGGGGGCGTGCCGTCCCGGGCCGGCCCGCGCGAGGACGGCCCCGAGACGTATGGGCCCAGCGCCTTCCTGGCGGCGGCCCCAGCCCTCTGTGTTCAGTGGGCGCCGTGACGTGATGGGCTGGTCGGGACAGGCGGCAAGGCGCTCGGCGAGCGCCCTTTTGCTGCGCCGGGTCAGTCTTCGGAAGTAGCGTCCACGTTCCGCCACCTCCCGACAGGCTCGTCAAAAGCCCACTCGACGGCGCTGCCGACCTTCCTGAAGGTTCCGCCGCCTGAGCGCTGCCGGCCTGTGAACAGGTGCCCGGCGTCCTGAGACGCCGCAGCTAGACCTCGAGGTAGGCGACGACCACCACCGTGCGCAGGACGGTGACGAGAGGTCGACCGGAGACTCCACCGAATGTTGACCGATCCTGTCTGGGCTGTCCTACCAGCGCATGCCGAGGGCGCTGAGTGCGTTGCGTCGCTCTTCGCTCAGCGTGGCGGCTCAACGGCGGGTGTTGTCGAGCCAGGCCCCGAGCTTCACGGCCGTCTGCTCGCCGTCACCGTTGTTGCCTGCGGTGATCACAGCGTGCTGGCGGGGTGCCTGGAGGTGGCCCTCGCGGGCGTGGAGCTGGCGGGCGGCGGCGAGGGTGGCCATCCATCCGGCATCCTGCGGCCGGGGCGCGCCGGGTGTCAGTGCGTTGTCGTCTGCGGCTGGGCGATGACTGCACCGACTACACAGGGGCCGTCCGCAGTGTGCGGACGGCGGCCCCTGTGATCGAGCGCCGGGCAGGCCTTGCACCTGCATTTCCCCGCAGGAAGCGGGGCGTCTTTCCTTGGACCACCAACGCGCAGATGATCGACCGGAGTTCGGTGACCAGCTCAAGATCAACTATAGCCCATGGGGGCGTGGCGTTCCGGTGCGAGTGTGTCAATTTAACGGCTGATCTTGTTTGTTGATGGTCAGTTGTTGCTCGGGCTCAGGCGGCCTTCGAAGGCGATCTGGAACGCGTTCAGGGGTGCTTTCCAGCGCATGGTCCACCGCTTGCGGCCCTTCCCGGTCGGGTCCAGGCTCATCAGCGCCATGTAGATGCACTTGAGGGCGGCGGCCTCGTTGGGGAAGTGCCCGCGGGCACGGACGGCCCTGCGGATAAGGGCGTTGACGCTCTCGATCGCGTTGGTGCTGCAGATGACCTTGCGGATCTCGACGTCGAAGGAGAGGAAGGGCACGAACTCGGCCCAGGCGTCCGACCACAGCTTCACGATCGCCGGATACTTCTTCCCCCACGCCTCCTGGAACTGCAGGAACCGCTCCGTGGCGTCGTCCTCGCCGGGTGCGGTGTAGACGGGCTTGAGAGCCTTGGCGACCTTGTCCCAGTCCTGGCGGGCGGCGTATCGGAACGAATTCCGCAGCAGGTGGACCACACACGTCTGGACAATCGTGCGAGGCCAGACGACCTCCACGGCCTCGGGCAGACCCTTGAGTCCGTCGCAGACCAGCATCAGCACGTCGTCCAGGCCGCGGTTCTTCAGCTCGGTGAACACGTGCAGCCAGTACTTCGCGCCCTCGCCGCCGTCGCCGGCCCAGATGCCGAGGATGTCCCGGGTGCCGTCCACGGTCACCGCCATCACCACGTAGATCGGACGGTTCGCGACCTGCCCGTCCCTGATCTTGACGTTGATGGCATCAACGAACAAAACGGGGTAAACGCGGTCGAGAGGACGACTCTGCCATTCGGCCATGCCGTCCATGACCTTGTCGGTGATGGTGGAGATGGTCTGCTTGGACACCTCCGCCCCGTAGACCTCGGCCAGGTGAGCCGCGATCTCCCCATGGGTGAGGCACTTCGCCGAGAGCGACAGCACCATCTCGTCGACTCCGGTCAGCCTCCGCTGCCGCTTCCTGACGATCTGCGGCTCGAACGTGCCCGAGGTGTCCCGCGGGACCTTGACCTCGACCGGCCCGACGTCGGTCAGCACGGTCTTGGCCCGGCTCCCGTTGCGGGAGTTGCCGCTGCCCCGGCCGCCGGCATCGTGCTTCTCATAGCCGAGGTGATCAGTGATCTCACCTTCCAGGGCAGATTCCAAGACCCGCTTGGTCAGCTGCTGCAGCAACCCACCCTGCCCGGTCAGCTGCAGTCCCTCCGACCGGGCCCGCTCCACCAGCATCGCGACCAGCTGCTCATCGGACATGGGCGCAGGCTGCCCAGGCTGGGCACTCTCGACAGGCTCCACGGTCTCCAACTCCACGGCGGTGTCAGTCACTTGACGTCTCTCCCATGATCGTCGGATCCGCCGTTAGATTTACACTCCCACGGCCTGCTCGACATCGGCAGTGCGGTGAGGCTCGGCGCGCCATCCTCGGTGTACCGGTAGGCGGTTCAGAACAACGGCGAACCGACGGCACCGCGGAAGCCGTTTCCAGGTACGCCGGAGAAAGAGAACTGGTGGTCACACCGCCGCGGTGGTCCTGTTCGGTGCGCCAGCATATCTTCGCCCAGCGCACTACGCCGCGTGGTGCCCGGCGCCAGGTCACGATGTCAAAGCGAGTGCTTGCATCGGCCAGCGGATCAGTGGGGGAGGCCTCGGCCGCCAAAAGCCGATCATGGCCTCTTGCGCGCCGACCGGGGCCGGCACCGCGCGGAACTCATCTTGATCGCGAACCCGGGACGATCAGCGGGACCACACGAGCGCAGAGGTGAGGGAAATGGTCGTTGTACTGCTGCTCGGTGTGCTGGCACTCGTCGTGGGCGGATGTATCTGTGTCTTCTGGGCTGCGCGCGGCGGACCGCGCTGGGCCCGCGTCGTGGCAAGCGTGACGCTCACCCTAGGCGAGCTGCTGGACACCGCCGGCAAAAGCAGGCGGCGCCACGCGAACCGGTCGGTGACGACGGGCGAGGGCGGCCCGTCACAGCATGACGTGCTTGACCTGCGTGTAGTCGAGCAGTCCGGAGAGCGACAGATCGCTGCCGTGACCGGAGTGCCGTACGCCTCCGTGCGGCATCTCCGACACCGTGGTGCCGTGGGTGTTGACCCAGACGATCCCGGTGCGCAGGGCGCGGCTCGCGCGCATGGCCCGGTCGTGATCGCGTGTCCAGACGCTGGCGGCGAGTCCCTGCGGTACGGCGTTGGCCAGTTCGAAGGCCTCGGACTCGTCGGTGAACGGCTGGACCGTCACGACCGGACCGAACACCTCGCTCTGCACGATCTCGTCGTCCTGGCGCACCCCCGCGACCACCGTGGCCTGGTGGAAGTACCCGGGCCGGTCCAGCTGCACGCCTCCCGTGACGACCTCGGCATGGTCGGGCAGGGTCTCCAGCAGACGGCGTACGGAGGCGAGCTGGGCCGCGTTGTTGAGCGGGCCGAAGTCGGCGTCCGGGTCGTCGGGGCCGCCGGGGACCTGCTGGGCGGCCCGTTCGGCGAAGGCATCCAGGAAGGCGTCGTGGATCCGGTGGTGGACCAGGACCCTGGTGGCGGCGGTGCAGTCCTGGCCCGCGTTGTAGAAAGCCAGCGACGACAGCTGTCCTACGGCGTCGTCCAGGTCGGCGTCCTCGTGGATCAGCACGGGCGCGTTGCCGCCGAGCTCCAGGTGGAGCCGTTTGAGGTCGGCGGCCGCGGCCGCGGCGATCTGCTGTCCGGCGCGGACACTCCCGGTGAGGGCGACGAGCCGCACGGCGGGATGGGCGACCAGCAGGCGGCCGGTGTCACGGTCGCCGCAGACGACGTTGAGCACACCGGGCGGCAGGTGCTCGGCGGCCAGCCGGGCCAGGAGCGTGGCGGAGGAGGGCGTGCTGTCGGACGGTTTGAGGACGACGGTGTTGCCGGCGGCAAGCGCGGGGGCGATCTTCCACACGGCCATCATCAGCGGGTAGTTCCATGGGGTGATCTGCGCGCAGACGCCGATGGGTTCCCGGCGCAGCACGGAGGTGCGGCCGGGGGTGTACTCGGCGGCCGCGGCGCCCGGCAGGTTGCGCGCGGCGCCAGCGAAGTAGCGCAGCACGTCGGCGATCGCGGGCAGTTCGTCGGCGAGGAAGAGGGCACGGGGTTTGCCGGTGTCGGCGACCTCGGCGCTCGCCACTGCGTCGGCGTGCCGCTCCAGCGCGTCGGCGATGCGCAGCAGCGCGCCCTGGCGCTGCTGCGGGGTGGTGGCCGACCACACGTGCTGGGCGTTCTCGGCCGCGCGGCAGGCGTCGTCGACGTCGTCGGTGCCGGAGAGCGGAGCAGTGCCGTGGAGGCGTCCGGTGGTCGGGTCGATCAGGCGCAGGGTGGCGCCCGATGCGGCGGGGGTCTCCTTGCCGCCGATGTGGTTGAGGACGGTTGCCGGGCGGGCGTTGTCAGCCACGGAGCAGTGCCTCCTTCGCTGCGGCGCGGCCGGTGCGGACGGCGCCTTCCATGTATCCGGCGACCCACTGGTCGGATCCGCAGACGTAGAACGGGGGTTCGTGGGTGCCGTGCGAAGGCCCCACGGCCATCACCTCGCCCGGCGGCCACTGGGTGACGTAGCCCTGTGTCCAGGGGTCGCTGCCCCACAGCCGCAGGTAGCAGGCGAGCGGTCGGCGGGCCTCGTCGCCGTACAGGCCGGCGATCTCGGCGAGCAGTTCGGGGGTGCGCAGCTGGGGCGGGGTGCCCAGCAGGACGCCGTAGCGCTCCGGCGGGACCAGTGCGGACAGGACGCCTTCGTTCTGGGGCCAGGTGCTGCCGAGGACGCCCTCGGACTCGGAGAGGCCGTTCAGATCGTCCGCGCGCCAGAAGGGACGGTCGTAGACGGCGGCGAACTTGGCCGCCGGCGCCTGCCGTTGCCGGTGCAGGGAGGCGAGGCGCGCCTCGCTCACGCCGCTGACGGCGACGGACCGCAGCGGTCCCACGGGCAGGGCGCTCACGACGGCCCCGGCGGTGAGGACCTCGCCGGTGACGAGGCGGACGGTGCAGCGGCCGGGGCATATGTCGAGGGCGGCGACCGGTGAGCCGAGGCGGACGCGCGGGCCGAGATCGCGGCCCATCACCTCGGCCAGGGTCGCCGAGCCCTCGGCGAGCCGCAGCCCTTCCCAGTCGTCGTAGTCGTAGTCGCCCGGGCCGGACGCGGGGACGACGGCGCTCTTGCGCAGTGCGGCCAGCAGGGAGATCCGCTCGTAGGAGCCTCCGGCGAGGGCCAGCTGGCCGATCTCCCACAGGCGGACGACGGCGGGGGTGGCGTGCCGGGAGCGCAGCCAGGCGCCCACGGACAGCCGGTCCAGGGCGGCCGCGTCCGGGTGGGACCAGGGGTCGCCGGGGTCGACGGTGGCGGCCAGGGCGGTGAACTCGGCGCCGAGCCGGGCGTGGAGGGCCGCGTCGCCGTCGCCGAACCAGTGCGGCGGTGCACCGGCGGAGCTGCCCTCCGGCGTGGCGCGGACCATCCGGCCGGGCTCGGCCACGTAGCTGGGCACCAGCTTCAGTCCCAGTTCCGCGGCGAGGTCGAGGTAGGAGGTGTGGGCGCGGCCGACGACCTCCCCGCCGAGCTGGACGGTACGGCCGTCGGGGAGGCGGGCCTGTTCGACCCGGCCGCCGACCCGGTCCCTGGCCTCCAGGACGAGTACGTCGGTGCCGGCGGCGGCCAGGTCCCGGGCGGCGGCGAGCCCGGCCAGCCCGGCACCGAGAACGATCACGTCGTGATGCATCGGTTTCGCTTTCAGATCGGGTGGGGGCGGTCAGGCGAGGACGAGGCAGTGCTCGGGCCGCCAGCCGAACTCGACCGTCTCGCCGCCGCTCCAGCGGTCCTCCATGCGGGCGCGCGCTGTGTTCTGCTCCAGCACGGACAGGGTGACGCCAGGCGCGAGTTCGATCAGATAGGTGGTGGTGGGGCCGCTGTAGACGGTGTCGCGGATGACTCCGCGCAGCACCGACATGCCCGGTTCGAAGTCGGACAGCCAGACCTTCTCGGGGCGTAGGGAGACACTGACCGAGGTGCCGTCGGCGATGGCGGCTCGGGGGCCGACGGGCAGGGCGGGTCCCTGGTCGAGGGTGACCTCGCCGCCGCGGTAGGTGCCGGTCATCAGGTTGGAGGTGCCCATGAAGGAGGCGACGAAGCGGCTGGCGGGATGCTCGTACACGTCCTCGGGGGTGCCGCACTGCTCGACGCGGCCCTCGTTCATGACACAGATCCGGTCCGACATGGTCAGTGCCTCGTCCTGGTCGTGGGTGACGAAGACGAAGGTGATGCCGACCTCGCGCTGGATCTGCTTGAGCTCCACCTGCATCTGGCGGCGCAGCTTCAGGTCGAGGGCCGCGAGCGGTTCGTCGAGCAGGAGGACGGCCGGCCGGTTGACCAGGGCGCGGGCGAGGGCGACGCGCTGGCGCTGGCCGCCGGAGAGGGTGCGGGGCTTGCGCCCGGCGAAGCCGTCGAGCTGGACCAGTTCCAGCATCTCGCCGACGCGGCGCCAGATTTCCCCCTTCTCGACGCCCTTGCGCTTGAGGCCGAAGGCGACGTTGTCGGCGATGCTGAGGTGGTCGAACAGGGCGTAGCTCTGGAAGACGGTGTTGACGTTGCGCTTGTTCGGCGGCAGCGCGGTCACGTCTTCGCCCGCGAGCAGCACCGATCCTTCCGTGGGATCGGTGAAGCCGCCGATCATGCGCAGTGAGGTGGTCTTGCCGCAGCCGGAGGGGCCGAGCAGGGAGAAGAAGAGGCCGGCCTCGATGTCGAGGTTCAGGTCGCGGACGGCGTAGGTGTCCGCGAACCGCTTGGAGACGCCGGTGAGGCGGACGGCGTGGGTCTCGTCCATGGTCAGCTCCCGGAGAGGATGTCGAGGCCGCCGCGGCGGCCGAACAGGCGCGGAATGAAGAGGGCCAGGGCGATCAGGCCGATGGATCCGGCGAGCATCAGCGTGCCGACGGCGTTGATGGTGGGCTGCACCCCGAAGCGGATCGCCGAGTAGATCCGCACCGACAGCGGCTGGGGGTTGACGCCGGTGGTGAAGTAGGCGAGGACGAAGTCGTCGAAGACGAGCGCGAAGATCAGTACGGCGCTGGCGAGCACCGCGGGCAGCAGGGCGGGCAGGGTGACCAGGCGGACCGCCTGCCAGCGGGTGGCCCCGAGGTCCATCGCGGCCTCCTCCACCTCGGGGTTCAGGGCCGCGACCCGGGAGCGGAGGATCACGGTGACGTAGGAGATGGAGAAGGTGATCTCCGAGACCATCACCGTGCCGGTGGACAGGGTCACGCCCAGGCCCTTGAACAGGAGCATCGACGCGACGCCGGTGACGATCTCGGGGGTGATCAGCGGTACGAGCATGATCAGGCCGGCCAATGAGCCGAGCCGGGTGCGGCTTCGGACCAGTCCGAGGGCCAGGGCGACGCCGAGGACGATCGAGCCGGCCGTCGCCACCAGGGAGATGCGCAGGCTCGTGCCCAGCGAGGAGATCAGGACGTCGTCGTGGGCGAAGGCGCGGTACCAGCGCAGGCTGAACCCGCTGAAGACGGTGAGGGACTTCTGGGAGTTGAAGGAGAACAGCGTCACCACGGCGATGGGCAGGTAGAGCAGCGCGAAGAAGAGCGCGGTGACGGCGACGAGGACGCGGGGCTTGCGGCCGGCGCGGCCGCGCCGGGTGCGGGTGCGTGCGGCGGGCCGGTCGGGTGCGGGGGACGCGGTGGTGGCGGGCGGGCTGAGCTGGGTCATCGGCGGGCCTCCGCCTCGTCCTTGCGGGTGCGCCTGAGGTAGCCGAGCATCCCGACCAGCAGGACGAGCATGAGCAGCATGGTGAGCGCGGATCCGAGCGGCCAGTTCTGGCCCTGGAAGAACTTGTCCTGGATGAGGTTGCCGATCATGATCTGGTCGGGTCCGCCCATCAGTTGCGCGCTGACGAAGTCGCCCATGGCGGGCAGGAAGACGAGGACCAGTCCGGCCGCCGCGCCCTGCCGGGTGGCGGGCAGGGTGACGTGGAGGAAGGTCCGCACGGGGCCACCGTAGAGGTCGCGGCCGGCCTCGACGAGGGAGACGTCGAGCCGCTCCAGGGCCGCGTACAGCGGGATGATCATGAAGACGACGAATCCGTAGACGAGTCCCGCGATCACGCCGACGCCGGTGTTGAGGATCTTCGTGTCGCCGTCGGCCAGTCCCACGGCGCGCAGGGCCCGCAGCAGCGGTCCGTCGTCGGACAGGACCACCGACCAGCCGTACATGCGGACGAGATAGTTGGCGAAGAACGGCACGACGATCGCGGCGATGAGCGCGTGTTTCCAGCGGCCGCCGTGCAGGGCGATGGTGTACGCCACCGGGTAGGCGATCAGTAGGCAGATCACGCAGGTCAGCAGGGCGTACCCGAGGGAGCGTGCCAGTACCTCGGTGTAGGCGGGGTCGGCCAGGGCGCGGATGCTGGAGAGGTCGAACCCGAAGCGGGGGTTGCCGAGTTCGTCGGTGGTGCCGACGGTGAGGACGGCGACCAGCACCAGGGAGGCGATCAGGAACCCGGTCATCCAGAGGGTGCCGGGGAGCATGAACCAGGTCCACATGCGGGTGCCGGTGGCGTCCGGGCCGCGGCGGGGGCGCGAGGGGTGACGCATCGGTGTCATGTCTCAGCCCGCCTTCACATGGGTCCAGGCGGTGTCGCGCGCGTCCTCGGCCGCGTGGCTCCCGTTGCGGAAGAACAGGTCGGCCTCGAGGTCGGCCTCGGTGACGAGGCACTCGGGGAAGGGTTTGACGAGTTCGGCGTAGACCTTCTCGGAGCCGGCCACCGGCATGGGGTAGCCGATGTACTCGATGTTCTTCTTCACGTTCTCCGGCCGGAGCATGTAGTCGATGAACAGCATCGCGGTGCCGGGGTGCGGGGCGTTCCAGGGGATGGCGTAGCAGTCGGAGTTGATCGGTGTCCCCTCCTTGGGCGCCTGGAAGCCGAACACGGAGGGGTCCTTGGCCTGGTTGAGCATGGCGGCCATGTCGCCGCTCCAGGCCTGGGTCATGACGGCGTTCCCGTTGAGCAGGTTGTTGTAGCTGTCGCTGGAGAAGCCGCGCAGCCGTGGGCGCAGGGTGCCCAGCAGCCCGGTGATGCGGTCGAGGTCGCCCAGGTCGCCGGTGCTGACGTCGAGGCCGAGTTCCAGGGCTCCCATGCCGAGGACCTCGTCACGGTCGTCCAGCAGGAAGACCTTGCCCCTGGCCCGGTCGCTCCACAGGTCCTTCCAGGATCCGGTCAGCTCGCCGATCCGGTCGCGCCGCCAGCCGATGCCGGTCTTGTAGGCGGTGAAGGGGACGGTGTGCGCGGAGCCGGGGTCGTACCAGGGGTCGGCGAAGTAGGTGTGGGCGCCGAACACGTCCTTGGCGCGGGTGAGCTGCGTGTGGTCGATCCGCCGCAGCCGGCCCCCGCGGGCGAGGCGCTGGGCCCATTTGGCGCTGGGGAAGATGATGTCGTAGAGGTTGCCCGCGTTGAGTTTGGCGACCATGCCTTCCATCGAGTCGAAGTTCGACTGGACGACCTTGACGCCGTACTCCTTCTCGAAGCCCTTGAACACGGACGGGTCGACGTAGTCGGCCCAGTTGAAGTAGACGAGATCGCCGTCGACGCGGGCGCGGGGCGGGGCCAGGTCCTTGGCGTCGGGGGTCTTCGCGGGCATGAACCCGCAGCCCGCGACCGCGGCGCCGAGCAGGCCGCCTGCGCCCGCCCTGAGCAGGGCGCGTCGGGTCGAGGGTGGTACCTCGGGGGACATGGAGCGTCCTCTCCGTCGAGGAACGGCACGGCAGTCCAGGGCGGGACCGGCTGGTCGGCTCACGGAGGCCCTGTGACTCCGTAGTGAAGACCGGTCTGGAAAAGGTACGGACGTGCGTCAGCGGGAGCGGCGTAAGCCCTGGCGGCGGGCCGTCACTCGGCGTCCCCGTCCAGGTCACGGCGGATGCGGCGGGCGAACCAGCCGACGGCGGCCTCGCGCTGCGAGAGCGGGCCGGGCTCGAAGCCGGGCGTGGACAGGCCCGCCTGCACACGCTCGACCAGTTCGGCGTCCTCGTCGTTCGTCACCCAGCCGATGTGGATGTTCAGCCGCCGCGCGATCCTGGTGCGCAGGCTTTCCCCGCGCCTGGTGTAGAACGCGCCGGGGATCGCCGCCCGGTCCTGGGCGGTCGGCAGGGCGGTCCACGCGAGCACGTGGTCAGGGTAGAAGTCGATGAGCGTGTTCGGATAGATCACTGCGTAACGCCAGACCCGCCGGTCGGCCTCGGTCAGCCCCGGCATCGGGGTGGCCAGCCGCTGGTAGAGGCGTTCCGTCCAGTTGGAGGAGGGCTTGTCCCGCAGCGGTGACTCGAACAGGACGTAGTTCTCCTGTACGTCCACGGTGTACCCCTGGTAGTCCAGGAGCCGCATCAGCGCGGGGTGCGCGACGGGGACGTGGTAGCCCTCCAGATAGTTGTCGACGATCACCTTCCAGTTGGCGTTCTGGTGCTCGCCGCCGCCGGAGTCGTGGATGCGGTGCTTGCCGACGGGGGTGAGGCCGGGGCCGGCGTAGTGGCCGACGGCCTCGGCGAGCCCGGCGCAGGACTCGGCGAGCGGGGTCGCCTCCAGGTCGAGGTTGACGAAGACGAAGCCGAGGAAGGACTCCACGTTGACCGGGTGCAGTCCGAGCCGCGGCTTGTCCAGGCAGGGGATCCGGCGCGCCTCGGGGGCGCCGACGAGGCGTCCGTCGAGTTTGTAGGTCCAGCCGTGGTACGGGCAGCGGATCGCCTTGCCCTCCGGCTCCGGGGCGGTGACCAGGCGGGTTCCGCGGTGGCGGCAGACGTTGAGGTGGGCGGCGAGGCCGCCGTCCTCGGTGCGCACGACCAGGACCTCCCGGCCGGCGGCGGTGGCCGTCAGCCGGGCGCCCGGGCCGGGGAGGTCGGACTCGTGGCAGACGAGCTGCCAGGACTTGGCGAAGACGCGTTCGGTCTCCGCGGCCGCGACGGCCGGATCCGTGTAGTAGCGGGCGGGCAGGGCCTCGCCGGGGTGATCGGGGGTCTCGCTCGGCGGACCGGGCGGCGCGGTGGCCGTCCGGGTGGTCGAGGGGTTCATGAAGTCCTCCTCCGCGCCGCGCGGGGCGGCGATGGGCGGTGAGGCTGTGACCGGGTGGGCCGCGGGTTCCCCATGGGGGTCCGCGGGATCCGGCTGACTAATTGGTTAGTCAGACTGGGACCGGCGCGGTGGCAAGTCAAGGCTTGTGGACTGACTAATTAGTTAGTTAGTCTCGCTGCAGGCGGACGAGCCGACCCCGCAAGGTGGGTCGTCCCGGCCGCCCGCGGACCACCGATCCGCGCAGCCCGGCCCTCCCGGTCAGGACAGCCGCACGTCACGCGGTACACGGCCCCGGCCGGTACTCCGCACGGCTCCCCGCCACGCACAGCGAGCGGCGGAGCATCCCCCGTCACGCCGTCGCCGCGCCTCCCCACTCCCCCGCCGGGAGCGAGGAGCGCCCCCGGAGGCACGCACATGAGCGCTCGCCGACATCTGGCATGGCTCGGTCTCACACCGGAGCCCGAACAGGAACTGCCCTTGGCCGTGGCCGCCCTGCGGGCCCCGGCGGCCGGCCGGCCGCCGTCGGTCCTCGCGGCCGAGGAGAGACGGCACGTCGAGCGGCTGGTGCTACGCGGCACGCAGCGAAGCTGGCTGCGCTACCTGGGCGAGGTGACCGACCTGGTGGTGGCCGCCGCCGAGGAGCCGGGGCCGGCCGGTCCCGGACCGGCGCTGCTGGCCGGTGAGGTGGTCCTCGACCACCACCGGATGCTGATCGGCCTGCCCGGCTCCGGCTACGACCGGACCAGGGCCCAGCGGCAGGCCCTGGAACGCGCGGTGGACCGCCTGAGATCCCGCTGCGGCGAGCACTGGAGCACCGTATGACCGGCGTATTCTCCCTGCTCACCGAAGGGCGGCACGGGCTGCTCGCCCGGCCGCCCGGCAGCGCCGGGGGCCCTTCCTCGTACGAGGACTCCTCCCGCTACCTCGCCGCCGGCGGGTACGCGCCGGTGTCCGCTCCCGGCACGCTGCTCGACCGGATCGGCGCGGCGGGGCTGCGCGGCCGGGGCGGCGCCGGATTCCCCGCGGCCGTCAAGCTGCGCGCCGTCCGCGACGCTCCCGGCACGCCCGTCGTCGTGGCCAACGGCGAGGAGGGCGAGCCGGGCTCCGTTAAGGACCGCTGGCTGCTGCGACACCGGCCGCACCTGGTGCTGGACGGCCTGCGCCTGGCGGCCGCCGTGACCGGTGCCGGGCGCGGCTGCGTCTACCTCTCCGACGCCCGGGCCGAGCAGGCCGTGCTGCGGGCCCTCGCCGAGCGGCCCGCCGGCCTGCGGGTGGACGTCGTACGCACGCCCCACTCCTACGTCGCCGGGGAGGAGAGCGCGGTCGTACGGCGGATCGACGGCGGTCCGGCGCTGCCTACGGCCAAGCCCCCGCGCCCCTTCGAACGCGGCGTCGGCGGGGCGCCGACCCTGGTCGCCAACGTGGAGACACTGGCCCGCATCGCCCTGCTGCACTCCCGGCCCGAGGCCGCCGCCGAGGTCGCCGGCGCCCATCTGGTCACCCTGTCCGGGTCCGACGGCCGATCGGCCCTGGCCGAGGTCCCCGCCGGTACCCGCCTGGACGCCCTCGCCGACGCCTGGGGGCACGGCAAGGCCGAGGCCGTTCTGCTGGGGGGACTGTTCGGCGGACTGCACGGCGCGGGCTGGGCGGACCTGCCGCTCGACCTGGAGGGGCTGCGCGCGGCCGGTGGCGCGCTCGGCTGCGGGGCCCTGTACTTCCTGCACCCCGGGAGCTGTCCGGTCGGCGTCGCGAGCGAGGCGACCGCCTATCTCGCCGCCCAGAGCGCCCGGCAGTGCGGGGTGTGCGTCTCCGGCACCGGGGCGCTCGCCGGGGCCCTGTCCGCCGTCGCCCGCGGCACGGCCGACCCGGGCACTGTGGACAGGCTGCGGCGCTGGTCCGGACAGCTGCCCGGACGCGGGGCCTGCGGGCTCCTGGACGCCGCCGCGCGGATCGCCGCCAGCCTCCTCACCCATTTCCCCGACCGTCTCGACGAACACCAGGACTGTCCCGGCTGCGCCGGCGCGGCGGCCTCCGAGGACGGACGCCGATTCCTGGTGGCCGTGCCCTGACACGCCCTCCCCGCCCCCTCGCTCCGCTCCCCTCCCAGAAAGGGCCGCACCATGAAACTGCTGCTGGACGCCACTCTCTGCCAGGGCTACGGCCTGTGCCGCGAACCCGCGCCCGATCTGATCGACCTCGACGACTTCGGTTACGCGCAACTGATCGAGACGTCTGTTCCGCCGGGCGGCGAGGACGCCGCCGTGGCCGCCGTCGCCGCCTGCCCCAATTCCGCGCTGCGGCTGGTGAAGTGACATGGGACGTGACCTCTCGGCCCTCTTCGACCCGGTCTCCGTCGCCGTGGTCGGCGCCAGCGACGACCCCGCCAAGTACGGCCACGCCATAGCCGCCCAGGCCGTCCGCGCGAACGGTCGCCGTCCCGTCCATCTGGTCAACCGGCGGGGCGGTACGGTGCTCGGCCGCACCGCCGCACCGAGCCTGAGCGCGATCGGCGAACCGGTCGACCTTGCCGTGGTCTGCGTGCCCGCCGCCGGGTTCGAGGCGGCCGTCGACGAGGCCCTGGAGTGCGGGGCACGCGCGATCGTCGCGATCACCGCCGGCTTCGCGGAGACCGGCGCCGCCGGCCGGGCACGTCAGCAGGCCGTCGCCGAACGGGTGCGGGCGGCGGGAGCCGTCATGGTCGGCCCCAACTGCCTGGGGATCGCCGACAATACGACGGACCTCTTCCTGGCCTCCGACACCTTCACGCCCGGCGGCGTGGCGCTCCTGAGCCAGAGCGGCAACCTCGCCCTCGAACTCCAGCTGCGCTTCGCCCCGCACGGCCTCGGCTTCTCCCGGTTCGTGTCGCTGGGCAACCAGGCCGACGTCACCCTCGTTGACCTGCTCGCGGACTGCGCCCGGCACGAGGACACCCGGGCGATCGCGGTCTATGCCGAGGACTTCGCGGACGGACGTGCCTTCGCCGAGGCGGCGGCCGTGGCCGGCAAGCCGGTGGTGCTGCTCACCGCCGGGCGCGGCGACGCCTCGGCGCGCAGCGCGCAGTCGCACACCGGGGCGCTGACCACCTCGGCCGACGTGGTGACGGCGGCCTGCCGGGACGCCGGGGTGGAACTGGTCGCCACCCCGCGCGAACTCACCGTCGTGCTCGCCGCGTCGGCCGGACCGCGCCGCGGTGCCGGCCGCCGGGTCGCCGTCCTCACCGACGGCGGGGGCCACGGCGTGATCGCCGCCGACGCCGTGGAGGCCGCGGGACTCTCGGTGCCGGAGATCGGCGCGCCGGCCCAAGAGCGGCTGCGCGAGGTGCTGTGGGAGCAGTCGGCCGTCGCCAACCCCGTGGACCTGGCGGGCATGGGCGAGCAGGACCCCGGTTCGTACGCGGCGACCGTCGAGGCGCTGCTCGCGGCCGAGGAGGTCGACGCCGTGCTGATGACCGGCTACTTCGGCGGCTACGCGGCCTCCGAGGGCGGTCTCGGCGGCGGCGGTACGGAGCTGGCGGACGGGGAGCGGGAGGCGGCGCGGCTCATCGCCGCCCGGCACAGCGCCACCGCCAAACCGCTGGTGGTGCAGTCGATGTATCCCGGCTCCCCCAGCTGCCGCACCCTCGCGGCCGCCGGCATCCCCGTCTTCGACGCCACCGAGGACGCCGCGCGTGCCCTCGCCGCCACGGTGGCCTGCCGTCCCGCGCCCGGCATCGTCCCCCTCCCCCTGCCCGCCGCGCCGATGGAGGAGACCGGGTACACGCGGATCCGCGCGGCCCTCGAAGCGGCCGGCCTCGCCTTCCCCACCGCCCGGGAGGTCCACGACGAGTCCGAACTGCTCGCCGCCGTCGCCGGGTTCCCCGGCCCGTACGTGCTCAAGGCCCTGCACCTGCTGCACAAGTCGGACGCGGGCGGTGTGGCCCTCGGTCTGGCCGGGACCGTCGAGGTGCTGGCCGCCTTCCGCGAGATGCACGCCCGGCTCGGCGCGCCCGCCTACTCCGTGGAGGCCATGGCGGACCTGTCCGACGGCATCGAGCTGATCGTCGGCGTCAACCGCGATCCGCGGTTCGGCCCGGTCGCCATGGTCGGCCTGGGCGGGGTGCTCGCCGAGTCGCTGCGCGACGTCGCCTTCACCCTGGCGCCGGTGACCGCCGGCCGCGCGCTGGACCTGCTGCGCGGACTGCGCACCGCCGCGCTGCTCGACGGGGTGCGCGGCCGGCCTCCCGTCGACGTCGCGGCGGCCGCCGCGGCCATCGAGACGATCACCGCGTTCGCCGCCGCCCACCCGGAGATCGCCGAGCTGGAGGTGAACCCGCTCCTCGTCGGCCCCCGCGGTGCGCTCGCCCTGGACTCGCGCGCCGTCCTCGCCTGAGCAACACCCCCGTACCCGCCCGAGCGACACCCCGTACCCGCCCAGGCGCCCCGCCCGCCCCCGCCCTCCCCCGACCGAAGAGGTGGTCATCATGGACATGCGCTACACCCCCGAACAGTCCGACCTGAAGCGGCGCGCGGCCGACTACGCCCGGCTGCTGATGCGCTACGAGGACCAGTCCGAGCAGGCCGGCGGTCCCCTGCCGCAGGAGCTGGTCACCGAACTGACCCGGGCCGCGATGGACGCCGGCGTCTACGCCATCAACATGCCCGCCGAATGGGGCGGCGCCGGGCTCAGCCTGCTCGACCAGGTCATCGTCGAGGAGGAGTTCGGCAAGGCCACCAACTGCCTGTGGGACATTCCCTGGCGGCCCGCGAACGTCCTGGCCCAGGGCGACGGACGGCAGCGCGAGAAGTACCTGCTGCCCGTGATCCGCGGGGAGAGGTTCGACGCGTTCGCCGTCACCGAGCCGGGCGCCGGATCCGACCCGTCCTCCGGCACCTCCACGGCCACGCGCACCGAGGGCGGCTGGCTGCTGAACGGCGAGAAGTGGTTCGTCACCTGCGGCGACATCGCCGACTTCCTGCTGGTGCAGGCGGACGCGGGCCCCGAGCGGCTGCCCACGCTGTTCTTCGTGGACAAGGCCGCTCCCGGCGTCGAGATGACCCGCGTGCCGCGTTTCATGCACTCCGCCGTCAACGGGCATCCCGAGTTCACCTTCACCGACGTCTTCGTGGCCGACGAGGACGTGCTCGGCGGAGTCGGCAACGGCTACGAACTGACCAAGGAGTGGTTCACCGACGAGCGCCTGATGATCGCGGCACGCACCGTCGGCGCCGCGGAGCGGGCCCTCCAGCTGGCCCGTGACTGGGCCGTGGAGCGCGAGCAGTTCGGCGCCCCCATCGCCGGTTACCAGCTGATCCAGGGCATGCTCGCGGACTGCGCCGTGGACATCGCCGTCAACCGCGCCTACACCCACCAGGTCGCTTGGGAGGCCGACCAGCCGCACACCGACCGCAAGACCCTGCACGCCAAGGCCTCCACCGCCAAGCTCGCCGCCAGCGAGGCGGCCGGCCGGGTCGCCGACCGGTGCCTGCAGATCTTCGGCGGCCGCGGCTACGACCGCTCCTACCCCGTCGAGCGCATCTACCGGGAGCTGCGCGTCGACCGGATCTGGGAGGGCACCTCCGAGATCCAGCGGCTGATCATCGCCAACGAGCTCATCAAGCGCGGCACCGGCGCGCTGGCTCTCCCCACGCACTGACCCCGCCCACGCCCGACCACCACACAGCGAGGACTTCCATGGACTTCCGCCTCACCCCGCGCCAGGCACAGCTCAAGGCCGACGCGCGTGCCCTCACCGACTTCATCGCCGCCTACGAGAACCGGTGCGAGGAGGACAACGGGCTGCCCGCGAGCGCGCACGCCGAGATCCGCGACGCGGTCCTGGACGCGGGCCTCCAGGCCGTCAACATGCCTGCCGAATGGGGCGGCGCGGGCCTCACCATCGCCGAACAGGTCACCGTCCAGGAGGAGTTGGGCCGACTGACGGGCGCCCTGTGGGACATGGTGTGGCGGCCCGCGAACGCGCTGCGGTTCTGCACGCCCGAGCAGCGCGAGCGTTTCCTGGTCCCGGTCATCAGGGGTGAGCGCCGGGACTGCTACGCGGTCACCGAGCGCGGCGCCGGGTCGGACCCGCAGAACATCGCCACCACGGCGACGAAGAACGACCGGGGGTGGGTGCTCAACGGGGAGAAGTGGTTCGTGACGGTCGGCGACCACGCCGACTTCATGATCGTCCTCGCGGCGGCGGGTCCAGAGCGCGCACCGACGCTGTTCCTGGTCGACAAGGACACCCCGGGCATCGAGATGACGCGCGTGCCGCGCTTCATGCACACCTTCGTCTACGAGCACCCCGAGTTCACCTTCACCGACGTCCAGGTCGACGAGGACGCCGTGCTCGGCGGCATCAGCGAGGGATACGACATCACCCGCTCCTGGTTCACCGAGGAGCGCCTGATGATCGCGGCCCGTACCACCGGCGCGGCAGAGCGGGCCCTGGAACTGTCCCGTGACTGGGCCGTGGAGCGCGAGCAGTTCGGCGCGCCGATCGCCACGTACCAGCTGGTCCAGGGCATGCTCGCGGACTGCGCCGTGGACATCGCCGTCAACCGCGCCTACACCCACCAGGTGGCCTGGGAGGTGGACCAGGCTGGTACGGAGGACCGCAAGACCCTGCACGCCAAGGCCTCCATCGCCAAGCTCGCCGCCAGCGAGGCCTCGGGCCGGGTGATCGACCGGTGCCTGCAGATACACGGCGGGCGGGGCTACGACCGTGCGTACGCCGTGGAGCGGCTCTACCGGGAGCTGCGCGTGGACCGGATCTGGGAGGGCACCTCCGAGATCCAGCGGCTGATCATCGCCAACGAGCTCATCAAGCGCGGCCCGGGGGTGCTGGACCTGCCCGTCGCCCGATGACACCGGCAGGGGCGGCCGCCCGCCCCTGCCCCCACGGACCGTGATGCGTCCCCGGCTTCCCCGATACCGGGGACGCCGGGGACCTTCGACGCAGAGAGGACAACGGATGACCGACATCGAACGCGTGGGGGTCGTCGGCTGCGGCCTGATGGGGGCCGGCATCGCCGAGGTCTGCGCCCGCGCCGGCCTGCCGGTAACGGTCGTGGAACGCGACGCCGAAGCGGCCCGCGCGGGCCGGCGGCGCATCGGCCACTCCCTCGACAAGGCCGTCGCGCACGGCAGGCTCACGGCCGAACGGCGCGAGGCCGCCGCCGTGCTGATCACCGTGGCCGACCAGTTCGAGGCCCTGCACGACCGGGATCTGGTGATCGAGGCGGTGGCAGAGGACGAGCGGCTCAAGCTCGACGTGTTCACCCGGCTCGATACGGTCGTCACCGGCGAACGCGCCGTCCTCGCGACCAACACCTCGTCGATCCCGGTCGTGCAGCTCGCCGCGGCGACGGGCCGGCCCGAGCGGGTCCTCGGCGTCCACTTCTTCAACCCGGTGCCGGTGCTGCGGCTGGTCGAACTCGTCCCGTCGCTGCTCACCTCGGCCGACACCGCGGACCGGGCCGAGGCCTTCGTGACGGGCACGCTCGGCAAGGAGGTCATCCGCACCCGGGACCGGGCGGGCTTCGTGGTGAACGCGCTGCTCGTCCCGTACCTGCTGGCCTCGATCCGCATGGTCGAGTCGGGCGTCGCGAGCGTCGAGGACGTCGACCGCGGCATGGTCCTCGGCTGTGCGCACCCCCTCGGGCCGCTGGCGCTGACAGACCTCATCGGTCTGGACACCACCCGGGCCATCGCCGAGTCGCTCTACGCCGAGTTCCGGGACCCCACGTACTCCCCGCCCCCGCTGCTGTCCCGGATGGTGGAGGCCGGTCTATTGGGCCGCAAGTCGGGCCGCGGCTTCCACACGTACGAGGCGCGATCCGCGCACGAGGCGGCGGCGCGGGCCGAGCGGACGTGAGGGACAATGGCGGCGGTGTACGACCGCCGGACGAGGGGAGTCGCAGAGTGTCCAGCAAGGTGCGCACGGCGGACACGCGCGAGCGGATCCTGACCGCGGCGTGCGAGGCCATCGCCGAGATCGGCTTCGAGAAGATCCGCATGCGCATGGTCGCGGAGCAGGCCGGCGTGTCGACCGCGCTGCTGCACTACCACTTCGACACGCGCGAGAAGCTGTTCACGGAAGCGATGGCCCACTCCTTCGCCAGCACGGCCGTGGACGTGGAACGCGACGCGCAGACGGCACCGGCCGCGGTCGTCCTGGCGCGCATCCTGCGCAGCCTGCTGCCGACCGACCCCGTGTTGCACCAGGACTGGCGGCTGTGGCAGGAGCTGTGGGTCCGGGCGCTGCGCGACGAGTCGACCCGGGTGTTCGCCGTGGACCTGTACGCCGAGCTGCACGCGTGGGTGAGCGGCGCGGTGCGGCGGGGCATCGAGTCGGGTGAGTTCACGCCAACCGACGTGGACGAACTCGCCACACTCGTACTGTCCCTGAGCGACGGTTACGGCATCCGCCTGATGCTGCGCGATCCCATGGTCACCCTGGAGGGGGCGCTCGCGTCCGTGTGGCGTCACGCCGCCACCTCGCTCGGTCTGCCAGAGGCGGTCCCGGCCGGGTGAGCCGCCCGGCCGGGACCGCCCCCCGTCCGCGCCAGGGCCGGACGTAAGGCCGGGTCATGATCTCCATGTACGACTGGATCGGCTTGTCCCGCTTCTCGTAGTAGCCGGCCGGCACCAGCCCTCCCGGCACGATCCGCCACACAGTCCCGCCCCCGCACTCCCGGTAGCGGGAGGCGTCCTGGCCGACACCGACCACGCACGACGTCACCCGCTCCCCCTTGCGCAGGTACCGGACGACCGGCGAGGACGTCGTCGCGACCGGACCCTCGTTCCACGCGGGCCTGCGCACCCCGACCTTCTGCACGGCCGGCCACGCAGACGCGCACGGCGCGGATCCGGGCGAGGCCGCGGGGGCCGGCGGGGCAGTGGACAGAGCGGTCGCGAGGACAGCGGCGACGGCGGCCGCCATGGTGAGCAGACGTCGGATCGAGTGCATACGCGATCAACCCCCGCCCCGGCCCGGACAGTCACGGCCCACCGTCCAAGATCACTCGCTGGGGGAACGCCGGGCAGCTTGTCTGCCCAGCCCGGCGCGCGCGGCCCCGCCGTCGCGCGCAACACAAACACCCCGCCGCCCGGTCCCCCGCAGCGCTCCCCGCACCCCGCCCGGTCCTTCTCTCTTGGGTGCGGCTCTTCTGAAGTGAAGATCGTGGATCAGGCGGTCAGTCTGAATGTGGCCTGGTCAAGGTTGGGGTAGAGCCGTTCGTGTTCGCGGGCGGTGTGATGGCCGAAGTAGGCGTCGAGGTCGCCGTTGCTGGTGACGGCGCGGGGCCCAGTCGCCGGGAGGGTGCCCGCCCCTCCACGAGCACGGAATGCGCAGCGTCTGGTCCACGGCCGGAGGCCGCTCCAGCGCTTCCCGCACGGATACTCGTCAGCGCTTCGCCGGCTCCGGTGGTCCTCGCCGTGTCCGGCTGCTCAGCCCAGCAGAGCGAGCAGCCGTCCCACGGCCTCAGCGACGGGCTGGCCCACCGCGCCGACGGCCGACGCGATCTGAGCAACAGAGGCCAGGACGAGACCCCGACTGCGCAACGCTTCGCGGTCTGGGGTGAGTTCGGGCAGGGCCTCCTCGACGGTGCGGTCCTGTTCCCGTGTGAGGTGTGGACGCAACTCGCCCAGGAGGCCCGTGAGTTCGTTTACGGCGGCACGGACCTCGACGTCCGAGGCACCGCCGATGGTGCCGTAGTTGAAGGCGACGTTCTCGCGGCCGCCGTTCATGTTGACCACTGGCCCGTAGTAGTTCGACGCATCGCTCATAGTCTGAACCCCGTGTTTCCGCGGCCGCCGTTCATATGGACGACGGGGCCGTAGTTGTTCGTGTTGTTGCTGTTGAGCTGCTGCACGAGTGTCTTGAACTCGGCTTCCGGGTTGTCGATGGCCTGTGCTATCCGTTCGGCAATCTGTTGCAACTCGTCCATGCTCGGCAGGGTCAGGGTCACCCTGGAACCGCTGGCCGTCTCGACGGTCAGCACCGGCCTCGGCCTGAACACGTTCTTGAAGGCGATCCCGGCCGCGGCGATCACTACGACGATGAGCAGGTTCCCGAGGTGATCCCCGCCGTCCCCCGCGCGGTTCAGCCATGCGAAGAGCAGAAGGGCACCGAACAGCCCCGTGAGGAAACGCATCCACGCTTTGCCCCAGTCAGTCCTGGCCTTGAAGGCGTCGACACTGGTGATGTTGTGCAGCGGGAGTGCCGCTGTCCCCACCCACAGCATGCGGCGGCTGACCTTGAGAACCAGGGTTCGCTTGTCCTCGGAGCGTGCGGGTGTCGTGAGTAGTTCCGGCGGTTCCAGGGGTCGCGGCGGTGCGGGCGTTCTCGGAGGGTCGGGCGGCGATACACCGAGGTTCCCTGTGTCGTTCATGCGCCCCCGTGTCCTTGGCAGCTCACTGTGCGTACCGGGTGCACCATTAAGCACCTCCGGGTGCCTCCATGGAAGACAAGAAGCTGCCATTCGGAGCGCCGTGCGCCGGTCCTCGGCCGCGTTGTGCGAACCGATGCCGCATCTGTGGAGCATTGCCTCGCAGTGTGCTTGCCCCGCCCGCGTGAGCTGGGCTTTTCGTTCCCTGAGTGAGAGAGCACGTGTGACCGAACCGCCGCCCTGGATGTCAGTGCCGGCTGCTTGCATGAGCCCATGGACACCGTGCACACGACCGCCGCCCTCCTCCCGGACGCCGCCGAGCTCCGCGCGCACCTGCGCGCGCTGGCCGTGCTGGACCAGGCGATCTGCCGCGACCCGCGGTTCTCCCGCTACTCCTTCTCCACCACCTGGGGGCCTGGGACGGAGGCGGCCCTGATGGACAACGGCTCGGGTGACGACTTCTCCGTCCTCTTCACCCCGGCCGGTGTGCTCGTCCGCGGCTTCGACCACGAGTCGGAGATGAGCCCGTACGCCACGGCCGACGAACAGGTCTGGCCCGGTGTCATCGACGAGGTGCCCGCCGCGCTACGCCCGCTCCTGGACGACCCGGCCTTCGTCGACGAGGGCCTCGGCACCCCACGGGTCACCGCCTGCCTGTGGTGGGAGACCGGCGGCAGCGCCTGGCGCACCGGCTCGGGCATCGAGTTCCCCTCGGGCAGCCCGGACCCGGACGGCTCCGGGCACCTCTTCCGCCTCCTCACCGACCGCTCCCCCGAGGCCGTCCAGGCGCACTTCGAGGAGGACTACGGGCGGCCCGTCCCCCTCGACACCGTCCGCCTCGTCCTCGCGGGCCACCCCCTGACCCCCGCAGCCGCCCACGGCCTCAACCCGGCCGCCCTCTCCGACGAGGCCCTGCTCCGCCGGATCGCCGCCGACCCCGAGGTCGAGGCGTACCTCGCCCGCGACGGCGAGTTCGACCTCACCCGGACCGACCCCATCGAGTCGATCGCCCTGCCGGCCGGTCTCC
This sequence comes from Streptomyces sp. NPDC001220, assembly GCF_053597895.1. Classification (NCBI taxonomy): domain Bacteria; kingdom Bacillati; phylum Actinomycetota; class Actinomycetes; order Kitasatosporales; family Streptomycetaceae; genus Streptomyces; species Streptomyces sp. NPDC001220. The sequence continues at coordinate 50,326 of NZ_JBSFJE010000023.1, forward strand.
CGGTGGAGCCCGTGGCCGGCTGCAACGCGGGAGGCACCCACTACCTCTGCGGCCCGGCCGGCTCCGACCGTGTCCGCCCCGTCCTCTACACCGATTCCGAAGGCCAGGCTTCCCTCATCGCGGAGTCCCTCGCCGAGGCCCTGACCCTGGCCATCGTCCTCCCCTCCTGGCACGACGCCCTGGCCGGCATCCGTCCCCCCGCGCTCAACACCGACTACCTTGAGGACAACCCGGACCACCCCGAGGTCCGCGACCGCCTCCTCGCCGCCCTCCGCCTCCCCCCGGCCACCGAGCTCGAGGTCCTGGCTCGCCTCCTCACTACGGCCGCCCGCACCGTCCCGGACGGCTACCTCCCTTCGGTCGAGGACGAGGAGGACGCGGCCTTCGAACCGATGCTCCGTCTGCCGGCCGAGTAGGACAGCCCCGCCGCGCGCGGCCTTCCGGATCCGACGCACCGCTACGGCGAAGCCATGACCGCAGCTCGGCGCCTTGGGCCTGCCGGTCAGCGGTCGGGCCGGCTCTCTGGTGACCGAGGAGCCGATCGCCGGGTTCCGCGCTGTGGTCTCGGTGGCAGCGCGGAACGCAGGGCTTCGGCGTAGTTGTGTGACGCCCATTCTATGCTGGTGCACACATTCACTCGTTGGGGGACTCCGTTGCCAGCGGGATATCGCACCGCCAGCAGTCGTTCGCGTGGTCGTCCTGGCAGACGTAGCCGATGGCGCCATCCACGCACCATTCGGCGGCCTCCGCGGACAGCAAGTCGGGCCCGGCAAGGAGCAGCCGACGAAATTCCGTGGTGCCCGCAATGTCTGCCGGCCGGTTGGTGAACCACTCGTCGAACCAAGGCTTGTCCCGGTGTATGCGCCAGTGCGCATTCTCCCGGTCGTCGACAGCCGTAAGGAACCGATCGACGATGCGCCCCCAACTCGGTGCTCCGAACCAGCCGTTGTCGGACGCGCAGAAGGATTCGATCAGGGTTCGCAGGCCGAACTCCTTCTCGTGAAGGCAGTACCTTCGCCCCCATGAGATCGCGACCTGTGCCATCCCCGCGAGTTCTTCTCGCGGATCAACCTCGTGCGCCGGGTCGTCAGGGTTGTGACAGGACAGCCCAAGCTCGAGCACAGACTGCGCGGTCGGTAGAACCCGAGACGGGTTGACGATCGCGAGACCGAGACCGATCCAGTCGACATGGTCGAACGACAGCATCGAGCGCACGAGTCGGGTGGTTGCCGTGTTGATCCGCATCATTGTGCCGTCGTGCAGCGGACTCTTCCCGGCATGCCAGTTCTCGACGGGTGTGTTGCGCCACACCGCGAGCGTGATGCGGGTGGCAGCGAGCCACAGAAGGGCGTCGTCGTCGAGGTGCCCGAACCGCTTGGCACACTCCTGGGCGCCGTAGGTGATCAACTCTTCCGGTTTCGGCCACCTGTGGCTGTCGGGCCCTTCAGGCCCTTCAGGCGCGTACTCGTAGTCGTCGGCGTACTCGTCGAGGATCGCGCTCAACTCGGCTGCGCTGTAAGCCTCGCTGAACTCGGAGCTCTCCGGCTCCTCGACGGTGTACATGTCGTGGTCCCAGGAGACATATACGTCGCCCCAGAGCACGACGCCTTCGCACTCACTGGCGTTGTCCGTCACAACCGGCCTGATGGTGATCGGCGCAGTACGTCCGTCGGTTCGCTCGCCATCCTTCTCGGCGGCCCATGCAGTGATGACCCCGAGCGGCTTCGGAAGGAGAGGACCGACCTCGGTGATGACGAACGGCTCGTCGTCGTCATCGGTGTCGAACCGGCTGTTGACGAACGCGACCGCCTCGGAGGGCGTGCTGACGATGGACTGGCTACCACTCTCGTTGTCAACCACTCGCCACAACGCGCTGTTCTTCACGATGCTCTCCGATCGCGGTGAGCGCACCCGGGACGGGTGCGATGTGCCGGGTCGCTCGGCACTGACTCCGATTATGGGCTGATCAACTGTCCGTAGTCCCGCAGGCGCTTGTCGGCGACGACGCTCGGGACGTTCGTCTGCAACCTGCATCCCCGATCTCTACACGCGCCCCCGGAACGCGTTTTGTCATGCATGGATCAGGATTAGGTACTCACCTCGGGTGGTGGCTGGTGGAGGCCGCGGTCGTTGGACACGGCACGTGTGCATGAACATCCGAGCCCCCACGGATACGCAAGCGAGCCCGGACCAACTGGGACGGGCTCGCGGCCTGTTCGGGGCGGGCTGCTACAGGTCGAACTCGAGGTGTTCGACGTCGGTGAACCGGACCTCTTCCAGGCTGCCGGCGCGGCGGCCGCCGTCCTGGAAGTAGACCTCCTTGAGGGCTTCGGCCGCGATCTCCTGGAGTTCGGTGTCGCTTGCGCCGGCCGCTTGGGCGTCGAAGAGGCGGGCAGCGTAGCGGGGCGGCAGGGCGACGGTCAGGTGCCGGATGCGGTCCTGGTCGGTCGAGCCGATCGGCGCGGTGTAGCCCATGCGGGCGCGGGCGTCGATGACGATGCCGCCGGTCGTCGTGGCCTTCTTGCGGGCCTTAGCCCGGATCTGCGGCTGCCAGCGCTTGATTACCTCGCGCTCCAGGCGGGCGGCGAGGTCGGGGCGCGGCTTCTTGGCTGTGCCCGCTACGTACCGCTCCACCTGCCGCTGGGACACGCCGAGCAGTTCGGCGACCGCTTTCGTGCCGCCGAGCTGCTTGACCATGTACCGCATCTGCGGGCCCGCGGACTTGGGTGCGGGGCGGGTGAACGCCTTTTGCACCGCCTTGTCCAGGCCGTCCCCGAACATGCTCATCGCCTGCCCACTCCCCTATTCGCCACTGTCGGCGTCGGTGACGGTGCCGTCCTTGATGTACCGGGCGAGGTTGAGCTCCGGGGCGTTGAACCGCTCGCGAACCTCCTCGCCCCACAGCACAGACTGAGTACCTTCGTGCTTGACCAGGCCGGGGTTGACGCCGAGCTTGAAGCCGCCCGGCAGCGGCTTGCCGTCGCGGTAGGGCAGGAAGTCCAGCGGGGAGGGCCCGTCGGCGGCGTAGACGACGCAGTCGGACAGGACCGCGACCGGGTACTCGCCGGTGAACGCGGCGTGCTTGACGATCTTGCGGTGCATGTTGATCCGGGTGCGGGAGATGACTGCCGCGCGGATGTCCGGGCGCCACGTCGGACGCGACAGCGCCCGCCACGGCTCGCCCGGCTTCCAGCCCTCCCCGCGCGGGCGCTCGCGCAGCTTGCCCAGGCCGCCCTTGACCGTGGCCTTGATGGCCGAGACGACGATCGCCAGTTCCGGGTCGCGGTCCTTGTAGCCGTCCATCGCGGTGAGGAAGTCGGCCGGGGAGAGGTCGGCGTGGACGCCGAGGTCGGCCATCGTGGCGAGGTACGCGTCGCGCAGCCGCTGGTACCAGCCATCCAGATAGCGGCCGTTGTCATACCGCAACCAGGCCTCGACCGGCGTGACGTCGTAGCCGAGCTCCTGCGCGTAGGCGACAGTCGGTGTCGCGTACCAGGCCGGGCCCTCGGGCCGGTCTCCCTTCGGCGTGAACGGGCTGGGCAGCAGACTCGCGTCCAGGTCTGCCCACTTGTCCTTGCCGACCTTCACCCGGGACAGGGCGACGTGCGAGAGGTCCACCAGCCACGATCCGGGCAGCTTCGCATCGAACTCCGGCGCCGTCACGTGCGTCGGTGCGCCCAGGCCGACGATCAGGCCATTGGCGCCGGCGGCGAAGGCCATGTTGACGTCGATGCCGACCAGGTGCCGCTGCATGCATTCGGCGTCGGTCATCGGGCGTGCCCAGTCGTACGCCTCCTCCACCAGGACCTCGGCCGGGGTGCGGTGGTGGAAGCGTGGCAGGTCGGCAAGGAGCGGGTGTCCGTCGGGGGCTTCGCACGGTGCGCAGTCGACCGGGTCCTTGCCCAGGCTGCCGGGGTTGTGCTCAGAGTGCCGCTTGCCGTCGGCGTCCGGTGCGGAGGCGCGGGTCGGCGGGTGCAGCGCGGTCATCAGCTCCAGGCCGGTCACGGCGGTCGATCCGCGTGGTGTCATCACGCGGGCCGCATATGTGCTCAGCAGCCGGGCGAGGTCCGCCGGCGGGAGCTGGGCGGCATCGGCCCAGTGGCGGGTGTCGAGCGCGTCCCAGGACGGGATGCACAGCTGCACGCAGGCCCGCTCCGAACCCTGCGCCGGGCGGTAGACCCGCGCCCACGGCCCGAACCCACGTTTCGTCAGCTGCCAGTTGGCGCGCGTCAACTGCTTGATGACTTTGTGGCTCTCCGGGATCCGGCCGGCCAGGCGTTCCTCTTTGGTGAGCGTGACGGGCAGGCCGTAGTGCTCGCACGCGGTCTTGGTGAGCACGATCAGCGGGTCGGCGTCCTTGCCTGGCCCGGACAGCTTCGGCTGGCCGAGCCGCCCCTCGCTCAGCGTCCACTCCACCAGGGCCGGAATGGGTTTCGCCGGGACGTCCAGGACCAGGCCGCCGACGCAGTACGCCAGCACGTGGCCGTCGGTGACGTCGACGACCGCGAGCGGCCCGTTCTCGAACCGCGGGTCAGCGCCGCCTGCCGGAACGGGTTTTCTCTCGCTCTGGCGGCGCGATGTCGGCGTGGTCGTGGCGGCCGGATGCGGTGCAGCGGCAGGGGTCGCGGGGCGGTGTGCGGTGTGCTCAGGCTCCGCGGTCGGGCCTGCCGATGGTGCAGGAGCGGCCTCAACGGCGGGCGTCTCGGGGACCGCCGTGTCCTCGGGGACCGCCGTGTCCTCGGGGACCGCCGTGTCCTCGGGGACCGCCGTGTCCTCGGGGACCGCCGTGTCCTCGGGGGGCACCGGAGCATTGGCGGGGTAGAGCTGGGCGAGTTGCTTGAGCATGCGGGCGTAGGCGTCGCGCTCCGGCGGCCGTGGCTCGGTCTTGCCGGCCTCCCAGCCGCTGACCGTCGCGCGCCGCACCTGCAGTGCGGCGGCCACCTCGTCCAGCGTCAGGCCGTGCGCCTGGCGCAGCCGCCTGCGCTCCGCCGGGGGCGGCAGCGGGGAGCGGGACGCGATGAGCGCGTCGACCGCGTCGAACAGCTCGGACATGCAGCACCTCCTGTCCCGCAACCCTAGCGTGAAGCGCACGTTTCGCGTACCAAGCGCGTACGGATGGCGTAAATGGCGGTTGAAGGTTCACGGTTGCTCCCGGAGGGCGCCCCCGGGCTTGGGCTGTTGCAGGCTCTCTAGCCGAGGATCCGCGGCGGTGTCTTGGCTGTGTGCGAACTGGCCGGGGAACCGCCTGGTGTGAGAGATCTGGGACAGCAGACGGCCCCGGTGCACCAGCCATCGCGGTGGCAGAACGCTCGGGGCGGGCACGGGCGAGATCGTCAGGGGACTTGAGCGGGCGTTGCTGACCCGTCCCGTGCCCGCGGGTGACGCCGCTGTCCGTTTCCTGCTCAGGGCGGAGAAGGGCTCCACGGAGAACGTGGCTGTCCTCCTGGGGATCTCCCAGTGCACGTACAGAGGTGGGTCACCACCCGGCCGGGAATGCGCCGCCGTCCCAGTGCCGTGCACGCAGGGCTGATCGATGAGGCCGTCAGGGCACGGTGGCAGCCCCGGTGCGCTCCCGCCGGCGGGCCCGGGCCGAGGCCGACGGCTTTGTCCTCCACACCAAAGCGCGGTTCGGATTCGCCGCTCCGGCAGGCTCGTCGGACGATCCGCGAGTACGGCTGATCACCCAGTACCTGCCGGGAGAAGTGGCCCGCGAGCTGTTCGCCGCCCGGGACGCCGGCGGAGGGCGGAAGCCTCACCAGCCGCCCGTCTTCGCACCCGAACGCGGACAGAGCCACGGAGGTAAGCGCTCGCGCAGACGTCGGTGGCGACCGCCGCGACAGCAGCGTGTCGCCTTCGGCGTCCAGGATCAGCGTGCGGTGGTGGGTCTTCCCGCAGTCGATGCCGACGGCGACGGGAGGCCACCGAGGTCCACGACCAGATGGATTTTCGATCCGCTCTTGCCCCGATCGGTCGGATTCGGTCCGGTCAGCAGCCCCCTGTGGGGGCTCGGACGCTGACGGAGTCGACGGCGAAGCGTGACCAGTCCAGGCGCCCTGGGCTCCGAGCTCGTCGGGATGACGCGCTGCAGACGGGCCCAGACCCGGGCCTGGCTCCAGCGGGAGAAGCGCCGGTAGGCCCTGGGCCAGGCAGGCCCGAAAACCGGTGGCCACTGCCGCACGAGCAGCCTGACGTGGCCACGAACACGATCACAGCCAGACATTTGCGGTCGCCGGCCCGCCGCCGGCCACCACCTCGGGCACGTACGCCCACCGTCTCCGGCACCACCGGCCGGAACAATTCCCACAGCTCATCCGGCACCAGGCGCTCACCAAGACTCGTCACACCAACACAATGACCCCGGCTACCAAAGGAAGCGACGCGTCTTATCTCTCCGTGAGATAAGTGCAGTCTCTGACTTTCGTTGGACAGCGACGGTTGCGGTCAACGATTCTTTTCACTGGAGGAACTACTCGAAGCAGGAATGCTTGCTGGCGGGCGCGACAGGGCATCGGTCATGCGTGATCAGCGCGGTGATTTCCGTCGCCGTCGGTTTGTTCCACAGATCCACTCCCTACCTCGGTGACGCTGATCAATGGGCTGGGGCATACACAAGGCCTTCGATGTTCTGTCTTGAACCTGCGTTTCGTCACTTGTTTGCGCGGTGAAATCAAGGGCGTGGAACCAAGCGGTCAGCGACCGTTTCAGATCGCAACGTGTCCTGAATCAGCATGCGCGATCGGCTTTCAGCCGGGCGGACGCGAAACGCGCGCCCGCGCCTTACAAATTTCTCAGACAGGAAGTTGCCATGACACTCTCCTCTCTCGATATTTCCGACTCTTTCGTGGAAGTTGATGGGATCCGCTTCGCCTACCGCGAGTTCGGCGCGGCCACCGGAACTCCGCTCGTCTTCCTGAACCGGTTCCGGGGCACGATGGACGACTGGGACCCGCTGCTTGTTGATGCCCTCGCCCAAGAGCGGCCTGTGATCCTGTTCGACAATGCCGGCATCGGGCGGTCCGGTGGCAGGACCCAGGGCACCGTCACCGAGATGGCACAGGCTGCTGCAGCCTTCGTCACCACCGTCGCCCAGGGGCCGGTGGACGTGATCGGGTTCTCGCTGGGCGGCTACATCGCTCAGCACCTGGCCCTGGGCTTCCCCAAGATGGTGCGCCGGGTGGTTCTCGCGGGCACGGGACCAGGTGCGGGAGACGGCATTTTGCCTTCAAAGCCCCAGGTCGGGCCACTGCGATCGGCACCGGAGATGGATCTGGCGGCGCTGCGTGTCCTGTTCTTCACCGAGTCCAGCGCGGGGATACGAGCCGGGGACGGCCTGTGGGAGCGGACGCACCGCCGCGTGGACCGGGCGCCTGAAGTCAGCCCGGACTCGTATGAGCAGCAGATCGCGGCCATCAAGAACTTCTCCATGGGCGGCGGCGATGCCGCCTATCCTGAGCTGGGCCGGCTGTACCATCCCGTTCTGGTTGCCAACGGCCACGACGATGTGATGATTCCGACGATCAACTCGTTCATCATGTCGCAGCGTCTGCCCAACGCCGAGCTGGTTGTCTACCCGGATTCCGGGCACGGCTTCCTCTTCCAGTACGCGGAAGTCTTCGCCGCACGTGTCAACGAATTCCTCGACCGGGTCGAGAAATCGGTGGCTTAAGGGCCTACTTCGACGTGACCGGGCAGACCCCTCTGGTCACCGGTTCGATGGCTTCCATGGGCCTGGAGATCGTGCTCGGACTCGCGGAACAGGGTGCGAACGGTGATCTCCAGGGTGCGCCCAGGGCATGGGCGTCGGCTGAGTGTGGCTTCAGCACTTGGCAGGCTCGACATTTCTGACGGTGACGGTGCATGCGGGCGGACTCACCCCGAACGGCGAGCCGTCAGGCACCGGCCGAACCTTCTCCGCCATGGTCTTCCGTGACCTGGAACTCACCTGGACTTCCTGCCCCGTGGCGCCCCGTATGCGCCTCACCGATTCTGAGCGTCTTTTTCGGTGAGGCCGAGGCGGCATCGAACTCACTCACCCGTCAGAAATATCGAGAAAAAGCAGAAATTCGACTACTTTTCAGAGCCTCTTCGCCATGAAATTTGCGGCTCGACCACCTATTGCGTGCCGCTCGAGTAGTCGATTCATCTTCAAGATCCGAAAGTAAGGGTGTTGATCTGATGCGTTCAAACACAGAAAACGCGACGGACTTCGTCGGCGAAACTTCGGTCGGCGGACCGAGCGATATCCTTGACGGCCTGTACCGGGAACTCGGAATAAATGAAGCCGAAATTGGCGGAAAGGTGTCGGTCCAAGGTGCCGATCCGGTGGCTCCTTCGGTGCACCGCATTGGTGACGCGGCCGCGGCCGCCCTTGCGGCGCTCGGGACGGAGGCTGCTGCCGTGTGGCGAGAGCGCGGGGGCCAGGGACAGGATGTGGCGGTGTCAGTGGACTCCGCTCTGTATCAACTCATGGCGATTCACCTGACCCGAGTCAGAGATGTCGGCGTATTCGAGATCTGGGAAGACCCAAATCTGTACGGGTACAGCGACTTCTACCGATCCGGGGATGGACGGTATATCCATGTGATGATGCCTTACCCCAAATTGCGGGACATCGTCTGCGCCGTGCTCGACTGCCCGCCGGATCGCCGGCGCATGGCCGATGCCATCGCACGCTGGGACGCCTTCGATCTCGAAGAGGCGATCTGTGCTCGCGGTGGCACTGCGACCGCGGTGCGGACCCAAGCAGAGTGGCGCTCCCACCCACAAGGCCGACAACTCCAGGACAGTCCGCTGATCCGGATCGAGAAGATCGCCGACTCCGCACCTGAGCCGTTCCCGCCCTTGGACGTGACGCGCAGCGACGCATTGCCGCTCAGCGGGTTGCGTGTGCTGGACAACACGCATGTCATCTCCGGCCCCATGGCGACACGGATGACCGGGGAACTTGGCGCCGAGGTACTGCACATGTCCCACCCGGCACATGCCGACCCAAACTGCATGATCGTCGAGACCGGGATCGGGAAGCGTGCGGCCTTCTGTGATCTGACCAGATCCGCGCACGCGAAAAAGTTCTGGCAAGTACTCGCCGGGGCCGACGTGTACGCGAGCAACTACCTCGGCCTCAACGAGAAGGGCTTCGGTCCCCTCGCACTTGTCGAGCGTCGGCCCGGCCTGGTCCTGCTCGAGGTCCACGGCTGGGGCGCGACCGGTCCGTGGTCACACCGCGGCGGCTTTGACCAACTCGCCTGCGCGGCGACCGGTTTCGCCGCCGAGGAAGGCTCCTTCGATGGACCCCGCATGCCACCGACCCGTCTACTCAATGACTACATAGCGGCCATTCTCGGCGCTGCCGGAACGCTCGAAGCACTGCGTCGTCGGGCCAGGGAGGGCGGAAGCTATCGGGTTCATGTAGACCTGGCCAGAATCTCCATGTGGATTCAGGATCTCGGTCTTTTCCCGCGCCGCCTCGTAGCGGACCTGCCGGTTCCCGACCCGGCCGCGGCAGAAGCCGAACTGGTCACCGTTGACGGCCCGTTTGGCGAAGTGACCTACTTGCCGACAAGGATCACCTACTCGACGCTTCACCCCCGTCTGACGCGTTCCGCCGAGCCATTGGGCGCCTCCCCGCTCACCTGGTAGCCGCCGACCGTCGGCAAGCTGCACTGTTCACCCCTGGCACACAAACAACTGCAAGTGGGTGCTGTTCAGAGCAGGACTGCGCCCACGGACGGCATCCTGCCCGCGGATTCGTTCCTGCCGGCACGGTTGTCTCCATGAGGTCGAAGACAACCCGGTGCCCGAGCTGTCAACGTGAGCGTTTCACCTGCCGAGCTGTTCAGATCCGACCGGAATCGCGAAAGCGCCCTCTGAATTGGATGACGAGCCCTGCCGAAAGCCTCTGCCATCCGGGCTGATGGGCACTTCCGCCTGCAGACTGCCATCATGCCCAAGCCGGAGGTTCTCAGCCGACGGCCACGGGCTGATAGGCAATGCATCCGGGGACCTCTGCCGGAGGACACGGATGCACGCCGGCAGCGTGACCTGACCACACCGCTGTCAACAGCCATCTCATTCATACACCCACGGCCGACTCGACCAAAAGTTGTCACCCCAGCACACCCGAAGACGCTCGACGATCCACGGACGGCGAGCGACATCCTCCGCCCACTCGGCGAGCCGGAGGGGGAGCAACCGGCCCCAGAACTCAACGCCCGGCTCCGCCACCTGCGCACGGCGAACTCCTCCAGGAGTTGGGTCAGATTCTCCTGGTCGACAAGGACAGTGTTGAACAGGCCGAAGGTATCGCGTCCGGTGGCGATGCCCTCTGTGTCGATCTCTGCGTGGACGAGCAGCCATGGCCCTTCGCCCGCGTCGAGCCGGGCCGGTGCAAGGAGGTCGTCCGGCACGTTGACGATTCCGTGGCGCAGCCACTCGAGGTCGTCTTCCGGTGTCCGCGGCGTCCACGTGTCGAGCGGGACCGGGACAGGCGGCGGGGCTGCGGGAAGGTTGGGTCGATGTCTACTTCGAGTTCCTCGGGTGGCTGGCCGCGGTCGGCCAGCATGCCCGCCATGGTGTGTAAGCCGATCCAGCCGTACTTCTTGCCATAACGGTCGATCCGGCTGCTGGAAGTGTGGCCTTGTCGGGACGTTGCTGAGGTGATGCGGCGTTCTACCTCGTCGAACGGGTCGGGGCGCCAGCCCAGCGCGTGGACGACGCCGAGGACGAGGGCGGTGGCTTCTTGGTGTCCGGGGTGGGAGTCGTCGTAGTTCCTACGGCCCTGGAACAGACGCCCGAGGGTTGCCGAAGTCCATGCCCATCGTGCTATGGACGTCCTCACGGCGTGGATCGCCCTCGGGCAGCGGTGTGATCGTCGGTGCTGGCGTGAAGGCCAAGGGCAGTTCGGCAGCGTTGGGGACCGTGGCGGGGTAGTAGCGGTGGGCGAGGTCGAGCGTTGAGGAGACGTAGTACCGGGTCAGTGCGTGGAAGGTGGGGTGGGTGGCCTGGTGCCCGGTGAAGGTGTTCAGCAGCCCTGTCAGGTAGGCAGGCACGGCAGCTTCAAGGTACGGGGTGTGCGGTTGGTGGGCCGTCGCGGCGCCGTAGCAGGCGGCGACCATGCGTTCGCCGACGTAGGCGTCGTTGACGGTGATCGCTTCCAGGGTCAGGGTGAACAGTCCGCTGATGTCGTGCCATCCGTACCAGTACAGGGCGGCCGTGGCCGCGTCGCGAAGGTCGCGGTGGGCGCTCGTCAGCGTCCACATCAGCCACCGGGCTCGCAGCCGGCCGGATTCCGCACGGTGCGAATGCTCTCGCCAGCGTGGCCCGCGGAATCCACCCCAGTTGCCGGACCTCCTCGGACTTCGAAGCGACACAGCCACGCCGCCCGTCGTTCCCTGGGGCCGTGGGCTCAGACCAGGGAGTTGTAGATCTTCCAGCCGGGCCCGACGTTGACGCGCGCCGCGTACGGCGCCGCGGCGTTGCCGGTGCCGCGGTAGAGCCACAGCTCTCCCGCCGTGTCGCGCGCCAGCAGGTCGGCCCTGCCGTCGCCGGTGACGTCACGCGGTCCGGCGAACGCGTTGTAGGTCTTCCAGCCACCGCCGATCAGGGTGCGGGCGGCAAAGGGAGCGGTGGCCTTGCCGGTGCCGCGGTACAGCCACAGGCGGCTCTGGGTGTCACGGGCCACCAGGTCGGCCCTGCCGTCCCCCGTCACATCGCTCGCGCCGGTCAGCGCGTTGTAGGTGTTCCAGCCTGTGCCGATCAGGATGCGGGCGGCGAAGGGGGTGGTGGCGTTGCCGGTGCCGCGGTAGAGCCAGAGATTGCCCCTGGTGTCGCGGGCGACCAGGTCGGCCCTGCCGTCGGCGGTGAGGTCGCCCGTGCCGGTCAGCGAGGTGTAGGCGCCCCAGCCCGGCCCGACCTTCCTTCGGGCCGCGAACGGAGCCGCCGCCTTTCCGGTCCCCTGGTACAGCCACAGCGTGCCCGTGGCGTCGCGGGCGACCACCGAGCCGCTGCCGTCCGACATCACCCGCGAGACGCTGGTGATCAGGTTGTACGTGTTCCAGCCGGGGCCCACGCCGAGGCGCCGCGCGAGGGGTGACGCCGTCACGCCCGTGCCGTGGTACTGCCACAGCGTGCCGGAGGTGTCCCGCGCCAGCAGGGTGCCGAGCTGCGCCGGCGGCGGGGTGCCCGTACCGCTGACCGTCTCCAGCATCGCGCCCTGTCCGGCGTCGCCGGTGATCTCGTAGGACGCCGACCGGGCCCCGACGGCGGTCGGCGAGAAGGTCACGGTCTGCCGCACGCTCTGCTCGGGACCGATGACCAGGCCCTCGGGCAGCGGGTCCGCGCTGGTGAACACGCCGGCCGGCGCCTTCGCCTTGGTGATCGTGACCGGAACGTTCCCGGAGTTCGTGATGGTGAACGACTTGGTGACCGACGTGCCGCGGGTGACCCCGCCGAACGCCAGCGACGGGGGAGTGAGCAGCAGGTGGCCCTTGCCGCTGATCGCGTTGCCCTCCACCGGGATGGTCAGCGTGCCGCTGGTGCTCGTCAGCGTGATCGACGAGGAGTGCCGGCCGGTGGCCGTGGGCGCGTAGCCGACGCGGAGCACGACCGAACCCTGGGCCGGGACGACCGTCGGATCCGCCGGGTCGGCGCTCGGCAGGTTGTCCGCGCTGAACGGCCCGGTGGGCGAGGCGACGGAGGTGATGGTCTCCGGCTCGGTGCCGGTGTTGGTCACCTGTACGTTCGCGGTGGCCGCGGTTCCCGTCGGCTGGTTGTCGAAGGACACCGTGCCGGGGAACGCGGCCAGCCCGGCCTTGGTCCCGACGCCGTGCAGGCTCAGCGCGAACGTACCCGCGCCCGTGGCGACGGTGAGCGTGCCGCTCGCGCCCAGGACCGAGGTCGGCCTGAACGTGACCGGCACGGTGAGCTGCCCACCGGCCGGGATCGAGGCCGGCAGCGACGAGGTGTCCGCGGTGAACGGGCCCTCGACGCTCACCGACCTGATCGCAAGCGCCCTGGACGGGTTCTGATTCTCCGTCAGGACGACGTCGGTACGCACCGTGCCGCCGACCCGCGCCGTCCCGAAGTCGACCGGTCCGCCCCTGAGCGGGCTGCCCACCGGGTTGCCGTACGCGTAGACCCTGCCGTCCCGTGTCCCGACGAAGACCTGGTTGCCGTCGGTCGCGGGGACGGCGAACTTCGGCGCGGTGCCGATCGGCGCGGACCACACCAGCTTCAGGACGCCGTCCGCGTCCGGCACCGGGTCGTAGGCGCGCAACTGGGCGCCCACGCCCGTCGGGCCGCCCGACCACACGACCCACACCAGGGCGCTGCCCGAGCGCGTCCCGTCGGAGGTGACCACCGGCGAGCCGCTGGTGTAGGGGAAGGAGTCCTGACTCGCGCCCGCGACGCTCAGCGCCGGGTCGCCCTTGGCGGTCACGCCGCGGTGCAGCGCCGTCAGCGAGCCGCCGTTGCCGACGACGTACACGTAGCCGCCGTCACCGCCCCAGACCGCGGGGTGGCCCCACTGGCCCTTCAGCGGCCCGGTGACGCCCACGACCGCGTCCGTTCCGCCAGGGCCCTGCGAGCGCCCGCCGAGGTGGTCACGGTCCAGCAGGAACACCCGGCCGTCCTTGCCCTGCTGCACCAGCAGATGCGGGTGGGAGGCGGTGCCGAAGCTGTCCGGCAGGCCCACCGGGCCGCCGGAGGCGAGGTCGGTGTCGAGCTGGTCGAGCGTCGGCGCGTTGGACGGGCTGAAGAAGTCCGTGGCCTTCAGGCTCTGGTCGGGCTGCACCTGGAGCCGGACCACGGACTCCGCGAGCGTGCCGGGCGGCGAGGTGCCCGCACCGGGCGCCGGGCTGACGCCGTTTCCGGTGGCCACGAAGATCCGGCCGGGACCGTCCGAGACCAGCCCGCCGCCGGAATGCCAGATACCGGCGCCGCTGTTGCTGGCGCCGGTCTCCGCCGCCCACATCGACGTCACCGAAGGCGACGTCGTGCTGACGCCGACCACGTAGCCGCGGTACGGCTTGGCGTCGCAGTGCCCGCCGAAGCCCGCGTACACGACCCCGTCGAGCAGCAGCAGTCCCGGCCGCTGCATCTCGTACGCGGGCAGGAACGACTGGCTCGGGTCGTTGGACGCCGAGCCCTGGATCGTCACGGGGAAGCCCTGCTTCTCCGCGCCGGTGACCGGGTCGAGCGCGTGCATGTACCAGTGCGGGTTGAGGGCGTTCGGGCCGTCGTCGACCTTGGTCGTCAGGTAGACCGCGCCGCTCGCCGGGTCGTACACCGGCGTGCCGGTGCTGCCGACGTTCGGCGCGAGGTCGCCACAACTGAGCGTCGCGGCCGGCCACGCGGGCCCGAAGTTCCGCTGCCACAGCACGGCGCCGGTGGTCCGGTCCAGGCCGTAGGCCACGTTGTTCTCCGTGACCGCCACCACCGTGGCGCCGACCACGAGCGGCTGCGCGTAGATCTGCCCGTCCAGCTGCGTCGGGGCCTTCCACAACTGCCCGAACGACGACGACCGCACGTCCGCCCCGCTCAGGCCGGACTCCCCCTGGTCCCAGCCGGTCCGCAGCGAGTCAACCGACCCGGTGCTCTCGCTGGCCTGCGCCTGCGGGACGCCCACGCCGATCAGCCCCGCCATCAGCGCACCCCCCACCGCGAGCGCCGCCCCGCGCCAACCGCACCTTCCCCTCCGTATGCCGCCGCCTCTGCCAGCACCCACGACGAAAACCCCCTCCGATGCCCGGTACATGACGCCCCCACGATCGCGCTCCCCACGCGACCGCCCTCCCCCGAGCCGCCCGGCGCCTCAGGCAGCCCCCTCATACGGAAGAACTCGGCGCACGGTCACAGCCCGCGCATCAAACCACACCGTCCACCCCACCCCAGTGGTGCTGACTTCTAGCTAAGCCGCTCCGCTGGAAGTGCCACGACCTGCCGTCTGCCGCCTGCGGCGCCATCGTGGCTGGTCACGCAGTTCCCCGCGCCCCTTCGGGGCGCTGCCGAACCGCAGCGGACCTCACCGGACCCGCTTACTGTTCCTACGAAGGCCGTTGGACGTGGCGGTGGGTGATCAGGCAGACGGCGAGTGCGAGGAACGCTTCGTGGATGTCCCGGACGGTGGCCTGGCCGGGAGGGAGGAGATAGCTGCTGGCCCCGGCCGTTGTTCGGCAGCACACGGCCGCCGGACAAGGTCACCCGCCTCCGAAATGAGACGCCCTCGCGCAGGTACAGGTCGCGCAGCAGGCCGATCTCGCCGCCGTGATGCGCGACCTCGTCCAGAGCGTGCAGCGCGAGCTTCAGATAGGTCTCATCGGCCCAACCGCCGGGGCCCAAGCCCATCGGCGCCAGGAGGCGCTTGTCGCCGAGGGCTGCGATACGGGAGATGAAATGCTCCCAGTCCTCGGCGAGCGCCTGGACGCCCTCTTTCGCGGTGCCCGGCCACACGTGGCGGTCGCCGAGCTCGGGGACGTCCTCGAAGAAGTGGATCACATAGCCGCGCAGGCAGAGGTTGCCGATGTGCCAGATGCGCCAGGCGATCGTCGTGATGGGGTCTGGTGCATCCGGACTCGATTCCCGACGCGGAAGACACCGTCGTCGCCGGGGCGGATGCTGATGCAGTCGCTGACCGGCTCCCAGTGGTACTCGGTGTCGGTCAGGTTCTCCAGGCGCTCGAACAGCCGGGACCGCACGTCTTCGAAGATCGCGAGAATGTCGCGCGTGACGGGGTCGGGCAAGATCATGTCAGCCACGTCAGCTCCAGGGCACGGTGGTTCCAGGTCGGTCGGGATGATCAGGATCGACAGGGCGGCCTGCTCCGCCATATGCCGCCGCCTCGTAGTGTGTCACCGGGTGCGAGCAGGCTGGTGACTCCGAAGCCCGTAACCGCCACCGACACCGCCCTTGCGATGTCGGTGAAGCAACCTCCTGCTGCGGCCGACTGGGCGGAAGCCTCGGCGGCCCGACCACCGCCGGGGTTTCACCTGAACTGGCGGTACCACCACACCTGTTGCGCCTGCTAGCGTCAAAGAAACCGGCGATGAGCTGCATGAAGCCCCACCGGCTAGCCTCACGCCATGGTCTCTCCTGCAGAAAACCCGCTGTGTCAGTGGTGCACGGCAGAGGTGGAGCCGGGATGGGGTCCGGCCGTTCGGTACATCCGTACCCACCCTTGACCACCGCCCGCGGCTACGCACTGCGGCCGGACCTGCGGGTGGCCGTCTTCTTGACCGTCGTCTCCTTCGCGGCCGTCTTCTTCGCCGTCGTGGTCTTCTGCGCGGAGGTCCTGGTCTTGCCCGTGGTCTTCTTCTTGGGCATCTCGTGGACCTCGGCGTCGGTGCCGGTGCCCTCACCACGCGAGACCTTCGCCTTGTCCACGGACTTCCGCAAGGCAGCCATCAAGTCGAGCACCTTGCCCGCCGGCTTCTCCGGCTCCGGCACCTGGGGCAGCTCGCGGTCCTCCCGCTTCGCGTCGATCACCTTCGACCTGCCCCACCCCTTTGACCAGGACCTGCTCCTCCAGCTCTGGCCGGTGCTGCGCACTCTGGTCGGATGCAGCGTGCGCACAGTGTGGGAAGACGCCTTCCCTGCCCTCGCTTCCCGTGCCCGGGCAGCCGCGTGACGGACATGCCCAAACTGCACACGCGGCTCCTGGCGGACGTGATCGCGCTCGGCCCCCGTACCCGCTGGTCCTCGCCGGCGGATGCGCCGTGCGAGCGCACCGCCTCGCAAACCAGGGTTCGTTCTTGATCCCGACGTCTTTGTCAGGCTTGCGTGACAGCGCCGTCTTCCATCAGCAATGCTGGAAGCGTGGATGCGACGACCGCTCCCCTCCGCGCCGAGCTGCTGAGGAACCACTACCGCAGCCGGCTGCCCGGCTGCTGCCAACTCCAGCCGTGCCGCTTCAGCAGCTGCCAGGTGCCCTCCACCGTATAGGAGACGTGGAACAACCGGCCGATCAGCGTTTTGATCCTTGCCAGTGTCCACCGCTGGTCCGCCCAGCCGTGTACCAGCGGGCCGCGCTCCAACTCCCGTGCCAGTCTCGAGATCTGGACTTCACTGAGCCGAAGTCTTCCCGGCGAGCCTTTCGACAGCACCCCAGCCTCGCCGCCCTCCCGCCAGGCCCGGCGCCACCGCTCGACCGACCGCACGCTGATCCGCAGGTCAGCAGCAATCTCCGCGTTCTTCTGCCCGCCCTCACAGCGCTCCACAGCCTGGAGTCGCAACCGCTCCCGCGCTGTTCTCTCCGCGTCTGTCAGCCCGCCGCCCTGCGCGTACCTCACACCCCCAGGGCTACCGGCACCGCGCGCTCGCTGTCAGACGAACGCCACCGACATCACCCCATCAAGTTCAGTACCTACCAGGGTGGGGTTGCCGGCGGTTGACCTTGGCGCTTGCGTTCGCCGGCCCGCCCCGGGAAGAGTCTCATCCGACGGACGCGCCCTTCGGAGAGATGTCGTATGAGCTGGGGGCAGAGGGATGTGCGTAGTGGATGCGGCGGCCAAGGAGGCTGCGGTCGCTCGGATCCTCCGCGAGTATCCGCAGATGGAGCAAGCTGAATGCGATCACCACGCGCTGCTGGGCTGTGCCGATGTCGCCTGGTCGCAGATTCCCGGGTGTCCTGCCGGGATCCCGCCCTTGCTCCGTGGTCTCCTCGATCAGGTAGCCGGCCCCGAGGCCCTGCGCGTGCTGGGCAACGTGTCGATGAACAGCGTTTTTCACGTGAGCACTGCGATGCCACCCGCCCTGCCCTTCCTGATCAGCTTGGCAGCCGTCCCTGACATCGCGGTGCGCCCCGGCCTGGTCGACCTTTTGGTCGTTGCCGCGGAGCTGTCTCAGCCTGTCGACGCGGACAACGAACGCCAGGTCCTGCTGCTCGGCAACGACTGCGATCACCCGGAACGCGAATGGTGCAGGGCCGCCTTTGCCGCACACGCTTCTGCGCTGCGCGCGTTGTCGGAAGACAAGGCCCTTACGGACGGACTGATCAGCGCAGACGACCGCGAGTGCCTGCTCAAGGCTGTTGAACCACAGTGGCACCCCTCCTCCTGACTATCCGCAGGCCAGCACTGGTCCGGCCCATGAACAGATCTTGCGGTGTCTGGTGTGATCACAGCGTCGAAGCCTTCCTGGACAGCCCCGTTCACCGGGCTGAGTCCACGTAAGTTCGGCAAGCTGCTCACCGCGCTGCGCCGCGAAGGAGCGGATGCGGTCCGTAGAGGACGACCATGGAGCCTGCCGCTGGAGGACCGGGTTTTGCTGGTCGCCGCATACTGGCGGACGAACCTGACCATGCGGCAGATCGCCCCGCTGTTCGGGGCCTCGAAGTCGGCCGCAGACCGCGTCATCGACCACCTTGGGCCGCGACTCGCGCTCCAGCAGCGCAAGCGGTTCCGCAAGGACACCGTGCTGATCGTGGACGGCACCCTGGTTTCCACCCGCGACCGCACCATCGCCGAGCAGTCGAAGAACTACAGGTACTCCACCAACCACCAGGTCGTCATCGACGCCGACACCAGGTTCGTCGTCGCCGTCGGCCGACCCTTGCCGGGCAACCGCAACGACTGCAAGGCGTGGGAGCTGTCCGGAGCGAAGGAAGCCGTCGGCCGGACCACCGTGATCGCGGACGGCGGATACCGGGGCACCGGCCTGGTCATTCCGCACCGCCGCGAACGCGGCCAGGCCGAACTCTCAGCCTGGAAAGAGGAACACAACGCCTCCCACCGCAAGGTCCGCGCCCGCGTCGAGCACACCTTCGCCCGCATGAAGGGGTGGAAGATCCTCCGCGACTGCCGCCTCAAGGGCGACGGCGTCCACCACGCCATGCTCGGCATCGCCCGCCTGCACAACCTCACGCTGGCGGGATGACGGAGAAACAAGCAGGTCATCCAACACACCGAAGATCATTTACGGGACAGCCCTTAGGACGTCGAAGGCGGCCCCGGGGCACCGTGGGGCCGCGCCAGGACCCTCACCCCGCAACACGCGCGCCGCTCTCAGCGGCGACCTCACCCAGCCCTATCCCGGCCTGCCCTCCTCCCGCTGACCTCAAAGTGCGCGGGGCGCCGAAGGGATGGACCGACGCTCGCAGGACGGCCGACCCGGAAAGTTGTGGTGCCGCGCCAGGACCGCTGACTGGGTGCGGATCAGACATCGATGTAGGCGACGACGACCACGGTGCTCAGCACCGTGACGTAGTAAAGGATGCGGACGGCTTCGACGTCGTCGGTGTACTGGCGCAGTTGGGGGCCGGTGGTGTCGCCGGGGATCGGTGCGCCGGCCTCTGGGTCGACGGAGATGACGACCAGGGCGCGGTCGAGGGCGTGGATGTCCGTCTCGCTGGTGATGTTCTCCAGCTGCTTGGCGGCGGAGTCGGAGAACGCGATCCGGGCGCGGCGGGGCCCGTGTCCCTGAGGCATCAGGCTACGGCCGGCCGCTGCGCGGTGAGGCGGGCGAGGTGCGCCTCCCGCAGGTCTTCCCAGGGGGTGCAGTCCTCGGGCGAGGGCAGGCCGTTTTCGGCGATGTCCTCCAGGACGGCGGCGAACTGATCCGCGCGCTCGCGGGTCTGGGCTGCGTAGGCGCGGACGGCGTCGGCGACCGCGGGCTCCAGCTGCTGCCGGACGGCTCCGTCAGCGGGGGCCGGCTGGTCGGTCATCGTGGCCTCCAGGCGGGACGGTGCGGATGTCACCACGGTATCGCTGTGCGACCGTGCGGGGACCGGCTTGCAGCGGTTCCCGTCACCGGGAACTACGCGGCCTCCTGCGATGTCCGGAGGGGTACGACCCATGATCTCGTGACGGCGGCGCGGTCCACGGTCACGTCCGCAGGTTCTGGCACGGACCGCGAGCCGCGCCGAGCGGGGTTATCCGCTATGTCGGAGAGGCTCAGCACGCTGACTTACCTTCTCGGACTACGTTTCAGCCTGATGCGCACCTAGGATGACGCCCCGCAGCGCGCTGAGGATCGCCGGCGATGGGGGTGGCCCGATGGGGTTCGTGCGGGATGTTCTGACCAATGCCGCTAGTGCTGCTGTGCTGGCCGTCTTGGCGAGCGCTGTGGCGTTGGTGGCTGCCTGGCTGTCACGGCGTAGCCGCGTGTGGAAGCTGTTCCGGGTCGGTACATCCTCGAAGAACTCCGTCCTGGTGGTCGTGCCCAGCTTTGACATCGCGCCTGCGAGCGCCTCTGGGACGGTGCCAGTGCAGTTGGGGTTCGCAGGGACGGCGATCAGCGAGCTGGAGTACCGTGAGGCGCTCGATCTCGCCGACGCGCTTCACGCGAATCCTCTGGCCCGGCTACTTCAGGGCGTCGGTCTTCCCGAGCGGATCGTTTACCGGCCGTTACGCTGTCGGGTCACAGCCAGCATGCCGGTGTCGAGGTATGTCGCGGACTGGCAGGCGTCCTCCGAGGAGATCAGGAACACGGTGCGCAGGAGCGACTGTGTGGTGCTGGTCGGCGGCCCGGTGTACAACAGCACGACAGATGTCTTGCTCAGGCAGGCGCCGTTCGCGTGCGAGTTCTCTCTAAGTGAGGAGAACGGTGTACCTGTACGCGGTGTCCACGTCCGCCCTCTGCACGGAAACACGGAGCGCACCTTTCGCCGTCGGGTGGAACCCGGAGCCGGCGTCTGCTTCGAGTACGCGGTGCTGGAGGCCGTGGACTGGGAGGGGACGCGGGTGTTCCTCTGTGCGGGCACCTGTGCGGCGACCACGGTGGCGGCGGTGCGCAAGCTGAGGGAGGACTGGCGGCAACTCTCCGAGCGGTTCGGGACAGGAGGATTCGGTCTCGTATTCGAGCTGGAGCTGGACGGCGAGGCCATGCGCGACCGCGCCCCGGACATGGGGCGGTTGCAGCAGTGCCACGTCTACCCTCTGGGCCGGTGATCCAGCGCCGTGCTCACGGTGTCGAGAAAGGCCGGAACCGCGTCGGGCCCCTCCAGGATTACATCGGCCTCCTGGAGCAGGGCAGCGTCAGTGTCCGGGTGACTAACGGCGATGCGCGCTGCCGTTCTGTCCGGAGAGTCGGCGGACCAACTGTCCAAGGCTCGGAAGGCGGCCAGGTCAGGTACGCCGTCACCGAAGTACCACACGCACCGCAGTCCCGAGGCCTCCTGCGCGAGCACGGTGCCCTTGTCTCGATCGATCGGCGGCTTCAACTCCACTGTCATCGGACCGATCTCGAGCACCAGGCCGTGACGGTGCGCCTGGTCGCGACCCCACTGGATTGCGCGCTCCCCGAATCGAGGTGCCCGCCGGTAGTGCAGGGCCATGGACAGGCGCTTGTCCTCGATGAGGATCTCGCCTGGCAGTTCTCCTCGGGCCCGAGCAAGCAGTCCCGAGACCACCGGTTCCCATCCCTCGGCACCAGGGGCATAGGTCGTCGTCCCCGACTGCCAGCGCTCCAGCCCGTACAGACCGTGCAGCACCACACCCGGCACCTCCCCGAACCGTGGTCGCAGAAAGTCCACCGGACGCGCTGAGACGATGCCGACGGCGCGGACCAAACGCGCGAGCCTGGTCAGTGCCTGCACCGCACCCGGTACCGGCAAGACCGTCGCCGGGTCGACCTGAATTCGGGAGAGGGTGCCGTCGAAGTCGAAGTAAAACCCGCTCCCGCCCGGCGAAGCGCGTGTCTGTTCCAGAATGGACGCCTGCAGTCCCGCGGCGCCAGCACGATCGGCCGTCACAGCACGGAGACTATCCAACGCGACAAGGGGACGACGATCCTGCGGCGAGACCTCACGGTGACACCCGGCACCACTCAGCCACCTGTCCCCCTCCGGTAGAACTCTGTCGTCGGCCCGGTGACAACATCCTTGCTTTTGTGACGTCTGTCGCTCTTCGGCCTAGACACCCAAGCAGTCCTAGGGGTATCCGGCCGACTCAGGCGGCGAATCCGATGTTGGTGACGTATTCGTACTGCCCCCACGGGGAGCCGAGGTCGACCACGGCGTCATCGACCCATGCATGGTCGAGGGCGTCGTCATCGTCGGCGACCCATGCGGCAACGATCCGGTCCCAGCGCCGTACGTTCAGCGTGCGAAACTCGACCGCCCGCTGGTGGGGCCGGGAGACCTGACTCTGGTTGAGCGGGTGGAACTCCACCCGGGTCCCGCGCCCGTCGCGGTTGAGCCGGGCGAGCAGATACCGGGCGACGTTCTCCCGCCGCACCGCGCGGTAGGCCTGCTCGATCGCGGCCAGGTTCGCACGGGACGGGGAGCAGGTGCCGGCCAGCCAGGCCCTGATGGTGCGGGGCGTGGCGGTCAGGCCGGCCTCGCGGGCGGCGGCGCGGGCGCGGTCGGAGCGGGTGAGGTAGTGCAGGCGGGCGAGCAGGCCGCGCCGGGCGGTGATCGGGGTGGCGACGTACCCGGCGAGGACGTCCAACTGGCGGGCGACGGCTTCGTGGCCCCTGATGCCGATCGTGCGGGAAGGGGCCCGAAGAATGCTCGCCGCTGCTCTTGAGGCAGAAGTCGACCAATATTTAGCCGAGTTGGCCGCCGAGCGGGACGAACGCGGCCGCCGCCTGGTGGTGCGCAATGGTCATCACCGTCCCCGCACCGTGACCACGGCCGCCGGCTCTGTTGAGGTACGGGTGTCTCGGGTCAACGATCGTCGCGTCGACGAGGAGACCGGCGAGCGTCACCGGTTCTCCTCCAAGATCCTGCCGCCCTGGTGCCGCAAGTCCCCAAAGATCAGCGAAGTCCTCCCGCTCCTCCACCTGCACGGATTGTCCAGCGGCGACTTCGTGCCCGCACTCGAGCAGTTCCTCGGAAGCTCGGCCGGCCTGTCTGCAGCGGCGGTCACCCGGCTCACCAGGCAGTGGCAGGACGACCACGCCGCCTTCCAGAACCGCGACCTGTCCGCCACCGATTACGTCTATGTGTGGGCCGACGGCGTCCACCCCAAGGTCCGCCTCGGCCAGGCCCACTCCTGCGTCCTGGTCCTGATGGGCGTCCGACTCGATGGCACCAAGGAACTGATCGCGCTCGCGGAGGGTCTGCGGAAGTCCACCGAATCATGGGCCGACCTGCTGCGCGACTGCCGGCGGCGGGGAATGAAGGACCCGGCCCTGGTGGTCGGGGACGGGGCGATGGGCCTGTGGGGGGCTCTGGCGGAGGTGTTTCCGCAGGCCCGGCATCAAAGGTGCTGGGTTCACAAAACCTGGAATGTGATCAACTCCCTGCCGAAGTCCGTGCACACCGGGGCCCGCAGAGCCTTGCAGGAGATCTACAACGCCGAGGATCGGGCCCATGCAGAGCAGGCGGCCCGCGCGTTCGCGAAGGGCTACGGAATAGAGTGGCCCAAAGCCGTCGCGAAGATCACCGACGACCTGGACGAGCTGCTGGCGTTCTACGCTTCCCAGCCGAGCACTGGGTCCATTTGCGAACCACGAACCCGATTGAGTCGACGTTCTCCACCGTCAAGCTCCGGACCAAGGTCACCCGCGGCGCCGGAAGCCCGGCTGCAGCCCTTGCGATGGTGTTCAAACTCATCGAGTCCGCCCAAGCCCGGTGGCGGGCGATCACCGGATCCCACCTGGTGCCCTTGGTCCGCGCGGGCGCAAGGTTCGAGAATGGCATCCTCGTCGAACGTACTGAAACTCGGGCTGCGTGAGGCTGGGGAGGCAGAAGAACCGTGGCGATCTGTTTCGAGCTCGTGGTGAACTTCGGCGATGACGCCGAGGCAGCACAGATTGCCGCCCGCATCGACCCCAAGCCGCGGGTGCTTCGCGCGGGCGCCCACCGCATCCCCCTCCACCGGCCGATGTTGGCGAAGGTGGGCTCATACATCGAGCTCTCGATCCTGCCCGTGGCCGTCAGCCGGGGTTGCGGCCTGGACGGCAGCCTCCCCAGATTCGAGCTCACCGCAGCAGAGCTGAGCGAACTGGGAAACCAACTCCACGAACTGCTCGCGCAGTTCCATGGATATGTCGCCGCGAAGGTCGGCTGGGATCCGGAATCACTCGTGGACCCTGCTGAGCTCGGGTGCGAGTGGTCAGATGAACTGAACGATGGCAGCATCCACGGGCTCGTGCTCTGCGAAGAGCTGCATGCGGAACTTGACCTGAGCTCCGACTACGAAGTGTTCCAGCCTGGATACCGGTGGATACCGTATCGCGGGGAGGATCTGACGGGCGACTAACAAAACAAGCCCGACCCAGGCCGGCTCATCCACACATATTGACAATTACTCCGCGTCGGCGGCCTCGGGACGCCGCTCCCATTGCTCAGCACGCTCCGGCTCTGCCGTGCACAGGCCATTGAGGTGCCACTGCGGTGGGATGAGGTGAGAGTGGGATGGCGGGGCGGCGGTATCGACGGGCCGCCTGCCCCTCAGGTCAGTGCTTGATTCACATCACGACTTCATCAGCTCACGGACCCGCGGGGCCACTTCGGTGCCGAAGAGTCCGATGTTGGTCATGAGTGCCTCGTGGGGGAGGCCGTTCATCCCGTATTTGAGGTCGAAGCGGCTCGCATCGAGCTCCCGTAGCGTGGTGACGATCTTCCCTGCCACTGTTTCGGGTGATCCGACGAAGAGTGCGCCTGCGGGACCGACGTCGTGCATGAACTGCTCGAAGGTGGGAGTACGGAATCCGCGCTGTCGGGCGACTTTGCGGATGGCCGTCTCGTAGTGCGGCCAGAATTCGTCCACCGCCTGCTCGTCGGTGGCAGCCACATGCCCGGGGCTGTGCACGCCGATGGGCTGGCCGGGGTGGCCGTACTGCTTGAGTGCCTGCCGGAAGAGCTGTCCGAACGGAGCGAACCGTGCCGTGGGACCGCCGATGATGGCGAGCATGAGCGGGAACCCGTAGCGTGCGGCACGGACAACGGACTGGGGACTCCCGCCGACACCGATCCACGTCGGAATCGCTCCGGACTCGCTGTGCGGATACACAGGCTGACCCTTGAGGGCCGGCCGGGTGCTTCCCGACCAGGAGACGGGCTTTTCCTTGCGCAGTTCGGCGAAGAGGTTGACCTTCTCCTCGAAGAGGAGGTCGTAGTCGGCGAGGTCATAGCCGAAGAGGGGAAAGGACTCGGTGCTGGAGCCCCTGCCGAGGATCAGCTCCGCGCGGCCGCCCGAGACGGCGTCAAGTGTGGCGTAGCGCTGGTAGACCCGGACGGGATCGTCGGAGCTGATGACGGTCACGCCGGACCCCAGCCGTATGTGTGAGGTGCGCGACGCGATCGCCGCGAGGACCACGTCCGCTGCGGAGAGGGGCATCCAGTCGGTGTGATGTTCCCCGATGGCGAAGTGGTCGAGCCCGACCTGGTCGGCGAGGACACCCTCGGCCACGAGATTGCGGATGGATGGGCCGTGCGGTAGCGGGCGGCCTTCGGCGTCGTGGGACACGTCGCCGAATGTGTCCAGGCCGAGAGTGATCGGGTGCCCGCCCGAGGAGGAGGGAGCTTTAGTGGTCATGGCCAGACTTCTTGTGTGCGACAAGGGCAGAGGGCGGGAGTGCGAGCCGCCCTCCCGAACCGTCGTCGCGCGGGGGCGGGGGCGCGGTACGGGAGGGCGGTGCCGAGTGGACGGTCAGCTCGCGCGGAGCGGTGCCAGGGCCTTGCTCCAGGCAACCACCTGGTCCAGCGTGCCGGTGAGGGCGTCGGCCTGGGCGTCGGCGGGCTTGAAGACGCTGAAGTTCTCGAAGTCGGTGAAGAGGGAGAGCGCCACCTGGGAGCGGACGTCCGCCATCTGCAGCTCGCCGGCGATCAGGCGCAGGTGCTCCACGGCCCGGGTGCCACCGGTGGAGCCGTAGCCGACGAAGCCGACGGACTTGTTGGCCCACTCGGCCGCCAGGAAGTCGATGGCGTTCTTCAGTGCGCCGGGCACCGAGTGGTTGTACTCGGGTGTGACGATCACGAAGCCGTCCAGGGAGGCGATCTTCGCGGCCCACTCGTGGGTGTGCGGCTGGCTGTACTGGCCCATCGCCGGCGGGTAGGGCTCATCCAGCAGCGGCAGCTTGTAGTCCGCCAGGTCGACGAGCTCGTACTCGGCGTCGGTGCGGCGCCGGGCCCGCTCAAGTACCCAGTGGGCCACGGCCTCGCCGTTTCGGCCGGGCCGTGTGCTGCCGAGGATGATGCCGATTTTCGTCATGTGCTCACCTTGCAGAGAGAAGATGCTTGTCGCGTCAAGTAAATGCGCGAACAGGTGCTTGTCGCGTCAAGTAGATGGCAGATTTGATTGACGTGTCAAGGAGATAGGGTGTGAGGCATGCCCCCTCCAGAGCAGGCCCTCCCCCTCCCCCCGTTGGGCGCCGCCGAAGAAGCCTTCGTGCGCGCGCTGGGCGATGTCATGACGGCGCTGCCGCGCGCGGTCGACGCGGACATGCTCCGCGACGGCGGTCTGCGGCTGTCCGAGTACACCCCCCTGATGTTCCTGTCCGAGGCCCCGGACCGCCGGATGCGGATGAGTGAACTCGCTGACGTCTGCAACCTCACGCTCAGCGGCATGACCCGTGTCGTCATCCGCCTCGAGAAGCAGGGGTTCGTCCAGCGGGTCCGGTGCGCGGAGGACCTGCGCGGCTGGAACGCGGTCCTCACCGATGCGGGTCTCGCCCGCCTGCAGGCGGCGTGGCCCGCCCATCTGGCCAGCGTCCGGCGACGCATGCTCGACAACCTCGCCGGTTACGACCTCGCCCAACTCGCAACCGCACTGAGGCACATCGCGAAGGCCTGCTGAAACCTGGGCGCGGGGTCACGGCACGGGGCGGCGCCCTGCCGTCCGCGGCCTGGGACCACGGCCGGAAGGCGGCGTGAACCGCTCTGTCACGCCTGGTGGCGCCGCGGTGTGTCGATCGGCGTCGCCTTCTCGATGGGGTCCGCCGCCCGCGACCGGACCAGGAGCAGGTCGTCGGGCGACAGAACCCTGCCGTCTTCGGCGGTGAGGGACAGCGGACGGGGCGGTTGTCCTGTCCGGGCGTCGATGACACGGTTCATCGGCTCGTCGTCCTCGAAGAGGTACTTCTGTCCCCACTGCCGCAGAGCTGAGAGGACGGTGTGAAAGTCCCGGCCCTTCTCTGTGAGGACGTACTCGTGGGAGTTGCCGAGTCGAGACTCGTGGATCTCGAGGATCCCGGCGGCCACGAGCTTTTGCAGTCGTGCGGACAGGATGTTGGAAGCGACACCGATCTGCTTGTTGAAGTCCGTGAACCGAGTGACGCCATGCATGGCGTCACGGAGGATCTGGAG
This sequence comes from Streptomyces sp. NPDC001220, assembly GCF_053597895.1. Classification (NCBI taxonomy): domain Bacteria; kingdom Bacillati; phylum Actinomycetota; class Actinomycetes; order Kitasatosporales; family Streptomycetaceae; genus Streptomyces; species Streptomyces sp. NPDC001220. The sequence continues at coordinate 77,510 of NZ_JBSFJE010000023.1, forward strand.
CGTCCAGGTGTCGCCGACCTCGGACAGAGAGCGGTCGATCGGACATGCCGAATCGCCCATTTCTCGACGCTTCACCGGTGCCTCCCAACGCAGGTTACTTGCGATTCTAAAGCATGGGTGACCGGAGGGACCGTGATCCGGACTGGAGGCTGCAGTCTGGGAGAGGGGGGTGTCCTGTCATGCCTGCTGACGGGACACCCCCGTCGTCTCATCCGGCTCGCAGGTGCGTCCTGAAGAACCGCACCGCGGCATCGGTGCTCACCTCGAATCCGCCGAGATAGGGATCGAAGTGGCCGCCCTGCATGAGGACGAGTTCCTTGGGCTGGAGTGCGCGCTCGTAGGCGGCGAGGGCCAGGTCGGTGGGGGCGACGGTGTCGTGGGTGCCGACCACCATCATCAGGGGCGTCGGGGAGATCTGGTCGATCCAGGTGCCGGGATCGTAGGACCTCGAACGCCGGTTGGACTGAACGGTGACGCTGTTCTCCCACAGGCCCTCGGGCACATCATGCTGCAGGTAGAAGGCGATCGCGTCGCTGGCGCGGTAGGAAGCCGGTGCATCGGGATCGGCGTTGACGAACGCCTGCATGGCCGGCGCCTCCCCTCGGGCCTGGGCAAGTTCGTCCGCGGCGAAGGATTCCTCCAGCTCGCGCGTCAGGTGTGGGGGGACACGCCGCCGGCTGCTCTGGGAACCGCTGATGGTGGGCACCTGTGAGTAGACCGCCTTGATGCGACGGTCTGTCGCGCCGAGTACAAGGACGTGGCCACCCGCATAGCTGGTGCCCCACACTCCGATTCGGTCGGCATCGACCACGTCGAGAGTCTGCAGGTGGGAGATGACCCGCCGCCAGTCCTCGAGCTGCCGATAGGGGTCGATGTCATGGCGGGGCTCACCGCCGCTCTCGCCGAAGCCGCGGTGATCGTGGAGGGACACGGCGAATCCGGCTTCCGCCAGTTTGCGCGCAACCGGCTCGATGCCGTGGTACTTGGTACCCCCGAAGCCGTGGGCCATCGAGATGGTCGCGTGGGGTCCCGTGCCGTCCGGCAGGAACAGCCATGCGCTGAGCACGGTTCCGTCCGGAAGGTGGATCAGTTCTTCTGTGCGCTGGACCATGGTGGTCGCTCCTTGCGTGATAGCTGCAATGCGGCGGCAGCCGCAGCCCGGGCGTCCCCTGGCTCTGTGAACGGCGTGATGGCGGTAGTGGGGGCCGTGGCCCATGCACGGGCGCGCCACTGAACATGCGTCGCAAATCAGACTTACTGTGGCCGAGTTGTCGTCACAGACGCCGGCCGGGTGATAGATGGGCGTCTCGATCGGATGCCCATGCGACTCCCTGAAGGTTGCTTGCAAATCGCAAGCCGTGATGCCACGCTAGCCGTGTCGCTTGCAAATCGCAAGTGGGTGTGGGAGGAGTTGGGGACGATGGCCTGGAGTTACGAGACGATCCGTGGAGAGCTGCGGGGCGGGGTGTTGTGGGCCACGATCGACAATCCGCCGATCAATCTGATCGATGAGCGGCTGGTCGCGGATCTGGTGGCGTTGCTGGACGAGACCGATGCGGACGGCGGGGTGCGGGTGGTGGTGTTCCGCAGCGCGGATCGTGACTTTTTCGTCCCGCATGTGGATGTGCAGCGGGTCGCGCAGTACACGGCTGCCGCGGCGGTCTCGGGAGGGCCGGACGACGTCGGGTTGGGGGCGTTGTTCCGGCGTCTGAGTGAGGCGCGTCCGGTCACGGTCGCAGTGGTGGAGGGGCGGGCGCGGGGTGCGGGCGCGGAGTTTTTGTACGCGTGTGACATGCGGTTCGCGTCGCTTCAGCGGGCGGTGATCGGGCAGCCGGAGGTGGCGGTGGGCACGTTCCCGGGCGCGGGTGCGGTCCAGCAGCTGGTGCGGCTGGCCGGGCGGGGTCAGGCGATGCAGGTGATTCTGGGCGGCGAGGACGTTGATGCGCGGGAGGCCGAGCGGATCGGTGTGGTCAACAAGGCTCTGCCCGATGACGAACTGATCGCCTACGTCGGGCGTCTGGCGGAGCGTATCGCCGGTTTCCCTGAGGCCGCGGTGCGGCTGGCGAAGCGGCGGATCAACGCGGCCGGCCTTCCGCCGAGGGAGGATGTCCATGTCGATGCGGGCTTTTTCCAGGTCCTGGCGCGTGATCCGTCCAGCGCTGCCCGGATCGGCGCGCTGATGCAGCGCGGGATGCAGGAACGCTCCCGCACCGAGCTGGACTTCGGCACAGCAGTCGGGGAGCTGTGACACCATGCCCCCGGCAGCCTTCCTCATCGCCGCACTGCACGACGGCGTCGGCTACGAGATCTGGACACGCGCAGGCGGAGCATGCCCCAGACAGCGTCGCTGCAGCCCTCACCGGACGAACTGCAACGGACTCCAGTGCCCCATGGCGTCTTGAGGACGCCCCTGCGAGGCCGCGACCGCGCGACGCCCTTCATCCCAAAGCGCGGCGACGCAGCCCCTTACCCAGTCCGCTGCACAGGGCTCGCCTCGTGAGCCCATGTACCGCCCGCTGATCAAAGGTGTGAAGTGATGACAAAGGACACCAGCGCCGCGACAGCACCGACGCACCGCTTCGCTCGGTACCCGGATCTCCCCGGCAGTGCCTTCGTCGTGATCGGCACCGGCGACGGCGTCGGGAAGCAGGTCGTCCGTGCTCTCGCGGCCAACGAGGTCCGCGTGGCATGTGTCGACCTCAGCCAGGCGGCGGCCGAGCGTGCGGCATCACTGGCGGCCAACAGCCTCGCCCTCCAAGCGGACGTACGGGAACCTGGAGCGATCGCAGGGCTACTGGACCAAGCGGAAGAGGCACTCGGGCCGCTCCGCGGCATCATCGACGTGGTCGGCATGCTGAAGTCCGGCTCGATTGCCGAGACCGACGATGAGACTTGGCAGTGGCACTTCGATGTCGTCTTCGAGCACTCACGACAACTGGCCAGGGAAGCGATCCACCGACTCGCCCGCGGGTCGAGTGTCACTTACGTGACCTCGGCCGCCGGCATGGCGGGGGTGCGGAACAACGCCGCCTACGCGGCTGCCAAGGCAGCCCAGATCTCGCTGATCCGCAGCGCCGCCGCGGAATTCGCTCCCTCTGGCGTCAGGGTCAACGGCGTCGCCCCTGGGATGATCGCCAATCCGCGCATGAAGCAGTTCCTCACCGAGACAGCTGCGCTTGAAATGGCCCAGCACATCATCCCCATGGGCAGGCTCGTGGAACCAGAGGAGGTTGCCGACACCCTTCTGTTCCTCAGCAGTGCATCGGCATCGATCATCACCGGGCAGGTCGTCGTCCTCGACGGCGGAGTGCAATACACCTGGCCCTACCCCGAAATCTGAACTCGGCTGCAAGCCCACACAGTCAGCCGCCGTCGACCGTCTCCGAGGTCATCCGTGCGCCGGCGTCGCACCAAGGTGCATCGCGGAGCAGACCAGAGGGTGGGGCGGCAACGGCAGCGTTCCGCCGCCGCGTTCCTCCCCCCATGGCGCTCATTGCTTTGCCCGCCCACTCGAAGAGCTCATCGCCGGGGACTGTAGTAGACGCGTCACAACTCGCCGCCAACGTGATGCTTGGACCAGTAGATGCTGCGAGTTCACGGCAGGCGCTCTGGAAGGGGCGGTGGGCAGGAGGAACAGACGCGCCGGCAGTGAAGCGGCGGCTGCCACACCGGTGGTCGCTCTCCCCCGTGAAGCTGTCCACCAAGACGGATGCCGATGCGCACAGGCCAGAATCACTGCAGGCACCATGGAGGCAGGCACAGCTCCAACTGGCCAGTGCGGTGTTTGTGTCGCCGGCACTGCCCTCAACTGTGCTGGTCCTGCAGGAACACCGAGCCGGCGGTCTGCTGAAGAAGCTCTTGCAGAAAGCGGATGTCGGGTCGCCTGGACGTGCCGCTCTGGCTGACGGCGTACACGGTGCGGACTACGGGGTGCAGAAGGGGGTGGAGGCTGATCGGCCCGGGCGGCGAGTCCGGGAGGGTCATGCGGGGCAGGAGAGCTGCTCCGGCCCCTGCGGCAACCAGTGCCGCCAGTACGGAAAAGTCGTTGCTGCGGGACCGGATGACAGGAACGAAACCGGACGCACCGCAGGCGCGTTGGATCATCTCGTAACAAGACGTCTCCGGGCCGGGCGTGAGCCAGGCGCTGTCCGACAGGCGCGCCAGGTCCACGGTTTCACCTGGCTCGATCTCCATGAGCGCGGCGTGTTCGGGGTGCAGTGCGAGCAGGACGGGTTCCTCAAGGAGCTTGGTCTGCTCGCATCCCGGGGGGAAGTCGCGCGGCAACACCGTGTATCCGTGCACAACGGCCAGATCCACGTCCCGCCGGTGCAGTGCCTCAAGGGCGCCCTCGGGTTCCTGCTCAACGAGTTCCAGCTCCAACGAGACGGCAGCGCCTTCCCCCGCATCCAAGATGCGTTTCCACACCGGAGCGATCAGCGAGCGGGCTGCGGAGGAGAAAGCGGCGATGCGGACGATGCCGTGGCCGCCACCGCGTATCGCCTCCAGGTCTGATTCCGCGGCAGCCAGGTCGTTCAGGACGATTTCGGCATGGGACACCAGCAGTTCCCCGACGGGTGTCAGGTGCAGAGTGCGCCCTCGCTTTTCCACGACAGGCAACCCCACTTCCCGCTCCAGAGCTGCCAGCTGCTGGGAAATGGCGGGAGCGGTCAGGTACAGCGCCTGCGCTGCGGCCGCGACGGTGCCGTGAGTGGCCAAGTACTGCAGAACCCGCAGTCGTCTGACATCAAGCATGAGCGTTCCTTACGTATCCCGCATGAATAATTCAATCATAGTCATCGTTGCGCGCTCCAGTCCGCCGCGGATGGCAGATCGTTCAGAGTTGCTTCCCGAACCGACAAGAATGACTAACTGGACGTTCATGCTTCATTCATGCACCGTAAGAAATGCGGGAACCTACATTCATGCACAGTACGTGACGCCTGCATCAGAGGGCCCCGTGCCGCACCTGTATTAGCCCGGCAGAGGCGATCGGCATGTCTCGGCGACACCATCCTCCGCTACCGAAGCCGGGCGGCCGACATTGTCCACCGCTCTAGCGGCAGGCCGCAGGCCGGGGCCGCAGGAGATTGTCATGTCGCAGATCCTCCCCTCGCCCTTTCTGGGGGTGCTTCTTCCACGGACAGTCACCGTGATTATCTGCTCCACCAGCAGTGGCTGCAAGGAGTGGCGCGACCAGCGTGAGCCTCGATCGCCCGAGCGAGTACGAGCCGGGCCTCCACGGCGTCTGGGCGCTCACGGCATTTACCTCGCGGCGTCGAATATCCGGCCGGCCTGTATTAATCACCTACCTTCCTCAAACCACATGACCCGCTTTTACCGGCCAACTCCATATCTTGGCCGTTGCGTGAAAGGAAACTTCCATGTCTGATGCCTTCAACCACCGTCGCGCGGCGATTCTACTGGTGGATCCGTTCAACGACTTCATCTCTGATGGCGGCAAGGTCTGGCCGCGACTGGAGCCCATAGCAAAGGAAGTCGGCCTGCTGGACAATCTGCGTTACGTGGTTGGTTCCGCCCGCGAGTTCGGTCTGCCCGTGGTGTTTGTCCCGCACCGCCGCTGGGAGCCGGGGGACTATGAGACCTGGGACCATCCCAATCCTTCGCAGCGCAAGATCCAGAATGGGCACCACTTCGCCCGGGGCTCCTGGGGTGGGGAGTTCCACCCCGACTTCCAGCCGCAGGCGGGTGAGGTCGTGGCCGGAGAGCACTGGGGCTCGAGCGGATTCGCCAACACCGACCTGGACTTCCAACTCAAGCAGCACGGCATCACGCACGTCGCCGTCGTCGGCCTGCTGGCGGACACCTGCATCGAGGCCACCGCCCGCTTCGCCATGGAACTCGGCTATCACGTGACATTGGTCCGTGACGCCACCGCGGCTCTCTCCCCCGAGCGGATGCGCTCGGCGCACGAGATCAACGGCCCTACATACGCCCATGCCATCACCGCTACGGAAGAGCTTGTCGCCGCGATGAAGGGGACACGGGCGTGAATCCGATCGGGCGTCACCCCAGGGTCCGGCGTGCACGACCGCCCGCACACGGCCGAAAGGGCGCTGGCCTGTCTCCCCGTGCCAGGCGCACAGCGTTCGCGGCACGGCAAGGCGGTTCCGGCCACCCTGCTGTGGCCGCCTTCCCCTGGTGCCGATGCGCTACTGGCACTGATTTTCTGCTCGCAAAGGCCTGTACATGACTGCACCCATCGCCGAATCGGGCGTGAAGCGCGGCACCATCCCCGTCTTCGCGACCGCCACCGCCGTCACTGTCTCCAACATCTACTTCGCCCAGCCTTTGCTCGAGCGGATCGCGCAGTATTTTGGCGTGTCCTCCGCGGCGGCGGGCATCGTCGCCACGGCGGGTCAGATCGGGTACGCGCTGGGCATCATCGCGCTCGTACCTCTCGCCGACCACACCAGGCTGCGCAGGCTCTCCACGGTGTTGCTCACCGTGACGGCAGTAGCGCTCGTCGCAGGAGCAGTAGCCCCCTCACTCGCCCTGCTTGGCCTTGCCACCTTCGTCTTGTCGATCACCACCGTGCTGCCGCAGGTGATCATGCCGACTGTCTCCCTGATGGCTGCCCCCGGCCAGGCGGGCCGGGTCCTGGGAGCCGTTGGCACCGGACTGACTCTTGGGGCGCTGCTCTCCCGCACCGTCTCCGGAACCCTCGCTGAAGTGACCGGGACCTGGCGCGCCGGCTATTTCGCCGCCGCGGCCGCCACCGCTGCCCTGTTGTTCGTGCTGCCGCGGTACATGCCGGACCACCGGCCCGCCAGCAGTCACGATCATGCCGGCTATCTGAAGGTGCTGGCGGCCACACCGCCGCTCATCCTGCGGTTTGCCTCACTGCGTCTGTCCGCAGTCCTTGGTGCGGCAGGCTTCGCTGCCTTCTCGTCGTTCTGGGCGACACTGGCCTTCCACCTGTCCCAAAAGCCTCTCGGGCTCGGGCCGGTAGCGGCCGGCCTTTTCGGTCTCAGCAGTGTGCCCGGTGCTCTGGCAGCTCGTTACTCCGGCCGACTCACCGACCGCTGGGGCTCGGACACCGTCAACTTCATCGCTCTGGCCTCCCAAGGAGCCGCCTTTGTCGTTTTCCTGTTCGGTGGCAACTGTCTGGCGGCCCTCGTGATCGGGTGCAACCTGCTCGGCTACGGCACCACAAGCGCTCAAGTAGCCAACCAGGTCCGCGTCTTCACCGGGCCCACCGCCATACGTGCGAGACTCAACACCGTCTATATCTTCTCCCTGTTCGCCGGTGGGGCGATCGGTTCCGCCATCGCCGTCGCACTGTTCGAACAACACGGCTGGACAGCCATGGTCGGCGAGGGAGTGGTGTTCGTGGCCGTCGGAGCGCTGACCCTGACGGTCCATACCGTCAGAAAACGACGGGCACCCGAGATCGGGATGTCCCAAGGCACTGTCAGCCTGATCCCTCTGGAGCCCGCACCGGCTCCTGAACAAAGGTGAGGCCCTCCATGTGAGCGTCATCGGCAGAATACGACGACCGTCGTATCAACACCGACCGGCTTGCAAGGCCGCCCAAGCGGGTTTGCAAGCCGGTTGATTGCGCCACCGCCACGGCGCGACGAAGCGGACGACGCGTCCTTTGGCTGCCGCCGTAGAACCGGACTGCGCGATCAAAGTCCCGTCCTCCAGTCGCGCGCTCCGGCCGGCGTTGACCACGACATCGATGGTCATTGGTCTCTGGCGCTGGGCGGCAGGTGCTGTTCGGCCCAGATGAGTTTGCCGGTCGGTGTGTGGCGGGTGCCCCATCTGCGGCTCAGTTCGTCGACGAGAAGCAGGCCGCGGCCGTTCTCGTCGGTGCCCTGGGGGTGGCGTAGGCGCGGCAGATTGCTGCTGGTGTCGTACACCTCGCAGGTGAGGAACTGCTCGCGGATCAGGCGCAGGTGGACCGGGCCCTCGGCGTGATGGATGGCGTTGGTGACAAGCTCGCTGATGATCAGTTCTGTCGGCTCCTTCAGTTGCTCCAGTCCCCAGCGGTCCAGTTGGCGGGTCACCAACGTGCGGGCGCGGCTGACGCTGGCCGGGTCACGGACAAGCTGCCAGGTGGCGACCTCGCTGGGGCCCAGTGAACGGGCGCGGGCCAGGAGCAGGGTGGCGTCGTCGCTGGGTACCGGAAGGGCCAGCGTGTTCATCACCGCCGAACAGAGTTCCTCCAGCTGGAGGTCGGTTTGTGTCAGGGCCGTGCCCAGGCGGTGCATTCCGGCATCGAGGTCGTGGTCGCGGCTCTCGATCAGGCCGTCGGTGTAGAGGGCGAGCACGCTTCCCTCGGACAGTTCGAGGGTCACGGACTCGAAAGGAACCATCCCCACGCCGAGCGGGGCTCCGGTAGGCAGGTCAGGAAACCTAATTGCGCCGTTCGGCTCGATGATCGCGGGCGGGGGGTGGCCGGCCCGCGCCATCGTGCACTGGCGGGTGACCGGGTCGTAGACGGCGTACAGACACGTAGCGGCCATGGTTGCGGCCCCCTGGTGCTGGGGGTCGGCATCCGTCTCGGCGAGACGGATAACCTGCTCGTCGAGGCGACTGAGTACTTCCTCGCACGGCAGGTCCAGGTTCGCGAGTGTGCGTACGGCGGTCCGGAGCTGGCCCATGGTGGCGGCGGCGGTAATGCCGTGCCCCACCACGTCGCCGACGACCAGGGCGACCCGGGCACCGGACAGGGGGATCACGTCGAACCAGTCCCCTCCGACGCCGCGTTGGCTGTCAGCGGGCAGGTATCGCCAGGCCACGTCGGCGGCGGACCCGCCGGTTGCGCGATGGGGAAGCAGGTGGCGCTGCAGGGCCAATGCTGCGGAGCGTTCGCGGGCGTACTGGCGTGCGTTCTCCAGGGCGAGCGCCGCCCAGCTGACGAGTTCTTCGGCCAGGAACAGGTCGTCCTGGTCGAAGGGCACACGGTCTCCTGTGCGTGTGAACACTGCCATGCCGAGCACAGCACCCCGGGCCTGGATCGGGATGACCATCACCGAATGCCCCGTGCCGATCTCACGGTTCTCCGCCGTGCCGTGGCGCGACAGCCACCTGTCAGGGTGGGAGCCCAGCATCGGCTCGACATGGGACCGTCCTGAGCGCAGGACGGTGTCGAAGGGCGACGCCGGTGTGACGACGAGGGCTTCTCCCGGGGCATACAACGGCGCCGGTGCCCTCGAGTGGGCCCAGGCCCGGCCTGCGCGGCGGAAGGTGGGGACGTCCTGGCTCTGCGGGCGGGTGCGGGTCAGGGGTTCTTGGCCGAGCCGGACCGAGTCCGCCAGGTCGACGGTGGCGTAGTCCGCGAGGAGCGGCACTGCGAGGTCGGCCAGTTCCTGACCTGTCCGCATGACGTCCAGGGTGGTTCCGATGCGTTGACTGGCTGCTCCCAGAAGCGCCAGACGTTCTCGGGCTCGCCGGCTGTGTGTGCCATCGGCACTCACTACGCAGACGCCCAGGGCACGTCCGGCTGCGTCGTCGAGTCGGAAGAAGGAGGCCGTCAGGGTACGGTCCTCACGCACGTCCGTCGGTATGAATGCCTTGAATTCCACATTGATCGCCGGAATGCCGCTTTCCAGGACCTGGCGCATGAGCGCCTCGAGGGTTGCGGCCTCCGTGGTGGGCACCGCCTCCGTCAATCTGTGCCCCAGCCGCTGCTCGGCCGGGATGCCGTCCCTGGACCGCTGGGCGTCGTTCACCCAGAGACAGCGCAGTCCGGTGTCACGAATCACGACGCCGACCGGCAGATTCGGCGGTCTGTCGGACGGTGCCGACGCAGGCAGGGCAGTGTCGGTCGCCGAGACGATCCACCGGGATTGGCCGTTGTGCCCGGACAGAGACTGCGCCCACAGGTGCACCCCGACCCTGTGCCCGTCACGGTGACGAATATCGGCGGCACCGGACCAGCGAGCCGGAACACTGCGGGCGTCCGCCAACACGGACGCCTTGACCTGCTTCTCAGGAACAGCCAGCAGAGCGGCAGCGTGACGGCCCACGACTTCCGCAGCGGAGTAACCCACGAGCCGCTGGGCGGCCTGCGTCCACCCGGCCACCTTTCCCTGTGCGTCGAGCAGGGCTATCGCTGTCCCGGCCGTCTGCAAGGCAGCCTGAGCAGCATCGACTGCCGTTTGAGTATCGTCGGTCATTCCTTCGAGTCCCCAAAGAGGTGTACGGGTACTGGTCGTTGGCAGCGCGCCGCTCACCGCGCGGAGCGTCCGGTGGTGGTGTTTCACGGACAGGGGGCTTCCACTGCGAGGAACACCCAGGTGGACTTCGTGCCATCGCAGTTGACGCTGGTTCCCCATTCCCTGGCGAAGTGCTCGATCAGGACCATCCCTCGTCCGTGCTCTGCGGCAACGGAAGGCTGCTGCGTGGCAGGGAAGTCGTCAGGAGAACCGTCGCTGACCGTGATCCGCAGCTCCTGGTCGCCGTACTCCAACGAGAAGCTGATGAAGGCGCCGGCTGCATGCACCACCGAGTTGGTGACCAACTCGGACAGGAGCAGTTCAGCAGCCTCCACCACGCAATGGAGCCTCCAGACAGTCAGGGATTCGACCGCTACGCGCCGGGCATGCGCGACCTCTCGTTCGTCAGCGGCGATAACCGCTTTCACCAGTGTCCGGCTGGCCACCGTTTCCGTAGTCATCGGAACTCCTCGTGCCCCAGGCCGTAGGCCGGCGCAGCAACGTCCAGGAGGCACTGGTGGCATCGGCCTTCAAGGCAGGGCGCCTGAACGGTCGTTCTCGGTGCACACCTACTCCGGCGCAGGCCGAACTCCGCACACCCAGTCAGCGACGCGCGCCGGCTGGGCGGCATCACCGAGTTCCGGTCGCTGATCCGACGTGAACATACGAGTGTATTCATGGTTTTACGGTGCGCCCACGAAAGCGAAAGATCCAGTTAGTTGTTCTTGCGTCACTGTGAAAAATGCCTGAAGCGTGCATGCGGCGGGGCAGCTCCCCCATCACGTCTTCTACGGTCGCCTCACGGTCACCAAGGCGTTTAGATGCGCTTTGCGATCCCGCAACAATAACTAACTGGACCTTTTGCGTGAGCTGGCTGCAGCGCGATCTGGCTCTACCAGCTCTGGGACTTTGTCGCCCCCGGCCTGAACCGAGTTCAGAAGAAGCGCACCCTCGCCTTCCCCTCCACTGGCGTTCCGCTCTTCCTGGCCGGAGCCGCGTTCGCCTACACCGTCCTTCCCGCAACGGCACGGGTACTGATCTCCTTCACGCCCGAGGAAGCCACCAACATCCCGCCGATCGACGATCTCCTCGGCCTGGCGACCCGGATGGTCGTGGTCTTCGGTCTGTCCTTCGAGCTTCCCCTGCTGCTCGTACTGCTCAATCCGGCAGGCGCCCGGTGCCGGCCGCATCGCGGGCTGGTGGCGGCAATGGCTGTCGGCATCACCGTATTCGCCGCCATCGCCACGCCCAGTACTGATCCGCTGACCATGCTTGCGCCCGCCGGCCCCGTCATCATGCTGCATCTGGCCGCCTGGCGGAGACCGACTCCGCTCACGGCGCTGGACGGGTGTTCCGCTGCGCCTACTGCCGGCCCAGGGTGGCACGAGAAAGAACGCGGCTGACTATCGCACCGGCGGCGCGCGTCCGGGTCCCTCGGCCGACTGGCCGGCTGCAGCCTCCCATTTCATTTATAAAGCGCTCCTTATTCATTTGCCAAGAATAAGTTACTGGACCTTTCGATTTGCTCGGCGCATCGTTGGTCGTATGAACGCAAGCACCGGCACCCGCAGTTTCCTCGCCCTGGCAGGTGTCGTCGTCCTTTGGGCCTCGGCGTTCCCGGCCATCCGTGTCGGGGTCGACGGCCTGGGGGTGGCGGGCCTGTCCTTCCTGAGGCTGGCCATCGCGGCAGTCGCCCTGACAGCGGTAGCGCCCTTCCTCGGCGTCCGGCTCCCGCATCGCCGGGACCTGCCGCTGATCGTCCTGGCCGGCGCAACCGGCATGACCGCCTATCAGGCGCTGCTGAACTGGGGCGAGGTTCACGTTTCCGCCGGCACCGCCAGCATGCTGATCGCCATCGCTCCCGTCTTCAGCCTTCTGCTGGGCAGGGCGTTCCTGGCCGAGGCACTGACACGCCGCGTGATCATCGGCAGCGGTGTCGCCATCGCAGGTTGTGCGGTCGTCGCGCTCGGTGGCGGCTCCACGGGGTTTTCTCCCAGCGCGCTCGTTGTCCTGGCGGCCGCCGCCGTGCAGGGTGTCTACCACTTCGTCTCCAAGCCTCTCCTGCGCCGCTACAGCGGGGTGGAGGTCGCGACGTACGCGATGGTGGCAGGAGCTGTCTTCGCACTGCCGCTGCTTCCGGCGACACTGCGGGCCGTCGCCAGTGCCCCGCCGGGAGCGCTCGTATCAGTGGTGTATCTCGGCGTGCTGCCCTCCGCCGTGGGATTCGTCATCTGGGGCTACGCCGTGGCCCGGCTTCCGCTCTCCGTATCCACTGCCGCCCTCTACCTGGTGCCGCCGGTCGCGCTGGTCGTCTCGTTCGTATGGCTGTCCGAGGTGCCCCGCCTGCTCGAGGTGGTGGGCGGCATCGTCATCATCAGCGGCGTGGTGCTGATCAACCGCCGCTCCCGCACGGCAGTCACTTCTGAAGACTCCACCCCGGCGCCACAACACCAGGTGCCTCCCGCCGAAAGGCCCGCTCCCCGGCCGCCCCAGCCCGTCGGCTCCCACAACGGTTCCTGACTCCGGCACCGTCCTGAGCCCGGTGAACTCGCCGACCATCCCTCCCCGAGCGCCTCAGCCGGCAGCCGCATGCCCCAGCGTGCGGCTACCGGCGTAACTGACGCCCGTCCGCCCAAGGAAAGAGATCATGATCGATCTTCGCAGCGACACCTGCAGCCGCCCCGACGCCGCAATGCGTCATGTCATGGCGAGGGCGGACGTGGGTGACGACGTCTACGGAGACGACCCCACGGTCAGAACGCTGGAGGAGAGGACGGCACACCTTCTCGGCAAGGAGGACGCCGTGTACATGCCCACCGGCACGATGACCAACCAGGTCGGCATCCGTGTACACACCGAGCCGGGTGACGCGGTGCTGTTCGAGCAGAGCGCCCACGTCTACATGCTGGAAGGCGGCGCCCCCTCGGCCTACTCCGGAGTCCTGCCCCTCCTGATCCCAGGGACACGCGGCATCTTCACTGCCGACGCCGTCCACACCGCCGTCGGTTCCCCCCACCCCTTCTTCCCCTCGACCGTTGCTGCGCCCGTGCGCTTGCTCTGCGTGGAGAACACGCACAACAACGGCGGTGGCACCGTCTGGCCGCTCAAGGACATCAGCGCCGTCGCTGCTGCCGGTCGTGAGCGGGCACTGGCCCTGCACCTGGACGGGGCACGGCTGTGGCATGCGAGCATTGCCTCCGGCGTCAGCGAAGCCGACTACGCCGCCCCCTTCGACACCGTCAGCGTCTGCTTCTCCAAGGCGCTCGGCGCCCCGATCGGATCCTGCCTTGCCGGGCCGGCCCACCTGATCACCCGCGCGAGGCGATTCAAGCAGCAACTCGGAGGCGGCTTCCGGCAGGCGGGCATCATCGCCGCAGGCGCCCTGCACGCCCTGCAGCACCACCGCGAGCGCCTTCACGAGACACACGCGCACGCCCGCCAGTTCGCCCAAGCAGTGTCATCCCTCGGCGGAATCGATCTGGACCCCTCGACGGTGCAAACCAACATCGTGCGATTCCGCCTGATCCACACCAAAGCCGCTGCCTTCGTCGAGGAGATGCACCGCCGAGGCGTCCACGTCCTACCCTCGGGCAAGGACGGCGTCAGGGCCGTCTTCTACCTGGACATCGGACCGGAAGAAACAAGCAAGGCGATCACAGCGGTCGAGGCCACGCTGACCGCACTGACATGACGTCGGTGCTCGATGCTGCGGAGATCGTCCACGGTGTAGAGAGACAGGTTCGTTCGCTTGGGCAGGTACTGGCGGAGAAGGCCGTTGGTGTTCTCGTTCGTCCCCGCTGCCACGGGCTGCCCGGGCGGGCGAAGAAGATGCCGTCGGCGAAGTAGGGCGCGAGTTCGTGATGGCGGGCCATCTCGGAGCCCTGGTCCCAGGTGAGACTCCGTCGGGCGTGCTCCGGCAGCTGGCTGAGGACGGTGATCAGGGCATCGCGTAGGTGGCCGGCCGAGTGTCCCTCGGGCAGCGGGGACCAGCTGGAGATAGCGGGTGCATCGGTCGACGAGGGTGGCGACGGCCGACTGGCTGCGGACGCCCACGACGAGGTCTCTCTCCCAGTCGCCGAGACGCTCGCGCAGCTCGATAACTGGTGGCCTGTGGTCGATGAGGACGGCGGGCGCGACAAATCTCGGCATGCGCTGGTCAGCGCGGCGACGCTTCTTCCTCAGAGGCCGGCCGGTGCGCAGCTTCCGCGTCAGAGTCCTGCTCAGGCCGCCCTTAGCGCCCTGGTAGAGGGCTCGGTAAATGGTCTCGCAGCAAAGGTGCCACTTAGGTTCTGTCTCTTTGGTCAGCATCGGGCCCAGATGAGGATGCCCGCGAGGTGCAGGGCTGCCCGGTAGGCAATCGCGAGCTTGTCGGTTCGTGTGGCCAGGCCGCGCCACTGCTTGAGGTGGTTGATGCATCGCTCGACGGTGTTCCGCTGCTTGTATGCCTCGCTGTCGAAGCCGGGCGGGCGGCCTCCGAGTCGGCCTCGCCTCAGGCGGTGGCCAACCTGGTCGGACGGCTGTGGAATGACAGCGCGGATCCCCCGACGCCGCAGGTGGGTACGGATGGCGCGTGAGGAATACGCACGGTCGGCCAGGACGGCGAGGGGCCGGGTTCGCGGCCTGCCCGGGCCGCTGCGGGGGACGCAGATACCGGACATCACCGTCTCGAAGGCGGGTGCGTCACCGGCCTGGCCTGCGGTGAGGGTGAAGGTCAGAGGTCGTTGCCCGGCCGTCGGCGGCCAAATGAACCTTCGTGCTCAGCCCGCCGCGGGAATGTCCGAGCGCGTGATCGGCGGGTTCGGCCCGGTCGGCTGCCCCTTTTTGAGTGCGCCGGCGGCGTGCTGATGGGCTCGGACGATGGTCGAGTCGACCGACACGGTCCAGTCGATGTCGTCCTCGGCATCGGCTGCGGCCAGGAGGGCGGCGAGGATGCGTTCCCAGGTGCCGTCGACGGCCCATCTGATTAGGCGCTTGTGCGCAGTCTGGAACGGGCCGAGCTCGTCCGGCAGGTCTCGCCACGGCGAGCTGGTGCGGTACTTCCACGCGATGGCCTCGATTGTGCGGCGGTGGTCGGCCCACCGCCGCCCGCGAACCGGATCGGCCGGCATCAGCGGCGCGATCCTGTCCCACATCGCATCAGTGATCACTAATCGGACAGACACATCCAGTCAACTGAGCAACCAGCCAGGCGGACACGTGTCAGGACTGCCCATCCCAAGCCGGAAGTTCAGCGGCGGTGACAATGCTGCGGACGCCCAGGTCCGCCCGCCGGGCCGGGGCCGTCTGGTCAACGACAACGGAGCAGCCGGCCCACTGCCCGCCGCACTCCTCGACCATCGACCGCACAGCCGACGCCTGACTGCCCGTCTCGATCCAGTCGTCGACCAGCAGCACCCGGTCCTCGGGGCCCACTGCCGCCTGCTGCAGACGCAGCTCCTGGCGAGTACGCCGGTAGTCGGGGTCGCTGCGCCGGGTGACCTTCTTCCCGGGGAAGATCCCCTCGCCCTTGCGTACCGCGACGAAGCCGACGCCGAGCTCGACGGCCGCTGCAGCGCCGAGCAGGAAACCACGAGACTCGATGCCGCAGACGGCAGTGACGTCGTCTTCCCGGAACGGCCCGGCCAGTCCGCGGACCACCGCAGCAAGTGCCTCGGGATCACGGAAGATCTGCCAGACGTCGGCATGGCCGCCGATCCAGCGGAAGCGTTCGAGGACCAGGCCGCGTGCGTGAGACATCATGATCGTGAGTCTGCGGACGGACTGGCAGTCCAGGCAACCGGATTCTCCGTTCGGGGAATACAGATTGGCGCGCGGCACTCCACCTTCACCGCGATCCTCATCTGGGCCCGAGGCGAACCAGAGAGACAGAACCTAGGCCGGTCAGGCCAGCGGGTCCGCAGGTGCGAAGCAATCTGTTCAGGGCTCCACTCCAGATCCAACTTGGACTGCACCTCGGCCTTCAGCTCAGGGTCTGTGGCCAGCTTGGCGCGTCTGGGGCGTCCGGCTCGCTCACGGCAGCGGTGATGAGCCAGGTCGGCGTCGTATCGGCCGTAGTCGTGCGGACGGCTGTTGCGCCGCAGCTCCCGGCTGACCGTCGATGGAGCCCGCCCGAGCAGGTCGGCTATCTCCTGGATCGGCAGGCCGCGTTCACGCAACGCGGCGATCCTGCGGCGCTCCAACAGCGACAGATACCGGCCCGACCGGGAGGACTCCGGGAGATGGTGCGGCTTCAGGCCGCCGTTCTCCGCCCGCCACCGGTAGCCCGTCTTACGCCCGATCCCGAGTCGTCTGCACGCCTCGACGCTGCCTACCCCGGCCGCCAGAAGCCGCCAGTACTCGGCCTCGAGCTCCAGCCTGCGCTTGCGTCCCCGCCTCTCCATCAACACTCCACAATGATCAAGGAATGTTGCGACAAGCGTTAGAACCCAAGCGTCCGCTACTGGTCCACTTTTCAGCCGTCGCCGACACAGCATGTCGGCGGACCGCAGGGTCAGTCGGCGGGCAGCACCTCCGGAAAGGGAATGCCCTGTCGGCACCCGGGCGGCACCGAGGGCGTCCTGGCGGAAGCAGGGGCTGTCGAGCGAGGTCACGGCCGCCTCCAGAATGCGCTCGCGCGCCCCTGAGCCGCCACGGCGCCAGGCACCCGACGTGCTCTCTTCTTCCGTCTTGTTCGGTGAGCAGCGACGTTGTCGACTTCGCGGTCAGGACTGCGCGTCAGGAAGAGCCTGGTCAATCAGTATGCGGGCGGCGTCGAGGGCGTCCTGCCGGGAGCAGGGGTTGTCGAGAGAGGTCGACATAGCGGTGGCACCCTCGAGCAGGACGGCCAGCTGACGACCCAGCCGTTCCGGGTCTGCAGCACCCACGCGGGTGGCGATGTCCGTGAGCTGCTGGACGACACCCTCCTTGTTGCGCTGGACCAGTTCCCGTACTTCGGGCATCTGTCCCGCGGCTTCGACAGCGGCGTTGTGAAGCGGACAGCCGCGGGTGCTCGCGCCTCCCGGACGCTCCGCGCCCGCCTCGGCGACCATGACGAACAGAGTTAGCAGTTGGTCTTTGGGAGTGAGTCCCTCCTGGGTCAGTCTCTCCTCGACCCGCTGCGCCAGTCCGGCCTCGTAGCCGCGCAGGTACTCCTGCACCAGCGCCGCCTTGGTGGGAAAATGCTGGTAGAAAGTCCGCGTGGACACCTCGGCTGTCTCCACCAAGCGTGCGACGCCTGTGGCGTGGATGCCCTCTTCGTAGAAGAGCGTCGCGGCCGCCTCCAGGATGCGCTCGCGCGCCCCTCGGCCACCCCGGCGCCGCATACCTGCCGTGCTCTCTTTTTTCATACCGCAAGTCTAGCGACCGCTTTACTTTGGCTGCGGACTCCCTTAGCGTCATGAAAAGTGGTCGCTTTACTTGAGCGGGAGCGTACCCCGAAGCGCGGTGGCATCCGTCCGAACCGGCGCTCGCTGAAGCGACTCGCCCCCACCCAGATCGTGTATGCGCGGAAGGCCATGACAATGCGAGCGAGCCAATACGACCAGTTCGGCGACTACGACGTGCTGCACCTGGTCGACATCCCCAAGCCCGTACCTGACAGCGGCCAGGTTCTGGTGCGGATGACGGTCGCTGGAACCCACCCGCTGGACAACACCGTGCGCTGGGGAAAGCTGCCCCCCGGCGCGGTCAAGCCCTTCCCCCTCACACCAGGAAGCGTCGGCGTGGGAACGGTCGAGGAGCCGGGTGAGTCAGAGCTGGCAGCGGGTAGCCGGGTCATGATCAGCGGCGGTCGCTATGGCATCGCAGCCGACGGCACCTGGGCCGACTACATCGTGGCCGACCCCTCCCACCTGCTGCCTGTGAGCGACGATGTCAACGACACGGCCGCCGCGGCGCTGTCCGCCGGCGCCGGTTACCTCACCGCCTACCTCGCACTCACCGAGCTGGCCGGGTTTCGGCCGGGCCAGACTGTACTGGCACCCGGAAGCGGCGGCGCCGTGGGCCAGGGCGGTGTGGAGATCGCCCGGCATCTAGGCGCCTCCCTCGCCATCACCACCGCCACCAGCACGGCCAAGGCCGAACTGAGCCGGGCGGCGGGCTACGACGTCATCGACCTCACCCGCGAATCGCTGCGTGACGGTGTCGCACGGCTCACCGGCGGAAAAGGCGTGGACGTCGTCCTGGATGGTGTGGCCGGACCCATCACCGGCCAGGCACTGGGCGCCCTCGCCAGGGCCGGAACCCTGATCAGCATCGGTTACTCGGCCGGCATGCAAGCCGACATCAACGTCACCGACCTGATCTGGAAGGCGGCCCACGTACGCGGTTTCCAGTTCGCCCTGTTCACTCAGGAGCAGATCAACATCGCCAACGCAAAGCTGCTAGACCTGGTCGTCCGCAAAGACATCAAGCCCCTCGTCGACCGTGTCTTCCCCCTCGAGCAGGCCGCAGAGGCACAGCGCCATCTCATCGAGGGCGGCCCCTTCGGCCGGGTACTCCTCAGCCTCTAGTGCATGGCGTCGGCACGCCTCGTGCGTGGCGCGCGTCACAGCCGCGACACCCTCACCAACGTCCGCCTGCCATGCCACTGAGCTAGCGGAACGGACCCGCCGCCGACCCGGTCAGATCGGCTGGCTCAAAGCTCATGCCCAGTCGGCGCATCCCAAGCCGCCACGTAGGTATGACCAAGACACGCCGGTATCCGCACCGCACCTTCCCGGGACCGCAGTCTCCCCTGGGGATGGCAGCAAATGTTCGCAAGTTCCTTTCTGCAGGAGACAGCCCATGAAAACCACGAAGCCGCTGGCCTACCAGACCTTTGTTGTGGCAGGCGCGCCTCGCGCCGGCGGCCTGCGCATGCCGGACGGCCAACCGATCATCTCCTCGCCCATCACCAGTACGATGATCCACAGTGAGACGGATGCCGTTCTGGTCGATCCCCCCTTCACCCGTGACCAGATCAAGCAGACCGGCGACTGGATCGAGACGTCCGGCAAGCGCCTGCGGTTCATCTACATCACCCACGGCCACGGCGATCACTGGTTCGGTACCGCTGAGCTTCTCAAACGGTTCCCCAGCGCCACGGTGTACGCAACCGAAGGCACCATCGAGGTCATGCACCAGCAGGCAACCGAAGGCCGTGAGCAAGTCTGGGACGTGTTGTGGCCCGGCCAGATCCCCGACAGTCCGGTCCTGGCGGAGGTGGTCCCGGCAGACGGGTTCGACCTGGAGGGCAGCGTGCTGCGGCCGGTGGAGGTCGGGCCCACCGACACCGACAAGACAACCGTCCTGCACGTACCTTCCATCGGCCTGGTGGTGGCTGGCGACGTCGCCTACAACGGCGTCCACCAGTACTTCCTCGAAAGCGGAGAGAGCGGCCTGCAGGAGTGGCTGAAGGCTCTCGACCAGGTCGAGGCCCTCCACCCCACCGCCGTCGTAGCAGGCCACAAGAACAAAGACCTGCCCGATTCCCCTTCCATCATCGGCCAGACGCGACAGTATCTGCGGGACGTCGCCGAGCTGTTGGAAATCTCCTCCAGCGCCCACGATTTCTACGCCGAAATGCTGCTCCGCTACCCGGACCGGATCAATCCCGGCCCGGTCTGGTACGGAGCCGTCGCCCTCTTGGGCAAGTGAACGCGGACGCATTCGGTTCTCGCCATTTGAGGGACGACCGCCTGTGGCCGAACACCGCCCGAAGGCCGAGCAAGACGGCGCTCGCCTCCGCCCCGGCCGAAGTCACACCCCCAGGCAAGGAGTCACCTTGACATGTCCGACGGCACCAGGAGAAACAACCGCGCGACGGAGCCGGTACGACGCAAAGGAGTACGGTGATGGCGCTTCGCTATGACGTCCTGGTCACGCTGCCGCCGCGGGCGTCCTGCCCGACGGGTCCTCTGTGCGGCCAGTACCCGCCTGGTCGCCCATCTCCTCGACCCTGATCCACGGCGAACGTGACGCCATCCTCATCGATGCCCCACACACAAAGCAGGCCGCCCGTGAAGTGGCCGACTGGGCAGCCGCCTCGGGCAAGAACCTGGTGGCCATGTACGCCACCCACGGTCACGGTGACCACTGGTTCGGGTTCACCGAAGTCGCCAAACGCTTCCCCCACGCAGCGATCTGGGGCACCGAAGGCACGGTAGCCCTGGCCCAGTACCAGGCCACGGCCAGGATGGATTTCTGGCACAGCCAGTTCCCGGAGCAGATCGTCGACGACATCATCGTGCCGAGCGTGATCGAGGACTACGTCCTCCCCCTCGAAGGCCACCAGATCCGCTTCGTGGAGGCCGGGGACAGCGATACCCAGGACACCACCTTCGTGCACGTGCCCGAACTCGGCCTCGTCGTCGCTGGCGACATCGTCTACAACGGCGTCCACCTGTTCCTGGCCGGCGGAGATGCCAAGCGGCGTCGCGACTGGATCGCCGCCATCGACCAGATAGCCTCACTAAACCCCAAAGCTGTCATCGCTGGGCACAAGGCCCCCGGCAGCGACGACACCCCCCGCCACCTGAACGAGACCCGTCAGTACCTCTTGGACGCCGAAGAGCTCGGCAACACCGCACGCAGCGCCAAGGAGTTCGCCGACCTGATGACACTGCGGCACCTGTCCCGGGTCAACCCCACCGTCTTGTTCCAGTCCGCGGAACACCTCTTCTCCGGCACTGCCGTCGCCTGACCGATACCCCGCGCAGGTAGAAATCGGATCAGAAATCGAATCGGACAGGGATCATGACCCATGTCCCAGATCAAGGTACAGAAGCGTACGCCGAGGTACTGGCCGGCGGCCTTCGACAACGGGCCAGCGAATCTGGTGGCCCGGACACCGTCTATGAACTCGACGAACTCTGACCAGCCTGGAGACCGATCTGGGCGTCCGCGTAATGGTATTCGACGGTGCCAGCTCCGACTTCTCCATCGCTGACTGGGACGCGACGACGCCCAGGGACGTGCTGGCCGGGATGAAGACGGAGCGCCCCCCTCCCGGCGCGGCATGCAACCTTACGTCGATATACAGACCAGGCTGGGTCATCTGCCTGTAGTCACGATCGCCCCGGGGCTGGGCGTGCACGCGGTGCCGGCAGTGAGTTCGGCATCCGGCTCGCCCGCCGGAGCGGGCAGTCTCGGGCAGTTCGAGTCGGGATCTGTCCCGTGGCAGGCGGTGATTCCACAACTCACCTGCCCCGCCTGATGGGCCCGGGGCGGGCGTTCGAGGCGCTGCTCAGCAGCGATGACTTCCCGGCCCAGCTGGCCGAACGCGCTCTGCACGACGCGGAACTCAACACGTTCGTTGACGCCTTCGCCCGCAGGGCTTTTATCGACGGAGCAGGCAGGAGCGAGGTGGTCTGCCAGGGACTGCGTCAGGCGCCGGTACGGGACCTGGGACCAGGTTCGGGTGTTTGTGCCGCCTCTTGGCCCGGCGCGTGTTCCGGCGTCTCCGAGCGGGAAAGAACGGCGGGAGCCAGACGCCCGGGGGCAAGCCGCGAAGCCGTGGGGTTGCGGACGTCGACTGCGGAGACAACGGCCAGCACGATCACCACGGCGCCGTAGTACGTGGTCGTGGCGCGCAGGCCGAGGGACGGTCCGGCCAGCCCTGCCAGTACGGCGGGAATGCCGAGGGCCAGGTAGCTGATGATGTAGGAACGCGCGGTGGTCGGCCAGCCCGAGGTGGGGATCGGTACGTTCCCCGGAGCGGGCGCGGTCCAGCAGCTCGTGCCGCTCACCGGCCGCGCCCAGGCCATGCAGGTGATCCTCGGCTCGGAGGATATCGGCGCCCGTGAGGCCGAGCGCACCGGAGTTGCCAACCAGGCCGTGCCGAACGAGGAGTTGATCTCCTACGTCGAGCGCCTCGCCGAACGCATCGCCACATTCCCGGAGGCCGCTGCACGGCTCGCCAAGCGGCGGATCAACGCAGCCGGCCTCCCACTCAAGGAAGATGTCCAGGGCAACGCGGGCTTCTTACAGATCCCGTTGTGTGGCCCATCGAGCGCCGCCTGGATCGGCACCCTGGTGCAGCGCGGCATGCAGGAGCGCTCCTGCACCGAGCTCGTCCTCGGCGAAGCAGTCAGCCAGCTGTGACCTGCGCGAGCCTCCGCCCACCAGGGCCGTCTTGTGAACCACTTTTTGTTCTGGTGCTGGCGTACCACCTGGCGGCACCGGGGCGTCGCGCTCAGCCACACCACACGGCCGGCCACGAACTGAAGACCAAGCCATACCAAGCTCAGCCGCCCCTGATGAGGTGCGAAGTGATGACACAGGACAGCAGCACGGCACCAAGAGGGCACCCCTTCGCTCACTACCCGGATCTCGCTGGGGAAGCGCCTTCGTGGTCATCGACACCGGCAACGGCGTAGGAGAGCAGATCGTCCGGGCGCTCGCGGCCAACAAAGTCCGCATCGCGTGCGTCGACCTCAGCGAAAACGCCGCCGAGCGCGCCGCATCGTTGGCGGGCGACAGCATCGCCCTCCAGGCGGACGTACGGCAATCCGACACCATCGAAAGGCTCCTGGACCGCTCTCAAAAGGCGCTGAGTCCGCTTCGGGGCATCATCGACGTCGTCGGCATGCTGAAACCCGGCTCGCTAGCCGAGACTGACGACGAGGCCTGGAGATGGCACTTCGACATGGTCTTCGAGCACTCACGGCGAGTGGCCAGGGAGGCCGTCCACCGACTCGCTCCCGGCTCAAGCGTCAGCTACGTGTCCTCGGCCGCCGGCATGGCAGGAGTCCGGAACAACGCCGCCTACGCCGCCGCCAAGGCAGCGCAGATCTCGCTGATCCGCAGCGCTGCCACAGAATTCGCCCCTTCCGGCATCCGGATCAACGGCGTCGCCCCCGGAATGATCACCAACCCCAGCATGAAACGGCTCCTCGCCGAAGTGGACCGCCTAGAACAAGCTCAGAGCATCATCCCCATGGGCAGGCTCGTCGAACCGGAGGAGGTCGCCGACGCCCTCCTGTTCCTGAGCAGCGCATCGGCATCCATCATCACCGGGCAGATCCTCGTCCTCGACGGCGGTGTGCAGTACGCCTGGCCCTACCCGGACCTCTGCCCCCGGGGAGCCCGGCCAACGAGCACTGCTGAACCGCAAGGCAGCCACCAGGCAGTACACCCTCCGGCTTCCCCTCCGCCGCCCTCGTCTTGCGGCGGTCCCCTCGTCGAGCGGACGGTCTAGCCGCTCCGGGTCTGCAGCCCCCGCCACAGGGCGGTGCCGGTGGTCTGCTGGAAGGCTCCGCACTGGACCAGTTCCCCATACTCCGGGCGCGTGCCCCACGCGTCAGAACGCCACGTAGCGCGCATGCCGCCTCTCCCCGCACGACACAAGTAGAATATTCACTTTACTTTGACGGGTGCGCGCACTACCGTGGAACCACAGCGACCGCTTTACTTCCGCGATCGGGTGTACCACCGTCAAAGTAAAGCAAGCACTCTACTGACTGTGCCCCGAGACTGCGGCGCGGTCGTTCCGAGCCGACTCGCCTCTCGAGTTGAAGTGCATCGCACCAACCACCAAACACTGCAAAGGTCTTTCATGCGTTCCACTACCAACAGCCCTGTTGTCTCCATCGCCTATCACTCGGGTTACGGCCACACTGTCGTGCTCGCCGAGGCCGTCCGCGCCGGCGCCGCCCAGGCCGGTGCCGTCGCCCACCTGATCAAGGTCGACGAGATCACCGAGGAACAGTGGTCGGTCCTGGATACGTCGGATGCCATCATCTTCGGCTCGCCCACGTACATGGGAACAGCGTCCGGCGCGTTCCACGCCTTCGCAGAGACCACCTCGAAGCGGTTCCTGTCCGGCGCATGGCGCGACAAGCTCGCCGCCGGGTTCACCAACTCCGGGTCGAAGAGTGGCGACAAGCTGCACACCCTCCAGTTCTTCACCGTGCTCGCCGCCCAGCTCGGCATGCTCTGGGTCGGCCTTGACCTGCCCCCGGGCTGGAACACCTCACAGGCCTCCGAGAACGACCTCAACCGGCTCGGCTTCAGCCTTGGCGCAGCCGCCCAATCCCCCGCCGACCTCGGGCCCGACGCCGTGCACAAGGCAGACATCGCCACCGCAGAGCACCTCGGCCGCCGAGTAGCCCACATCGCCGCGACATTCGCAGCCGGCCAGGCATCTGCCGCATAAGAAACCCAGACCCTACACACGACTCCGGCCCGCGCAGTCGTGACAGTGCCGCGGCGGGGCGGCCGGTGCCATCCATCCGCCGCCGCCGCGGCCACCCACCCCTACTTGCTTCCTAATGCTGTTGTCAAGCCGTCGGAGTGCGGCTCATCGCTCAAGTGAATACGAGGCCACGGGCTCAACTGGCCTTCTTGTCTCCGGTCATGTCGTACTCGTCGACGTCGAGTTCGGCGCCGGTCGCGATGAGGAAGTCCAGGACTTTGCGGTCCAGGTGCCAACCGAAGAGGTTGGTGGCGCCCGGGGCGTCTGCCTGAGGTTGGTCGACGTCGTTGAAGTAGCGCACGGCTTGAAGCACTGCGCCGCCACCGGTGTCGGCCAGATGCCTGGCGAGGTCACAGATGCGGTTCAGGTGAGGGTGAAGCCTGTCGAGAATGTGGGTGATCTGCTCGTCGACACGCAAGCCTGGTTCCCGGCAGACGACCATCCACGAGTGGTCGGCCGGAACCACCGCAGGCTCGGCGAACCGGCTGCCGCGAACGGATACCTCGTCAGGAGTGATACCCAGCCGGGAGGTCATGTCGTCTGCCGAGGTGTGCTGGCTGAACATCGCGAAGTATGCGTACTGATGAAGTGGCATCCCGTGGAGGATAGCCGCGCGGGAAGTGGCCGACCGAGAATATGCGTGTCCCAGGAGTCAGGCAGCCGCGGTAACCGGAGGCGTGACCTGGTAGCGCCGTCGGTCACGGATCAGGGCCCAGATGACGTTGACACGTCGGCGGCCGAGCGCCAGCACAGCCTGGACGTGCCTCTTGCCCTCGGCTCGTTTGCGGTCGTAGAACTTCCGCGAGTTCGGGTCGTAGCGGACGCTGACCAGGGCGGAGGTGTAGAAGACCCGCTGGAGCCTGCGGTGATAGGTGACCGGCCGGTGGAGGTTGCCGCTGACCTTGCCCGAGTCGCGTGGAGCGGGAGCGACGCCGGCGAAGGCCGCCAGGGCGTCCGGGGAATCGAACTCGTCCAGGCTGCCGCCGACTGCGGCCAGGAACTCAGCGCCGAGCACGGTCCCGATGCCCGGGACGCTCAGGACGATGTCGGCGAGTTCGTGCTCACGAAACCGGCCCTCGATGAGCTTGTCCATCTCGGAGATCTGCTCGTTGAGGGTCATCACCTCCTCAGCCAGAGTGTGGACCAGCTTGGCGATGGTCTTCTCCCCGGGAACGGCAGTGTGCTGGCGCTCGGCGGCCTCGACGGCTGCTTCGGCCAGGGCTCGGGCGCCTCGGACCTTGCGGTTGGCCAGCCACGTCGTCAGCCGCGTGACGCCGGCCCGTCGGATCGCGGCCGGGGTCTGGTAGCCCGTCAGCAGCCTGAGCGGGCCGGTGTTGGTCACCTCCAGCGCCCGCTCCAGGGCCGGGAACATGCTCAGCAGAGAGCCGCGCAGGCGGTTGACCACACGAGTGCGGTCCTCGACCAGGTCGGCCCGGCGGCCGGCCAGCAGCTTGAGTTCGATGGCGGCTTCGTCGCCGGGGCGGATGGGCCGCAGGTCGCGGCGCATCCTGGCCTGGTCGGCGATGACGTAGGCGTCGCAGGCGTCGGTCTTGCCCTCGCCGCGGTAGCCGTCAGAGGCCCGGTTGACCAGCCGGCCGAGGATGTAGAGGACTTCCTGGCCGTGGTTGAGCAGCAGAGCCAGCAGGAGCGCGGGCTCCCCGCCGGTCATGTCGATGGCCCAGGTGACCTCACGGCCGTCGGCCAGGTCGAGGACGTCTTTGATCAGCTTGAGCAGCTCGGGTTCGTCGTTGGCGACCCGCCGCGACAGCAGGGTCTTGCCGTCAGTGTCCAGGGCGAGGCCGTGATGGTGGCCCTTGCCGCTGTCGATCCCCGCCCATATCCGGCTCATCGTGCTCCTGACGTACGTGTTCGTTCTGTTCGTGCCACGGACGACCTCGCCAGCATTGCTCTACACAGCGACTTGTTCGCACTTCCTAATCGGCGGCCGAGTCGTCGTGGGGCGCCGGGCGGCGAAGCAAGGGAAGCCACGAGACGGCAGCCGCCTGATAGCCACACCCAGCACCCCTGGGCGACCCAACCCTACGAATGGCTCGATCAACCCGATCAAGACGGTAGAGCCGCCTGAAGAGACACAAGCAACCCCCAACTCGCCCATCCCTGCGCAACCATCGGGCAAGAGCGCACCGCGAGCAGAACAATCAAACCCCGAGTAGAGGCTGGCAGCCGGTTTCCTACTTTGGCCGACCGCCAAGCTGCGTTCTGCCACGGCGTTCAAGCAGGACGACGCCTTGGCCGACGCCGATACACAAGGTGGCCAGCAACTCGACGAGGACACGGAAATGTGCCGTCCAGCCGCGCCCTTAGTACCGCATTGGCATTGCCCCAGACCACGTTATCGATCCCAGCGCGGTCCGGCCCGGGCTGCGCGCAACCAGTGCCCTAATCACGGGCCAGGACATCACAGACACGTTCACCGGGCTAGGACTCCGTCAGGTCTCCTTGCCTACCGTGCTCAGCGGCATGGTGGGTGTGTGGACGCGCATGAAGTGAACCGTGTTCGCGCGAAGCTGACGTTATTCGCGGCTGACGCGGTCCCCTCGGTGCCGCGGAAGAAGCAGCAGGCCGAGAACGACCGCGATCTGCGTGGACTGTGGACTGATGACGGACGATCGCCGCAAGTCCATCCAGGCACGGCCTCTCGACTGCCGGACGGCAATGAAAAAACCTGCAGCAGTTCGTCAACCAGTCCACGCGGGATCCGGTGCCAGTGCGGGGGCGCATCACCAAGCGGATGGTGCCGCTGATCGGCCCAGATGCCTGGGCAATCGATGCCGTGTCGTTTCGCAAGGACAGCCAGATGCCGGTCGGTGTCACGCCACAGCACTGCGGGGCTCTGAGCAAGCAGGCAACGCGCTCAGCGTGCACGCAGTCGCCGATACCGCCTCCGTCCCACAGCAGTAGCGGCTGTACCTGCCCAGGGAGTCTTGCCCGGGGATGGCCAGGTCGCCGCGGTCGGAGACCTTCATCGCTTCGAGCACGGCGACGTCGATGTGGCCGCCGCGGATCATGCCGAAGGAGAGCGCCGACGGCGTGGTAGCGCCACGGCATTCCGCCCTCGGCGACCAGAGTGCCCACGCCGACGGGGGTGAAGAAGGCCGGGATACGCACGCCGCCGGCCCGCAGACGCTCGGCCAGGGTGCCTTGCGGGATGCGCTCCAGCTCACCGGACAGGTACTGGCAGGCGAACTCCTTGTTCTCGCCCACGTACGAGCCGATGTCCCGGACGATGTGGCCAGCCGCGAGCAGAACACCCAAGCCGCCGCCATCCACCCCATCCCTCAGTTGTTCGAGACCACGCCTGTCGGCGGCTCCTTTGCTGGGCCCTCATAGCCGTGCTCTCACCGTCGAGGGCCGGGTGTTGCGCCCGAAGGCGACCAGTTCGGACCGTCTACCGGCGACCAGTTCGCGGGCCGTGCGTCCAGGCGCTCCATCCTGCGGTCGTGCCGAGCCGCGATCAACGCTTCGTCGAGCGGTGCCGTGAAGACGTTGTCGACCAGGGTGTACTCGGCGGCGAGCCGGCCGATGACCGGCAGCGCGGCGGTGTCGACCCGCCCACGCTCCAGATAGACGTCGTCCCTGATGTGGAACCTGACGACCTCCCCCCACACCACGTGATCAACGCCGGCCTCCCCGACCGGAATGATCCGGTCGACGACGCACTCGAACGAGATGGGCGCCCCTTTGACGCGAGGTGCCTGTACGACCTCGGACGGTTCCTTCTCCAACCCGAGTGCCTCGAACTCGTCCACGGCCGAGTCGAACTCGAACGCCGAGCTGTGCAAGCTGTGGACCTGCGGCAGCGTGGCCAGGTTGCTGACGAACTCGCCGGTGTCGCGGATGTTGACGAGCGTGTCCTTTATCGTCACCCCGTCCGACCGCGGCCCCAGGGTCACCGAGACCATGGGGGGCTTCCGCCCGACCGCGGTGAAGAAGGAGATGGGCGCGAGGTTGGCGACACCGTCGTGGGAGGTCGTACTGACCCAGGCCACGGCGCGCGGAATGATGCTCCCGATCAGCAGCTTGTAGGCCGATGCGGCATCAAGATCTGCAGCGTCAATGATCATCTGAGAAGCTCCAAAATCGTGGACGTGGAGCCCGCGATGAGGTCGTTGAGGGGGAAGGGAAGGCGCCTGCGGCCTTTCGACGTCGACTTCACTGCCGTCGACGGTGACGGCACGAGGGTCGTTCCTCTAATCACTTCATGGTTCTTGTCGCATCGAGGGCGCGCAGGCATTGCCCTCAGGGCCTGGACGACAGCCGGCTGTGTGACGGCGTCGACTGCTCAGCTACCCGAGCGCCGTGTGCCTCGACCAGCCGCGCAGCGAGCCGTTGGCGTTCAGCCCTTCGCGTTCGCCGACCTGGTGCCGGACGAGCATGGTGACCTGGTTGGTCACCGCGCCGAGCCGACCCAGCGCGGTGTAATCGGCAGAGCCCAGCCAGGCGGTCAGCTCGCCCGGGTCGGCCCACTGCGAGATCAGCAGGTACCGGACCGGGGCGGTGTCCTCCGGGAACCCCTTGACCGGCCCTATGAACTGGAAGGGCTGCTGCTCGAACTGTCCGGGGAGTGTCTCGAAGGGCATGGCTTCGTACTGGGTCAGTGCCTCACTCAGCGAGGCGACGACCGTATCCAGCGTCGGGACGTCGAGAGCGGCCGGCGGAACGATCACGGTCTCGCACAACAGCGGCCCGGTGAGCTCCTCGCCGTCTGCCGGCAGCCGCCACTTGCGGAGGTAGTAGGCGTCGAACCAGGTGGTACGGGCCTTGCGCATGACAGGCTGGTGCTGGTGGTTGTGGTACCACCTGTCTGCGTCGTCGGGGGTGGCGAATTTCGCGGAGGCGTAAGACCAGGACGAGTTGGCGATCGGACCGGCGGTCACCGACAGGAAACCCGGCTGGCTCGCGACGATCGGGTACATGCTCTCCAGGACGTTCCAGAACTCGTCCTCGGCCCCGGCGGCAAGGATGTTACCTCCCTCCATGGTGGTCATGGTCTGCGGAATGGCTGCTGGAATCGTCATGGGATCCCCTGGTGGTCATGAATTACGTGGAAGTGGGCAACGAACGTAACCCGAACGTCGTCGGCAACTGTGATCGCGACCTCACACTTGGCCGTTTGAGTGAAGACCTGTCCCTTACGCGGAAGTCCTCGGCCAAGCCTCAGACGGGACAGGGCCGGCCAGACCCCACCACGACACCGCTGCCCGGCCAAAAAGCCTCAACATGCACTGCATGCTTGGCGGACACCGCACAACAGGCACGATCATCGAGATCCACGCCTTCCCGGTCCTCGGAGCAGCCGGGGCTTCGAGGCCCGAGAGGACGTGCCATTAAATCGGACAAATTGGATGATTCTTTCAGGCCGATGTTGCGTTAATCTGCCAGGATGAACTTCGAAGAGTCCCCGCTTCGGCGCTGTCATGTCGGGGGAGAACTCATCGGCAGAACCGTTGTCCACAGCCCATCGGCACGACTCGAGGTGCTGCAACGACGGACGATGGGAAGCTTGGCCTGGCAGTTCCGCCAAGCAGTCGCCGCCTTGCTCTGGTTCAAGAAGGGCTTTCACGCCGCTCGCCTCCGCGTCGACGGCCGCGGCGTGGAAACGAAGATCTCCCCCGTGGCCAACCTCGGACTCGTCGCAGCGCAGTCGCAGATCGAGGGCGAATTCGAGACAGCAGAATTCTGCGACTACACCCTGATCTTCCTTGATACCTCGAAGTTGCCCGCGAGCCTTCAGCCTCAACAGTCGATGATGGCTTTCGGAAACCCTCGAGTCGTGACCAGCCTGGAGGAACTGACCCGTTTCCCCTCTCCGGACCCGGATCTGTTCTCCCTAATGCTCGAGGGGTGGTTGCTGCAGACCGTTGCACGACTCATGACAGGCACGTCTGACCGACAGACATCGGGTTGGCTGCCCGCGGCAAGCATTGAACGCGTACAGCAATACGTAGAAGCCCACTACGCAGAACCGCTGGCGGTCGCCCGCCTGGCCTCAATCGCAGGATTCAGTGAACGCCACTTCGCGCGAGGCTTCAGGGCCGCGACGTCACGTACACCCATGCAGTTCGTGATGGAGGTCCGGATCCAAAACGCCAAGCGCCTGATCCGTGAGGGCCGCCACTCGATCACGGAAACCGCCTACCTCTGCGGGTTCGGACAAGCTCAGCACTTTTCAGCGGCATTCAAGAAAGCGACCGGGGTAACGCCCCGTGACTACATGCGATCGGTCTCCGGCTATGTACAAATCCCCCGCCCGGCGACGCACGGCCAATTCCGCGTATCACCTCGGAGTTGAGTGCACATGAAGCCATGGCCTCGGTGAACTGCTCGTCCTGCGGGCGCGCCCACCTAACGCTCGTGTCATCCGAATTTGAGTCCATCGACCCAAAAGGACGTGGCAACGTCCAGGCTGCACCTCATGAGAGTCCACACGCGAGGAGGAAATTTATGTGGGAGTTGATACGCCGCATCACAACTCGCGGCGTTTCCGTCGCAGTTGTTACAGGGGCCGCCTGACCACCGGCAGTTACGCCGCCGGCCACCAGGTCGTCGCGACCGCGCGGAAGCCCGACACCGTCCGCGAGCAGTTCCCCGACGCCGGCGACGCGACGCTCGGCGGACTGATCGTCCTGATCCTGGTACGACCGCAGCGCCGCACAGCCACGGCACACGGCGACGGCGCCCCGGCCGTACCCGCACCGGACCGTTCCCCGAGCCCGGCCGCCGCCGATCCTGGTGGGCACACGGCATAACGTGTTCGACCGAGGATCCTGCCGGGCCGCCCGCAGACACGGGCGGCCGGCAGGATCCTGGTGTCACCACTACATGTGTTGCACCTGCTAGCGTCCACGAAACAGACGCTGAGCTGCGCAAGACCGGACGAGTCTGCCTCGCGCTACGGGTGCTGCCCCAGAGAAGCCATGTCCTCCAGGTGGTACTGGTGGAAGCGCACGGAGTGGTCCTCGGTCGCGCTGGCCACGTGGACCGGCACCGTCACCAGGCCAAAACTGATCGCACCGGACCAGATCCTCCGCGGCACGACAGACCTCCCCACGGCAGGCCCCGAGCCCCCTCAGCCTACGGTCTGCCCCACCACCCGGCATGACCGTCATCCGGCGACTGCTGCGTTCGTAGTAGACGCGGTTGTCTGCGTTGGGGCAACGACGTGAGGCGGGTGCTCGGGGAGGGTCGAGGGGAACTGAATTCCTTAATGCCGACTGGAGACGTCTCCCCGTGGCTACTTTCCTCTATCGACTGGGCCGGCTGGCCTTCAGACGGCGGTGGCGTTTCGCCCTGCTATGGGCTGTCGTGCTGGCAGCCGGCGGTGCGGGTGCCGTGATGGCGCCTGCCGCGCCCGACGACTCCAGCGCCATGTCGGGCATCGAGGCCCAGCAGGCGTACGACCTGATCCAGCAGCGCTTCCCCGGCTCGGCGGCCGACGGGGCGAGCGCCCGCATCGTGTTCGTGGCCCCAGACGGGCAGAAGGTCACCGCCGGCGCGAACAAGAAGGCGATCACGGACTTCGTCCGCGAGGCGACTGGCAGCTCCCCGCAGGTTTCCGGCGCGGTGAGCCCCTTCACCGCGGACACCGTGAGCGATGACGGGTCGACGGCGTACGCGACCGTGAGCTACAAGGTGGCCTCCTCCGACCTCACCGACGCCAGCAAGACTTCTCTCGAACATGCGATCGACGATGCTCGGGACGCGGGTCTGACCGTCGAGGCCGGCGGTGATGTCCTGGCGGCCCAGACCGAGGCCGGCGGATCGTCCGAGGTGATCGGTATCGTCCTCGCCGCCGTCGTCCTGCTGATCACTTTCGGGTCGCTAGCCGCCGCGGGACTTCCGCTGCTGACCGCGATCCTTGGCGTCGGCCTGAGCATGACCGCGGTCACGGCGCTGGGCAGCGCCCTGGGCCTGTCCCCCGGGCTCCGGCCACCACCGCATCCGACAGCACGGGGGCCGAGTTCAGGTCGAAGGCGCCGACGACGGTGTCACCAGCCAGGCGTCGCCCTGCTCGTACTGCATGACATGCGGCAGCGCGCCCGCATGCGCCGTGGTCGGATCCGGCGTCCTGTCCTCGCCGCCACTCACGGAAGTCATGTGAGTATGGCGTGAAGATCGCGCCCACGCGAGAGACCTACGCAGGGCCGTGCCGCGTATACCGGGCGGGTAGATGAGCGCCCCGGTGCCGTCATGGGCCCCAGCCTCTAGAATCGAACACATGAACGAGTTGCTGATGGATCCCCCGCGCGGTCGAGGTCAGTGCGCCGCGGGTGAACGACAAGCGCGTTGATGACGCAACCGGTGAGCGTCGGCGGTTCTCCTCGGCGATCTTGCCGCCGTGGTGTCGCAGGTCGCCGAAGATCGGCGAGGTGTTGCCGCTGCTGTATCTGCACGGCTTGTCGTCCGGCGACTTCGTGCCCGCGTTGGAGCAGTTCCTGGGCAGCGCGGCGGGGCTGTCGCCGGCCACCATCACCCGGCTGACCGCCCAGTGGCAGGCCGACCACCAAGCGTTCCTGGACCGGGATCTGTCGGGCAGCGACTTCGTCTGCCTCTGGGCCGACGGCGTGCACCTGCGGGTGCGGCTCGACCAGGCGAAAGCCTGCGTGCTGGTGCTGATCGGGGTGCGTGCGGACGGCACCAAGGAGCTGATCGCCCTGGATGACGGCTATCGGGAATCGGCCGAAGCGTGGGCCGGGCTGTTGCGCGACTGCGCGCGGCGCGGCATGCGGGCCCCGGTGCTGGCCGTCGGCGACGCCGCCCTGGGGTTTTGGAAGGCGCTCGCGGAGGTTTTCCCGAGGCCCGGGAGCAGTGCTGCTGGGTACACAAGACCGCCAACGTCCTCGACGCGCTGCCGAAGTCGGCGCAGCCCGCGGCCAAGCGCGCCCTGCAGGACATCTACAACGCCGAGGACAAGGGACACGCCTGCACGGCGGTCAAGGCGTTCGCCGCCCAGTACGGTGCGAAGTACCCCAAGGTTGCCAAACATCTCCTCGACGACGAGGAGGAACTGCTGGTGTTCTTCGACTATCCCGCCGAGCACTGGATCCACCTGCGGCCCACCAACCCGATTGAGTCGACCTTCGCCACTGTGCGGCTGCGCACCAAGGTCACCAAGGGCGCCGGCAGCCGGGCCGCCGCACTGAGCATGGTCTTCAAACTGATCGAATCCGCCCAGGCCCGCTGGCGGGCGCTGAACGCACCCCACCTCGTTGCGCTGGTCCGGGCCGGCGCCCGCTTCGAGCGCGGCATCCTGGTGGAACAGCCGATCCAGGAGGCAGCGTGAGCCAGCCAGTCCCCCTCACCGACGACGAGCTCGACGCCATCGAACGACGCAGCGAGGCCGCCAGCCCCGGACCGTGGCAGTCCTTCATCGAGGGCCGCGACCACCTCGGCGGCGACAACTTCATCCGGGTCGGCGGACTCGATGACAACGAGGACGACATGTACGTCTCCCGAGCCACCCCGGGGCAGGGACTCACCCCCGTCGGCGATCACGACCTCGACTTCATCGCGCACGCCCGACAGGATTCGCACGCCTCATCGCGGAGGTCAAACGCCTACGCGCCACCCAGCCCCACTAGCTAGATCCACTTCCGCGCAACCACAGGTCTTGACGATAACTCGGCCCCGTGCTGCCGGGACTCGTAAAGCAATCCAATCCCGGCCCGGCGCCCGGGTGCCTCCGGTACTGCTGTCGAAGTGCTGCCCCTTCTAGCGGTCGCATCCGTGCTGTCCCGTGACAACGAAGTGAGTGTGAGCGTGTAGTGCGCTATCCGGGTGCACTACCTGAATATGGACTTGCCCTCCTGATGCGCGCAGTGGGGCAAGTCCAGGAGGTGCCGGACTCCAATCGGCGTTGACACAGGGCACGTGCGCACAGTGCCCGCGCTGGCTCTGGGTGCACCCTCCAGGATCGAACGTACGAGCGAGTTGCCGCCGGATCCCCCCCTCCCCCCCGCCAGCACGCGATCCTTGCCCTCCTTGAACTCGCTGTCGGTGGGGAGTCTCAGCCGCCGAAGACGGCTTCAGCATCGGCGACGGTGTCATAGACCCGCAGGAGCTGATCCGCCCCGGTCACCTGAAGGGTCCGCCGCAACGGCCCGGGCACACAGGCCAACACCAGCACGGCCCCGCTCGCATCCGCTTGCCTCCACGCGCCGATCAGCACGTTCAACCCAGCGGAGTCGCAGAACAGGACGCCGGACAGGTCCAGCACGATGAAGCGGCCACCCCGCGCGATCAGCTCCTTGAACTGCGGGCGAAACTCAGGGGCGGTCACGTAGTCCATCTCGCCACTGGCCCTCGCGACCAGGCAGCGGCCGGAGCCAATCATCTCGACCGAGGGATCAGCCACCATGCCCTCCCAACCGTCTCACCGGGAGACCGCGACAGGGAATCTCGACACGAACCTACCGACCCCCTGCCCCGCCATGGACGCCCTACTCAGCCCTTCACCCGATTGGGAAACGCTCGCGTCCACGATCAGCCCACGTGTCGGCCCTGACGGGCCGACACGTGGGCGGTAGCGCGGTGGCGGGATGTGTCGTTGTCCTGGCGTGAGCGCGGAGAGGCGTGACCGGGACGATGTTGTGCCCGCCCACCTGACCGGTGCCTACTGGTCGGGCGATGCCGGCGGGGACTGTCCCGGTTGCCGCGAGCTGTTCGGCGAGGCAGAAGGCAAGCGGCAGGGGTTGGCTGGTGGGGGGCTGACCTCGGTCACCGGATGGGCTGGCGGCCTGGGGTCATGTTGCTGCTCGCGGTACCTTCCGTACGGCCCGCCAGGTCGACACGCACGGCGCCGACGGGGGCGAGGCGGCAGGGGTCGGCGGGGCGGCGGACAGAGCGGTCGCAAGGACGGCGGCGACTGCGGCCGACGTGGTGAGCAGACGTCGGATCGGGTGCATACGCAATCAACCCACGTCCGGGCAGGGCCGGTCACGGCCCCTTCCTCAAGATCACTCGCCGAGGAACGCCGGGCAGCTTGTCTGCCCGGACCCTCGCGTGGGGCCTCGCCGTCGCGCGCAACGGAACACCCCGCCCGGCAGCCCCTCGCCCGCCGCCCGACCCGCACTCAGCCGGGCCACGGCTCAGGTGGGGTTCAGAGGCGTAATGCCGGTGCCCGCGTACCGTTCGGGTTCCAGTGACGGAACCGTGAGTGGATCCCCCGCCTTCACCGAACGCCTCGCCGCCTGCCCCGACCAGCCCATCACCGTCATCCTCGCCCACTGAGCAGAAGACGTCTGGCCCGTCACCACGGCGGAAGCGGGCGACGGGCTAGCCGACGGACGCCGGCAGGTGTCCCGGAGCGTCGATAGGGAGCGGGCGCTAGCGACACCGCCGGCAGGGCGGGTGTGTACTGGCCGGCTGTGTCCTTGGTAGGGGGTGGGTCAGACGGCGGTGGTGTTGATGGTGACGGGGATGTTGCCGTGGGTGGCCTTTGAGTAGGGGCAGGTCTGATGCGCGGCCTCGCCGAGTTCGGCGGCGGTCTCCTGGTCGACGCCGCCGAGCTCGACGTTGAGGGCGGCGGCGAGGCCGAACCCAGCCTCCGGGGCTTGGGTGAGGGTGACCTCGGTGGTGATGGCCGTGCTGGTCAGCTTGATCTTGCGCTGGGCCGCGACGAAGCGCAGGGCGCCGAGGAAGCACGCGCCCCAGCCAGCGGCGAAGAGCTGCTCGGGGTTGGTGGCGTCCCCGGCTCCGCCCAGTTCTTTCGGGTAGGCGAGGTTGGTCTGCAGGATGCCGTCGCTGGAGTGGACGGTGCCGCCGTTGCGGCCTTCGCCGGTCACGTTCACGACGGCGGTGTAAGTGGTGGACATGATGTGTCTCCTTGCCGT
This sequence comes from Streptomyces sp. NPDC001220, assembly GCF_053597895.1. Classification (NCBI taxonomy): domain Bacteria; kingdom Bacillati; phylum Actinomycetota; class Actinomycetes; order Kitasatosporales; family Streptomycetaceae; genus Streptomyces; species Streptomyces sp. NPDC001220. The sequence continues at coordinate 113,698 of NZ_JBSFJE010000023.1, forward strand.
GTAAGGGGGTGCTGCGAACAGTGCAGCGCGGCGCGAGCTCGGGTGCGGGGATAAGGGTGGACGTCCCGGGACGGCCGAGCCCGGCGGATTCATGGCAGGGGGCGTCAGGCGGTTCGCCGTGTACGGCCCTCAGAGGTTGGTGGCGACGGCTTCGGCGTCAGGCGGCCCAGGCGTCAGTGTGTGGTGGTGTGGGCGGCCTGCTCGATGACTCGGGTGACGGCGCCGGGGTGGGAAAGGGTGACGGCGTGTGAGGAGTTGATCTCGGTGGTGTGGGCGTGGGCGCGGTGGGCCATGAAGCGCTGCTCGTCGGGGTTGATCGCGTGGTCGGCGGTGGTGATCAGGTCCCAGGAGGGGATGGTCTTCCAGGCAGCCTGGGTGGGCTTCTCGTCGAAGACGGACGCGGAGACGGGGCGCTGGGTGGCGGCGGCGAGGTCGGTCAGCGAGGTGGGGACGTCGGCGGCGAAGACGCTGTGGAACTTGTCGGTCTTGACGTAGAGGTCGGTGCCGGTGGTGCCGTCGGCCAGGGGGTAGGGCACCGGCTTGAGGGCGGTGCCGAGTTCGGTCGCGGGGAACTTGCTGTTGAGGTCGGTGACGGTTTCGCCCTTGTCCTGGGCGAAGGCGGCTATGTAGACGAGGGCCTTGACGTTCGGGTCGCCGGCGGCGGCCTGGCTGATCACGGAGCCGCCGTAGGAGTGGCCGGCCAGCACGACGGGGCCCTTGACGCTCTTCAGCACGCTGTTGATGTAGGCGGCGTCGCTGTTGAGGCCGCGCAGCGGATTGGCCGGGGCGATGACCGGATAGCCGTCGTGCTGCAGCCGCTTGATCACGCCGTTCCAGCTGGAGGCGTCGACGAACGCCCCGTGGACCAGCACGACCGTGGGCTTCTTCGCCGTCGTGTGGTGTGCGGCCGTGGCGTCGGCAGGCGCGGTGACCGCCAGGGCCAGGGCTGCCGCTCCCGCGACAGCGCCGAGGGCGGCGACACGCTTGCGGGTGGGACGGAAGACGGTCTTGACGTTCACGGGGGATTCTCCTTGCCAGGGTGAGGGGTGCCGTCTCGTCCGGGGTTCCGGCCGGGACGACACCTCGAAAGATAGTGCACAATTTAGTTGTGCACAACTAAATGACGCGCGCCTCTATGTCTGCTCGAGCAGGGCTTCCGGACACCGCGGAGGGATGCGCCCCGGCAAATCCCGGAGCACGGCCGGGTCCGCGGTTCCGCGTGTGCGGAGGCGTCCCGGTCCCGCGTAGGCGAACCGCGGGACGTGGCAGCTCGAAAGGATCTTGGAATGCGTGCCCGGTTTCCCGGGGCCGCGTTGCTCACTCCGCTGGGCCGCCGATGGCGAGGTGCTTGAGGCGGTCGGTCGTGCCGTTCCGTTGCGCCTGCCACAGCCCGTACTTGGCCAGCAGCCCGTTCGAGACGGTCAGCAGATTCTTGTACGGGGGTGCGCTCAACCCCTTTGATGTGTGGGGTGCGTAGACGGTGCCCTCTCCTGTGACGGTGAGCCAGCCGGTGAGTGTCCGCATGCCCAGGCCCACACATTGCGGTTGGAAGGCGTGGGCGAGGAAGCCGGCTCGGCGGCCGCCCGGCGGGAGCAGTCCGGGTGGTACGTCGAGGTGCAGTCCCGCCCCGTCGTGACCGGTGACTCGCACCGGGACAATGACCGGAAAGCCGTCCGCCCCGCGGTAGGCCAGCAGCCGGTGCGGCAGGCCGCGGATCTGACGCGCGACGGCGGTGACGTCGAGGCGAGGACCGGTGCCGCCCTTCGGCGGCTTCTGTTCCATGGGCGGTAGCGGCCACGCGGTCCCCGAGACCGCTCGTGCTTCCCGGGCCGCCAAGTCCTCCCATGCGGTGACGCGTTCGAGTTCCACGTCGACGAAGGCGCGCTGTTGGTGGTATTCGCGCAGCAGCCAGTCCCACAGCGGCCCGCGCCTGGCTTCTCCGAGGAAGGGCACCGAGGCCCGCATCAGTTCGGCCAGCCGTTCCCGCGTGGGGCGCAGGTCGACCGACGCGGTTCCCTGGGCCAGCACGTACGAGCTGGTCGTGGCAAAGTCGTGCTCACGTGTGTGGTAGGCCAGGGAGACATGCGGGTTGTGCAGGATCCGTTCCAGTTTCTTCGGGAAGCCGAGCGAGGTGGTGAAGCCGACACGGCCGGTCTCTCGGTCTGCCAGGCCCAGTGGCGAGACGCTGGTGACCACGGCGCCGCCGGCCGGAGTGAGGTAGGCGACCGCCACGGTGAGGTCGCCTCTGATCACGTCGTCTGCGGCATCCGGCCATCTCAGCGGAGTGGAGGTCATGCGCTGGTCCCGCGGAGGACTTCGAGGTCGGCTCCCGCCTGGAGGCGCATGGCGGGGACAAGCGGGCGCACCGGCTCCGGCAGGCCCGACAGCACCAGTTCGACGTCCGCGGGTGTGCCCACCTCGTCGAGGAAGCCGACCATCAGGTGCCCGGCCACGGGTGGGGCGGTGGCGATCACTCGCTGCGAGAAGTCCTCCCACTCCGCCGGGGCGAGATGGTCACGGAGCGCGGGGAAAAGGACGGGCTCCTCGTGAGCCAGGTGGTCGTGCACCGTGTCGCGTACCGTCACGGCGGCGGCGTGCAGCGCGGCACGAACGGCCGGGTCACTCGTCCCGTCCTGGTCGGCGCTGGGCCTGGCCGTCTCGCTCGGGTCGCCACCGGCTTCGTTGACGTTCATGGCGACGGCAGCCAGTTGGTTGAGCGCTGCGTCGAGTCGTGCATGCTCTTCGCTGAGGGATTCGAGCGCGTGCGCGGCGGCCGGCGCGGTCGCGACGATCCGGGGCCACAGGTCGTCGTCCTCGCTCTCGTGGTGATGGTGCAGGTTCGCGACGAGGAAGTCCCGCAACTGCGCCAACGCGCCGAGCGGAACCGAAGGGCTGAGGGCAGCCTCAGCCAGCAGGGTGCTGGCCGCTCGGTGGACGTCATGGGCAAGCCGGGTCTCAACGACCGCCGTTGATTCTGCGGGGGTGGACAGCGTCATGTTGAAAAACCTCTTCGGAGGAGAGTGCGGTGGGTTTGATGTGGATGCGGGTGCCGTCGCGCTCCGGCACGGCGGCGAGTTGAAGGCCCCGTCTGCCACCGGGGCCGACGGCCGTTGACTCGTGGGTGGTAGTGGCTGGCCTTCGTGCGGCGTCCGGCTCCTGGTGTGGGCGCTCCCCTGCGGCCGCGGTCCTTTCGGCCCGGGAGTCCGTGACCGGTCGGACGTTCAGGCGCCCGGCGCAACTCGGGGACCGGTTCCGGGCCCGGCGGGACCGGATCGGTCTGTACTGCCTTGCCGCCGGCCCCCTGTCGTGCTTGCGCTGTCCGCGTGATCGCCGCTCCGCAACCGGGCGTGCCGCTGCGGAGCGGCGATCGTCAGAGTGCGGTGGTTATCGGGCGGCCCAGAAGGCGTAGTGGTGCTTGGCGGCGAAGTCGCTCTCGTGCGCGGGTGCGGGCGCAACGAGCGAGGTCATGTCCGTGCTGTCGTGGAAGGACGGCCAGTGGGCGGCGGGGGTGGAGGGGTTGCCGGTGGCGGCGAAGTGGACCCAGGCGGCGCGCATGGTCTGGGCGAGCTTTTCCTGGTCGGCGCTGAGCGGGTTCTTGCCCGGGGCGTCGGGCAGGTCGAACAGGTAGGTGAGTTCGGACAGGTGTGTGGCGACGGGCGGGTTGACCGGCAGGTAGCGCGGCGGTGCGGCGTCGTCGTTGAACTCATAGGCGTAGGTCGGCACGTGCCGGGAGGTCCACTGGTCGACCTGGACGGCGGTGGACGCGAAGTCGGCGTCGCCGAGCAGTGTGCCCAGGGCCACGGCCGGAGTGGCGTAGGAGGAGGCCGGGTACTCGTCGGCGACGGCCTTGGCCTGTGCGTCGGTGACGCCGAGCGCGGTGGCGATCGCCTGCTGGTAGTTCTCGGCGGTCACTCCGCCCTTGGGCAGCGGCGTGTAGGCGCCGTTGTGGAGGGTCGCGCCGGTGGCGAGGATGATCTGCTCCTCGTCGTGGTTGGACCCGTTGAGGACCGGCACACGGGCGAACCGTCCGGCGGCCAGCGAGGTGCCGATCGACTCCTTGAGCACCTTGCCGTCGATGATCGCGGCGTGCGGGTAGGACGGCGGGTACTTCGCCACCAGCTTGTCGACCGGCACCTTGCGCAGGCAGTCGGCACTCTGGTCGGTGCAGTCGACGCTGTCCGCGAAGGTCTTGCCGTCGGCCTCGGCCTTGGCCAGCGGCAGCTGGTCCAGGGCGAAGGTGCCGCTCTGCACGATGGCGCGCTGGAACAGCCCGCGGGAGCCGGGAGAGGTGAGGTGAGCCAGCACGGACTCACCGCCGGCCGACTCTCCGGCGATGGCCACCTTGTGCGGACTGCCGCCGAACCGGCCTATGTTGCGCTGCACCCAGCGCAGTGCGGCCTGCTGGTCCATCAGCCCGTAGTTGCCGGACGAGCCGTCTTGGGAGGCCAGGGCCGGGTGGGCCAGGTAGCCCAGGGCGCCGAGACGGTAGTTGACGGTGACGACCACGCTGCCCTCTGCGGCCAGCTTCGAGGGGTCGTAGTCGCGGCCTGCGCCGGTGACGAGGCCACCGCCGTGGAACCACACGATCACCGGACGGTGGTTATGGCGGAAGTGGTTGTCCGCGGCGGGCGTGGTGACGTTGAGGTACAGGCAGTCCTCGCTCTGCGCGCCCGCGGTGGTGGACATGGGCTGCGGGCAACTCGGCGCGTAGGCGGCCGCGTCACGCACGTCCTTCCAGTGCGCCGCCGGCTGCGGGGGCTGCCACCGCAGGTCGCCGGTGGGAGCGGCGGCATACGGCAGCCCGCGGAAGGTGTAGCCGCCGGGCACGGCCGTGCCGCGTACCGCACCGTCGTCGATGGTCACGACCGGAGTGCGGCCGGAGCCGGCCGAACCCGTGCCGGCGCCGGGCTCGGCGGCTCCGGCACTCATCGTCGCCACGGTTGCCGCGACAAGGCCGGCACCGAGGGCGGCCAGCGGTACTCGCCACTTCCGCCAGGGCGATGTCCTCGCGTGGTGCTCATTCATGATCTTGGTTCTTTCGTTCGATGGAACAGCAATGCACTGCTGCCGCGCCTTCACATGTGTGCCGGACGACCGCCGTCGGCGGTTTCGGCCCGTCATGTCCGACAGGTGACGTGGGTCTGCGCATCGACGAGCAGTCGCACTCCAGACCGGACTCGGTCTCTAATGTAGATCATAACCCGAATCGCGATCGACTTCCGTATGGGATGTGTATCTCTTTTGGAGGTCACTTGGGTCGGGGTGCGCCACGGAGCGAATGTTCGGGCCGTGGAGGCCTAGCCGGTTGACCCTGGAGAGGTCTTGCGCCTGCTCGCAGTGGCGCGGCGTCAAGGAAGGGCCGGAGCCGGCGACGGCAGCTCCCAGTGCGCCAGAACCGCCGGTCCACCCACCGGCCGTCGTCAGCCCGGCCGGAACACGGCGCCGGGCCTTGAGCGACGGAGACGGGGCGTGCGCCGCCGCAAGGACGGGGTACCCATCCGCGGGACGGGCGCGCCTCCACAGGAACGGCCCTCGGCCGGAAAGGCGAATTCCAAGGGCCGTTCAAGCGCCGCGCGGAGCGGACATCTGGCGGAGCCGGTCTGATCAGGACTGTCCCGTCCCTCGCGGCTTCCGCTCGATCGCCGGGGTGCCGGTGCGGGATCGGCAGGCGCTCAGACGACCGAGTCCGGGGAGTACGGGCCTCGACGGCACGTCGGGCATCGACGGGAAGGGGCCGGGAGCGCGGCGGCTTCCCTCGGCCCCCGCCGAGCGGGGACTCGCCGTTCGCCCGGGTGAGTGCAGGGCAGGGCCGCCAGGATCAAGGACGAGGGCGACGACACGTCAGCGTCAAAAGGCCCGTCTTCATCTCCGCACCGCGTGCCCGGCGGGTCCGCGGCCGGCCTTCCCGCCGTCGCACGGTCCGCATGGGTTCATCGGGTGGCGTCCGGGGCGGCACACCGCCGGCCGCATCCCTTGCCCGTTGTGAGAGTTGAGGTCAGCCGGCGGTGCGCTCGTCGAAGGCGCTGCGGGCTGCGCGGACCTGGTGGGCGCGCTTCTGGGTCCAGTCGCACAGGACCCGGGTCTCCTCGGCGATCTCCTTGCCGAGATCGGTGAGGGAGTACTGGACCAGCGGCGGGGTGGCGTTGGCGTCCACGCTCCGCAGGAGCAGTCCGTCGCGTTCCAGGGTGCGCAGAGTCTGGGACAGCATCTTGCGACTGATCCCGCCGACGGTCCGCTGCAGCTCGGAATACCGCTGCACGTTGCGTTCGCGCAGGCTCACGAGCATGAGCAGCACCCACTTGTCGGCCAGGTCCACGAAGACGTCCCGGCTCGGGCAGGCCGCGTCAAGGATGTCCATGGGCCTGGGGGTGTCGATAACTGACGGCTGATCCTGTGGCATAGGCCTCATCCTACACCAGGACACGGATACGCACATGTTCTCCTTCGGGTGTATGGTCTACTATCGATACCAAGTCGATTCGGGGAGCCATCACATGGCGTGTGCCCCGACGGGATCTCCCCCCGCCCCGGCCGAAGAGGCCGGACACCGCGCGGGCCGGAGCCGAGGAACCGCCCCCGCCCCGCTCGACCCCTCCCCCAGAACCAAGGACGCTGCCGCATGACACCACCGAACAGGGCCGGACAACTGGCCCAGAGCATCGATCTGGCCGTGAGCGCCGTCCACGGCGCGCGCGTGGACCAGTACCGCGATCCGACGCCGTGCACGGACTTCACCGTCCGGGACCTCGTCCACCACGTCGCCAGGATGCTCCTGCTGACGACGAGTGCCGGGAGCCGGAGGGAATGGGACCCGGAGCTCCTGGCGGCCGACCCCGTGCCGGTCCTCACCAGGCGCCCCGAGTCGGACTGGGCCGCACTGATCAACGAGAGCGCACAGCCCGCAGCCGGCGCCTGGAGCAGCGCGGCGGCATGGGAAGGCGAGGCGAGTCTCGTCGGGCCGCCGATGCCGGCCGCCGCACTGGGCGAGATCCTCATCGCCGAGTTCACCATTCACGCCTGGGACACGGCGGCGGCCACCGGGCAGCGCCTCACCGTCCCGGCACCGCTGGCCCGGGCGACGCTGGACACCCTCCAGCGGGAGGCACCGCGGATGCGGGGCATCGGACTGCTCGCCGACGAGGTTCCGCAAGCCGCCGACGCGCCCGCGTTCGACCGGGCCCTGGCCCTCAGCGGTCGGGACCCGCGGTGGAAACGCCCCGCCGCCTAGAGCCGCGGCCTCCCAGTCACCGGCCTCACCGGAAGTCACCGATCACGTCCTGCGGCGTTCCCCCCTGCCCCGCGCCGCGAGACCGCACGCAGAACACACACCCCATGGAGACAGACATGACACCCGTAGCTGCCAACACAGAACTCTCGGTCGATGAGCTGAAGGCCCTCCTGAAGCTCCAGCAGGAGGCCTTCCTCACCGAGGGGCCGCCGTCCGCGGAGGTCCGGCGCAACCGGCTGGACCGGCTCCTCGCGGCAGTCCTCGGCTCCGCCGACGAACTCGCCGAGGCGCTGAGCGCCGACTTCGGCAACCGGCCGGTGGGCTACACCCTGGGGACCGAGATCACCACGAGCATCCATGTGGTCAAGCACCTGCAGGCCCACCTCGAGGACTGGATGCAGCCCGTCGCCTACCCGGACGACTTCCTGCCGACAACGGTCGACGTCGACCCACTCGGTGTCGTGGGTGTGGTCGGCCCGTGGAACTTCCCGATCACCCTGGTCGTGCACCCCGCCGCAGAGGCCATCGCGGCCGGCAACCGCGTCATGATCAAATTCTCGGACGGCGACGTCCGGACCGGCCAGGTCTTCGCCAAGGCGATCGCGGAGTACTTCGACCCGTCCGAGGTGGCCGTGGTCCTGGGCGGAGTGGAGCTGAGCGCAGCGTTCTCGGCCCTGCCGTTCAACCACCTGATGTTCACCGGATCCCCCGGCGTGGGCAAGCTCGTCCAGAAGGCGGCGGCCGAGAACCTCACCCCGGTCACCCTGGAACTCGGCGGCAAGAACCCGGTCGTGGTGGGCCGCGACGCGGTCCTGTCCGACGCGGCGGTCCGGCTGGCCGGCTCACGCCTGGCCAACGGCGGCCAGTTCTGCCTCGGCCCGGACTACGTCTTCGTCCCGCGCGCCGGCGTGGAGGAGTTCGTGGACCGGACACGGCAGGCCTTCATCGATTTCTTCCCCGACTACGCCACGCACCCCGGCGTGACCTCCGTGATCAACGAGAAGAACTTCGACCGGATCACCGCACTGGTCGACGACGCCGTCGCGAAGGGCGCGCGGGCCGTCCTGGGAGTTCCCGAGGGCGACCGGGCCTCGGCCGCCAACCGCTCCACGCGCCGCATCCCGCCGACGATCCTGCTGAACGTGACCGACGACATGCGGATCGCCGAGGAGGAGATCTTCGGTCCGGTCATCGTCGTGTTCCCCTACGACGACATCAAGGAAGCCATCGCCTACGTCAACGACCGGCCGTCGCCGCTGGCGGCGTACTGGTACGGCGACGACAGCGACGACTTCCGCGAGTTCCGTCGCCGTACCGCCAGCGGCGGCATGGCCCGCAACGACTTCGCGGTACAGATCTTCCTTCCCGACGTCCCCTTCGGCGGAATCGGCCAGAGCGGCATGGGTGCGTACCACGGCAGGACCGGATTCGACACCTTCAGCCACAAGCGTGCCGTCACCACCTCCCAGCTGCCCGTCCCCTACGCGGTGCAGTCCGTCACCTTCAGCGAGGAGAAACTCGCCCAGACCAAGGAACTGCTCTCCTCCGCACTCGCCGAGGTCACCGCGCGACTGCAGTAGAACCGACCGCCGTGCCGGGCGGCGGCACGGACACACAGCCAGCGGTGGCCCCGCCCTCCCGGAGAAGGGGGCACCGGGTCACCGCTGCCCGGCACGACACCTCCGCACGACCACGTGCGTACCCGGCCGGGACGGCCGCCATCACCGGCGCCCGGGCGGCAGTACGCCGACAGGAAACCCCCGGCGTCCCGCCCAGCCCCGATCCCCCGTCTCGTTCCTGAAGGACCCCGACGTGTACCGATCACTCCTCACCCTGACCGCCGCGCTGTTCGCGATCGGCACCGACAGCTTCGTCATCGCCGGCATCCTGCCCGAGGCCGCGCACTCCCTGGACGTGAGCACACCAACCGCAGGCTGGCTGATCAGCGCCTACGCCTTCACCTACGCCATCCTCGGGCCCGTCATGGCAGCCCTCACGGCGCGCTGGCCGCGCCGTACCCTGTTCCTCACCGGGCTCGGCATCTTCGTCGTGGGCAACCTCCTCACCGGCCTGGTCCCCGACTTCGGTGTCGCCCTGGCCGCACGGGCACTGGCCGGACTCGGCGGCGCCATGGTCACCCCTACCGCGATTGCCGCCGCAGCCACGATCGCTCCCCCGGAGCGCCGGGGCCGCGCCATCGCCACCGTCACTGCGGGCCTCAGCGCCTCGACCGCGCTCGGCGCCCCCCTCGGCACCGCGATCGGAAGCCTCACCGGCGACTGGCGCGCCACCATGCTCTTCGTCTCAGCCCTCGGCCTCCTGGCCGCGGCAGGCACAGCCCTGCTCATGCCCAAGGTCCCCAGCCCCGAGCCGGTCCCACTACGGGCCCGCCTGGCCCCACTCGGCGACCGCCGCATCGGCCTGACCCTGCTGACCACGCTCCTGCTGTTCACCGGTCTCTACACCGTCTACTCCTACATTGCCGAAAGCCTGGACCGCGCCACCGGCGGCAGTGGCGCCACCCTGGCCGTCCTGCTGTTCGCCTGGGGCGTGGCCTCCACCACCGGCACCCTGGGAGCGGGCCAACTCGTGGACCGGCTCGGCGACCGCCGCATCATCAACATCTCTCTCGCCGTACTCACCGTGGACTTCGCACTGCTGCCCTGGTCCAGCGCCCAACTGCCCACCACCGTCATCGCCCTGGTCGTCTGGGGCCTGTGCGGATGGGGCTTCTTCACCCCGCAGGCGCACCGCCTCATCAGCGTCATGCCCGCCTCGGCACCCATGCTCACCGGCCTCAACTCCGCCACCCTGTACGTCGGCGTCTCCCTCGCACCACTGGTCGGCCAGGCCGGAATCACATGGACCGGCGCCCACTGGCTCGGCCCCATCGGCGCCGTACTCATCCTCGCCTCACTCGCCACCGCAGAACGCGCCCACACCGTCATCCACCACCGCACCCCCCAACCCCCAACCTCATCCACCCCACACACAGCACCAGCCACACCACCCGCAACCAGCAAAACCACCTGACCCGCGGCCAGGACATCCCGATCTGGCTTTGTTCACCGGTAGTGGTTCTGGCTCGCTTTCCGTGACGCGTGCACGGTGGGTGATCTCCGCTGGGAACCAGTGGGACCGAAGGGGGGCCTCAGGTGCAGCCGATGGGGCAGCCGCGTCGGATTGAGTGCTGTGCAGCGCGCAGGAACAGTGCGACGTAGAAGGCTGTGTCCAGGTCCTTGGTCCACGGTCCTGTTCGTGTAGTGGCCAGTCCCTTTGCTTGGTGCCTGAACCACGTGCTCAGGTCGAGGTTGTCGCATGTTGCCGGGGTTTCGGCTGGCAGATCGATGGCTGCCGCCAGCTTCTCGGCGAGCGGTAGTACCTGAGGAGCGCCGGCGACCATGGAGTCGTGGTCGTCGGATTCGATGGGCAACCAGATCTCCTCATCGAGCGAGAAGGGCACGAGCACGGTCCAGCCGCAGAGGATCTCCGATTCCTCTCGTGACAGGTGCGCCTGACACAAGGCGAGGAACCCGGTCATGTCGGGGGTCAGCTTTTCCTCGAAAGCTTGTCCTGAGCCAGGTGCGAAGGCCGTCTCTGCGGGGACATTCTCGTAGGGCGGCAGGCCCCGCCGCCTGAGTTCCGCATCCAGTGCCGAAGCAACTTCACCCCACCCGTCCTCCTCGTCACCGAACCATTCCTCCGCGCCGACGCTCACAAGGTAAACACCCATGTGGGGAAGCTATCGCGCGCATCTGACATCGATCGGTGAGCCAACAGGACTCGCTTGCGGAGCAGTGCGAAGCCGGCCCGGCCAAACATCTGGCGCTTGAGCATCCTGATCCGGTTGACGTGTCCCTCAACGACGCCGGAGCTCCAGGGCAGGGTGAGTCCGGCGATGACCGCGTCGCGGTCTCGGTCGATGCCGGCCGCGAGAGTGTGGAGGCTGGGCAGGTCGTCCTGACGGACGGCGTCGAGCCACTGCGGCAGCCGTTCGCCCTGGCGCTCTGGGCGAAAGACCGGACGTGACCGGTCAGGGCATCGAGTTCGGGGCAGTTGGTCTCCTGTGCATTGATGAGCTTGGATACCTCGAACCGGACCGCGCGGACCGGCTGATCCGGCAACTGCACGAGCTCGCCGCCGATGACGACGCCCAGGTCCGCGACTAGGCCCAAAAGGTCCTCTCGCGTAGGCGGCCGCGCGAGGAATGGGCGCGAGACTCGGACGATGACCCGCTCTGATCCGACACGACAGCGCAGCCAGTTTGTCACGGACCAGGCCCGTCACTCACGGGGCCAACTCAAGCCGGATGCCGCGCCGAGAGGACCACGGCATGTGGCCAGTTCAAGCCGGGAAAGTGGGGCCAGATCAGACCGTCAATGCCCCCCGTCACACACCGCAACCATCAGGTTGCCCAAAGCCCGCATTCAGTGTCCTGACCATGGCCGGCCCACCGGCACATCCCACGCGAAACCGACCACGCGCGCCCTGCGGGTGTCCGGTCACCAGCCGTGGGTGTGGTCGGCCCCTTTGAACGGTCCACTGACCTCGGGCGTGATCCAGCCGCCGTAAAAATCCCCCTCCTGCGGCTGCACGGAGCAGTCGCCGACCGTACAGCGGTCGACTCTCCCCGCGTAGAAGGCAAAGTGGTCGACGAGTTGCCCGTAGGGAGGACGGGGAGCCGGATAGCTCCAGGCTGCGAGCCGACGGATGTCGGAGCCGACGACGATGTCCCAGTGTTCGGCGCTGCCCTTCCACTCGCACCAGGTGTGACGGGTTGCGGCACGCAGCAGGTCCGTGCGGACGTCCGCCGGCGGGACGTAGAAGACCGGTGGGTGGCTGGTCTCCAGGATCTTCAGCGCCCCGGTGGTCTGGGCGACGATCTCCCCGCCGCACTCGACGACGATCCGCCGTGGCTCACGGCACAAGGCGGGCGGACGCGGGTAGTCCCACACCGATTCCACCGGTGGTATCTCTTGTGAAACCATGACGGACCTCCTCGAAACATGTGAGTGGTTCACCCTGTATTCCGCCTACACACCCACGACGGATGAGGTGGCGCAAAGGAGACGGGTGAGACGTGCCGTCTGCTCTGCGAGCAGGACGTGGACGAGGAGATCGTCCTGCCGGCCATGATGCGGACGCAGACGGCTTCTGGTGGCCAAGTCTCCTACGGCTCGATGGTTGCGACGACGTCCCGCCGCATGGCCGGATCTGGAGAGCCGCCACGCCACCACCACCTGCACCGGGCGGTTCCGCGCGTGCAGAGGGCTCTGAGCTTTGTACCTCTCGATGATGCCGCTCCTGCGCAGGAGCCTGGTGCGTTCGAGGCAGGGGCTCCGACCCCGCGCTCGCCGAGAAGCGCGGCATCGCACCGTCCACCGCCTGGCAGCGGTCGCTCGGAGCTACGGTTGATCGCTACCACCCATTTCTTGCGGGCGGGTCGACTGCGCCCTCGCGGCCGGCCTGGCCGTGGAGGGCGCCCTCGTCGTGGTGTCGGACCTGAACCGTTCCCGGACGAACACCGCCCTGGCGAGGGGTACGGATGGGTCGAGCCCGATCAGTCACTGCGGCGCCCGCCGGCGTCGCAGTCCCGGTGGGTGCGACCGGCGCCGCCCAGCAGACCGCTGTGGCCGGCGCGCTTCTGCCGCCTCATCCGTCCGGGGCGCCAAGGGCCGAGGTCGTCTCATCACCGGTGCTCCGGTCGATGGAGAACGTTGGTGCTGCGAACGCAGCGCGAAGCGTCGTGGAAACGCCGGTGACCGCCCTGGACCGGAAGGCGGGTATGCGGTCGGTGTTGTGCCGGTTCGAAGGCATGCCCACCGACGTCACCGAGGCGGGCGGGCAGCTCTGCGACGATCCTGCTGCTTCTCGGCCCTGGCCTGGCCAACGGGCTGGCCGATCAACTCAATGCCGGCCCTCAGCCTGTCGGCAAGCTGGAACTGGGAGCCGCGCCGCCCGCGGCTTCCCCTGCGGTGATTGCGTCGATGTTCACCGGAGTGGAAGTGGCGCTGGGCGGCGGCGTGAGCACGACCATCGGCTGCCCCAAAGTCGGAGGAGGTGGGGTCAGGTCGGACGAAGGCAGCGTAGGCGGAGTGGTCTGCTTCGCGAGGGTCTGCTCGAAGTCGACCAGGCCCGTCTTCTCCATGACCGTGATGTGATCGAGCACGGTGTCGTTGGCTTGGTCTGCCAGGGCGCGAACCAGCGTGTTCTTGGTGGTGGAACGGATCTTCGCCACCGTGTTGAAGATCGATCCGTGGGTCATCCGCAGGATGTTGGCAAAGTCTGTATCGAACTGCTCGCCGTTGTCGGCCGTCAGCGTGAACACGAATCCCTGCTGCTGAGGGCTCGCTACGTTGGGCAGGGTGATGTTCAGCATGGGTGCAATCTTGCGGCAGGTGGTATCCAGTGCGGAGTGTCCGTCGACCAGGTGCCGGCTCGCGGTGACAACCGCCTCCGTAGTGCCTTTCTGCAAGCCGATCTGCCCGACCGGGTACTCCCACAGCCCAGCCGCGCGGACCTTTACGACGAAGTCCCGGTCCGACTCCGTCAGAGGACCCCACTGCGTCTGGGCGATGACAGGGTCGTGCGAGGCGGAGGCAGCGCTGGCTCCCAAGGTGCCCGGGTAGACGAACGCCGCGAGCGTAAGGCTCACAGCACCGCCGATGGTGAAAGCTCCCACCACATTCCAAGAGAGTCGCACTGAAACTCCTGCAGGTTGTAGATCCATCCGGGGATTGGTGCCCATGAGCAGTACGGACGAAGAGCGCACCTGACTCGACCACCTTGGTAACGGTTCAGGCGACGCTCACTGAGAATGGCAACGTGGTCCCGTGAACATCGCGGCGCCGTTGTCGCCCCGCCGGTCCGCGGCCGGGTCGGACGGGCGCCCACCTTGATGGGCCTCGGCCTGACACTCTTCCACTACGATCCCTCCGGGCATGATCACGGTGATTGCGACGGACTAGACGTTCAGCCACACCGACCAAACCGCACTCGGCTCCCCACCTCCGTTCGATTTCTGCACCGCCCCCGGTCCTGCCTGTGCATTCCCGCCCGCCGAGGACGAGGTCATCGATGTGGCGAGCCCCGGTCGGACCTGGGCCGGCCTGCGCGTGGAGCAGGACCTGCTCCACGAAGCCCGCCCACACCAGCCACGCGACCGGCACCTTCACGACGCGCGCCGCTCAGTCAGGCCTCTACGCAGCACAGACAGGCAGCAGCTGGCCGTCGCCTGGCCCGAGGCCGCAGGCTCACCTCAGGGCCAGGCAGATGGGCCGCACAACGTGCCCAGCCGAGCAGACCCATTCCGCCGCCCCATCCGTTATGGAGGGATGGACGCCCAGCCCGTGGGCCGGGCAGGTGGGCCATACAGTCCAGCCCGGGTAGGCCAGGTAGGTCTGGACCCCGTCGGCCGCCTCGGCGAGGACGCCCTGTGCGTAGACCGACTGGATGTGAGTGCCCTCCACCGAGATGCCATGGACGCCGCGGAACGCCAGGGCCTCGCCCTGGCCCACGTCGACCAGAAAAGCGGCGACCGCACCGAATGGATCTTCGACGCCAAGACCTACACCTACCTCGGCAGCCGCACCGTCCAGGTCAAGCAGGCCAACGGCATCAAACCCGGCACAGTCATCACCCGCACCGCGGTGCTGGAACGAACCGTCGTCGACACACAGGAGCAGCGCCCCGGCGCGTAAGGCACCCGCGCGCGAGAGCGCGGTCGCCCCGCCTAGCAGAGCGTGTCCCGCCACGCGATCAGAACCCGCACATCGGTGAGCACTCCGCTGAGACCGCGCGCGACGGTCCACCGACAAAGAACGCACACGCCCTGCACGCGTAGCCCGTCCACGGTGTGCGGACAGGCCATGCGATCGAACGCCGGACGTGCCACGCACCCGCACTCCCCCACAGGAAGCAGGACTTCCTTCCTCGGACCGCCAACACACGCAGTAACAATCCGCTGGACGAGAAGCCCGAGTGAACGCAGCAACGCAGCGACCGCCGCCCGGCGTCGCACACTCCATGGGGTTCTGCACAGGTTCCGTGCTGGCTGCTGCCATCAAACCCAGGCGACGCTTCTCATTGCCATTCAAACGAGTGATCGCAGATCAGCCGACCGTGTCAGTGCCCGGTCGCATACTGACGCCCATGCAGATATCGGCGTACACACTCAAACGGGCCTGGCACCAGGTGGCCGTGGGCTCCGACGTGCTCGACGACGCGATGCTCCCGCCGACCGGCACCTCTCCCGACCAGTTCGAGCAGCACGTGGGCGAGTCACACGGTGGGCTCTTCCTGGTCCTGGACGACGATGGCACGGTGCGCGGCCACACCGGTCCCTACCGGGAGGTCTTCGTCACTCAGGACCTGGATCAGGTGCTGTACTTCGCCGCCGAGGACGCGGTCCGCAAGCTCACCGAGCACATCGCGGCCCGGTCCCCGGGCCGCGGCCCGGTGGCCAATCTCGTCTCCGGGCAGGCCGAACTGCTGGACCGGATCAACCCCGCCTGGGGCAGCAGATTCCGCAACGGCGGCCTGGACGGGACCCAGCCCTCCACCGCGTGCGGACGCGACCCGCTGGAGCGCCTCGCCTGGATCGCCGACAGCTGGCGCGAGCAGGACCCCTACACCCACCTCGCCTTCTTCCGCGGCGAGACGATCAGCGCCGAACAGATCGCCCTGCTCCACGGAGCCGATCCCGCACAGATCGCCGCCGGGACCCGTCTTGCGGATCTGCGGAGCATGAACGGCGGGACCTTCGACTACTGGGACATCGTGTGGGAAACCTGCTGCTTCGGGCAGGCCGGCGGCTGGGCGTTCCTGATGTACCACGAGACCCCCGGCTTCGGGCCCGATGGTGAGGCTCTCGCCCGGCTCGGCGTCACCGAGACGGTCCACCTGAGCGCCACCTCCGCGAAGGCCATCTACACCTTCGACTACATACGCAACGGCCGCCGCATCGACGACGACTGGGGCGCCTTGGAGCTGATCTGGTACGACCGCGGCCGCGCCCCCTACTTCCGAGGCGGTCAGCTCGACTTCCTCAACCAGGCCATACGCCGCGCCGAACTCGACCACCCCGAAATAACCAACGAGTTCGAGCTGTACTTCCACGCCCTGGAGGACGCTTTCGGCCTCCGGCTGCCCCGGCAGGACATTCAGCAGGGAACGGTACGGGCCGCGCAGTGGGCACGCCGCAACGGTTGACGGTTCCGCCCCGAGAGCCCGCCAAGGACCGTGTTCCTTCAGCCGTCCGGTCACGCGATTCCCCACCTTGTCGGTGGTGAAGTGTCGGGCGGGAGGGCCCATGGCCGACTTGGAGTGACCCCCGAGATTCCGACACCTGGACGCTGGATGTTTCGTCATCCAGGGGAAGTGATCCATGGTGGCAAAACGGAGGAATTTCCCGGAC
>NZ_JBSFJE010000024.1:0-128459 GCF_053597895.1 Streptomyces sp. NPDC001220
CGGCGGCCTCCTGCTTCTTGACGGTGTCACTGCCGGTGTTGGCGAAGCCGGGGTAGGCGCTGAGCGCGGCGGTGAGGCCGCTGTAGGTGTAGAAGCCGTTCCGGTTCGGGAACATCTGGTTGAACTGTGCCTCGCTGACGACGAACCCGGACGGGTTGCCGCCTCCACCACCACCGGCCGGGGCGTTCCACTTCTGGTTCGCGGCGCCGGTGCAGGTCCATATCTGCAGGCGCGTGGCGTTGGCGCTGCTGTTGCCCTGCACGTCGAGGCACTTGTTCGCGGCGGGGTTGACGATGTCGTGAGCGGCGGTGACGACCCACTGCTGGTTCGCTCCGCCGGAACAGTCCCAGAGCTGGACGGCGGCTCCGTCGGCTGTGCCGCGGTCGACCACGTCGAGGCATTTGCCGAGGGCGCGCAGAGTGCCGTCGCCGTTGTTGGACCAGCTCTGGGCACCGGTGCCGTTGCAGTCGTAGAGCTGGACGGCGGTGCCGTTGGCGCTGTTCGCGCCGGCCACGTCGACGCACTTGCCGGCCAGCCCGGTGATCTGGCCGGTCGCCGCCTGAGCCGGGGCGACGGTGAAGAGGGCGGACAGGACGGCGGCGAGGACCACGGCCAGCGTCAGCCGGCCGGGGGCGCTGTGCCCGCGGAGGCGGGACATGAGGAGTGGAAGGCGCATGGAGAGCTGCTCCTGACGTGAAACGAGGGGGAGAGTGCGTGACCGGCCTGCGGAGGCAGACGACTCAGCCGAGGACCTGCTGGGTCACCACGATGTGTCCGGCATCGGGGTCGAGGACACCGCCGAGCCGGCTGAACGCGCCGTCGGTCAGATCAAGGCACTTGGGCTCCTGCGGAGTCTGGGCGAACGTGCCGCGGTCGTTGACCCGTACGGTCAGGGACCGGCCGTTGGCGACGTTGGTGACCTGGACGCGCGTACCGAAGGGCAGTTGAGGCCGGCGGGAGAGAGAGGTGGCGACCGTGTCGGCGTTGTTGTCGAAGACCTCGCCGCTGGCGGTCAGGGCGCCGGGCGGCTGGGGACCGTAGTGCGTGGCCCAGCACTGTTCGCCGCCCTGTTCCGCGGGAGCGGTCCACTTCTGGTTGTCGGCGCCGGTGCAGGTCCAGATCTGAATCCGCGCACCGTTCGCGGAGGAGCGGTCGGTGACGTCGAGGCACTTGTTCGCGGCGGGGTTGACGATGTCGTGAGCGGCGGTGACGGTCCATTGCTGGTTGGCGGCGCCGGTGCAGGACCACAGCTGGACCTTGGCGCCGTCAGCGGTGGAGTTGGCGGTGACGTCAAGGCATTTGCCCAGGGCGCGCAGGGTGTTGTCGGTGCCTGGGGTCCACTGCTGGGCGCTGGTGCCGTTGCAGTCGTAGAGCTGCACCGGGGTGCCGTCGGCGGAGTCGGCGCCGGCGACGTCGAGGCACTTGCCGGCGAGGCCCGTGACCGCACCGGTCGCCGCGGCCGCCGGTGCCGCGGTCAACGGGCCGATCGACAAGGCCAGCAGGGCTATGAGAGGAGTACCGCGTAACGCGGTGGTGAGGAAGGAAGAGCCAGCAGCCATGGGGGTGAGGAAGCCTTTCCGAGGTGGCACGTTGGTGTGGCGGACACCGACAGGACGCACGCCAGGAAGACCTGACACCGGGAAAGCTAAAGGTCTATACCAAGCCCGTCAAGATGTGAACATGACATGCGCGATGCGGTGTGACCGCGACATTGGTGGTCTCGTCCGTTCTGCCTTTGGCGAGGGCCAAACCGGCGCTCGTGGCGTCGGCCCGGCTGGCGGAGTCGTCGGCCCGTGGGCGAGTGATCGCGTGCGCCGTTGGGGGAGTGGCGCCTGCGGACAGCATCTCCTCAGTGCTGTGTGAGGAGGCGTGTGATGGCCAGTGAGTTCCAGCGGAACAAGCTTCGGGCGATGTTCGACGCGTTCGACGCGGACGGCAACGGTTATCTGGAGGAGGAGGACTTCGCGGCGCTCGCGGTCCGTTGGGGCCGGCTGCCGCGGGTGCGAGCGGAGTCGGAGCTGGCCGTGCGGGTGGAGAGCGTGATGAGAGGGTGGTGGCAGCAGCTGTCGGCCGCTGTCGACGCGGACGGGGACGGCCGGATCGACATGGATGATCTCCTTGCCATGGTCGACCTGTTGCCCTCCATCCCGGAGGCGGTCACCGCCACGGCCGACACCGTCTTCGACGCGGTGGACGAGAACGGCGACGGGCGAATCGGCCGCGGCGAGCACAAGCGCCTGGTCGACACATGGCACGGACAGGCCGTCGAGACCGGGGAGGTGTTCGACCGCCTCGACCAGGACGGCGACGGTTACCTCAGCCGCCCGGAGTTCGCCACCCTGTGGACCCAGTTCTGGACCAGCGACGACCCCCGAGAACCCGGCAACCTGATGTGCGGTGAACTGCCCCAGGTTTGGTAGACGTTCTGGGCGACTCTGTTCGGACAGGCTGATCGTCCTTGAATCATCCAGGTATGGATGTCCAGTTGCGGGGCAGACGGAGATTCGCTCGGCGCGGTCCCGCGCCGAGGAGTGGCGCGCGACGCCACCTGTGCAACCTGTGCCTCGCGGCGGCGCCGACGCGCCCGCGAGCCGAGCTTGGGGGAGTGGGGAATCGTCATGATTCATCCGGCGGAGAAGGAACTGCGTGCCGCACTGGCCCGGTTCGCCGACGCGCGCATCGAGCACGACGTACGCCCCACCGGCCGTACCAGCCGCCTGCTGGAGGACGCCACGTACACGCTGTGCGTGATGACCGGAGCGACCGACGCGGAGCAGGCCCTGCAGGTGGCGGACACCCTGTTGCAGGGCTACCGCTCCGGCCACGGGGGCAGCGGCCGCGAGGACGAGACCCTGGCCGCGTAGGCACGAACCCCCGGCTCCGCCGCCCCGCCCGAGGCCTACCGCTTCGGGCGGGAGGACCGCAGGAGCGTGGCGATGAGCGTGTCGGCCAGCCACTCCTCGTATGTGTCGGCCGACCAGCCGCGCCCCGCTGTGAGTTGCGTGTACAGCTGCGGCCCGGCCAGCGCCCACAGGCCGTCCGCCAGGTGCGCCGGATCCGTTTCCGGATCCAGCGCACCGGTCTCGGTGAGATGGGTGACGAACGAGGTGACGGCGGTGAGCCGTTCCCGTTCGGCCGTCTCCAGTACCTCCCCGACCTCCGGCCCCGCCTGGGTCAGCAGGGTGAACAGCGCGGCGATCCGCTCATGGATTCCGCGCACGTACGCGGCATAGAGCCGGAGCTTCGCGACCGGCTCGCCCGTCCGCAGGATCGCCCGCGTCTCGGGACGCTCCGCCATGGGCACCGGCTCGTCGTCGCCGGCCAGCGTGCTGTCCCACAGGGCCTTCACCAGGCCCGGCTTGCCGCCGAACGCCTTGTACACGGTCTCGGGTGAGACACCCGCCCCCTCGGCCACCGCCCGCACGGTCGTGGCGTGGTAGCCGTCCCGGAAGAGCAGCTCACCGCAGGCCGCCAACACCGCCGTGCGATTGCGGCGGGCGGCCTCCCGTCGGCGCTCGGAGTTGTAGGGCCGGCGTGGTGTCTCGCCTGGCATCGGTGCACTCTCCAAATTTGATACAGTCCACTGTATTGAATTCTGGCAGGTTGCTGGAGGTCCATATGTCCCGTCCCGCGCCCACCCAGGTGGCACCCGGCGTCCATCGCCTCGGCGATCACGGCATCAACTTCTACCTGATCGAGGGCCCCGACGGCCTCACCCTGATCGACGCGGGTGTGCCCGCGCATGAGGACCAGTTGCGCGCGTTGCTGGCCGGTCTCGGCCGTTCCGTCGCCGACATCCGTGCCGTGCTCCTGACCCACGGCCACCTCGACCACACCGGCCTGGCCCACACCCTCCAGGAGGCCGGAGCCGACATCTGGATCCACGACCGGGACGCCGCGATCCTGCACGACGGTCCGCGCAGCGTGAACCGCCATGCCAAGCCCGAGCGTTCGATGCTCCCCTACCTCCTGCGCAGGCCGGCCGCATTCGCCATGCCTCTCCAGTTGGCCCGCGCGGGAGCCTTCACCGCTCCCGCCGTCCAGAACACCCGGGTCTTCTACGGCGACCAGGTGCTGGAGGAGGTCCCCGGCGCCCCGCAGGCCGTTGTGCTGTCCGGTCACACCCCCGGCAGCGCCGCCTACCACTTCGCCGACCGCGGGCTGCTCTTCACCGGCGACGCCCTGGTCACCGCGGACGGGCTGTCGGGCCACACCGGACCCTCGATCGTGAGCCGCTGCTTCACCCACGACAGCAAGGCCGCGCTCACCGCCCTCGACCGTCTCGACCAACTCCCGGCGGACCTGCTGCTGCCCGGCCACGGCGAGCCCTTCACCGACGGCGTCCGGGCCGCCACCCGGCAGGCACGCCACTTCGGAGTGCGCTGACCCGCGCCGCGTTCCCCAGTTCTCCAGGCGGCGGCCCGCCTGGCACCACGACGTCCCACACCTCTAAGGAAACGACATGAGTTCCATACCGTTGACCGACGGCGCCGAGACGGCGGACTACCACCGTCCGCGCGTCCTGCACGTCCCCGCCGAGAAGGGCGTGGTCAAGTGGATGTCCGGCGACGTCTACGAAACGATGGCGCCCGCCGGATCCACCGACGGCGCGGTGGGCTTCACCGTCTGCTGGGTACCCCCGGGCGGCGGCCCGATCGCACACGTGCACCGGTCCGCCGACGAGTCCTTCTACGTCATCTCGGGTGCGCTGGAATTCCTGAACGGCGATCAGACCTTCGTGGCGAACGCCGGAGACTTCGTCTTCGTGCCGCGCGGCACGCGGCACCGGTTCCGCAACCGCACCGGCGAACAGGCGCACATGGTGTCCTTCTTCACGCCCGGCGGAGGCGAGGGGCTGTGGCTGGAAGGCGGCGACGACCCGGTGCCCGGTGAGAAGCCCGAGTTCTGGCCGCCGGAGCGCGGCCTGGCACTGGGCCCGCTCCTCGGCCGCAAGGAGATCGACATGGTCATCCTCCCCGAGGAAGCCGACATCGCCGGCCCCGCGGACTAGCCCCGAGCCGCGACAGCACAACACGTACGCCCGGGCCGGCGCTGCGCCGGCCCGGGCACTTCCGAGCAGCGCGGCCCGCCGAACCGTCGGGACCTCGGCCGACGCCCAGGCGCCCGCGGCCGGCGCCGGGGCGTCCGCGGCCGGCGCCGGGGCGTCCGCGGCCGGCGCCGGGGCGTCCGCGGCCGGCGCCGGGGCGTCCGCGGCCAACGCCCGGGGCGCCCGCGGCCAACGCCCGGGGCGCCCGCGGCCAACGCCCGGGGCGCCCGCGGCCGGCGCCCGGGGACCCGCGGCCAGGGCTTCGATACGCGCGATGTCGTCGAGGTCAGAGGGGGTGGCCACGGTCGCCGCTTCACCCCGGCGTGGCCCCACTCGGCGCTAGGCTGACGCCGGAGGTGCCAAGTGGCCGAGGTCGAGCGGAAGTTGGACGAGGTTCCGGAATCCACGACCGTGGTGGTGATCGGTGCGGGCCCGGCCGGGCTGACAGTGGCCAGTTTGCTGCGCAGATGCGGCGTCGACAGCATCGTCCTGGAGCGCCGCAGCCGACAGTACGTGGCACAGCGGCAGCGGGCCGGCATCGTGGAGAGCCGCGCGGTGCGGATGTTCGCCTCCTGGGGGCTTGCCGACCTGGTGCTGGGCGGCCCACCTCACGACGGCATCCTGGAGTTCCGGGTGGACGGCAAGAGCCACCTCGTGGACGACAGCGACGGATCCGAGGGCCCCGGGGCGCGTCTGTGCCCCCAGCAGGTCCTGGTCCAGAAGCTCACCGCCACCCACCTCGCCGACGGCGGCGAGGTGCGCTACGAGACGGCCGACATCACCCTGGCCGGCCTCGACCCGGCCCAGGACCACCCCGCCTCCACGGGCCTCGCACCGCACGACCTGCCTGGGCCGGCGTCATAAAAGGTCCGTACCGGTTGCGTCAAGGGTTGCAGAAACGGGCCGACTTGGGGCCGCTGTGCGGTCGGAAGCTGAATGCGGTGGGCGCGTTGTGCGCGAGACCGACGCCGAGACCAGCACCGCGTCGTCCGCCAGGCCGCATCCCGATTGCTTTCAGCTTCAGTTGTTGACGGCGGACACCGATGGGTCTACAACCCGAGGGAGCGCTCTCATATCTGCTGTTGCTCCATCCCCACACACGCCGAACCGGCTTGAGGAGACTCCGCATGCAGAGTTCCGCCAGCGCACCCACCCGCAGACCACCGGCCGGCGCCGCAGGCCCACGCCTGGCTCTCGGCCTGGTCGTCGTGCTGATCGCCGCTTTCTTCGCGGTCGTCGCGCCGTCGCCCGCGCACGCCGCCGACCAGTTGCTGTCCCAGGGCAAGCCGGCCACCGCCTCCTCGACCGAGAACGGATCCTTCCCCGCGAGCGCGGCGGTCGACGGCAACACCGGCACCCGCTGGTCCTCGGCCTTCGCCGACCCGCAATGGCTACGGGTCGACCTCGGGTCCGTCCAGCAGCTCAGCCGCGTCACCCTGAACTGGGAGGCCGCCTACGCGACCGCCTTCCAGATCCAGACCTCCACCGACGCCAGCACCTGGACCACGGTCTACTCCACCACCACCGCCACAGGCGGAACCCAGAACCTCACGGTCACCGGCAGCGGCCGCTACGTGCGCGTCTACGGCACCGCGCGGGGCACCCCCTACGGATACTCCCTGTGGGAGTTCCAGATCTACGGCCCCGGCAGCACCACCCCGCCGGACGACTTCTGGGGCAGCACCAGTGACATACCCGCGGCGAACAACGCCGTCGAGGTGAAGATCCTCAACCGCACCAACGGCAAGTACCCCGACAGCCAGGTGTACTGGAGCTTCAACGGCCAGACGCACTCCATCGCCGAACAGCCCTACCTCGACATGCCGGCCAACTCCGCGGGCCGCATGTACTTCTACCTGGGCTCGCCCACCAGCTCGTACTACGACTTCATCGAGTTCACGGTCGGCAACAACGTCTTCAACGGCAACACCACCCGGGTCGACGCCTTCGGCCTGAAGCTGGCCATGCGCCTGCACACCAAGGACGGTTACGACACCGAGGTCGGCGAGAACCGGCAGACCTTCGCCGAGGACCGCGCCACCACCTTCCAGCGCTTCACCGACGCGGTGCCCAGTCAGTTCAAGGTGCTGGCCCAGACCCAGGCCCCGTACCGGATCATCGCGCCCGGCAGCGACCCGAGCTTCCGCGCGGGCGGCGCCAACGCGAACTACTTCACCTCGTACGCCCAGTCGGTGGGCGTGAACGCGGCCACCTCCGACATCTTCGGCTGCGCGGCCTCCCTGGCAGGCAACCCGAACATGTGCGCCGCCCTCAACCGCCACGTCGCCACCCTGCCGGCCTCCCAGCAGTCCGACCCCGCCCAGTTCTACACGGCGGCACCGGCGAACTACTACGCCAAGTTCTGGCACGACAACGCCATCAACCACCTCGCCTACGGCTTCCCCTACGACGACGTGGCGGGTCAGTCCTCCTTCATCTCCCACGCCAACCCGCAATGGCTCCTCGTCGCCGTCGGCTGGTAGCCGATCCGGTGGCGCGGACACCGAACCCACTCTGATCCCCCGACCGGCGGGAGTTCGCCGCGGCGCAGCGCCTGTGTCGCCGTGGACATCGGACGTGACCGCCGGTGGGGTGATGAGTTGGGGGGCGGCCAAGGACGGCTGCCGATGCATGCCGGCCGTCCACCGGCAGCCGTCCACGCCGAGCCAGGACATGTGGGCTCACCCGTTGCGCAGCCTCGTCCACGTGTTCGGGCCGATGATGCCGTCGGCGGCCAGGCCGCGACTGGTCTGGAAGGACTTGGCGGCACTGGTGGTGAGGGGACCGAAGGCGCCGTCGACTCCCCTCGGGCCCACGTAGAAGCCCCAGAGCTGGAGCAGGCACTGGGCCTCGCGCACCGTGTCCCCGGCAGCGCCCTCCCGGATCGTGGGCGGCGTGAGCCGGTTGTCGAAGCCGCAGAAGGCCGGATCTTCCCGTGCGGAGGCGCCTGCGGCGCGGAACGGGGCGCTGGCGGCGGGCGGCGTCCTCGCCGGAGCGGGAGCCGCGGCGGCGACAGCGGCCGCGCCGGCCAGCACGAGGGCGGCGACAGAGGCTGTGAGACCCCGTTTGATCTGCATGATGCTCCTTCGGTGGTGACCGGCATCGGGTGGAGTGACCGGGCGGCCCCCAACGGGACCGCCTCACACGCGTGCGCACCAAGAGTGACTGATCGAGCACTCAGGGCTACAGAGCGTGGAGGGTGGCGCACGGAGCAGACCACCGCCGACGGGCGGCCACCCCCCTGCGGGTGTGGACCCAGCTCACCCGGGCGTGATCCCGGAACAGGGCGCGTACGCCGTCACCGCAGGCGTGGCTCCTTCGGCGTGGCCGCGCCCCCTTCTTCCGCTCGACCGGTAGGCCGAGCGCTGCGGAGCGGTCTTCGCCCTCTTCACAGCCATGCTCGTCCTTGTCGCCACTGACAGGCGTGCCCCGGGGCCCTGCTTCGCACCGGTTGTCCCCTCAGCACGCCCGGGCGCCCGCGTTCGGAGAGAGACCCACTGGTGGCGGCGCGCCGTTTCGGAAAGGCTGCGGCACATGGACTGGATGCCCCTGCTCTCCACACTGGCCGGTGCCGCGATCGGTATCGCGGCCACTCTGATCGCCGACCGCAACCGGTGGCGACGGGAAGAAGCCAGACACGCGCTGGAGATACGGCGCGAGGTCTATACCGTGTTCGTTTCCGCTCTCAAAGCCGCAGGTGAAGACATACGGGCCGTCGCCTTGGGCGATCACATGTCCGCGTCGGCACGGGACGCCGCAGTGCGGGAGGCCGTCCGCGGCACCGGCATCCACACAGCCAGTGAACGCCTCTGGCTCGTGGGGCCGCCGCAGGTCGTGACGGCGGGGAACGAAGCGTTCCACGGGATGCGCGCCTTGCGCGACGCCTACGCCCGAGGGGTGGCTGTCGGCTCCGCCGAGGAAGCGCTGCTGATAGCGCGGCGGCGCGCGGCCATGGCGCAGATGCGTAGCGCCATGCGTGAGGACCTGGGCATCGAACCGCTGGGCGTCGAGTGAACTCGGGAGTGGCGGGCGTGACTTCTGTTCGCCAGCGGCCGGTCGGTCTTGCGTAGTTCCCGCCACCTGGTGATGCTGACCCGTGCGCGATCAGAGCGAGCTGTCGGGTCGACAACCGGGGGTAGTGGGTGAGCGCATCAACGGACCGCGATGCCGAAGGTCCGCTGGCGGAGTTCGTAGCCTTGAGACAGGAGATAATTCAGCGGCAGGCCACTCAGCACAATGTCCTCGCGTTGCAACTGACCATCTCCGGAGCGGTGTTCAGTTTCAGCCTCACCGGTGCGTCCAGGAGCGGGTTCCTGCTGATCGTTCCAGTCAGCACCTACATGCTGTGCTCACGCTTCGTTGAGGACCATGTCGGTATCGGACAGCTGGGCCGTTACATCCGCGAGCATCTGAGTGCACGCGTACCGGGAGGCCTCGGCTGGGAATCCTGGGTCGTCCAGAACCCCGCCAGGTTCGGCATCCCGGGGGTGCTGTGGATCTATGCGTACTTCATGTCCTATCCGGGGGTGGCGCTGCTCGCTCTCGGAGCGGCAGCTCCCGCGACGTTCACGACGGACCATGGCCAACGATCACTCGGTGTGGCGCTCGGCCTGGTGGGCATATGGCTGCTCGGTCTGACGGTTACGGCCCTCTGCTGCCTGTTGTTGTGGCGAACGGCCCAGTCCACCCGGGGCCCCGACCCGACCCACCGCGTCCAACCACCGGAACCGCGCGGTGAGCCGGTGGACTGATGACTGGGGGTGCTACCTGGCGCCATTCGGCTTGGGGAGAACGGCTGGGCGGAATGCCGCGCGCCAGCGCCTTCAGCCGAGCGGCCCAGCTGTGCCGTCGGTTGGGTCAGTTGCTTTTTCGATTGCGTGTGCCGCGGTCAGCCGGGCCAAAATGATCCAATGAACACTGACACAGACAGCAGCGTGACCGAGGCGATCGCTCGAGAGCTGCAGTTGATGAGTCCAGCCGTGCGGGTATCCAGGGCGCTGGCAGACCGACTCTTCGATCCGGAGTTCGTGGAAGTAGGCGCCTCGGGCCGCAGGTGGGACCGTCAGGCGATGCTCTCCGAGCTGCCGGACATGCAGGGTGCGGCTGAAGACGGCCCGCAATACGTGCCTTCCGATATCACTGGCGTTGTCCTGGCTCCAGGCATTGTGCATCTGACGTACGAGACCACGATCGACGGTAGGCAGGCGCGTAGAAGCTCGATCTGGCGAAAGTCGGACGAAGGCTCCGGATGGCGGATGTACTACCACCAAGCCACGCCTGTGCCGGGTTCGTAGAGGGGGAGTCGGCATTGGCCGGCCGCCGTGACTGGTCATCGGGCGGCGGATGATCGCCCGACCGATTTCTGCGCGTGGACCGCCGCGAGTACTGAGTCGGCCAGTTCTGTGACGGGGCGTCCGCCACCCACGTCGATGCGGTCCATGCCCAACCCGTCGATGGCGTCGTTCATGAGCACCTGGTAGCGCGCCGTGCGGGCCAAGAACTTGTCCATCAGGCGCTGTTCCTCGTCTGTGGCTGCCTCGTAGCGGCCTGCTGCATGGACCCGGGCGCGTACCACGGCGTCGTCCGCGGTGAGCCACACGGCGGCCGTGCGCGGGACCCGTAGCCCGGCGACGCGGACGGGCCAGAGCGCCGACCCCTCCAGGACCAGGCCCGTGCTGCTGCCACCCTCGGTCGCGTGGGCCGAGATCAGCTCTTCGATGCGGGGCCACAGACGGTCGTAGTGGCCGAGAACGGACGTGATCAGTTCGTCAACCGTGAGTGATCGGTAGTGCTCGGCGACGTGCGCCGGTACCTGCCGCTCCGGCGTTTTCCAGGGTCGCCCGGGGTGCCGAGCCAGCCCGTCGGTGGTCAGACACTCGAACCCGAGCCTCTCCGCCACCGCCGCGGCGACGGTCGACTTGCCGACGTTCGACGTCCCACCGATCAACACCACCCGCACATCGCGCACGCCGACGACCCTACTGGCCCCTTCGCAACCGTGCAGGTAGTCGGCGGAGACGGATGCCGGCGATGGTTGGCTTCCGCGCATCAGCCCCGACCAACGGGCGTACCTCGACCAACTCCAAACAGGCCGCGTCGGCGCGGTCGTGCCAGGCGCTGCGGGTGAAGGCGGAGACCGCCGAGTGAGGGGGTGCCCGGTCGGAGCCGGGCACCCCCTCACTCGGGTCAGCGGGTCACCGTACGACGACCTGGGCGCTGCCCGTGACGCCGCCGGAGGTCACCGAGACGGTGACCGTGCCGGAGCGGTGGGCGGTCAGGGCTCCGGTGGACGGGTCCACCGAGGCGATCTTCGGGTCGGCCGAGGACCACACGTGTGAGGCGGGGTCCGCGACCGGGATCGTGAGCGGTGCGATGTTGTCGCCGGCCACCTGGTCGCCGGTCGCGGTCAGGGTGACGTGGTCCCCCTTGGCGATCGGGTCCTTCGGGCCCTGGACGGTGATCGAGGCGAGCGCGGGCTCCACGGTGTACTGGAGGTCGCCGTCGTCACCGATCCGGATCAGCCCGAAGTGGTAGAAGCCGCCCTGGTCCGCGGGAGCGTACGCGGGCATGCCGAGGTCCGCGAAGGTGAACTGCGGGATGCCGCCCTTCTCCACCGTGGCGGCGTGGCCCTCGGGGTCGAGGATCTGCTCGGCGAAGCCGCGGGCGTGGCCGTACATCATGATCACGTGCTGCTTCGGGTGCGTCTGCTGGTAGCGCTGCACCAGCCGCAGGTACATGCGTGCCTCCCAGCGGTCCGTGAACTGGCTGTTCGCGGCCGGGTGCGGGTCGTAGGCGGGCATGTGCGTGACGACCAGGACGTCCTTGGCGGTGGTGTCGGTCAACTGCTGGACCAGCCACGGGTACTGGGCGCCCTCGGGATCCTGGAAGGGGTCCGAGGACTGGAGGCTGCCGTGCGAGTTGTCGGTGACGACGATCCGCGCCGCGCCCTGGCTGTAGGCGTAGTGGGTGTCGCCGAAGGTGTCGCTGTAGTTGCCGTTCTCGGCGTCGGCTCCCTGGGTGATCTCGTGGTTGCCGACGATGTCCCGCTCGGGAACACCGAGCGCGTCCATCTTGGACTTGGCGAACCGGAGGTCGGCGAGCTTGCCGTCGTCGGACATGTCGCCGAGGAACTGGGCGGCGTCCGGCCGGGCCTGCGGGGTGAGCGTGGGCAGCCGCCCGGCGATGGAGTCCATCACGTTGCCGCTGACCGACTTCGGGTCGGAGGCGAGCAGGTGGGCGTCGTCACCGGTGAGCAGGGTGCTGCCGTGCCGGGCGAAGTCCGCCGAGTCCTCCTCGTACGAGAGCCACTTCGGGTTCTTCGGCACGGCGTGGTACTCGGGCACGGTCACCGGCCGCGGGGAGTACAGCGCCTGCAGACCGGCCACGTTGAGCGAGCCGCTGTAGGCGGTGCTCGGGCTGATGGCAAGGAAGTCGACGAAGCTGATGGTCAGCGGGAACTGCATGCCGGCCGGCAGCTGCGCGATGGCGAGGTGCCAGTCCTTCCAGGTGACGTACGTCGGATACAGGGTGGTCGCCGAGCCGTTGACGCCGATGTACCGTTCGGCCAGCTCGATGCCGTTGCCGTCGCCCTTGATCCACATGCCGATGGCGGTCGGGACATGGCCGCCCGCGGTGTCGGTCTTGAGGGTGACGTTCGGGGTGAGCACGAGCTGCTTGACGCCGGAACCGGCCGGCATCGAGTAGTCGAGCTTCAGCGATCCGGACTCGGTGGAGCCGGGCGGTACGACCCCGGCGTCGGCGGTCAGTGTGGCCGGCTTGCCGGTCGTGTTGTTGCTGAGGCGCCAGTGGTCGAGGCTGTTCATCGGGTCGATGACCTTGCTGACGCTGCCGACCGCGACCGACGTGGTGCCGGTGGCACCCGCGACCGTCGCGCTCACCTCGGCGAGTCCGCCGTCGTCGGCGCTCGCGGTGAACAGGCCGTGGGCGTCCACGGCGCCGAGGTTCGCCGGGTCCGTCCTCCAGGTGGCGGCCTCGGCGGGGATCTGCACCTGGTTGCCGTCCGGGTCGGTGGCGGACAGGGTCAGCTGCTGCGTGGCGCCGTTGTCGAGGTCGGTCTGGTCCGGGGAGACGGTGAGGGTCTTCAGCCTGCTGACGACCTCCAGTTTCTCGGACGTGGACGCGCTGCCGTTCCAGGCGACGATCCGGCCGGTACCGGAGCGGTGCGGGGTGAGCTTGCCGTCCTCGTAGGTGGCCAGGCCCGCGGGCTCGACGCGCACATGGGTCTCGCCGTCCGCCGGGTTGGCGAACCGGTCGACGGAGTGCACCGGGAGCGGGATGGAGCCGCCGGTGACGGTGGTGACCGTCTTCCCGTCGTTCACGACCACCTTGGTGGCGGCACCCGGCTCCTTGGCCGTCGAGTAGAAGAAGATGCCGTTGGCGACCGGGCGTTCGGTGTTGCCGGGCAGGTCGGAGGGCGTGTTGACGACCTCGGCCCGGTCGGCGCCGGGGGCGCGGCTGACCATGCCGGTGGAACCGCCGCCGTCGAAGAGCATCCCGGTGTACGCGCCGTGCGCGACCAGGTAGCCCGCGGCTTGCTCAGGGGTCACGCCGAAGGCGGTGTCGGAGCCGCCGTGGCCGTCGACGGCGACGACGATCGCGTGCCTGCCGTCCTTGGAGATGCCGACGGCGGTCTCCGGGTTGGCGCCGTTCGGCGGGGTGCCGGTCGGGTCCTGGTAGACCTTGCCGTCCTTGACGAGGGTGTCGACGCCGCTGACCAGCTGGGTGACATCGTTATCGGGGGACAGCCGGGTGGCGATCTCGACCGTGTCGCCCGTGTGCAGGGTGTCGGTGAGCCACTGCCCGCCGTCGCCGGCGCCCAGCAGGCCGGTCTCGTCCGCGGCCAGGCGCGGCACGGTGGTGAGGCCGGTCAGCACCCGGTCGACGACGAAGCCGCCGTCGGTGCTGTGCCCCGCCACCAGCGTGGACGCCTTGGTCAGGCCCGGGGTCTCGCCGAGGTCGGGGGTGACCTCCGTGATGCCTCCGCCGGCCACGTCGTTGACGGTGTTCACCGAGGTGAGCGCACGGGTGGCGGACCCGGCGGTGATGGTGCCGGAGAAGGTCTCGGGCCCCATGACCAGGGTGCCGTCGGGCTTGACGCCGAGCTGGGAGGCGAAGCCCGCCTTGGGGCTCTTCAGCAGTCGGCCGTCGGTCATGACGCCGCCGACCGGACGTCCGCTGCCGTGGATCTCGAAGTAGTCGCCGTTGACACCCGCCACCGCGTGGGTGCGGTGGGCCATCGACGACGGTGTCTCGTCCGCCGGGTAGGTGAGGGTGTCGCCGGCCTCGACCACGCCCACCCGCAGATTCGGGTCGGTCAGGTCGGCCTGGAGCACCTGGATGTGCTGACGGCCGCCGACGGTGTCGTAGGTCTCGCTGTAGTGCTTCAGGCCGCGGGTGACGGTCTCGGCCGGGGTACGGGTCCGGTCCACCACCAGCGGCCAGTTCTCCGGGGTCTCCGGGAGCCAGCCGCGCGGGGCGGAGTGGCCGTGGCCGTCCGTGGCCGTGACGGCGTCGGAACCGGAGGCGATGCCCGCCCCGGTCACGGCGCCGACGAGCGCCAGAGTCACCGCGGCCACCGCAGTGCGGCGCGCGCCCGCGGTGGCGGGTCTCTTCTCGCGAAGTGTCATGTGGGTTCTGTCCTTGCGGTCGTGCACGCCGGTGCTCCCGGCGCGCAACGACCACCGCACACCTGTCCGGCAGACCACAGGTATCCGTTCAGGGTGTGTCAGATGACCATCCTGGTGGGCGTTCCGCCCGCTTCACGAACATCCCGCCAACTCTCGGTTGCGGCCGAACTTTCCGACGGCCGCGAGCATCTCAGCGCCGGCATCGCCGTGCCGGGGGTGGCGCGTGACGGCTCGGCCAGGACACCGGAGAAGCTCTGCCGGTCACCCTCCTGACGCACGGCAGCGGTGCGCGGCCCGAACCACGTCGGTGAGGGCCCCTCTTCGACGGTTCAGTTCCGGTGGGTGCCGACGAGGTCGGCGAACTCGTCGGGCGTGGCGAGCCGGATGCCGAGTTGTCCGGCCTTGGCGCGCTGGCTCGGGGTGCCCGGCCTCGTACGCGGCGATCGAGCGCACCAGCCGGTCGTAGGCGTCGTCGTCCAGCGGCGACGTGCCGCCGGCGTAGTACGCGGCCGCCGCCCCGACGGCCTCCTCGACCGCCTGCGTGTAGGCGGCGGTGTCCACGATCTCTGCTGCAGGTGTCGTCATGTCCCGCATCTTGCCGTCCACCACTGACAACGGGCCGGACGTGAGGAATCAGGACGTCAGCTCTGAATCCTGCGCAGGTACTGGGTGAGGGTACGGCCGGGAATCGACCCGGAGGGAACACGGCCGGCGGGGATGCCTCCCATGGCCTCGTAGAAAGGCTCGGCGTTCGGGTCCGCGTCAATGGTGAACTGGGCGAATCCCAGCGCCTCGGCAGTCTCGACAGTATGAGTGAACAGCAGACGGCCGATGCCCTGACCGATCGCGTCCGGCTCGACGAACATCATGCCGAGGACACCCTGTGGCGGTTCACCCTCGAAGGTCGTGAAGCCCACGATGTCGCCGTCGCGCTCCGCGACGACCGTCCGCCGGCGGGCGAGCTCTGGCCCGCTGAGCGTGAGTTCCTCCCGACACGAGGCGAGAAACTCGGCGTCATACCCCCAGTGGGCCTTCGAACGTAGCGCCAGATCAGATAAGAAGCCCGCTTCCTCATCCCGGGCCGGCCGGATCGAGATCGTCACTCAGCACCTCCACAGAGCTGTCGTCATCACCCCATGATCCACCCACGCGATTCCGGGAACGGGCGATCCAGGGAATGCGACCAGTGCTTTCAGACAGGTACTGAGCTCGCTGTCTGACGTGCCGACCTGAGCAGTGCCTCGGCTTTTCCGACGGCGATGACGGTCGGCGCGCTGTCAGTTCGTGTTGCCGATGACACCGCGGGCTGCGAGGCGGAAGTCCTTGACTGCCTGGTAGCGCGCTGAGGTAGCCGGCGTACGCGTCGCGGCGGTGCTGACGGCGCCACTGATCATGCTGTGCCCGTGCCTGTGCCCGGCCGCTCATGATCGCGGCACCAAGAGTGGTGGCAGAGCCGACAGCGGCGCCCAGCGGCGCGGCGAGTCCTGCATCCATGGGGCCAGTCTGCGATGGCGGGGCGGCTCCGGACAGTCGAAGTTCGTGACATGCACATTGCGATCACATGGCAGGCCCGCTGGAAGGCTGGCGCGGAACGTGATCACCGCCGAAGAATTATTCGTGGTCGGCCCACTCACCCGCTACGCAAAGAGCAGGGCCGCGGCACACAAGCGCACCGCCGCCTCAGCCAGGGCGGTGTGTTCATGTCCGTCCAGAAAGCATCAGGCCCATGCCCAGACCCGGCACACCTCCGCCGGCCCTGCGTGCGGTTACCGCCGCCGCATCCCGTTCCTGCAGGAAGGCGGGCTCGTGGTCCGCCATGTGATACGCAAGGCCGCAGGGTGGCTGGCCATGATCGTGGTCGCCACCAATGTGACCTACCTGCTTGCCGCGTGGTTCCTCGACCCGAGGTCCAACTACCGGGGGCTGCGGCCGGTGCGTACGGAGGAACAGATCGATCGGTCTCTGGCACCGTACAACCTGGATCCGCGGGTCCCTTTGGCGGACCGGTGGTGGCACTGGTTCAGCAACGTGGTCCTGCACTTCGACTGGGGGAAGTCCCCGGTCGGGGCGTCGGTCAACTCGGAGATAGGTTTCCGGGTCGTGGTCAGTGGCCAGTTGGTCACCGCGGCCACGCTGCTGTCCGTGGTGGCGGGTGTGGCGCTCAGCGTGTTCACCGCCTCCCGCCAGTACGGGTGGTGGGACCGCATCACCCAGCTCGTCTCCGTGTTCCTGTTCAACGTCCCGACGGCTGTCGCGGCGCTGGCAGTCGTCTTCGCCGGGATCTGGCTGAACCAGCACCTCGGATGGCGCTTCCTGTACGTCGCCGGGGAGAAGTCGCCCACCGTCACCGGACTGTGGCCGACGATCGCCGACCGCTTCCAGCACCTCATCCTGCCGACACTGTGCCTGACTCTGCTGGGCTATGTCGGCTATCACCTGACTCAGCGTTCGCTGCTGCTGGACAGCATCAACTCGGACTACGTACGCACCGCCCGCGCCACCGGGCTGACACGCGCCCAGGCGATCCGCCGGCATGCGCTGCGCGCCTCGCTGATCCCGACCGCCACGTCGGTGGCATTCAGCATCCCGGCCATCTTCACCGGCGCGGTGATCACCGAGACCGTCTTCGGCTGGAACGGTATGGGCCAGTACTTCATCCAGACCATCGGCAAGAACGATGTGCACGGCGCCGTCGCCGTCGCCGCGTTCGGAGCCGCCATGACAGCGATCGGTGCGGTCCTGGCCGACATCGCGGTCGTCCTCCTCGACCCCAGGGTCAGGGTGAGCTGACATGACGACCACGGTGCCTCCTCTGCCCGAGCCACTCGATCCCGGCGCGGCGGACCTTACGCTGACACCCCGTCTGGGCAGCGGCCGTCTGTACCTGCGGCGGTTCGCCCGGAACCGTCCGGCCCTGCTCGGAGTGGCGCTCTTCGTACTGCTGGTGCTCTTCAGCGTGTTCGGCGGCGCGTTCACGCACTTCGCCTACACCGACGTGGACTTCACCGCGCTCACCCAACCACCCAGCTCGACGCACTACTTCGGCACCAACCAGGGTGGCAACGATGTCTACGCCGAGGCCGTGCACGGCCTCCAGCGCTCCCTGGTGATCGCGGTCAGCGTCTCGGTGCTGACGATCGTGCTCGCCGCGGTGATCGGTTCGGGCGCGGCGTACTTCGGCGGCCGGGTCGAGAAGCTGACCTTGATGGTCATCCACTTCCTGCTCGTCGTGCCGTCGTTCCTGATCCTGGCTCTGGTCTCGCACCGCCTTGCCGGGGACTGGCGGGTGCTCATCCTGGTGCTGACCGTCTTCGGCTGGATGTCGACGGCGCGGGTCATCTGGTCCGTCTCCACATCCCTGCGCGAGAGGGACTACGTGCTCGCCGCCGAGTTCATGGGGGTGGGGCCCTGGCGGATCGTCATGCGGCACATCATTCCCAACCTCGGTTCCCTGCTCATCGTCAACTTGACACTGGGAGTCGTCGCCACCGTGCTCAGTGAAACCGCCCTGTCCTTCCTCGGTTTCGGGGTGCAGCCCCCGGACGTGTCACTGGGCACGATGCTCGCCGACGGATCGGGCACGATCACCAGTGCGCCGTGGCTGTTCGGCTACCCGGCCGCTCTGGTGGTGCTGCTGACGGTGTCGATGACGCTTGTCGGAGACGGACTGCGTGACGCCTTCGACCCGACGTCGACCACCGGGGCGCTCGGGGGCCGGCGATGACGTTGGCAACCCCCGGGACGCACCCGGCGGCGGAATCCGCGGCAACGGCGCCGGTGCTGTCCGTGCGGGACCTGAGTGTCTCCTTTCCTTCCGAGGCCGGACCTGTCCAGGCCGTACGCTCAGTGAGTTTCGACGTCCTGCCCGGACAGACGCTCGGCATCGTCGGCGAGTCGGGGTCGGGCAAGTCCGCGACGGCCATGGGCATCATGGGGCTGCTGCCGGAGGCCGCCCGCGTGTCGGGCCGGGTGCTGCTGGGCGGCCGTGATCTGGTCGGGCTCAACGACAGACAGCTGTCCGCGGTGCGCGGCAAGGACATCGGCATGGTCTTCCAGGATCCGCTGTCCGCGCTGACCCCGATCTTCTCGGTCGGCAGGCAGCTGTCCGACGCGCTACGGGTGCACCAGGACCTGACGAAGCAAGCCGCGTGGATCCGGGCGGTCGAGCTGCTGGACCTGGTCGGAATCCCCGACCCGCACCGCAGTGCGCGGTCCTTCCCGCACGAGTTCTCCGGCGGCATGCGCCAGCGCGTCGTGATCGCAATGGCGATGGCGAACTCGCCGAAGGTCATCGTCGCCGACGAACCGACCACCGCCCTTGATGTGACGGTACAGGCGCAGATCCTGGACGTGCTGCGGACCGCTCAGGCCGAGACCGGTGCGGGCGTGGTGCTGATCACCCACGACCTGGGGGTGGTCGCCGGGTACGCGGACGAGGTCGCCGTGATGTACGCGGGCCGGATCGTGGAGCAGGCGACCGCGAAAGAGCTGTTCGGGCGTCCCACCATGCCGTACACGATCGGGCTGCTGGGCGCGGTGCCACGTCCCGAGGCACGGCTGGAGCGGCCACTGGTGCCGATCGGAGGCGAGCCGCCGTCACTGGTGGGCCCCTTGGCAGGGTGCTCCTTCGCCGATCGCTGTCCCGCCGTCGTCGACCGCTGCCGCACACAGGAACCCGTGCTCGCCACGGTCCCCGGGCACGGGCAGGTCGCCTGCCTGCGCGCCGGCGAAATAGCCGACGGCACACCGGTGGCGGACTCGATCTTCCCGACCGCGACGGACACCGAGGGGCCCGGCCGCAGTCGGAGCGTCTCGGGCGAGACAGTGCTGCGGGTCGAGGGCCTGGGCAAGACATTCCCGGTCACCAAGGGAGCGCTCCTCAAACGCCGTGTCGGTACGTTGCACGCGGTCAGCGACGTCAGCTTCGAACTGCGGGCCGGTGAGACGCTCGGCCTGGTGGGCGAGTCCGGCAGCGGAAAGACCACCACGTTGCTGGAGATCATGCGGCTCAGGCGGCCCGAGAGCGGCTCGATCGAGATCGCGGGCACGAACGTGGCCGCTGCGGGCTCCGCCGAACAGACTCGAGCACTGCGCCGCGCGGTACAGATCGTCATGCAGGACCCCATGGGCTCCCTCGACCCACGGCTGCCCGTCTTCCAGTTGCTCGCCGAACCGCTCCAGGCCGTGGGCACGGACCGGGAGACGATCCGGGCCCGGGTGAGCGAACTCCTGTCCCTGGTCGGGCTGGACGCATCGGTGACGGACCGCTTCCCGGGCGCCCTCTCCGGCGGGCAGCGCCAGCGCGTCGGCATCGCGCGAGCACTGGCGACCGAGCCGCGGATCGTGGTCCTGGACGAACCCGTGTCCGCCCTGGACGTGTCCGTACAGGCCGGCGTCATCAACCTGCTCGGCAAGCTCAAGCGTGACCTGGGCCTGGCGTACCTGATCGTCGCGCACGACCTCGCGGTGATGCGCCACGTGTCCGACCGCATCGCCGTCATGTACCTGGGACACATCGTCGAGACCGGCGACACCGAAGAGCTCTTCGCACACGCCAGGCACCCGTACACCGAAGCGCTGCTGTCGGCGATTCCGGTACCCGACCCGCAGCTGGAACGCTCCCGGGACCACATCGTGCTGGAGGGCGAGCAGCCCAGTGCGTCGCGTCTGCCGAAGGGCTGTGTCTTCGTCGACCGCTGTCCGCTGCACCGCCTGCTCGACGACGGGCTGCGGCAACGATGCCGCACCGAACGGCCCTCCCTGCGCACCGCGGTCGCCGGCTCCGGCCACAGCTTCGCCTGTCACGCACGCTGACCGGTTCCTTCCCCAGCACGACGTCGCGCCGTGCGGCGTCGCCCCGCCCCCACAGAGAAACGGATCCCCCATGCGACCGAGAATCGCCCCGGCCTCCGCGCTCGCCGTGGCTCTCGCCCTTACCGCCACTGCGTGCAGTTCCTCGGGAACCGATGCGCCGGCCGCCGGGAAGGCGGCCAAGGACACGTCACCCTCGGTCGCCTCGGCGAAGGTCGACTACAACCCCCAGCCGTACGGCAACATCAAGGACGGAGGCACCTACACCACTCCCGGCACCTTCGACGACCAGGGCAACCCGTTCAACGCCAACGCCACCCTCACCGCGACACGCGTCTGGTTCTGGTACAACCCCGACGTCATCACCTACTCGCCCACCGGCGACGTCCAGTACAACCCGGACTACCTCAGCGACGTCAAGGTCACCGTCACCGGCGGCAACCAGCGCGTGGTCCTCACCCTCAACCCCAAGGCCACCTACAACGACGGCACCCCGATCGACTGGCGGGCCGTCAAGGCGACCTGGCAGGTCAACAACGGCTCGAACAAGGACTACAACGCCAGCAACACCGAGGGCTACCGGAACATCGCCTCCGTCACCCGCGGCGCCGACGACCGGCAGGCTGTCATCGACTTCAAGGGCGTCGACCCGTGGTGGTCAAGCCTGTTCACGACCCTCCTCAACCCCAAGGCCGCCACGGTCGCCAATTTCAACGACGCCTACGTGAAGAAGGCGCATCCCGAGTGGGGCGCCGGCCCCTACACCGTCGGCACCTTCGACACGAAGAGCGGCAACCTCACCTTCGTCCGCAACCCGAAGTGGTGGGGCAAGAAGGGCAAGCTCGACAAGCGGATCTACGTCAACCTGGACTCGGACGCCGCGGTCAACGCGTTCAAGAACGGCCAGGTCGACTACGCCTCCACCGGCAGTGCCGAGGGCGTGAAGCAGATCAGCGGCGTCAACGGCACCGAGATCCGCCGCGGCGGCAGCCCCTTCGAGTACTCGCTCTACGTCAACTCCAAATCGGCAGCCCTGAAGGACGTCCAGGTGCGCAAAGCACTGCTGGAGAGCATCGACAGAACACAGATCGCCAAGATCCAGTTCCAGGGCCTGGACTACTCCGAGCCACTCCCCGGTTCGGCACTGCTCTACAGCTTCCAGAAGGGCTATGCGGACAACGTCTCATCCGTGATCAAGTACGCGCCCGACGACGCCAAGAAGATCCTGGACTCCGCCGGCTGGAAGGCCGGCGGCAACGGCATCCGGGAGAAGGACGGCGCCGAACTCACGGTGGGCTACACCCTGCTCGGCGACGACCCACTGGACAAGGCCACGGCCAACGCGTTCGCCGCGATGCTGAAGCCGGTCGGCATCCAGGTCGACATCAAGAAGGCCGACGAAGCGGACTTCGCCAAGATCCTGAGCGACCGTGACTTCGACCTCTTCTTGTCCGGCAACCGTTCCACGGATCCCTTCGGCGCCCGCTACCTCTACCAGTTCTACGGCACAGACAGTGACTCCAACCTGACCGGCACCGGAACCCCGGAGCTGGACAAGGAGATCCACGCAGCGTCCCAGATATCCGACCCCGGCAAGCAGACCGCCCAGGCCAATGCCATCGAGCGCAAGGAACTGGCGCAGTACGCCTTCCTGCCGCTGTTCAGCGGTCCGTCCATCTACGGCGTCAAGAAGGGCCTGGCCAACGTCGGCGCCACGATCTTCGGCACCCCCCTGCCGGAGACCGTAGGCTGGCAGAAGTAACTTCACGGGAGAGGCCGGAAATCCAAAGAGGGCTCCGACCGGTACCGGTGGGCACATGGGACAGGTCGTGACGGGGCTGCGCGTGGTCTCGACGGGCTGTTGGCCGTTCCTCGGCCTGAAGGCAGAAGGCGCCCGGCTCGGGCCGCCTGCTGAGGCAACGCCTCAGCAGGCCTCGCGCCCTCGCCACCAGCCTGGTTCAGACCGGCTTGGACCAACATCTCACCTGCCGTGTCCCGCGTCCGGCCGCCCCGTCCACGGACGGCCGGCTCCGCCTCTGATCACTCCGTGGCGGCGGCGAGGGCGGCCAGCTCGCGGTTGACGGCGGCTTGGTGCGCCTCGGCGTCCAGGCGCGCCTTCCTCGGGCTCCAGCGGCCCGCCATCACGAACACGAAGGGCAGGAAGAGCACCTGGCCGCCGACGCAGATCCACCACCAGGTGCGCCATTCGCCGGGCCCGTCCTTCGACGCCTTCTGGACCTTGGCGCCGTACTCCTGCAACAGCTTGAGCTGTGGCCCCGCCTTCTGCACGACGGCGAGGTTCTCCGGGCCGACCTCCTTGGCGGCGCGGGCGCCCAACGCGGGCGGCACGGTGGCCGGGGTGTACTTGTTCAACTCGGCGAAGATGTCCGGGTGCGCGTTGACGATGGCCAGCGCGGGCGCCGCCTGCGCCGAGGCGACCTTGACCTCGGCGCCGTGCTCCACGAGCGGGGTGACGGAGGTGACCAGTACCGGGATGAAGGCCGCGGAGACGGCCACCACGATGCGCACCGTCCAGCCCCAGACCGCCAGGCCCGCCGCGGTCGCCGCCGGGTTGTGCTTCTCCACCGTCTCGGTGAAGCTCGCCATCCAGGGCGCGTAGGCGATGCCGCTGAAGACGCCGATACCGATGAACAGCCAGGCGAAGGTGTAGTAGTCGGTCGTCAGGTGGGTGGCGCGGGTGGCGAAAACGGCGGTCACCACGACGGAGCCGACCGCGCCGAAGATCATGAAGGGCTTGCGCACCTTGAGCCGGTCGGAGAGCAGGCCGACCAGGACCAGGGCGATGGCGTTCGCCGTCCAGTACCAGTTGGCCAGCGCGTTGGTGCGCTGTTCGCTGTAGCCGAAGACGGTGGAGAAGTAGACGACGAAGTTGCCGACCGCCGCGTAGTACAGCAGCAGGAACACGGCGATGGCGAAGGCCGAGCCCAGCACGTCCAGGCGCATCATCTGCCGCCACTCACCGCGGCGTACCGCCTCGGTGTCCAGCCCCTTGGCGCGGGCTTCGACCAGCGCCCGGTCCCGCAGCGTCACCATGATCTGGTCGCGCAGTGCCGGGGACAGCTCGCGCAGCGCGAAGACCGCGACGACGAAGACGACGAACCCGGCGATCGCCGAATAGCGCAGTTCGTCCTGCCAGGTGGCGCTGTCGAGGGTGTTGCTGGTGACGGTGGTGACCACCAGGGAGCCGATGACCGGTCCCATCGTCCAGTACCCCATCGCGGTCGCCCGGCCGAGCTGCGGGGAGAAGTCCCTGATCAGCGCGGGGGTGGCGACCAGCACGATGCCCTCGATGAAGCTGACGAGCGCGAAGAGCACCAGATAGGTGGTCTTGTTCGCCGCGTTCGGCAACCCGAAGAAGACCAGCAACGCGGCGATCAGCAGCCCGTAGACCACCAGATTCGCCCGGCCCCAGCGGTCCGCCAGACCCGCCACGAGCGAGGCGAAGGCCCCGACCGCGTTGCCGATCACCGAGACCCAGATGAAGTAGCGATACGTCATACCGAAGTGCGTGATGATCGACGTCGCCACCGCGTACTGGATGTACAGCATGTAGTACAGGACGACCGTGGTGACGACCACGATCGCGAGATAGACCATACGGCGAACGGTGGGCGGGTAGTCCGCCAGTTCGCGGCGGTACAGCCAGGCCAGCGGGGCGCGGGGGTCCGCGGAGGGCGCAGCGGGCGCGGGTCTGTCGGCGTCGGACGGTGTCGTGGCGGCGGACATACGGCTCCTCCCAGGGATACCCGGAACCGGGTGTTCGCATCGGTGTGACGAGCATGCGCGGAGGCCCGGCTCCGAGAGCGTGGGCAGAGGCTAGTACCGACTGGTCGGTACGCCTAGGGGGTCTGCGCGAGATCATGTCCCGGGTTCAACAAGGGCCGGCGACGGTGCGGGTGCCGAACGCCGATCGAATGGTCCGAAGGCCCGGATGCCAGATGCCATCCTGCAAGGAATCGACAATCGCTTGCAGGATCTGCACTAAAAGATGGAAGGAGGTGTCCGACGTCTTGTCCGGCCGTCCTGTCGCGCCTAATGTCCCGGTACGCAGCGGCACGGCCCGTTCCCGTCGTGCTGCCGTGCACCGAGCTGCCCTCGGTGACCTCCGCTCCCAGAGAAACGAGAATCCGATGGCGCGGTACACCAACCACGTGGCTGCGGAGCGGCTTTGGGGCCGTGCACGAAGACCGGGTCGGACCCTCGTGGCGCTGACCGCGGCCGCCGCCGGACTCGTGCTCGGGCTCGGCGCTCCGGCCCCGGCGGCGTCAGGGCACGGCGGCCGGGAGGGCACCCCGACGGTGACCCGGGCCGGGCTCGATCCCGCCCTCGTCGCGGGGCGGGGCGCCGCGGTGGACTTCGTCGAACAGGAGGCGGAGAACGCGGCGACGAACGGCACCGTCATCGGCCCCGACCGCACCGCGTACACGCTCCCCTCGGAGGCATCCGGCCGCACGGCGGTGCGCCTGAAGCCGGGCCAGTACGTCGAGTTCACCCTGCCGCGCGCGGCCAACGCTCTCACCGTGCGGTACAGCATCCCCGACGCTCCCGAAGGCGGCGGCATCACCGCGCCCCTCGACGTCTCCGTGGGCGGCGGCCACCGCACCACGATGACCCTCACCTCGCAGTACTCCTGGCTCTACAACCAGTACCCGTTCAGCAACGACCCCCAGGGCGACCTGCTGCACCCCGACTGGTGGATCACCGAATGCGGTTGCGTTCCCGCCGCGACCAGCCCGACGCCCACCATCGACAAGCCGTTCAGGCCAAGCCACTTCTACGACGAACAGAGACTGCTGCTCGGCAAGCGGTACGCGGCCGGTGACACCGTCCGCCTCACCGCGCCCAGGAACAGCACCGCGGCCTGGACCGTGATCGACCTGCTCGACACGCAACTCGTGGGCGCGCCGCATGTCGAGAAGCACGCCGCGAACGTCATCGCGTTCGGAGCCGATCCCACCGGCCGGCGTGACGCGGGCGACGCCTTCGACCGGGCCATCGCCTCCGCCAGGAAACACCACCTCAAGGTGTACGTACCGCCGGGCACGTACCAGGTGAACCGTCACATCACCGTGGACGACGTGACGATCGTCGGGGCCGGCAGCTGGTACAGCATCGTCAAGGGCCACCAGGTCACCCTCGACACCCCCGCCCCCGACGGCTCGGTTCACACCGGTGTGGGCTTCTACGGCAAGGACGCGGCGGACGGCGGCAGCCACGACGTCCACCTGTCAGGCTTCACCGTCGAGGGCGACGTACGCGAACGCATCGACACCGACCAGGTCAACGCCGTCGGCGGGGCGCTCAGCGACTCGACGATCGACGGCCTCTACCTGCACCACACCAAGGTCGGCATGTGGTTCGACGGTCCGATGACCCGCCTGCGCGTCACCCGCACCCTGATCGCCGACCAGATCGCCGACGGCCTCAACTTCCATACCGGCGTGACCGATTCGAGTGTCTCCGACACCTTCGTCCGCAACACCGGCGACGACGGCCTGGCCATGTGGTCGGAGAAGACGGGCGACGCGCGCAACGTCTTCGCCCACAACACCGTGCAGACCCCGGTCCTCGCCAACGGCATCGCCCTGTACGGCGGCACCGACAACACGGTCACCGGCAACCTCATAGCCGACCCCATCAGAGA
This sequence comes from Streptomyces sp. NPDC001220, assembly GCF_053597895.1. Lineage (NCBI taxonomy): Bacteria > Bacillati > Actinomycetota > Actinomycetes > Kitasatosporales > Streptomycetaceae > Streptomyces > Streptomyces sp. NPDC001220. The sequence continues at coordinate 26,171 of NZ_JBSFJE010000024.1, forward strand.
GGGCAGCGCCATCCAGGTCGGCTCCCGGTTCGCTGCGCAGCCGTTCGCCGGACAACTGAAGATCACGGACAACACCACAGTCCGTTCGGGGCCGTTCGAGCTCAACTGGAAGATCGGCCTGGGAGCCATCTGGTTCTACGCCCTGGAGCGGGACATCGACGCCGACATCCAGGTCACCGGCGACCATTTCCTCGACAACACCTACAACGCGATCATGCTGGTCTCCGATTTCCCGGTCAAGGACAAGTACGCGATCCGAGGTGTCCGTTTCAAGGACATCCGCGTGGACGGCACCGGCACCTCCGTGCTCAGCGCCCGCTCCGCCGGATCGGCGTCCTTCGAGAACGTGGACGCCCGTAACGTCGGCGCGGTCGGCATCAACAACTGCGGATCCTTCAACTTTCCGCCCTCCGGCTCCGAGTTCGCGGTGAACGACCTCGGGGGCAATGACGGAGGTGGCACGACCGGCCCCTGGCTGGCGTCCTGGGAACTGCCGAACACCATCACCTGCGACGACCGGCCCCCGGTGGCCCCGCCGCCGGCCCCGGCTCCTTGGTGAGACACGCCGGGCGACGTAGTCACACCACCGCTCGCGGGGGGAGCGGAAGGGAGCGATAGGTCCGGGGACGCTCGAAACCCCTGGGGGCCGGTACCGGCCCCCAGGGTGAGGGCCGGCCGTGGACGCGGTACTCGACATGCACATCCCGTCGGCGCCGCCCGCCCGGTCGCCCGGTTCGGAGCGGTGGAGTCCGTAACCGTGCGGCAGCGGAGTCGAGTTGCTGGCTCGGAGCCCTGTCGGCCTGCTTGACTTGCGTGTATGCAGACGCCCCTCGGTGTGACCCGTCCGGAGCAGGCCTCGTACATGTTGCGGGCGGCGGCCGGCAACGCCGGCCGTGCCTACAAGCAGCAGCTCATCGACCTGTTGGACATTGCGCCCGGTCAGACCGTGCTGGACGTCGGCTGCGGTCCAGGTACCGACCTTCCGGCACTGGCTGAGCGAGTCGGTGAGGACGGCTCGGTGATCGGCGTCGACCGCGATCCGGCCATGCTCGCCCAGGCACGCGAACGGACCAGTGGCCTTCGCGGAGTGGAGATCCGGGAGGGCGACGTACACGCGCTTCCCATCGATCCGGGATCGGTGGACCGAGCCAAGATCGACCGGGTCCTGATGCATGTCGAGGAGCCCGAGGCAGCTCTCGCTCAGTTGCACCGAGCCACTCGACCCGGGGCTCTCGTCGGGCTCGTCGAGCCCGACTGGGACACGCTGGCCGTCGATGCGGAGGATCGTCAGACCAGCCGCGACTTCACCCGCTACACCACGGAGGAAGTAGTCCGTAACGCCACCATCGGACGCAGCCTGGGCCGGTTCGCCGAGGGGGCGGGCTTCCGTGTGGAGACGGTGGTCGCGACGACACCGGTCTTCCGGGACTTCGCCGACGCGGACCACACGCTGGGGCTTGGCCGCAACATGCAGCAGGCCATCGACGACGGTTACGTGCAGCGGGACCGCGGCCGACGGTGGTTCGCCAGTCTCACCGAGGGCTCCTTCTACGCCTCGTTCACCCTCGTCACCGTGATCTGTTCCAGGTGATCTGAGAATCGGTGGTCCCAACTGTCGAAAGCGCGTCGTGGCCGGCGGCCGACGTGGTCGTGGTGTCGGCTTTCGGGTGAGTGCCTGTTTCACATTGTCAGGTCGGGCCGGCCCGGCGACCTCACAGCCGATGCACGCGACTCCGCCGCCCGGCGGGTTGCGGGGCGGCGGAGTGGTGACACGGTTTCTCGACGGTGCCGCGCGGGCGGTCAGTCCCGTCCGGCGCGCGGCAGGACCTGGACCGTGTCGCCGACGGCACGCTCGCCGGTGGTGTCGGACGTGACGTTGACGAGGCTGCCGTCGACGGCCATGGCGCTGGAGCCGCCGCCGTCCAGGTTGAGTGCCTGTACCGCGCCGAGTGAGCGCATGAACCGGGCGGCCTCCGCGAGCGTGAAGCCCTCGCTGACACCGGGCTGCCGGCCGTCGACGGTCACGAGCAGCAGCCGCCCGCGACCGTCGACGCCGGCCAGGGTGCGCGGCTGGCGCACGTTGGACCAGGCGAACCCGAAGGAGAGGTCGAGCGGGTCGAGTGTGCCCTCGGCGGCTGCGTCGATGTGGATCCGGCCGTCCTCGACCAGGGTCGGGGCCGCGCTGACGATGCTGTCGTCGGGACCGAGCCGGACCTGCCTGCCCGAGGCGTCCCGCACCGTCTCGCGCAGCTCCAGCCGGCTGCCCGTCCCGGCGTGCTCGGTGAGCCAGGCGGCTGCGGCCCCGGTGCCCTGGAGGACCGAGCCGCCCGCGGGCACGGAGCCGCCACGGGCACCACGCGATACGACGACACCATGCCGGTCGAGGACCACCTGGACACCGGCGCCGGTCGGCAGTGGCGCCCCGAACTCGGAGGTGAACTTCACCAGGTCGTCCGCGAGCGAGCAGGTGACGTCCTGGCGGGGGAGCGCGGTGGGTACGGCGGCGGGGCGGCCGCAGTTGCGCACCTTGCCCGGGACCCGGTTGATGCCCTCCACCGCGCGGACGGCGGAACCGGAACGGACGGTCACGCCGGTGGACAGGTCCGCGACCCGGACGTGCCGTCCACCGTCGGCGAGGACCAGCGCGGCACGGGAACCGGCCGCCATGGACTGCAACTCACCGTGCACCGCGGACAGCCCGGCCGAGGTGCCCTGGACGCCGTCCGCGTCGGCGGTGACGAAGAATCCGCCGTTGACGCCGACCAGGGAGCCCAGACGGGCGGCCACCGTCGAGGTCTTCTCGCGGTCGGCGGTGTCGCCGCCGTCGCTCACCTCGATCGTGCCGCGCAGCCGGGCCGGATCGACGACGGCGACGTGGATGCGTTCCGCGTCGGCGCGCCGGCGTCCGTCGTAGCCCGTCCACTCGACCGAGGTACGGAATCCGGCGGCCGACATCGCAGAGGCCCGCGTCACCGCCTCGGCCTGTGTGGCGTACCGGCCGACCCTGACCTGCCACCCCATCGTGCCGTGCGGGGTGTCGGCGTACGGGTCCCAGGTCACCCGCTCGACGCGCGGCGCGAACCCCGCGGCCCGCAACCGCCCGGCCGCGGTGTCGGCCCAGCCACGGTCACCCAGCGGGGCCCAGGTGGCGGCACCCGTGAGGCGGTTGACGGCCGGAGCCTGGACGGTGACGGTCCATGTTCCGGAGGCCCGCGGGTCGCTGAGCACCCCGGTACGGACCTCGACCCCGGGCGCCACGTGCCGAGTGGTCCACGCGACGGCATCCGCGACGGTGTCCGCGGTGGGGCCCGCGGTCCGCGCGTTCGCGCCGGCCGGCGGCACGAACGCGAGCAGGGCCAGCGCGGTGCCCAGCACGAAACCCCGTCCCGCCTTCCGGCGTACTCCCCGTACCGCGCACCCGAACGTCTCGGCTCTGACAGACATGCCTCTCCTGACGTACGACTCGGCTTGTGCGGCGCCACCTGTCATACCCGCCCCGCCCTGCCATCCCAGACCCACGCGAAGGCCCCTGCGTGAAGTGGCGGACACGTGGTGGAAAAGCCTGTCTTACATCCGACACACCCTCATGTCCCTGCCTGCGAGCGGGCGTCCGCCCCCGCGAACTCCCCGTACCGTGCACCGCTGACCGGAAGCCGCCTCGCTCACCGTGCCCCGCGCTCGGCGTGCTCCCTGTCCGTGTGGCCGGAGAAGGCGCGGGTGAGTTCGGGCGGCGCGGCGCCGTGCCTGCGCGGTGTCCGGGAAGACCCCGCCCCAAGATATGGACGGTGCGTTCATTTCGCGGTTATATGAACGAGCCGTTCATTTGGAAGCACCTGAAAAGGAGACCCCCCATGAGCACCCCCACCACCGACCGTGTCGCACTGGTCACCGGAGGCTCGGGCGGCATCGGCCGCATCGCGGCCGAGCGGCTCGCCAAGGACGGTTTCGCGGTCGCCGTGCAGTACGCGGGAAACAGGACCAGGGCCGAGGACACCGTGGCCGCGATCACCGCCGCCGGCGGCAGGGCCCTGGCAGTGGGAGGCGATGTCGCCGACGAGAGTGCGATGAGCGCGGCGTTCGACGCGGTCGAGTCGGCCTTCGGCGGTATCGACGTGGTCGTGAACACCGCCGGCATCATGATCCTGGCGCCGATCGCGACGTTCGACCTCGCCGACCTGGACCGGATGCACCGCACGAACATCCGCGGCACCTTCGTCGTCTCCCAGCAGGCGGCACGCAGGGTCCGCCCGGGGGGTGCGATCGTCAACATCTCGACCTCGGTGGTCCGCACCCAGCTGCCGGGCTACGGCGCCTACGTCGCCAGCAAGGCCGCAGTCGAGGGCCTGACCCTCATCCTGGCCCGTGAGCTGCGCGGCCGGGACATCACCGTCAACGCCGTCGCGCCCGGCCCCACCGCCACACCGCTGTTTTTGGACGGCAAGGACGACGCCACCATCGTCAACTTCGCCAAGGCGACCCCGCTCGAGCGGCTGGGCCGGCCCGAGGACATCGCCGACGTCGTCTCGTTCCTGGCCGGCCCCGCGCGCTGGGTCAACGGACAGGTCCTCTACGCCAACGGCGGACTCGCCTGACCCCTGCCGCCCACGCACCACCCTGCCCCTCGACCGTCACTGCGGAAAGGAACCACGTCCATGTCCACCACCGGCAACATCGTCGTCATCTCCGGCGCCTCCAGCGGTTTCGGAGCACTCACCGCCCGTGCGCTGGCGGACGCCGGCCACACCGTCTACGCCGGCATGCGCCAGACCACCGGCCGCAACGCCCCCCAGGTCCAGGCCGCCGCCGACTACGCCGACGGGCACCACGTCGACCTGCGGTCCATCGAGCTCGACGTGAATTCCCAGGTCTCGGTCGACACCGCCGTCGCAGAGGTCGAAGCCGAGCACGGCCACATAGACGTGCTGGTCCACAACGCCGGACACATGGTGACCGGGCCGGCCGAGGCCTTCACCCCCGACCAGCTCGCCGAGCTCTACAACGTGAACGTCCTGTCCACCCAGCGCGTCAACCGCGCTGTGCTGCCGGGTATGCGCCGGCGCCGGCAAGGACTGGTGGTCTGGGTGTCCAGCACCAGCGTCAAAGGCGGCACCCCGCCCTACCTCGCCCCCTACTTCGCAGCCAAGGCGGCCATGGATTCCCTCGCGGTGTCCTACGCCGGCGAACTCGCCCGCTGGGGCGTGGAGACCTCGATCGTCGTCCCCGGCTCGTTCACCAGCGGCACCAACCACTTCGCTCACTCCGGCCACCCCGACGACACCACCGTCGAGGCCGAGTACGAGAGCCGGTACCCCGGCCTGATGGACCAGGTGGCGAAAAAGCTCGCCGCCCTCGCCCCCGAGGACGCGCCCGCGTCGCTCGTCTCCGACGAGATCGCCCGCATCGTCGCGCTGCCCGCCGGACGGCGCCCCTACCGCGTGCACATCGACCCTGCCGACGACGGGTCCGAGGAGGTCTCCGAGACCGCCGACCGTATCCGCCGCGGCTTCCTCACCCGCATCGGCCTTGCCGACCTGCTCACCGTTCAGAGCTGAAAACCCCTGGTCCGGAACGGCAGGGGGACGTCAGGCCTGGCGTCCCCGCCCCACTCACCGAGGAGGCACCTACCATGAGCATCATCGAGATCCCCGCCGCCATCCAGACCTTCGTCGAGGCGACCGACCAAGGCGACGCCGAGGCGTTCGCCGCCGCGTTCACCCACGACGCCGAGCTCAACGACTGGGGTCGCGAGTACCACGGCCGTGACGGCGTGCGCGCCTGGGACCGGACCGACAACATCGGAGTACAGGCACACTTCGCGCTGGACGCGATCGAACCCGGCACGTCATCCGACACCTATGTCGCCACCCTGACCGTGACCGGCAACGGCCACAACGGCACCGGCCCCATGACCTTCCGCCTGCGCGACGGGCTGATCGCGAGCTCCGTGACACCGCGCGTGCCATGACACGCGCAGACTCGACGCGGGCAGGCGCCCACCTGGAAACCGACACGACACGACCCCCGGCAACCGAGCAGGAGCACACATGGCGAACGACGCGAACCGACCCGCTGCCGGGGAGGGCAACGCTCGCGGACGGGGGCGCCGGCCCGCGGACGAGGTCCGGGCAGACGTACTGCGCACCGTCGGGGACCTGCTGCTCAGCGAAGGCGTCGGCGACCTCACCTTCGAACGTGTCGCCCGGGCGTCGGGCGTCAGCAAGACCACCCTCTACAAATGGTGGCCCTCCAGAGGCGCGCTCTCCCTGGACGGCTACTTCCACGCCGTCGAGGACACGCTCGCCTTCCCCGACACCGGGGACATCCGCGCCGACCTGCTCGCCCAGCTCCGCGCCTTCGCCAAGGTCATGACCAAGACGCCGGGCGGTCGCATACTGGCCGAGCTCATCGGCGAGTCACAGACGGACCAGGACCTGGCCACGGCCTACCGGAAGCTGTACTCGTCGCAGCGGCGCCGGCTGGCGGGAGAACGCCTTCACCGAGCCCAGGAGCTCGGCCAGATCCGCACCGACGTCGACGTGCAGATCCTCGTCGACCAGCTCTGGGGCGCCGTCTACCACCGGCTGCTCATCCCCGACGAACCCGTCACCGACGACTTCGTCACCGGACTCGTGAACAACCTGCTGGACGGAGTCCGCCCGAAGTAGTCCGGTGACGAACCCGGTGACAGCGGCGGGAATGCGGTCCGCCGCCGTCCGAAAGACGGCGGCGGACCGCACCCCTCTCATGGACGGCGACGGACCGCACCCTTTTCACGGCCGGCGCAGGACACTCGGCGCAGCGCGGGGAGGCGTTCGCCGGTTCCGGTCGGCCGTCAGGCGCACCCGGCCGGGGTGGCCCGTGAGGCGTCGGAGATCAGCGCCCGCTGGGCCGTCCTGAGCCGCTGGACGTCGGGCTTGACGACCCTGCGGTCGTACGTCAGCAGGCCGTTGAGCTCACCCTCGACGTCCGAGATCTGGGTGTACACCGCGCCGTTGCCGCCCTTGCAGGCCAGCGCGTGGACCTCGGCGAGCTTGGCCAGGTAGTCGTCGGTGTACGTCGCCGGGTCGACGTCGACGTACGACTGCTGCACGGACCAGGCGTGTCCCGGTACCGCGAGGCCGAGGCCGCCGTACTCGCCGCTGACCAGGGCACGTCGGCCGTCGGGGTGGGGCGGCAGGGCCGGACTGGGATAGCCGTGCTCGTCCATGATGTCGCCGGTGCCGCCGTCGTCGCCGAGGTTGAGCCCGGACATGGAGTTGACCAGCCGGGTCGGGTCCCAGGACTTGGCCTGGTCGGCGATGCGGGCCATGTCGTACTGGCCCCAGCCCTCGTTGAAGGTGACCCACATGACGACCGACGGGCTGCTGAAGTGCTCGTCGATCATCTGCTTCATCTCGCGTTCGTACTCGGCGCGCGCCTGGGCGGACGGGTTCACTCCGGCCGTCATCGCGGGCATGTCCTGCCACACCATCAGGCCGAGCCGGTCGGCCCAGTAGAACCAGCGGTCGGGCTCGACCTTGATGTGCTTGCGCACCGCGTTGAAGCCCATGCTCTTGTGCATCTTCAGGTCGTAGGCGAGAGCCTCATCGGTCGGGGCGGTGTACAGGCCGTCCGGCCAGAAGCCCTGGTCCAGAGTGGCCATCATGAAGACCGGCTTGCCGTTGAGGAGGGTGCGTGGGACACCGTTCACCTTCTCGACCCCGATCGACCGCATCCCGAAGTAGCTGCCGACACGATCGGCTCCGACGCTCACCTTCAGGTCGTAGAGGAACGGGTCGTCGGGCGACCACAGACGCGGGTTCCGGATGCGCAGGGTCAGCGGCGTGCCGCTCCGGCCGGTGACGGTGGCCACCTTGCGCTTGCCCTCGTAGGCCGTCGCCGTGACCGGCAGGCCGTCGCGGACGCCCTGCGGCTCGACGGTGAGAGTGCCGGCGTCGACGTCCGGGGTGAGCTTGAGCTGGTCGACGTGGTCGACGGCCACCGGTTCCATCCACACCGTCTGCCAGATTCCGGAGGTCGGCGTGTACCAGATGCCGCTGGGGTCCAGGCGCTGCTTGCCGACCGGCGGGTTCTCGCCGTCGGCCGCGTCGGTGGGGTCGTAGACGCCGACGATCAGCTCCTGGGTGCGGCCGGGCTTGAGGGCGTCCGTGACATCGGCGCTGAACTTGTCGTATCCGCCCTGGTGTTCGGCGACCTTGGTGCCGTTGACGTACACCTCCGCCCGCCAGTCGACCGCGCCGAAGTTCAGCTGCAGCCGCTTGCCGGAGCCGATCTTCCAGCCGGCCGGGACGGTGAAGGTACGCCGGTACCACATGCGGTCCTCGTGCCGTTCGAGCCCGGACAGCTGCGACTCGACGGGGTACGGGACGAGGATCTTCTCGCCGAGCTTCCTGCCCACCGGCGGCTGTTCGCCCGCCGTGGCCGCCGCGAACTGCCAGGTGCCGTTGAGGTTCTGCCAGGCACCACGCGTGAGTTGGGGCCGCGGGTACTCCGGGTGGGCGTTGCCCGGCCCGACCTTGTCGGCCCACTTGGTGCGCAACTCGTACGTCGACCTGTTGGCACCGCTGCTCCAGAAGGAGCTGACAACGTTGCCATCCGTGCGGGTCAGGCCGCCTCGACCGTCGTAGCGCAGGTCGGCGAGGCCGGACGCGGTGCCGGTCTTGTTGCCGACGACGGGCTCCTTCAGCGTGATCAGCAGCTTACGGGGGTCGATGGAGTCCAGCCGGGCATCGCCCAGCGGCCAGGTGGCGCCCCCGATCACGGCGTCGAGGTGCTCGCCGAGGCCGGCCGGCGGCGCGCCGAGCGGCTGCGCGAACTCGAGGGCGAGGGTACGGCCGCTCGCCAGGACGGCGGTGGAGACGGCTCCGTCGTAGTCGTAGCCGTCGGGCAGCCGGAACGCCGACTGCGGTACGGCGGTCTTGGTGCCGCCGGGCGGGGTCCAGCGCAGGTGGAGGTTGGACCCGCCGTAGTGCTCGAAGTACTCGACCTTGATGTCGTAGGCCTTGTTCGCTGTCAACTCGACCGGCTGGCTGGTCTGTTCGCGGTCCCAGTCGTCGACCCAGTGGTCGATGACGAGCTGCCCGTCGACCCACAGCCGGAAGCCGTTGTCGCCGATGATCGAGAAGGTCGTGGGGCCGGTCTTCTCCGGGACGATCTTCCCGGTCCAGCGGACGCTGACGTCGTCCGACTGGCCGGTGGCGAAGTTCAGACGCGGCTCCAGGGTGTCGAAGTCGAGGTTCGGGTCGAACCCGGTGGCTTTGAGCTCGTGGAAGTCGAAGGCGCCGGGGGCGGACTGGGTGTAGTACTCGCCCTTGAGGCCGTGGACTTCGACGGGATCGTCGGCCGCGGTGGCGGCGGGTGCCGCGGTGAGGCCGGCAAGGCCCAGTGCCGCGGCGAGCAGTAGGGCGAGGCGTTGTCCGAGAGGTCTGATGCGCACGAATCCTCCTTGGGTGAGGAAGGGTGGCGGCTCGTTGCTTCAGTCTGTACAACGTTGGAAGGAACGGCAGTTGGCATGAGAGCACGGCTCTCGGCCCCTGTCCAGGGGCATGACAATCCCCGGGGTACGGGGCACTCATCGACGCTGAGGAGATCCCTTGCGGGTCAGCCTGAGGGACGTGGCGGAACGCGCGGGCGTTTCGATCAAGACCGTGTCCAACGTGGTGAACAACTATCCGCACGTCACCCCGGCCATGCGCGCCAGGGTGCAGGCGGCGATCGACGAGCTGGGCTACCGGCCCAATCTGACCGCGCGACATCTGCGCAAGGGCCGGACGGGGATCATCGCGCTCGCCGTTCCCGAACTCGGCAACCCGTACTTCGCGGAGCTGGCCGGCGCCGTGATCGACGCGGCCGCGGAGCACGAGTTCACGGTCCTGCTCGACCACACGCGGGGCGAGCGCGAACAGGAGATCCTGGTCAGCCAGGGATTCCGGGGCGGGGTGATCGACGGGCTGATCCTCAGCCCGCTGACCCTGGAGGCCGAGGATCTGCAGGGCCGGTCCGCCGACGTACCGCTGGTGCTGCTCGGTGAGCGCGAGTACGGCCTGCCCTTCGACCACATCGCGATCGACAACGTGGCGGCGGCCCGGTGCGCGGTGCGCCATCTGCTGGGCTGCGGCCGGACCCGGATCGCCTACCTCGGCGTGCGCACCGACTCCGTGAACCAGCCCGCTCACCTGCGACTGGACGGCTGGCGCGCGGAGTTGACGGCGGCCGGGGTGCCCGCGCCGGACAGCCTGGTGGTGCCGGTCGGCGGCTGGGACCGGGACGACGGGGCGCGTGCGATGGCCGAGTTGCTGGACTCCGGAGTACGTCCGGACGCCGTTTTCGCCTTCAACGACCTGATCGCGATCGGGGCGATGCGGGTGCTGCACGAGCGGGGTCTGCGGGTGCCCTGGGACGTGGCGGTGGTGGGTTTCGACGACATCGCCGAGGGGCGCTTCGGTGCCGTCACCCTGACGACGGTGTCGCCGGACAAGCAGGCCATCGCGAAGATGGCCGTGGCCTCGCTGCTGCGCAGTCTTTCGGGCCGCGAGGAGCCCGGCGGACGCGAACTGACCGCGAAGTTCGAGCTCGTCGAGCGGGAGAGCACCCTGGGCCGACGGTGACGAGATTTCGGACGGAAGGCTTTACACGGCTCTTCCAACGATGTAAAAACCTCCCCTGAACGACGAGCACGCCGAGTTGACGCAAGAGCAAGCCTCCCCGAGAGCGCTCTCAGCTCCGGGGCCGTGCCGTTTGGGGACACTCATGAAGCCCACCGCACTTGCCCGTCGCACCTCCGCACGAACCCTTCTCGCCGCCGGCCTCGTCACGAGCCTCGCGCTCGCGACCGGATGCACCAAGTCCGAGGACGACTCGGGCACGAAGCCTTCCGCCTCGAAGCAGGACGACGCCGGCCAGGTGGTCGCCTCGCCCGGCACCGCCTCCGGCCCGACCTGCACCATCGACGCCTACGGCGGCCGGAAACTCGATCTGAAAAGCGCCACCGTCGGCTTCTCCCAGTCCGAGAAGGAGGCCAACCCCTTCCGGATCGCGGAGACCGCCTCCATCAAGGCCGAAGCCAAAGCCCAGGGCGTCAGACTGCTCACCGCCAACGCCCAGTCGCAGTTCTCCAAGCAGATCAGCGACGTCCAGGACCTCATCGCCAAGGGCGCGGACCTGCTGGTCATCGCACCGCTCAACTCCGACGGCTGGGAGCCGGTGCTGCGCACCGCGGCCGCCAAGCACATCCCGATCGTGACCATCGACCGCAAGATCAACGCAGCGGCCTGCAAGGACTATGTGAGCTTCATCGGCTCCGACTTCGTCGAGCAGGGCAAACGGGCCGCGGACCAGATGATCCAGGCGACCGGCGGCAAGGGCGAGATCGCCATCCTGCTCGGCGCGGCCGGCAACAACGTGACCACCGAGCGCACCGCGGGCTTCGAGGACCGCATCAAGGAGAAGGCACCCGGCCTCAAGGTCGTGTTCCGTCAGACCGGCGATTTCGCCCGCGAGAAGGGCCAGTCGGTCACCGAGAACCTCATCCAGTCCAAGCCCGGCATCACCGGGATCTACGCCGAGAACGACGAGATGGGTCTCGGCGCCGTCAACGCCCTCAAGGGCGCGGGCAAGAAGGCCGGCGACGTCAAGATCGTGACCATCGACGGAACCCGCAACGCCGTACAGGGCATCGTGGACGGATGGATCTACGCGGTGATCGAGTCCAACCCGCGCTTCGGGCCGCTCGCCTTCCAGACCCTCGACACCTTCACCAAGGGCGAGAAGGTCGGGCAGGACATCGTTATCAAGGACAGCGCCTACGACAAGAGCAACGCCCGGTCGGACCTCGGCAAGGCCTTCTGACGTGCTCTCGGTCACCCAGCTGTCCAAGACCTTCCCCGGCGTGCGCGCGCTGTCCGACGTGGACTTCACCGCGCGCGCCGGGGAGGTGCACGCACTCGTCGGCGAGAACGGCGCGGGCAAGTCGACGCTCATCAAGGTGCTCACCGGGGTGTACCGGCCCGACCACGGCGAGGTGACGTACGACGGAGAGCCCGTCCGCTTCACCACACCGCTGCAGGCCCAGCAGGCGGGCATCTCCACCATCTACCAGGAGGTCAACCTCGTCCCGCTGATGAGCGTGGCCCGCAACCTGTTCCTCGGCCGCGAACCGCTGGGCCGGCTGGGCCTGATCGACTTCCGGCGCATGCACCGTGAGGCCGACGAGGCACTGCGCGGACTCGGCATCCGGGTCGACGTGCACCGACCGCTGCGCGAACTCGGCGTCGGCGCACAGCAGATGGTCGCGCTCGCCCGCGCCGTCGCCGTCGAGGCCCGCGTCGTCATCATGGACGAGCCGACCTCCTCCCTCGAACCACGGGAGGTCCAGACCCTGTTCGAGGTGATCCGCATGCTGCGCGAGCGCGGCGTCGCGGTCGTCTACGTCAGCCACCGCATGGACGAGCTGTACGAACTCTGCGACACGATCACCGTCCTGCGCGACGGACGCGTCGTGCACACCGGCCCGCTCGCCGAGCTCGACCGGCTGCGGCTGGTGGCCATGATGCTCGGCCGGGAGATCGGCGAGGTACGCGCGGAAGGCATGACCAAGTTCTCCGGCTCGCACGACACCGACGCCGAACCCGTGCTCACCGCCACTGAGTTGACGGTACGGCACAGTCTGCGGGACGTGTCACTGGCGATCCGGCCCGGCGAGGTCGTGGGCCTGGGCGGGCTGCTCGGCTCCGGCCGCAGCGAGACCGCGAAGGCCATCGCCGGGGCGCTGCCCACCGACACCGGCCGGGTCGTCGTCGCCGGCGTCCCGGTACGGGCGGGCTCGACCGCCGCCGCGATCCGCGCCGGCATCAGCCTGCTGCCGGAGGACCGCAAGAGCGAGGGCATCATGCCGGGTCTGTCGGTCCGCGAGAACATCGCGCTCGCCGCGCTGCCCGGGCTGTCGCGCTTCGGCCTGGTCGACGACGCCCGCGTCGACCGGATCGTGGACACGTTCATGAAACGGCTCCGGATCAAGGCCGCGGGAGCGCACCAGAAGGTCGGCGAACTCTCCGGCGGCAACCAGCAGAAGGTCCTGCTGGCCCGCTGGCTCGCCCTGCACCCGAAGGTCCTGCTCCTGGACGAGCCGACCCGCGGCATCGACGTCGGCGCCAAGGCCGAGGTGCAGGCACTCATCGACGAACTCGCCGACAACGGCCTCGCCGTGCTGCTGATCTCCTCCGACACCGAGGAACTGATCGAGGGCAGCGACCGGGTGGTGGTCCTCAAGGACGGCGTCGTGGTTCGCGAGCTGACCGGTGACGCCGTCACCGAGGGCGAGCTGATGCGCGCCATCGCCGCCGTACCCGCTGGAGAAAGCGATGACTGAACTCACCTTCGCGCGTGGCACGCTGGACCGTACCCGGCTGCTGCGCCTGCTGCAGGACTACGGCGTGTACGCCGGCGTCCTGGCGCTGCTGCTGTTCAACTTCGCCTTCACCCCCCACTTCGCCTCCTCGGAGAACTTCCGCACCCAGGCCGTCCAGGTCGCCCCCGTCCTCGTCGTCGCGCTGGGCATGGCGCTGGCGATCGGCACCGAGGGCGTCGATCTGTCGGTGGGCTCGGTGATGGCCATGGCCACCTCCCTGCTCTCGCTCTACCTCGGCTACGGACCCTGGATCGCCGCGTTGATCGCGTTGATCGCGGGTGCCGTGGTCGGCGTCGCGAACGGCGCGCTGATCGCGTTCGTCGGCGTCCAGCCCATCGTCGCCACCCTCGCCCTGATGGTCGCCGGACGCGGACTGGCCCTGGTCCTGCTGCCCCAGCTCAAGGACGTACGCGATCCGGGCCTTGCGGCACTCGGCTCCGGCGACGTGCTGGGCGTGCCCTACCTGGTCCTCATCGCCACGGCGCTCGCGGTGCTGGTCGCGTTCGTGATGCGCCGCACCACCTTCGGGCGGCAGGTCCTGGCCATCGGCGACAGCCGTCCGGCGGCCCGGCTCGCCGGACTCCCGGTACGCCGGGTCCTGGTCGTGGTCTACGTCTGCTCCGGCGCCCTCGCCGCGATCGCGGGCGTGCTCGCCACCGCCCGCCTCGCCGCGAGCGACCCCACCTCCCTCGGCACCCTGATGGAACTGTCCGCCATCACCGCAGTGGTCGTCGGCGGCACCCCGCTCAGCGGCGGACGGGTGCGCATCGGCGGCACCGTCGCGGGCGCCGTGCTCATCCAGTTGCTCACCACCACCCTCATCAAGCACGATCTGCCGCCGTCGTGGACCCAGATCGCCCAGGCCGTGGTGATCGTCCTCGCCGTCTACGCGGCCCGGGAACGAGGCAGGCGATGACCACGCAGACCGAAGAGGCCGGAATGCCGGCCGACACCGTGAGCCGAAGGGGCGCCGGGCCCGGGCGCATGAACCGTTCCGAGCGGCTGAGCGGGCTCGCCCAGCAACACGGCGCCCTGGTCACCCTCGTGGTCGCCATGGCCGTGGCGTCGCTGAGCTTCGACACCTTCCTCACGGGCGACAACCTGGAGAACATGGCGCTGTCCTCGGCGTTCCTCGCCGTGGTCGCCCTCGGCATGACGTTCGTGATCGTCACCGGCGGCATCGACCTGTCGGTGGGCTCGCTGTTCGCCCTCGGCGGCGTCCTCGCCGCCTGGGGCTCGCAGTACGGCACGGCGGTGGCCCTGCTGCTGCCGCTCGCCGTCTGCGGACTGATCGGCCTGGTCAACGGGGTACTGATCGCGCACGTCCGGCTGGCGCCGTTCATCGTCACCCTGGCGGCGATGCTGGGCGCCCGGGGCGTTCTGCTGGCCATCACCGACGAGGGCTCGAAGACGTATCTCGTCGACAAGGACTCCTTCTTCGCCACCCTCGGACAGGGCTCCCTGGGCGGCATCGGAGTACCCGTGTGGATCACCCTGGCCCTGTTCGTGCTCGGCGCCGTCGTGCTGCGCCGGACCAGGTTCGGGCAGTACGTCTACGCGGTCGGCGGCAACGAGGACGCGGGGGCCCTGATGGGCGCACCGGTGGCCCGTACGAAGATCTCCGTCTACACGCTGTCGGGCCTGTGCGCCGGGCTCGCCGGCGCACTGAACGCGGCCTGGCTGCTGTCCGGCGTGACCATTCTCGGCAGCGGCATGGAGCTGGAGGCCATCTCGGCCGTGGTCATCGGCGGCACCCTGCTCAGCGGCGGTTTCGGCTTCATCAGCGGCTCCCTCGTCGGAGTGCTGCTGCTGAAGGTCATCCAGAACGTGATCAACCAGATCGGCTCGCTCGACTCCGCCTACCAACAGGTCGTCAGCGGAGCCTTCCTGGCCGTGGTGGTGGTTGCCCAGACATGGCTGGGCCGGAGACGGAGAGTGCTGTGAAACCATCCTTGCCGAGATCCCGCCGCAGGCCGGGGCGCCCCGCCGTCGTCGGGACGGTGGCCATCGCGGCGCTGGGGCTCTGCCTGGTCACACCGGGCGTGGGGGCCGCGGACACCGCGAGCCGGCCGAGCCGTCCCTCCGCCGTCACCGTGCAGGACGCCCGCTTCGAAGTCCTGTCACCGACACTGATCCGGACGGAGTACGCGGGTGACGGCCGCTTCGAGGACAGCCCCACCTTCAATGCCGTCGGCCGGGACTCCTTCACTCCGCCGCCCTACACCTCGTCCGTCAGCGGCGGTGTCCTGACCATCACCACCAGCGCCATGACCCTGCGCTACCGGGTCGGCTCCGGACCCTTCGACGGCGACAACCTGACGACCTCCTTCAAGGCAGGGCAGACGCAGGTGCTCGCGGCGCCCTGGCAGCACGACGTGTGCACCGTCGGCGCCCTGTGCGAGGCGGAGGACCAGCTGTACGACGGCCCGGGCCTGGCCACGGATCACAGCGGGTTCACCGGCAAGGGCTTCCTCGCCGGTTTCGAGGTCGACAACAACTCCCTGGCCGCGGACGTGCAGGCATCGTCCGCCGGCACCTACGACCTCGCCGTGCGCTACGCCAACGCGGTGGGCGGCGACGGACACCACGAGGCACGCACCCTCAGCCTCAGCGTGGACGGCGGCGCGGACAGGACGTTCACGCTTCCGGCGACATCGGACTGGAACACCTGGGGTGTGGCCCGCCTGCCGCTGACGCTCGGCGCCGGTCCGCACGCCGTGAGACTGCACCGCGCCGCCGCCGACTCCGGAAGCGTCAACATCGACAGCCTCGCCCTCCTCACCTCCGGTGCCACCTACCCCACCCGAGCGCAGACCGCGGTCAACGGCTGCCGGTTCGGGACCAGTTGCGAGGCCGAGGACGCCCTCCTGTCAGGCTCCGCGGTCATCGCCACCGATCACAGGAGTCATGCCGGCTACGGCTTCACCGCCGAACTCAACCAGGGATCCGGTATCTCGGACCGGATCACCGGCGTACCCGACGACGGCACCTACCTGCTGAACCTGCGCTTCGCCAACGGCACCGGCAGCGACGGCCTGCACCAGCCACGGACGATCGAAGTCGGCACCGGCGACGGGACCTCCCACCCTCTCACGCTCCCGGCCACCGACAACTGGGACACCTGGCAGTCGGCCTCCGTCCCCGTCGAGTTGAAGGCGGGCACCGACCAAGTAACCCTGAACTGCCCGGAGTCGACCAGCTGCCACGTCAACCTGGACACCCTCGCCCTGAGCCGGCAAGGAGAGGCCGCACCCGCACCCCACCTCGCCCTGGGCGGCTACCGCCGCAGCCTCGACGGCCTCAACGGCGACACCGAACCCACCCCCTGGACCACGCCCGGACTCCTGCACCGGGACGGCTGGTACCTGCTCGACGACACCCCCTCCGCGGTCTACGACACCGCCACCAGGAAGGCCACGCCACGCCCCGCCCATGGTGGCCGGCCCTACCAGGACGGCTATCTCTTCGGCTTCGGACACGACTACCAGCAGGGTCTGTCCGACCTCGCCGCGCTGACCGGGCCGTCACAGTTGCTGCCGCGCTGGGCCTACGGCGTCTGGTACTCGGAGTACATCGACCGCACGGCGAGCGACTACGAGAACACCATCCTGCCCGCGTTCCGCGCCGCGGACGTCCCTTTGGACGTGCTGGTCACGGACACCGATTTCAAGTCGCCGAACACCTGGAGCGGTTGGAACTTCGACCCGGCCAAGTTCCCCGACCCCAACGCCTTCTTCGACTGGTCCACCGGCCAAGGGCTGCACAACACCCTGAACGTGCATCCGAGCATCCTCGGCTCCGACCCGCAGTTCGCGAAGGCCCAGAGCACGGCCAAGGGCAAGCTGCGAAAGGGCGGTTGCGCAGGCAGCGCCGGATCGGACTGCTACACCTTCGACTTCGGCGATCCCGACCAGCTCAAGGCCTACCTCGACCTGCACCGTCCGTTGGACCAGGCCGGCAACGACTTCTGGTGGCTGGACTGGTGCTGCGACGCCTCCCGCTCCTCCCAGTCCGGAGCCACCCCGGACGCGTGGATCAACCAGAAGTACGCCGACCTCACCTCCGAGACCAGCGACCGCGGCTTCGTCCTGTCCCGCGCCTACGGCTCCCTCCAGGCCGGCGGCTACAGCGGCGGCGTAGGCCTGCCCACCGGCCCCTGGGCCGACAAGCGCAGTACCCTCCACTTCACCGGTGACACGACGTCGAACTGGGGCACCCTGCGCGCGGAAATCGGCTATACGCCGGGGGAGTCGGCCGCCACCGGCCTCGCCGCCGTCAGCCACGACATCGGCGGCCACAACGACGGATACGGCATCCCCGGAGCCGAGACGTACACCTCGAACGGCCAGACCCACCGCACCACCAAGCTGCCCGACGACCTGTACGCACGGTGGGTGCAGTTCGGCACCTTCCAGCCCGTCGACCGTCTGCACAGCAACCACAGCGACCGCCTGCCGTGGCAGTACGGCACCGAAGCACAGAATTCCGCGGAGAAGTTCCTCCGGCTGCGCGAGTCGCTCGTGCCGTACACGTACACCCTGGCGCACGAGGCCAACACCACCGGCGCCCCGATCGTCCGCCCGCTGTACCTGCAGTACCCGGAGGAGGAGAACGCCTACACCAAGGCGGACAGCGAGTACCTCTACGGCCCCGACATGCTGGTCGCACCCGTCACCACACCCGGCACCGACACCACCACGTCGGTGTGGTTCCCTCCCGGGCAGTGGACGGACTACTTCACCGGCCGCACCTACACCGCACCCGCCGGCGGAGCCACGCACGACATCACGACCACCCTGGACACCATGCCGGTCTTCGTCCGGGCGGGCGGCATCGTCACCACCCGGTCCGACAACGTCCCCGACGACGCCCAGAGCCCGCTCGACAAGGTCAGCATCACAGTGGCACCGGGAGCATCCGGCGCGTTCTCCCTCTACGAGGACGACGGCACCACCTCGCATGCCGGCCGTACGGCAACCACCCTGATCCGCTACACCGAGCACAAGGACGCACACCTGCTGAAGATCTCCCCTGCCAAGGGAACCTTCCGAGGACAGGCGGCCCACCGAACCTGGACCGTGTCCTTCCTCGGCGTGAACGAACCACCGAGGGAGGTGACCGCGGGCGGCACCCGGTTGACCGCCTCGGCCTGGCACTGGGACGCCGACACCCACGTACTGCGGATCACCACACCCGCGCACAGCATCCGCGCTGCCACGGCCGTCGCGTACAAGTAGAAGTCCGGGACTGGTCCGGGCCCTGCCGCGCATGTCGTGCCTGGCGGCAGGGCCTGGTAGACCTCGTCATCACCCCTCGTCGGCCAGGGGCTTCTCCTCGGGGGCGGCCTCGGTGCCGGTGACGATACGGCGGATCGTCTCCAGTGGCAGCTTCGGCGAACCGTTCGTGTAGAGGAGGCCGTTGGTCTCCTGGGCGGTGTCCATGAACTGCGTGTAGCAGAAGCCCGCGACGATCGGGCTCGTGTGCAGCACCCCGAAGATCTCGCCGAGCAGGGCGGCGTACTGCGTGTCCGAGCTGGTCCGCGTGTAGGAGAACTCGTCCTCCTCGGCGCCCACCGAAAGACCTCCGAACTCCGTGACCATCAGAGGGACTTCACCGGCGCGGTAGCGCTCCGTCTGCCGTGCGTCGAGGGAGAGGGTCCGCCCGGCCGGGCCCGGCGAGGCCAGCAGCGCTTCGAACCCGGCGGCGTCGCCGTAGCGGCGGGTGAGCAGCTCGGGGTCGGAGGAGTAGTCGTGCACACCCATGATGTCGCTGTCGGTGTGCTCCCAGCCCTCGTTGGACATGACCGGGCGGGTCGGGTCCAGGGCGCGGGTCAGGTTCGCGAGCGCGACCGTGTAGGCCTGCTGCGCCGGGTCGTCGGCGACGTCGGAGCAGCCCCAGCTCTCGTTGACCGGCACCCAGGTGACGATCGAGGGGTGGCTGCGGTCCCGCCGCACCATGTCCAGCCACTCACGGGTGAGCAGCTCCACGGCCTCGGTGCCGTACTCGTACGCGGCCCCGGTCTCGCCCCACACCAGCAGGCCGAGCCGGTCGGCCCAGTACAGGAAGCGGGGGTCCTCCGCCTTCTGGTGGATACGGACCGCGTTGAAGCCCATCGCCTTGATCAGCTCGACCTCGCGGCGCAGTTCCCCGGTGCCGGAGTTCGCGATCAGGGTGTCGGGGCGGTAGCCCTGGTTGAGGACCGAACGCACGTAGTAGGGGCGGTTGTTGAGCAGGAAGGCGCCCCGGCCGACGCCGGCGCTGCGCAGGCCGACGTAGCTGGCGACGGCGTCGAGCACCTGGGAGGTGGCGGCGTCGCGGACCGTCACCCGCGCGTCGATCAGCGTGGGCCGCTCGGGGCTCCACAGCAGATCCTCGCGGTCGATGCCGTTGCGCAGGGCGGGCACGACGAGGTCGATGCGGCTGCGCGGGGTGCGGACGGAGGTGGTGGACTCGGCGAGCACCTCGCCGTCGTGGCTGAGGACGATCTCGACGCTGACCGGGGCGGCGGGCACCGAGGCGAGGGTGATCCCGGCCTCGACACCGCGCGTCGGGTCGGGGATCCAGGCCAGGTCGGTGACGTGCTGAGCGGAGACGGTCTCGGTCCACACGGTCTGCCAGATGCCGGTGGTCCGCTCGTACCAGACCGCGTGCGGCCGGTCCTGCCAGTCCTGCTTGCCGCGCGGCTGTGCCAGGTCGGCCGGGTGGTCCTCGGCGCGGACGACGAGGACGTGCTCGGCGGCGCCAGGGCGCAGGGCGTCGGTGACGTCGGCGGTGAAGGGTGTCTGACCGCCCACGTGCTCGGCGACCAGGCGGCCGTCGAGCCAGACCCTGGCCCGGTGGTCGACGGCGCCGAAGTGCACCAGGGCCCGGTCGCCGCCGCTGACGGCGAGGACCTCGTGGGGTATGCGGCGGCGGTACCAGACCACCGCGTGCGGCGCCGTCTCCCCGATGCCGGAGGCGGGGGCCTCGGGCGGGAAGGGCACGGTGATCTCCCGGTCGAACGCGCCGGCCGTCTCCTGGGAGAACCACGCGTCGCGCTCGCCCTGGCCGGCGTCGTCGTACCCGAAGTCCCAGACGCCGTCGAGGCTGTGCCACCGCTCCCGCCGCAGGATCGGCCTCGGATACGTCCCGTCCTGCTCGATCGCGCTCACGGACCCTCCTCCTGCCTTTTCCGGAATTCCCGGCATAGGCGTTTCTACGACTCGAAGCCCTGCCATCATGAGTGATCGTTTGCATCGATGCAAGGACCTGATGGGATGCGACGCTGAGGCGGGCCCCGGTGCGGCAGACTCTGAGGGCCTGCCGGGCGCCCGACCCGGGCCACCCGGCAGGCCCTGAGAGTGCCGGCACGACGGGAAGGAGGCCCCAGTGGCCAGAGTGCGGATGCGGGACGTGGCCGAGCACGCCGGGGTGTCGGTGCGGACGGTGTCGAACGTGGTCAGCGGCTACTCGCACGTGAGCCCCGAGACCCGCGCCAAGGTGCAGCGCTCGCTCGACGAACTGGGCTACCGCATGGACTACCTGGCCCGCGGCCTGCGCTCGGGCCGTACCGGCTTCATCGCCCTCGCGGTGCCCTTCCTCGCCGAGCCCTACTTCGCCGAGCTGGCCCAGGCCGTCATCCGGGCCGCGGGCCGGCGCGACATCACGGTGCTCGTCGAGTCGACGGCGGGCGACCGCGAGGTGGAGCGGCGGATCATCGAGGGCGGCCTGACCAATGTCGCCGACGGGGTGCTGCTGAGCGCTCTGACCCTGCCGGCCAGCGACATCGCCGCCAAGAGGCCGGACTTTCCGCTGGTCATGCTCGGTGAGCACAGCGTCGGCGACCAGTTCCCGCGGGTCGGCATCGACAACGTGGCGGCCGCGCGCACCGCGGTCGAGCACCTGCTGGAGCAGGGCTGCCGCTGGATCGTCGCGCTCGGCCGCAACGGCAGCGAGAACGGCCGCCAGCGCACCGAGGGGTACGAGCAGGCGATGTCGGCGGCCCGGGTGCGGCGGGTGAACTGGCTGGTCGTGCCGGTCGAGGACTGGACCAGGGAACAGGGCTACGCGGCCGTGCGGGACCTGCTGGAGGGCGACGGTCCGCTGCCCGACGCCATCTTCGCCTTCAACGACGCGCTCGCCGTCGGCGCGCTGCGGGCCCTGGACGCCTCCGGGGTGCGGGTGCCGGAGGAGGTCGCCGTCGTCGGCATCGACGCCATCCAGGAGGCGGCCTACACCCACCCGCCGCTCACCTCCATCGCCCCCGACCTCGACGCCATCGCCGAGCGTTCGCTGGCCCTGCTGGAGGCGCAGATGCAGCCTCCCGCGGAGCCCGAGGAGACCGATCCGGGCGAGAACGCGCAGGGGGGAGCGGTGGTGGCGGCTCCCCAGGAGGCCACGCCGTACCGGCTGGTCGTGCGGGAGTCCTCGCGTCGCGAGCCCGCCCAGGAGTGACCGGGGCCCGGCGCGCGATGTGACACCTGTCGCTGTGTGAACCCGGTCGCGGTGGACGACAGCCCGACAGGTGCAGGGTGGGATCCGGCATGTCGGACATGGTGGATTCAAGGGAGTGGGGTCGGCGGGGCGCGGCAGCGACCCGGAAGCTTCTTCCGAACGATCTATTGCATCGTTGCAAAACGTATGCGAGGGTCTGCGCCATCGAGTTCACATCGATTTAACGAGGTGAATACCCCCATGAGCGGAGCGATGGCGCGCCGACGGTTTCTGGCCCTCGGTGGTGGCCTTGCCCTGACCGGAGGGCTCGCGGCGTGCTCCTCCCCGCTCGCGTCCGGCCTGACGGGTTCGCAGCCGAACACGGCGGATGTCATCTTCTGGAACCTCTTCACCGGTGGTGACGGCGCCAACATGGTGCTGATGGAGAAGGCGTTCCAGAAGGCCAACCCGGGAACGACGGTCGAGGCGACCATCCTGGGCTGGGGCAATCCGTACTACACGAAGCTGGCACTGGCCACCGCGAGCGGCACACCGCCGGACGTCGGCATCACCCACCTGTCGCGGCTTCCGCTGCTGGCCGCCTCCGGCCTGCTGCAGCCGATCGAGCGGACCCCCCTCGGGGAGCTGGGTGTCACCGAGGACAAGTTCACCCCGGCGGCCTGGAACAACGCCACCGTGGACGGCACGGTGTACGCGATTCCCCTGGACACGCACCCCTTCGTGCTCTATTACAACGTCGACATCGCCCGCAAGGCGGGCCTGCTGAACTCCGCCGGCGACGGCCTCGTGCCCCTCAAGGGCAAGGCGGACTTCCTCGACGCGGTGAAGGCGATGAAGAACGCGGGCGGCGCCAAGTTCGGCGCGGTCATGTCGATCACCGCCGACCCGTCCACCGCCTGGCGCTTCTTCAGCATGGTCTACTCCGGCCTCGCCGGCCCGATCGTCACCGACTCCGGCACGAAGATCGCCATCGACGACGAGGCGATGCAGGAGACGGTCGCCTTCATGCAGAGCCTGACCGGCCCCGGCCTGATGCCGAAGAACCTCACCGGCGCCGGCGCCAACGCCCTCTTCAGCACGGGCAAGTCCGGCTTCCTCTTCGACGGCGAATGGCAGATCCCGTCGTACCGGGCGGTCAAGAACCTGAAGTTCAACGTGGTGCCGTTCCCGGCGCTGCTCGGCTCCAAGCCGGTGGCGTACGCCGACTCGCACGCGCTGATCCTGCCGCGCAACGACCGCGGTGACGAGACCCGCACCCGCAACGCGTCGAAGTTCGTCAAGAGCCTCCTCGACAGCAGCGCGGTGTGGGCCGAGGGCGGGCACATCCCCGCCTGGCTGCCCACGCAGCGGAGCAAGGCGTTCCTCGGCCAGTCGCCGCAGCGCAACTACGTGCAGGCCGCCTTCAACGCCCGCTACGACCCGGTCGCCTGGTACACCGGCGCCGGCTCGGACTTCCAGGGTGTGATCGGCGGCACGGTCATCGAGGCCCTCGCCGGGCGCATCTCGCCCAAGGGCATGGCGGCCTCGATGCGCTCCGCTCTGAAGCGGTACACCACGTCCCGACCGCCGGTCACGATGAAGTAGGAGGCAGTCACCATGACGACCGTCGTCTCGACGCGACCGGCACCCGCCGCAGCCCCCGCGGACCTCACCGCCGACCGGCCCACCCCGTCCGAACGCCGGGCGGGTCGGCTCCTCACCGCCCCCTTCCTCATCGTCTACCTGCTCTTCCTGGTCGGCCCCCTCCTCGTCGGCGTGGTGCTGAGCTTCTTCAACACCACCACCGTCAAGAGCGGCCTCGGTGACTTCGTCGGCCTCTCCAACTACCGCGAGGTCCTCGGCGACTCCCTCTTCTGGGAGAGCATGTGGCACTCGGTCCTCTTCACCCTGCTGACCACACCCCCGCTGGTCATCCTCGCGCTGGGTGTCGCAGTCCTGGCCTCGCGAATGCGCCGCGGCCGGCTCTTCTACCGCATCGCCTTCTTCCTGCCCTACGTCGTGCCGTCCTCCGTGGTCACCCTGGTCTTCCTCTGGATGTACACCCCGCAGATCGGCCTCATACCGAAGGCATTCGGAGCCGTCGGACTGCCGGTGCCGGACTTCATCGGCAGCACCTCGGGCGGCTGGACCGCCGTCGTCCTGATGACCGTGTGGTGGACGTTCGGCTTCAACTTCGTCCTCTTCACCGCCGCGATCCAGGACGTCCCCGCGGACGTCTACGAGGCGGCGGCCATCGACGGCGCGAGCCCCTGGCAGCAGATCCGCCACATCACGGTGCCGCTCCTGGGCCGCACCACCAGCCTGGTGCTGATCCTGCAGATCCTCGCCTCGCTGAAGGTGTTCGACCAGATCTACCAGCTGCTCGGCGGCGGGCCCAACCAGTCCACCCGGCCGGTCATCGAGTACATCTACGACACCGGCTTCACGGCCTACCGGGGTGGCTACGGCGCGGCCGCCACCATGGTGTATTTCGTCATCATCGTCGCGATCTCGGCGGCCTGGTACGGGCTGCGGCGCCGTCGCGCGACCAGCAGCGCGGCCTGAGCGGAGGACCCATGACCACCATCACCCAGCCGCAGCCCGCCGAAGCGAAGGGCGCCGTCAACGGCGCCAAGCTCTTCAACCGGCTCTGCGCCGTGTGCCTGACCCTGTTCGCCCTGATCTGGCTGGTGCCCTTCGTCTGGGCACTGATCACCTCGCTGCGCGACGACGCCTCCATCACCCAGAGCCCCACGTCGATCTTCTCCGGCGGCTGGTCGCTGGACGCGTACTCGACGTCCTGGGGCAACCATCCGATCGGTGCCTGGTATCTGAACAGCCTGGTGATCTCGGTACTCGCCGTGATCTTCACGGTGGCCTTCTGCTCGATGGCCGGATTCGCGCTGGCCTTCCTGCGCTTCCGCGGCCGGGGCGTGGTCATGGCCGTGGCCACGGCCGGCCTGATGCTGCCGACCGAGGCGCTGGTCCTGCCCCAGTTCATCGAGTACCGCTCGTTCCATCTGCTCGGCACGTTCTGGGCCCTGGTCCTGCCGTCGGTCGCGGCACCGATCTCGGTGTTCGTCTTCCACTCCTTCTTCCGCGGCATCCCCACGGCGCTGATCGAGGCGGCCCGGATCGACGGGGCGAGCTGGTGGCGCGTCTACGCCAACGTCTGCATGCCGATCTGCCGCCCGGCGGTGTCCACGGTCGCGATTCTCACCTTCATCAGCTCCTGGAACTCCTTCCTGTGGCCGCTGCTGGTCCTCAGCCAGACCAAGTCGCAGACCATCCCCGTGGGCCTCGCCTCACTGGTGGACCCCAGCAGCCCCCAGTACGCCGAGGTCATGGCCTCCTCGGTCCTCGGGTTCATCCCGCTCATCGCGGTCTTCCTGGTCTTCCAGCGCCAGATCGTCCAGGGGATCGCCACGACCGGCATCAAGTGACGCACCCGTCCCGCCGCTGCGGCGGTGCCACGTTCCGCGCCGGGAGACCCGGGCGGAAGACGGCGCCGCCGCAGCGGCGTTCGAGTCCGGAGTGCGGCCGGTTCGAGGGGCATCATCGACGCGGCGTCCTTGCGGCGGCGGTCAACGGCGGGGCGCAAGCCAGGGCGGGAGCCAGGGCGGGAGCGGGAGGCCGTGCCGGGAGTCGATCCGCCGCACGGCTCGGACGACGTCGTCGCGGCGCACGCCTTCCACGGGCCGGCTTCGTTCAGGTCCAGCGGTTCCGGCTCAGCTTCCGTGCTGCTTGCCGGCGCTCAGCGCGTCGGCGAGCAGCACGGCCGGGTCGCCGACGAATCGATGCCGCGACTGTCCGGTCGGCCAGGTGGAGATGCCGTCGTCGGGCCAGCGCGGAACTACGTGGAAGTGCAGATGGGGTACCGACTGTTCCGAGCCCGGTCCACTCGCGTTGAGGACGTTCACCCCCGTCGCGTTCAAACCCGAGCGCATGGCCCCCGCCAGACGCTGGACCAGCTCGACCGTCTCGGCCAGTACCTCGGTGGGCGTGTCGAAGACGTCGGCATAGTGAGCCGTCGGCACCACCAGGGTGTGCCCTGGAGCGAGCGGGCCGAGCGGGGTGAATGCGCAGGCGGACGGGCCTCGGGCCACCCATTGCGCACCGTCGTCGCGGATGAGCCGGCAGAAGGGGCACGACATGCGCACGACCCTGCCACAAGCCACCGGCTCGCGATGGAGAGGCACACCCCTAGCTTGCGGCGCCACAGAATCTGAGCCAGATCCCGATTTCTGACTCCACCGGGCTCCGCGGGGGTCCGCCAGGGCCGCGAGGCGCTGTCACCGGCTGGGGCTAGGGTCCCTGGTGTGAGTGACTACTACGACCTGTTCCTGGCGGTGGACCTGCCGCCGGACCTGCCCGAGCCGGTCCTTCTGGAACTGAGCTGGCTCCTCGGGCAGGGGGACAGGCCGACAGAGTTGAAGTCCACCGACTGGGAGTCATGGGGCGGTCCCTGGCAGGCCTTCGCCGGTGGCTCGGCGAGCCACTCGTTCGACGGGGCCGATGTCTCCCTGCTGGTCCGTGCCGTGGACAGGCCGAATACGGACGGCAGCGAACCGTGGGCCCTGACCGTCCGGACGTGCGTCCACGAGGACGACTTCGGGTTGACGATGGACGTCGTCGGGTGGCTTCTTGGACACGCGACCACACAAGGGTGGGTCGGGTTCGTCCGCGACTCCGGCCTGGGCCAGGTCCAACACCTCCTGCGCCGCGTGGACGGCTTCGATCTTGTCGATGTCCGCCCGGCCGTCATCCAGAGGAGCGTTCCCTGGTCATCGGGGTAGCCCGTCTCCAAGCGGGGCACGGGAAACGACGGGACAGGCCGACTGACGGTGTTCTCTGCCGGGGCTCGGCTGATGGCGGGCCGGTAGAAGTCGGTGCCGGTACCTGGGCCGGTTTCCGTGCCCGGTACGGGATATCCCATCTGTGTCAGATCCGCATCGGCCCTCGACGGACCTGTCGGTGCGGCCCGTGCGGGGACAGTCGGTTCGAGCGGCTTCGAGATACTGACGAACCGGGAGCTCTGCACCATGGGTCGGTCTCCGCAGGTGTGGGATGGGACACCTGGGTCAAGGGAGGTAGAGGTAGATGACAACCCCTTTGAACAATGGGGCGAGTTCGATGAACGGCGCGAGTTCCGTCGTCATGTTCAAGTCCGATCGGACCTTCAGAGTCTGGCGTTATGGGGTCGGACATTCTCAACTGCTCCTTCGGGCTGTTCCCGACAGCGTGGACACCGCATGCCTGGACCTGCGTTTCGAAGGTGTGAGTGCCATGCAGTTGGTCCAGCACTACAGGTCGATCGAGCTCCGCTCCGCGAGCATGACCGAGGCCGAGGAGATCCTCGGTTTCTCCGGAATCAGCGCGTCCCGCAGAGAGATCCATCTGCCTGTCGTCCTTCGATCCAGGAGCGGATCAGGGTTTGTGCTGTGCCGAAGCGTCACTGCTGAGCGCGGCGGAGAAGACCCCGTCGGATCCGACTTCGCATGCGAGGACCGCAGCGTCGTCTGGAGTAGTCGCCCACAGTCGTAGGCGGACGGCGAGACAGCCACGACGAGTGGCGCCCCGCCCAGAGCAGCCGTGACGGTGACCGGCAGGCTCAGCGCAGCACGACGTCGAACACCATGTGGAAGAACGCGTCGATGGGGGAGGAGGACTTGTCGGCGCGGGCCGCGATCAGGGCGCCCTCCCAGGCGCTGAGGACGAAGAGCGCGGTCGCCGACACGTCGAGCGAGGCGCTGACCTCGCCCGATTCCTGGGCCTCGGCAAGCACGCGCTCGATGTGCGAGGCCCACTGCTGGAAGCCGCGCTGGACCGCCGAGCGGATCTCCTCGGAGTGGTCGGCCACCTCGGCGCCGAAATTGCCGACCAGGCATCCGCGGGCGAAGCCGCTGTCCATCGTGTCCGAGCCCATGAACTCGAAGTGCGTCCGGAGCCGTTCCAGCGGAGGCCGGCCGGCCGTGTCGAGCATGTCGAAGCGCAGGCCGGTGGCATAGCGGTCGAGCGCCTCCAGGGCGCAGTCCTCTTTGCTCGCGAAGTGGTTGTAGAAGGAACCCTTCGGGGCGCCGGCGGCCGAGGTGATGTCGCTGATGCCGGTGGCGTTGAAGCCCCGGGTGCGGAACTGCTCCAGTGCCGCCTGCGCGATCTCCTCGCGCTTCGATGCGCGTGCCATTCTGATCACCTCCCTCTCAATATGTCCGGTCGTCTTGGTCACTGTCAAGCCGGGATCGCGGGGCCCGCGCGCTTACCCGGCCGGGCTTGACGCCATCTAAGACGACTGGTCATATTGAAAGTGACATCGCCACACCGAGCCCCGCCGGCCCGTGCCGGCCGGGCGGTACCAAGGAGCCCTAATGTCCACCACCTACCGAGCCTTCGAGGCCACCGGAGTCCACAACCTCCGGCTGGTCGAGCGCGAGCTGACCGACCCGGCGCCCGGACACGTCCGGCTCCGGGTGGAGACCTGCGGCGTCTGCCACACCGACGTCCTCGCCGTGGAGGGCCTGCGTGCCGACCCGTCGAGTCCGATCGTGCCCGGCCACGAGATCGTCGGCGTGATCGACGCCGTGGGGCCCGGCGTCACCGCCTGGCACCCCGGCGACCGCGTCGGGGTCGGCTTCCTGAACGGACACTGCGGGGAGTGCGAGCCGTGCCGCCGGGGCGACTTCGTCAACTGCCTCGACCAGGGACAGACCGGCACGAACATCGACGGCGGCTACGCCGAGGTGACCTACGCGCGTGCCAGCGGACTGGTCCGCATCCCCGACGGCATGTCCGCGGCCGAGGCCGCCCCGCTGCTGTGCGCCGGACTGACCACCTTCTCGGCGCTCCAGCAGGACTCCGTCCGGGCGGGCAGTCTGGTGGCCGTGCAGGGCATCGGCGGCCTGGGACACCTCGCCCTGCAGTACGCGCGCAGCCTCGGATACCGGGTCGCCGCCGTCGCTCGCGGCAAGGACAAGGAGCCGCTCGCCCGTGAGCTGGGCGCTCACGAGTACATCGACAGCTCGGAGACCGACCCCGGTACGGCGCTGGCCGACCTGGGCGGCGCCTCGCTCGTCGTCGCCACGGCGTCGAGCGGCGCGTCCATGAACCCGCTGCTGCGCGGTCTGGCCCCCGGTGGGAAGCTCGTCGTCGTGGGTGCCGCGCCCGACCCGCTGTCGGTGTCCACCGCCGACCTGATCTTCGGTACCCGGAGCATCGTCGGCAGCCTGACCGGCTCGTCGATCGAGAACGAGGACAACCTCGGCTTCACCCTGGCCCACGGCATCCGCCCCGCCATCGAGACGATGCCCTTCGAGCGGGCCATGGACGCCTACGAGCGGATGCTCTCCGGCAAGGCGCGCTTCCGCGTCGTCCTCGACGTCGCCGCCTGATCGTCCTCGCCGGGCCTGGTCCATCCCTCGCGCGGGGCCGTACGGTCACGGCGGTCCGGCCTCGCGAGCGAGGGCCGAGGCCGTCGGCCACGCCCTGCCGAGGGCCGTGCGGGTCCGCCACGTACAGGTTGCGTGCCGTGCGGTTCCCGGGGCGCGACCGTGGTGACGGCGAGTCGCGGCACCGGGTCCGTCGCCGGGCACGTGTCCGCCGGGGTGGGTGTCCACTCCGGACGGTGCTCCCTCGGTGCCTCCCGTCCGCCAGGCCTGACTACAGGTCCAGCAGCGCCTGCTCGACGGCCTCCGTCAGAGCCGGGTGGATGTACAGGACGTCGCGCCCGATCCGGTCCACCGTCAGTCCCAGGGACATGGCCTGGATCAGGGGCTGGATGAGCGTCGCGGCCTGGGGCCCGATGATGTGCGCGCCCAGGAGCATGCGATCGGCCGGACTCGCGAGGAGTTTGACGAAACTGGTGGTGTCCTCCAGGGCCCACCCGTAGGCGGTCTGGGCGTAGTCGCGAACGCTCACCAGGTGGTCGATGCCGCGCCGCCGCGCCTCCTGTTCCGTGAGACCGACACTGGCGATCTGCGGACTGGTGAACACCGCGTGCGGCGCCACCTTGTTCGGCAGCGTCCGCCCGTCCTGCGGGTGGAGGATGTTGTGCCGCACCAGTCGCGACTCGGCGTTCGCCACGTGCTTGAGCTGGAAGTGGTTCACCGCGTCGCCGAGTGCCCACACCCCGGGCACGGACGTGCGGTAGGTGTCGTCGGTGACGATGTGGCCGTGTTCGTCCAGCTCCAGCCCGCCGTCGACGGCTCGCAGCCGGTCCGTGTTGGGCCTGCGGCCGACGCACACCAGCAGCATGTCGGCCTCGACGGCGTGTTCACCGTCCGGATCCGCCACCACCGCCGCCACACCGTCCCCCTTCGGTGCGGCCGAGGTGATCTCGGCGCCGAGCAGCACACGGTGCCGCTGTGAAGCGAGCTCGGTGAAGCGCTGCGACACCTGCTCGTCCTCCGCCATGAGCAGGCGTGGCCCGCGCTGCACGATCGTGATGTCCACGCCGAACGAAGCGAAAACGTGGCCGAACTCGGCCGCGATGAAGCCGCCGCCGAGCACCAGCATGGACGCGGGCAGGGCGTCGATCCGCATGATCGTGTCCGAGGTGTGGAAGGCGACGGTGTCGAGGCCGGGGATGTCCGGCACCACCGGCCTCGACCCGACCGCGACGACGAACGTCTCGGCGGTGATCCGCTCCGTCCCGACCTCCAGCACCTTCGGGGCGACGAAGCGGGCCGCCTCGGTGAAGACGTCGACGCCCTGGCCTCTGCGGTACTCCACCGCACTCTCGTGCAGCGGATCGATGCGGTCGAACACGCGGTCCCGGACGGACTTCCAGTCGACGTGCGCGACGCTCGCGTGGACGCCGAGGCGCCGTGCCGCCCGCGCGCCCTCGGCGGCGTCCGCGGCGACGACGAACATCTTGCTCGGTATGCACCCCCGGTTCAGGCACGTGCCGCCGAAACGGTCCGGTTCGACGATGGCGGTCCGCAGGTGATCGAATTCCTCGGACAGCAGCATGTTGCCGCTGCCTGCCCCCAGGATGACGAGATCGTAGTGCCGCATGTCTTCCACCTTCCGTGGGCGGGACACCGGCCTCGCGCGGCATGGCTGTGAGCGTGCGGTCCTGCTGATCACAATTCTGTCCGCATGCGCCGCTTTCCACCACTGCCGGACGTGAGGGCGCCTGCGCAGAGGTGTCACGCCGTGGTCTGCCATCCGGGTTCCAGGCTGTCGAGGAGGGCGTGGAAGGCTTCGTGGGCGCGGTCCCAGTGGCCGTCGGCCAGCGGGGCGATCAGCAGGCCCAGGCAGGCGTCGGTCAGGAGGGTGGCCTGTGTGCGCGCTCGCTCTTCGGCCATGCCGAGGTCGCGGAAGACGGAGGTGTACAGGAGGGTCCATTCGGTCACGATGTCGCGCATGACGTGCCCGTAACGGCCAGGGTGGAGCACGCTGGCGCTCATGATCTCGAAGTAGAGAGGGAGTGTGGCGCGTACATCGGGGTCGCTGAACCGTCGCCACACCTCCTCCACGAAGCGGCGCAGGTCCGCGGGGCTCGCGGGCGAGCCGATGGTCTTCAGCAGTGCGCGGGTGCGCAGCAGGGGCCGACGCTCGTAGATGTCGAGGGCCTCGGCGACCATCCGCTCCTTGGTGCCGAAGTAGTAGAGGAGCATACGGTCGCTGGTGCCCAGGGCCTTGGCCAGCGGTCGCAGGGACAGGTCCGCGACGCCGTTGCGCACGACGTACTCGCGGACCCGGTCGAGAAGGTCGCGTCGCTTGGCTGGATCGGGTGGGCGAGGCATGGGGGGCTCCTGGGGTCGCGCGGCCGAGCATTCCGCGCTGTCCGTTATCAGGTCATTCGCGAGGTATTTACTGTAGCGGGGGTTACGTCTATATTTGAGATGTAGCGAGTGCTACGTGCAGGGGCCTGGCGTCTGCCTGGCACGTTCACCCCGGCCGGCTGGCCGGCCGTCAGCGAAGGGACTGATCCCCGTGGCCACCTGGGTCATCGGCTACCGCATCGCCTTTCACCGGGGAGCGCGGTCCTCTCGCGCCGCTGCACCGTCGCGGCTCGCCCGACAGTGGGCTCTGTGGTCCCGCCTGCTCGCACCGCTGCGGCCGTTTGACGCACCACGTGGCTGTGCCACCGCCTGGGACGCCTCCTGGCCCCTGCAGCGGGAACTGACCTCCGTGCGCCAGGCCCGACGTCTGGTGACCGCGCAGCTGGGCGACTGGGCTGTGGGTGAGCTCGCCGACACCGCCGAGCTGCTGGTCAGCGAACTGGTCACCAACGCTCTGCGGCACACGCGCGGTCCGCTCAGGCTCAACCTGCAGCTGCGCGACTCGCGCCTGCTGTGCGAGGTCGAGGACACGGAGTCCACCAGCCCCGCGCGCGGCGCCGCCGACCCGGATGCGGAGAACGGCCGGGGCATCGAGCTCCTCGACCTGCTCGCGGACGCCTGGGGCAGTGTCCGGACCGCCACCGGCAAGACCATGTGGTTCGAGCTGCAGGCCGAAAGTCATCCTCGTGAGACGCAGGCGCCGTGATGACGGTGGCCCGCGGCAGTCGCGGTCGGCCGAAGTCCCGAGGTGGCGCTGCCGACGAGTAGGCACGACCGGGAACGGAGAGCACGGCCCACGCGAACGCATCGTGCGCGAACGGTCGGACAGGGTCTGGCGTCGGCCAGCTCCGGAGCCCGGGACCAGGTCCGACCGTTGCGTTCCGCGCTGACCGTGCGCAGGGCCACGATCGCGATCAGTGCCGGCGGGGCAGGTCCGGTATCGCGCTTCACGGACAGGCACCTACTAGGTACCATCACAGGTATGCCATCCCTGAACGTGTCCTTCACTGAGGAAGAACTCGAAGGTGTGCGGGCTG
The DNA here is from genome assembly GCF_053597895.1 of Streptomyces sp. NPDC001220. NCBI lineage: Bacteria > Bacillati > Actinomycetota > Actinomycetes > Kitasatosporales > Streptomycetaceae > Streptomyces > Streptomyces sp. NPDC001220. The sequence continues at coordinate 58,807 of NZ_JBSFJE010000024.1, forward strand.
CGGCCGCCGCAGAGGGCAAGAGCCTCAAGCAGTACCTGCACGACCTCGGAATCCGCGAAATGCAGCGCAAACAGTTCGTCGCGGGCGCCACCGAATGGGCGGAGCGGCTGCGCGGCGAGTTCGACGAGGCCTTCCCCGACGAAGTGCCGCCCGCCGAGCGCGGCGACGGGGTCGCGGCCGCCTGATGCCGCCTCTCTACATCGACGTCTCCTGGCTGCTGGACATCCAGGAGAACGCGCTCGGCCACGACGACCTGACCGTGGCGGACTACTCCGCGCTGGTCGCCGCCGTCGCCCGCCACAAGACCCGGATGCCCACCCTCGCGACAGCCGACCCGGACACGGCCTGGCGCGCCGCGGCCCTGCTGCACACGATCGTGCGCCTGGAGCCGCTCCCGCACCGCAACAGCCTGTACGCCGCGTTCATCACCGCCCAGTACATGGCGCAGGCCGGCGAAGGCATCGATCCTCCCTACGGTGCCCTGTCGGACCTGGTCCGCAAGGTCCGCGACACCCGTATCAGCGTCCAGGACGTCGCCGACCAGCTGCGCCACTGGAAGCTGTAGCACCGGCGCTGGTGCGGCATCGACAAGGCGGTCGCGGCCTGCTGATCTCTGCCGTTCCATCCATCCGGGGAAACGGCTGCGGATACCCGCCGGGCGCCTCAGTCCGCAGGCCCACCGCCGACCGGGACGCCCAGCCGGTGGGCCACGGTGGTCAGGGCCGGCCCCAGGGGGAGCGCGACCCGGGTGAGGGCGTGCGGGTCGCCCCGGGTCGGGTCCTGGTTGACGATCACCACCGGCTTTCCCTCCTGGTGCGCCTGGCGGACGAACCGGAGCCCGGACATCACCGTCAGCGACGAGCCCAGCACCAGTAGCGAGGACGCCTCACGGACCAGCCGTCGGCAGTGCTCGACGCGCTGTGGCGGCACCGCCTCGCCGAAGAACACCACGTCCGGTTTGAGTACGCCGCCGCAGTCGGCGCAGGGCACGACGCGGAAATCCCCGACCTGCGCGTCCGTGAGGTCGGCGTCACCATCCGGGTTGATCCCGGCGGCCACCGGATCGAAGCCCGGGTTCTCGGCCTCCAGCCGTCGGGCGAGTTCGCGGCGCGGGCTGAAGGCGCCGCAGGAGAGACAGACGACCCGGTCGAGGCTGCCGTGGAGTTCCACGACGCCCTCGCTGCCGGCGGCCTGGTGCAGGCCGTCTACGTTCTGGGTGATCACACCCGAGACGTGGGCGTGCCGTGCGAAAGCGGCCACGGCCCGGTGCCCGGCGTTGGGGACGGCCCGGCCGAAGGTGCGCCAGCCGAGGTGGCTGCGCGCCCAGTAGCGGCGCCGCGCGTGGGCGCTGCCGGTGAAGTCCTGGTAGGTCATCGGGGTGTGCCGGGTCAGGCTCCCGCCCTTGCCCCGGTAGTCCGGGATGCCTGATTCAGTGGAGATGCCCGCGCCGCTGAGCACCAGCACACCGCCGGTGCTCAGCGCGTCGACGACCGGTTGCAGGTCGGTGGTCCCCGGCGGCAGATCCGCGGCGGGGGTCCAGCTCAGGGTGGGGCGCATGCGCATGCCGCCAGGGTACGGAGTCGGCGGCGGCTCGGGGCCGGCGCAGGTGGGGGCAGGACGACCACGTCGGCCGGCTGAGGCGCTCGGTCAAGCCGGGGCGGTCGCCGGTGGCGCGGCAGGACGACGGGGTGGGCCGGGGCGGACGATCCCTCGGTGAACGGTCATGGCGGCGGCAAGACGAACGCATCCGAATCGCATCAACGGTCGGATACCGGGCGCTGCGAACGTGCCGTGAGGATCTTGATGGGGGCGACCGAATCGTGTGAGGCGATATACCGGCGAACCGGGGTAGCCGCCAGACACACGGCGGTTGGACGCCCACCCTTCAAGGAGAACCATGTTCGCACGCACGTCCCGTCGTCTGCGCGGCACCGCCCGTCGGGTCTTCGGCTGGCAGCACCTGCGTCCGGCCCAACTGGCCGCGATGAAGGCCGTGATGAAGGGGCGTGACGTACTCGCCGTCATGCCGACCGGCGCGGGCAAGTCCGCCGTGTACCAGGTGCCCGCGGTCCTGCTCGGCGGTCCGGTCGTGGTCGTCTCGCCGCTGATCGCGCTGCAGCGGGACCAGATGCAGAGCCTGCTCGGATCCGGCGCGTTGCGCACCGCCGCCATCAACTCCGCGCAGCGCCAGAGCGACAACGAGACGGCATGGGCCCGCATCAGCGCCTCCTCGGTCGACGTCGTCTTCCTCGCTCCCGAGCAGCTCGCCAAGCCGGATGTCACTGACCGGCTCGCTGCCGTCCGGCCCCGGCTGCTGGTGGTGGACGAGGCACACTGCGTGTCGTCCTGGGGACATGACTTCCGGCCGGACTACCTGCGGCTGCGCCACGCGCGCGAGCGGCTCGGCAACCCGCCGGTGCTCGCCCTGACCGCGAACGCGGCGGCCCCGGTCCGCCGGGACATCGCCGAGCGTCTCGGCATGGACGACCCGGTGGAGATAGTGGCCGGCTTCGACCGTCCCAACATCCACCTCGACGTGTCGACCTTTCAGGACGGAGCCGCCAAGGAGCGGTTCGTCGTGGAACGGGCGGCCGTCGAGGAGAAGCCGGGGATCGTGTACGCGGGGACGCGACGGGCCGCGGACAGCTACGCCGCGCAGTTGAGCGGCCTCGGACTGTCCGCCGCGAGCTACCACGCGGGCCGGTCCGCCGCCGAACGCGGCCGAACCCAGGACCGGTTCAGCTCCGGTGAACTCGACGTGGTCGTGGCGACCTCGGCGTTCGGGATGGGCATCGACAAGGCGAACGTTCGGTTCGTGATCCATGCGTCCGTCCCCGGCTCGCTCGACGCCTACTACCAGGAGATCGGCCGGGCCGGCCGCGACGGGGCACCGGCCAGGGCGATCCTCGCCTACCGCCCGCAGGATCTTGGCCTGCAACGCTTCTTCGCCGCCGGCGCTCCCGACGCCGACGCGGTGCGCCGCGTCGCCAAGCGGCTGCGCGGCGAGGAGGGCGCCGTGGGCGCGACCCGGCTCCGGGCCGACTGCGAACTCGGCGCGACGGCACTGTCCGCCGTGCTGAACCTGCTGGAGGAGGCCGGGGCCGTCCGTACCGGACGGGACGGCAGCCGCTTCACCGGCGCCGCCGGCGCCTCCGCGGATGACGATGTCGACGCCGCTGTGCAGAGCGCCCTCGCCGTCCACGCCACGCACCGCAAGCTCGAACAGTCCCGGGTCGACATGATGCGCGGGTACTCCGAGACGACCGACTGCCGACGGCGGTTCCTCCTTGGATACTTCGGCGAGTCCGTCCCCGTCCCGTGCGGGGCGTGCGGGAACTGCACGGCCACGGTGGCCAAGCCTGCGAGCGGGCCGAGGCGCCAGCGGTCCGGAGACGGACGGCCGTACAAGGCGGTTACGCGGCAGCGCCGGTGGATCCGGGCCGGTGCGCGCGCGGGCGCCTCCGCGGGTGCCGGCCGGGCGGCGGAGACGACCGCACGATCCACGGCCGACGACCACGCCTACCTGCCTGGCGTCCGCGTGCGCCATGACCAGTGGGGCCGGGGCGAGGTCATGAGCGAGGGCGACGGCAAGATCACCATCCTGTTCGAGTCGGTCGGCTATCGCACCCTGTCGCTGGCCGTGGTGACGGACAGACAGTTGCTCGCCACGTTGCCCGACTCACCGCGCTGACGCCGGCCCGCGCGTCCCGGACGTCGAGAGGCGGCTGTGCTCGGCCCTGCTCGGCCCCGCGGGACGGCCGCTCGCCGCCCGCCTGGAAGCCGCCCGCGACGATCCGGCGCAGGCACCGGCTGCGGTGGTGGCCCTCACGGCCGTGGCGGAATCCGCCTCGGTGGACGTCGTAGTCCGCCGGACGGGCCGACTACGGCGGCCGGTCACCCACGTGTTGTGCCTGCCGTTTCTTTCCTCACGCCGTCTCCGGGCGCCGGTGGCGATAGCGGGACAGGAGCTCTCGGGCGGCCGCTGCGAGAGGCGCGTCCGCGGGCAGCACAGCGTGGATGTCGGACAGAAGCCGATCCAGCTCGGCCACGGCAAGGGGCAGGGCGGTGTGTCCCGTTTCCCCCAGCCTGCGGGCGTGGTTGTACCGCGCGACGAGCAGGTCGGGATCGTCCGCGGGCAGCACGCGCGTCATGTCGGTGAGGAGCCGGGCGAGTTCTGCCGTGGCCCGGTGGGGGTCGCCGGCTTCTCCATGCCAGAAGGCGAGGTCCTGCCGGACCGCGAGGAGCCGGCGATCGTCCTCGTGCAGTGCCTGGAGCATGTCCGGCTGCAAGGCCTCCAGGGCTTCGGCCGCCGCCTGCGGATCTCCCGACCTGCCCCGCCAGTGGGCGAGCCTGTGCCGGGTGACAAGAGTGTCCGGATGGAGTTCGCCCAGAACCTGTTCCCTCCTGGGAACCAGCTCGGCCAGCTCGGCGGCCGCCCCTGGGGCGTCGCCCGCCTCCCCGAGCCGGCGGGCGTGGTCGTTGCGGGCGCCGAGCGTATCGGGATGGTCGGGACCCATCACACGTTCGAGGTCCGGGAGGAGGTCGGCGAGCGCTGCGGCGGCGCTTTGCGCGTCTCCTGTTTCCCCTCGCCAGCGGGCGAGGCTGTGACGGGTGGCGAGGGTGTTGCGGTGGTCCGCGCCCAGTGCCCTCGTCATGTCGGGCAGGAGATCGGCGAGTTCGGCCACGGCACGGTCCGGTTCCCCTGCCTCTCCCCGCCAGCGGGCGCGGTCGTGCCGGGCGGTGAGGGTGCTGATGTGGTCATCGCCGAGGACACGCCCGTAATCCGCCAGCAGTTCGGCGAAGGCGGCCGCGGCCCCCGCGGCGTCACCTGCCTGCCCCCGCCAGTAGGCCAGGCTGTGCCTGAGGCCGAAGGTCTCGGAGTGATCAGCGCCCAGCGTACGCTCCATCCGGGGCAGCAGTCTGCCGAGCGCGGCTACGGCGCCGGGGGCGTCTCCCGCCTCTCCCTGCCAGTAGGCCAGGTAGCCGCGTGCGATGAGGAAGTCCGCGTGCTCACGGCCCAGATGCCGGTCCACGGAGCGTGCCAGTTCCTGGAAGTGGTCTCGGGCCTCAGCGGCCCGGCCGACCCCTCCGAGGCTGGTGCCTGCCCTGAACAGCACGGCGTGCGCGTCCGGGGTGTACATGGCGCTCTCGGCACACTTGGCGAGGGCGCCTGCGTTGGAGCGCAGCGCGGCGGCCAGTTCCATGTCCCGTTCACCGCCGGGCCACACATCCAGCAGTGCGTCGCCCGCGTCTCGGGCGCACCTGGTCCTGTCCCGGTCGGAAAGCCGTTCCGTCACGGCCCGCTGGATCAGCTGGTGGACGCGCACCACCCGGCCGCTGCCTCGGGGGTCGTATTCGACGAGGCTGAACTGGCGCAGGTTCGCCAGGGCGTCGGCGGCATCCCCGGCGTCGGCGATGTCCCGCCGGTGCCCGGCCCCGTCCGGGCGAGCGGTGTGGCCGGTCAGATGACGCCGGGCAGGTGAGCTCAGCAGGACCGGCTCGGGAATGCCGTTCGGGTCGAGCATGCCGAGCAGGTGGAGCATGGGCCGGGCCAGGCCCTGGGGCGGCTGCTGGTCGGCGAGGTCGATGGACAGGTCCCAGGCCGCCGCCACGGTGAGGGCCTGGTCATCGGGCAGCCCGGTCTCGGTGGGCATCACGTCGGCGAGCGATCTGGTCCGGTTGGCCAGACGCGCGCGGTAGGCGGCACAGTCGAGCCCCCGGTTGACCATGTAGGGGACGGCCTGCGACAGAGCCAGAGGCAGCCGGCCGAGGTCTTCGGCCAGTGCCGCCAGCTCCTGCGCCGTGTCACGCATTCCATGGCGGGCGAGTTTGGCCGTGAAGTACGCGACGGCTTCCCCCGGCGTGAACCGGTCGACATCGATTCGGCCGCGTCCACCGCTCAGAAACACGGCATCACGATTGCGGGTCGTGACCAGGGTCCGCCCGTGCGGGACGTCGGGGGGCCACAGATCCCGCAGGGCACGGACATGGGGGACATCGTCGATCACCACCAGCCACCGCGCGCCCAGCAGCGCCCGGCCGGTACCCGGTGCCTGCTTCAGCCATGCGCGGAACAGCGCGACTGCTGCCCGGGGATCATCGCGCCCCGCACCCAGCAGTCCGGCTGCCGCGGCCGCGAAGGCGTCGACGACTGCCGAGCGCGAGGTGCCGTTCACCCACACCAGCACGTCCACCTCGCCCTGATCACAGACACCTCGGGCGTACTGGGCGGCCAGCTGGGTCTTGCCGACTCCGCCCGTCCCGCACACGACGTACTGCCGCGTCCCCCCGGCGCGCGCCGGCCGCTGCAGCCAGGCCGTCAGCTCGGGCCGGTCCTGGTAGCAGTCCGCCCGAGCGGGCACCACGCCGAACTCCCCGCGCACCGCGCGTCCCCGACCCGGCCGGCCCCCCTGACGCCGTTCCCAGGCCTCCCTGCGCAACGCCTGCCATTCGGCCTCGCAGTGCCGCGGATATTTGGCACCCGACTTCTTCCCGGCCAGGCGGGCCAGGACACCGACCAGCGCCGTCAGAGCGTCCTTGTTCCGGTCAGAGGGCACGGCCTTGCCGCTGACCCACTCATGAAGGGTGGCAGCAGATGCACCGCATGTCTTCGCCATGGTGTGGACGCTCGGATTGCCCGCCGCCCGGTACAGAGCTTGAAGATCCAACGTGAACTGACCGACCACAGGTTCGTCCGGCTGCGTCACCACGCCCACCCCCGATGCCACCGGTGTCCGGTCCGGACCGGATGACAACCGGACGCTATCGCAAGGACGCTGACCTGGGCAGACGGCCAACAGGCCATTCCGATCGCTTTCCCGAAGCGTCCGCATCTGAGGTCATGGCACCACCGAGCACCCGCTCGGCTCGCCAACCAGACCGGAAGACGTCCCGCCCGCACGCGTGGTGACACCGGTGAACGCGCCGGACGAAACGGCCGGCCACAGAGACTCGTCGCGTACCCGCACGAAAGCGCCAGGAGAGTTACGGCCACGCCCGCTCTCTCCGCCGTGCGCCGCCCGTCCTCCACCAGTCCCTCTGGGAGAGCAACACGCCCTGTTCGAAACCGGAGTCCCCCGTGCCCGCGGTCTTCACCCACCTCCTCGTCCCGTCGTCCGGCGGGCTCGCCCTCTGCGCGTTCGTCATCTGGCGTCTTTTCCCGGACGGGCTCACGGGAGTGCTGCGAGAATGGTCGGACTACCGCACGGCAGCCCTGGCGCGAAAGCTGGCCGCCACTGCCCAGGACCCTCACATCGCGCTGACCCTCCTCCGAGCCTTCCGCGGCACGGGTCGCGTAGGAACGGAATCGAACCCGCAGGATCCGCCACCTGACGACCCGACCGGGGGACCGTAGGACGTTCCATGCAGCTGCCGATCATGGAGGGTGCAACCTGGCCGACGTCCATAGCGGCGAGCACTGGCTGCACATCTGGACACCTCTGCCCGCTTTGCGGGGTATGGGGGCTGGCGTAAAGGTGACTTGACGTCTGGTGGACAGGGCAAACTGCTGACCTCGGCACTTGACGGCACCACGCTGTCCTCCCATGAGAGACATGAACAACAGGTGGCGCCCCGGGATCCGCCCTCCCCGGCTTCGGCATACGGCTGCGGCCGCCGCCCTCGTGGCGCTCGTGGCCGGCCTGACCGCCGCCCCCGGCGCCGCTCAGGACCTCGGCCCGCACACCGGGCGAACGGAAGCCGCCGCGCAGAGCGGAGCGGCCCGGTCGCCGATCACCTCCCGGCAACAGCTCACCCTGATCACCGGCGACCGCGTCACGCTGGAGACGGACACCTCGGGCAGGCAGAGTGTGTCGGTCGAACCCGCCAAGGGCCGTGAACGCGTCGCGTTCATCAAGCGCCAGGCCGGCCGCGACTGGACGGTCATACCCGCCGACACGCTCCCGCTGCTCGCGACGGGCCGCCTCGACAAGGCGCTGTTCAACGTCTCCGCCCTGGTCCGGGGCAAGTACGCGCAGCGGTCGAGCCTGCCGCTGATCGTCGAGTACGCCGGGGACGCGGGCACCGCCCGGCGACAGCTGACCGCCGCCGGCGCCGACACCGTCCGCCCCATCGGCGGCACCCCCTTCGCCACCCTCGGCGAACACCGCGCGGACGCCGCCGGGTTCTGGAAGGGCATCGCCCCGGGCCGGGAGGACGCCACCTCCTTCGGAGCGGGCGTGCGCCGGGTCTGGCTGGACGGCCACTCCAGGATCCAGCTCGACAGCACGGTGCCGCGCATCGGTGCCCCGCACGCCTGGGAGAAGGGCTACACCGGCACCGGCGTCAAGGTCGCCGTGCTCGACACCGGTTACGACCCGAACCATCCGGACCTCAAGGGCCTCGTCACCGAGTCCGCGAACTTCACCACCGAGCCGAACACCGACGACCTGAACGGTCACGGCACCCACGTGACCTCCACGGTGGCCGGTTCCGGCGCGGCCTCCGACGGCAAGTACAAGGGTGTGGCACCCGGTGTGCAGATCCTGTCCGGCAAGGTGTGCACCGCGGACGGCAACTGCGACAACTCCGACATCGTCGAGGGTCTGGCCTGGGCCGCCCAGCACGGCGCCAAGGTGATCAACCTCAGCCTGGGCGACACGGACACACCGGAGACCGACGCCCTCGAGGCCATGGTCGACACCGTGACCCGTGACTACGGCACGCTGGTCGTGGCCGCGGCCGGCAACAGCGGTCCCGGCAAGGTCTCCTCGCCCGCCTCCGACGACCGGGCGCTGGCCGTCGGCGCGGCCGAGGAGGACGACGACCTCGCAGGCTTCAGCTCGGTCGGCCCGCGGGTGGGCGACTCCGGCCTCAAGCCGGACATCATCGCCCCCGGCGTCAACGTCGTCGCCGCCCAGGCGGGCGGCACCACCGCCGATGACGGCTATGTCGCGATGAGCGGTACGTCCATGGCCACGCCCCATGTGACCGGAGCCGCCGCCATCCTGTTCCAGCAGCACCCCGACTGGACGGCGGAGCAGGTCAAGCGCCAGCTGATGCAGTCGGCGACCGGAGCCAAGGAGCACGGCGCCTACTTCCAGGGCGCCGGACGGGTCGACGTGGCCAGGGCGGTCGACCAGGACGTCACCGCGGACACCACCGGCCTGGACTTCGGGCTGATCCGCTGGACGGACGGCAAGCGTCCCCCGGTGACCAAGACCATCACCTACCGCAACCCGGGCGCCGCGCCGGTGACCCTTCAGCTGAGGGACAACCCGAGCAGCGGGAAGAAGGACGTGCCCGCTCCCGCCGGGCTGTTCCGGCTCAGCGCCGACTCGGTCACCGTGCCCGCGCACGGAACCGCGGCCGTCAGCCTCACCGCGACCCCGGAAGCCGCCACGACGTACGCCGCCTACAGCGGTGTGGTGACCGCGAGCACCGCGGACGGCCAGGTGTCGGTGCGCGTCCCGTTCGGCATGGACGTCGAGCAGCCGTCCTACGACCTGCGCATCGACATGAAGAGCCGTACGGGCGCCGCCCCCGACAACGCCTACCTGCTGGTCAACTCGGCCGACGGCAAGGCGTACGAGGTCGAGGCGCTCGGCAAGAGCAGCACGGTGGTGCGACTGCCGAAGGACACCTACTCGGTGAGCGGCTTCTACTTCGACGCGTCCTTCACCGAGGGCATCATCGTCGGTGTGCCGAAGGTCGTGATGAGCGCCGACCGGCAAGTGACCATCGACGCCCGCAAGGCGAAGCCCGTCACGGTGTCGGCACCGAGCCACTCGGCACGCATCATGTCGGCCGAGATCGGCACGATCAGCATGGCCGACGAGCTTCTCTCGGTCACCATGTACAACGCGATCGGCACGGACCACATCGACGGCGTGTACGCGGTGCCGACGGCCCGGTACAAGGACTCGAAGTTCACCTACCTCGTCACCAGCGTCTGGGGCGACCCGGCCGGCGCGGACGGCAACCCCGCCTCGGTCTACTACCTCACGCGACCGGTGCACGGCGGCATCCCGGCGGATCCCGCCTACAACCCCCGCAGGTCGGAGCTGGCCAGGGTGAACACCACGTTCGCCGCCACCACGCCCGGCACCACGGCCGCGCGCATCGTGTGGACGTACGTCGACAACGTCCGCTTCAGCGGGCGGGCGATGGAGGGAATTCCGGTCCCGACCCGGCGCGTCGACTACTTCTCGGCGGCCGACGGCCTGCGCTGGCAGGCGGCCTTCGACCAGAACAACCTCTTCGACCCGGACACGCGCGGGCAGAGCTACCTGAGCGACCTGCACGGCTACAAGGCCGGCTCCCAGGTCGAGGAGCGCTGGAACGGCGGGATCCAGGCCGTGGGCCTCTCGTCCCAGATGGCCGCCTTCCGTGAGGGCGACACGATGTACCGGCCCTTCCTTTCGGCCGCGAACGGCAACCTCGACCTGGTGGCCGACACCACGTCCGGCCTGCCCGACGTGAAGCTGTGGCGCAACGGCGAGCTGGTCTCCCAGGACTGGAGCATGAGCGACGTCCCGGCCGACGCCACCCCCGCCGACTACCGTCTGACGGTCGAGGACAACCGTGACCTGGCCCCCAGCTCCGTCTCCACGAGTGTGCGGGCGGAATGGCGGTTCCGGTCGGGGACCACGGCGACCCGGCAGGCGCTGCCGCTGTACGCGGTCCGCATGTCGCCGAAGCTGGACGAGTGGAACCGGGCCGAGGCCGGCCGCAAGCTCGACATCCCGGTCCTGATCCAGCGGACGGCCGGCGCCCCGGTGTCGCCCGTCCGCGTCTTCACCACCGAGGTCTCCTTCGACGAGGGGAAGACCTGGCAGTCGGTGCGGGTCAAGGGCTCCGGCATGGAGCGCACCGTGACCGTGGAGCACCCGCGCCGCGCCGCGGGCGGCTCGGTCAGCCTGCGCGTCCACGTCGAGGACGCGGCGGGCAACTCCTTCAAGGAGACCGTCATCAAGGGCTACCTGCTCAAGTAGCCGCCTGCGCGGAGTAGCCACGTCCTCGGGCAGCTGCTTCCACGGAGTGGTCACGTCCTCGGGCAGCTGCTTCCACGGAGTGGTCACGTCCGCGAGCGACCGCGTCCGCGAGCGGCAGCCCGGCCGAAGCGGCGGGACGAACGGGGACAGGGCCCACCGGACACGTCCGGTGGGCCCTGTCCGGGTGCGTCGCGGCGCCCGCCGTACTCAGAGCCAGTTGCGCCGGGCCGCGTGCCAGCCCAGCTGCATGCGGGTGGCGACGCCTGCCAGGCTCATCAGGCCCTGGATACGCCGCTGGACGGTGCGCTTGCTGACCCGCAGCTGTCCGGCTATCGCCTCGTCCGTCATACCCGCGACCATCAGGGAGAGCAGGTGCCGGTCCTCCCCGACCGGCGAGGCGGCGTCCGTGGTGCCGGCGCCGCCGATCTGGCCCTCCTCGGTCACCCGGAGCGGGGCCCCGATCTCCCAGTGGTGTTCGAACAGGGCGATGAGCGCGTCCAGCAGGCTGCTCTCCCGCACCACCGCGGCCCGCAGTTCCCGGGGGTTGCGGGACGTGCCCGAGGCGGCCAGCGGCAGGATGGCCACCGAGCGGTCGGCGATCGCCATCCGCAACGGCAGCAGAGGCACCGCCCGGGCGACCTCTCCGGCGCACACGCCCTTGACGACGTAGTCCACCGAGTCGGGGTCGTCGAAGTACGCCTGCTCGTACAGGGCCCGGTAGAGCACGCCCCGGTCCAGCGCGTCGTACTCCTCCTGATTGCTCTCCGGGGACATGGCCACGTACTGGGCCTTCACGAACCACATCATCTCCCGGCCGGCGCCGTGCTGGAGCTGGCGCAGATGCTGGCGCAGCGCCGCCGCGCCGGTGATGATCTCGACGGCCTCGCCCGTGCTCCGGGCCCATGCGCTGCGGCGGTGTGTCTCCGCCAGTTCGTAGACGGCGGCCCGGGTCTGTTCCAGGGCGTCGAAGTGGCGTTGGAGCCGGGGCATCAGGGCCATCTGCGGCGGCACGGCCGTGAACCATTCGGGACTGTCCTCGGCCGCCGACGCCAGGCCCTTGTGCTCCAGCGCGCGCAGCAGCAGCCGCGCGGTCTCGACGTCGAGGGCCGAGCGGCCGGAGATGTCCTGAGCGGACGCCGTCCCGGTGGCGACCAGAAGGCGGTACACCTCGCTCTCGTCGGCCGTCAGGCCCACCGTCTCCAGCATGTCGCACCTTTCTCACCGTCCGGGCCGCCTCTGCCCGGCTTTCCCAGGGGGAACGCGGTCGTCCCGGCGGATGATTCCACCAGCCCCCGCGACCAGGCACCACGACGGCTTTCAGGGGCGAACCGGTGCACCGTGACGGGCGGTGCCGTCAGCACATCCGGTGGCCGCCGGGCGGGGCCGCTCGAGTGTCACAGACTGTGGGCCACGGGGTGACGGGGTTCGTACAGCGGCAGTTCGGCGCCACTGGGCAGACGCACCGCCGTCAGCCTGCCCCAGCGCTGTTCGCTGACCGGGCGGGAGATCTCGACGCCCCGCGCGCGCAGTTCTCCGAGCTGGGCGTCGAGGTCGTCGCACATCAGGTAGAACTCGTGCTGGGGGGCGTCCTCGGTGGGGTGTACGGCGATCTCTGCCGGGGGCAGTTTGAAGATCAGCCACCCGCCGCCCGCGTCGACGCCGGGGAAGGCGAGGACGTCGCGGATGAAGGCGCGGTCGGCCTCCGGGTCCTGGCTGTAGAGGATGACGTGGGCGCCGTTGATCATGCCGGTCCTTCGTTTCGCCGAGATGGGGCCGTTGGGTCTACGGGGTCACCGGGCCCGACTGGTCCCAGCCGGGCACGAGGTCGTCCCGGTGGACATCTTCCCCGTGGACCCGCTCGCCGCAGGTCTCGCACACCGTGTGGGTGACGAGTTCGTGGTCCCGGTGCCGGATCCGGGCGGGCGGTGCGGTGACGACCCAGCGGTCGCCCCAGCCGATCAGCTCGCGGGTGATGGCCCCCAGATCGCGCCCGGCCTCCGTCAGGTAGTAGCCGCTGTAGCGGGCGTCGTCCGGCAGCGGGCGCCGTTCGAGGACGCCGCTCTCCACCAGCGCCTTCAGGCGCGCGGCGAGCCGGTCGGTAGGAGCGCCGGTGTTCCTGGCGATCTGCCGGAAGCGGTGGTTGCCGAGCATGACCTCGCGGATCGCAGGCAGGGCCCAGCGGTCACCGACGATCTGGAGGGCCGCGGCGAGGGAGCACGGGCGCCCCGCCATGTCCCGGGGGTCGATAGGCGTGGTCATTCCCCCAGTATCGCCCGACAGGGTTTGATTTCCAAACCACCCTGTGTTTGGGTGGCGTCATGTCCAAGCTGCTTCGGTTTTCAAAGCACCCTCGGACGGCCGCCGCAGTCGTCCTGGTGGCCGTCTTCATGACCAACCTGGATCTGCTGATCGTCAACGTCGCGCTGCCCGCCGTGGGAGAGGACTTCTCCGGAGGCGGCGGCGCAGTCGGCCTCGGATCGCTGTCCTGGGTCCTCAACGCCTACGCGATCACCTTCGCCGCGCTGCTGGTGGTGGCCGGGCGTGCCGGTGACCGCATAGGGCAGCGGCCGGTCTTCCTCGCCGGGATCGCCGTCTTCACGCTCGCGTCGCTGGGCTGTGCCCTGGCCCCGAACCTGGGAACCCTCATCGTGGCCCGGATGGTGCAGGCCGTGGGGGCGGCGGCCCAGATCCCGACCTCCCTGGCCCTGCTGCTGGCAGCGGTGCCGGCCGAGCGCCGCACCCAGGCCACCCGCGGCTGGGCCGGGGTCGGCGGACTCGCCGCGGCCGCCGGGCCCGTCGCCGGTGGCCTGCTGACCGAGGTGGACTGGCGGTGGGTCTTCGCCGTCAACCTGCCCATCGGCGTCGCGGCGCTCGTCATCGGCCGCGCCGCACTGCCGAAGCCGGCCGCGCGCGAGACCGGGCCGCTGCCCGACCTCCTCGGCGCCCTGCTGGTCATCGCCTCCATCGCGTCGCTGTCCGGGGCGCTGGTGCAGGCACCCGACCAGGGCTGGACGAGCGGCGAGACCGTGCTGCTGCTGGCCGTCGCCGTGATCGGCGGCGCCGCGTTCGTGGTCCGGTCCCTGCGGCATCCTCGTCCGCTGTTCGAGCTGGACCTGCTGCGGCTGCCGCGCTTCGGTGCGGCGAACGCGGGCAGCCTCCTGTTCGGCGTGGCCTTCTCGCTCATGCTGCTGTCGAACGTGCTGTGGTGTCAGGAGGTCTGGCACTGGAGCGCGCTGCGCACCGGCCTCGCCCTGGCCCCGGGCCCCGCGCTCGTGCCCGTCGTCACCGTGCTGACCACCCGCGCGGCGCAGCGCCTGGGGCAGGGACCGCTCATCGCGGCGGGCGGTGTGCTGTTCGCCGGTGGCATGGTCTGGTTCGCGATCTTCGCGTCGGTCGCTCCGGACTACGCGAGTGAGCTGCTGCCCAGCCAGCTGCTGACCGGTACGGGAGTGGGCCTGGCCCTGGGCACACTGGTGGCCGCCGGCGTGCACGCGGTACCAGGACACCGTGCGGCGACCGGGTCGGCGCTGGTCAACTCGGTGCGCCAGATCTCGGCCACGATCGGCGTCGCCGTCCTGGTCGCGGTCCTCGGCTCCCACGTCGACGCCACCTCGCACCACGACTTCCGGGTCGTCTGGTACACGGCCGCGGCGCTGAGTCTGGTGACCTCGGCGGTCGGGGCGCAGCTCAGCCGAGGGCGGGGCCGGGACCCCGAGCGGACGGGCCCCACCGCACCGAAGGAAGCCGAGGCGACCGGACAGGCTCTGCCGCAGACATCCTGACCGGCCGGCGTCCGTCCACGGCCACGGCGAGCGGCCACTGATGGCATCGCAATGCCCGCCTCGGGATTTCTCTCGATCTCGCTCGCTTCCGCCGGCTTCTCCGACCTCAATTCGGCCAGGGTGCGCCCATCACACGCTCGACCATCGTCGTGCTGCGGAAACCCGGAAGGAAATGTTCCAGCACGTCCGCGTTGACGGTCCCGTACGTCGTGTCGGGACGGTTCTTCAGTCCGTCGACGAACGCCTGCAGGAATCCCTCCTTGAATTGTCCGCGCGGGTGGGCGGCGATGATCTCGTCCACCCGGCCGCCGTTCAGCCGCTCCAGTCCCCAGCCGACCGCGTCGGTCAGCACGCCGTAGTTCGTGGCAGCCGCCTCCGGGCCCATCCGGCCGGGGATCCCCGGGGTCGTGTGCAGTGCGATCGCCGTCCAGACGACCTCCGCGGCACTCTTCGAGAAGCCGCGCTCGAGCAGGAACCTGCGCGCGTGGTCGGCGCTGTCGAGCTCGAAGCGCTGCTCCACCTCGGAGAAGGGGGTCGAAAGCCCGGTGTCGTGGAACATCGCGGATATGTAGAGCAGCTCCGGATCGGGCTGCAGACCGAGCGCGCGGGCCTGCAGAGAACCGAAGAGGAATACTCGACGGGAATGGTGGAAGATCAGCGGGCTGACTGTTTCGCGAAGAAATTCGGTGGCCTCCGTCACGGCTGCCGTCTCGGGAATTTCCACTGCTGCGATGATGTCGGTCATGATGTTCGTGCTTTCGGTGTGATCGTGCGGAACGGGCTGTTCGCTCATCTCCACGGTGCCGATCGCGCGGCCTCTGCCGCCACCTCGGCACGGCCATGAACCACTCGAATCCGGACACCTGGGGAACGGGACTGTGAGCTCCACACCGCATCGGGTCGCGATCCTCGTCTACGACGGGGTCGCACTGCTGGACGTCGCGGGCCCCGCGGAGGTCTTCGGCGAGGCGAACCGGCTGGGCGCCGACTACCGGATCGTCGTGCTGTCGGTGACCGGCGCCGCCGTCACCTCCTCGACCGGCATCCGGATCGCCGTCGACGGTGGCCCCGCCTCCGAACCGGACCCCGACACCTTCGTGATGCCGGGCGGGGCCGTCTATCCCCGGGCGCCCGTCACCCGCGAACTGACCGACGCCACCAGGGAACTGGCGGCCCGCTCGGGCCGGGTGGCGTCCGTCTGCTCAGGGGCGTTCGTCCTGGGCGCCACGGGCCTCCTGGACGGCAAGCGCGCGACCACCCACTGGAAGATCGCGCGCGAACTCGCCGAGCGGCACCCGAAGATCCGCGTCGAACCCGACGCCATCCACGTGCGCGACGGCACCACCTACACCTCGGCGGGCGTCACCGCCGGCATCGACCTGGCGCTGGCCCTCGTCGAGGAGGACCACGGCGCCGACGTCAGCCGGGACGTCGCCCGCGCCCTGGTCGTCTATCTGCAACGCGCGGGCGGCCAGTCGCAGTTCTCCGCGCCGCTGCAGGGCCCACCGCCCCGGTCCCCGGCCCTGCGCACGGTCGTCGACCTGGTGACGGCGGATCCCGGAGGCAACCACTCGCTCGACGAGCTCGCCGGACATCTCCACCTCAGCCCCCGCCATCTCACCCGCCTGTTCCGGGAGGAGCTGTCCACCACACCGGCCCGGTACGTCGAGTCGATCCGCTTCGACATCGCCAAGTCCCTGCTCGACCAGGGGCACACCGCTACCCGGGCGGCCGCCCTGGCCGGGTTCCCGAGCTACGAAAGCCTCCGCCGCGTCTTCGCCCGGGAGCTCTCCATCGCCCCCGCCGCCTACCAACGCCGCTTCAGCACCGCCCGCCGCACCCGGTGACTCCGATCCGGAGCGGTAGGAACTCCCGTGGCAGGCAGATACGACATCGAGTGAGCGGCACCAGCGGAGCGGTTCGCTTCCGTGCGAAGATCGCGCTGTGAACGGCATACGATTTCGCCTCGCCACTGATGCCGACTTGGCTTCCGTCGTTCGTCTGCGTGACGATGCTGCTCGATGGATGCTCGCTCAGGGGATCACCGGCCAGTGGCAACCGGGTGAACTGGACGAGGGCCACTTCCGCCAAGTCATGACGAGCGGAGAGGTCTGGGTCGCGGAAGCCGCCGACCGTCTGGTGGGGGCCTGGGAGCTGTGGTGGGCCGATGAAGACGCCTGGGGGCCGCAACCGCCTCTGGCCGGTTACGTCCACCGCCTCATGGTGGAACGGACCAATGCCCCACCGGGAACGGGGCAGTTGCTGCTTCAGGCCGCCGAGCGTCGGGTAGCCGCGGCGGGGCGGGCGTGGGTGCGCCTGGACTGTCTCGCCGGAAACGCGCGCCTGAACTCGTACTACCTGAACGCCGGTTATCGGGTCGTCGGCCACAAGGCGGGCAAGCCCCAACCCGGCGGCATACGCAAGTCGTTCACCCTTCTCGAAAAGGCCGTGTCCGCTCACGGTGCGCAGCCCTCGCCCACCCCCACGCTGAAGATCGAGGACTGACGGAAGGTCACCAGCGCGGGTGGCGCCCGCGGCCACGAGCAGTCAGGGCAGCAGCGGCCGTCGTCGTCGCGACTGGGGGTTGTTCGTCAGACGATCCCGCGCAGTCCAAGGAGTGGCAACGCGAACAGTGTCCTACTGCGACAGCGCAGGCTTCGAGACCTTGGTCAGTTGGGCCGGCTGACACGGTGAGCGCACACCCGCCTCAGGCGGGTGAGAAGTGGAGGCCGGAGAGCTGAGCCGGCGGGCATTCCCCGTTGTGGATGAATGCTCCACCTCCGGCGCGCAAGATGGATGTTCTACCTGCTGGCGCAGATCACCGGCCCGGCCTTAGCGTCGGCACACCCTCCCGGGACGGCTCCCGCTCCCGTCGCACACCCCTGCGGCGAAGGCGTGACCGTTCTCCCCTCGCGCCATCACGCGCTCCATCGCCCGCGTCCGGGCCCAGGCACTTGGCTGGAGCACACCCTTGTCCGAGAATTCCCCCGCCACCTCGTCGCCGTCTCTCACCGAGGTGGAGACCTACGGCGTCGAGCGCATCCCCGACGCGGACCGCACCGCGTCGCCGCTCGACCTGTTCAGAGTCGCCTTCGGCGGTGCGAACACCTTCTCCACCTGCGTCCTCGGGGCCTTCCCGATCCTCTTCGGCCTCTCCTTCTGGCAAGGGCTCGCGGCCACTCTCCTCGGAGTCGTCGTCGGCGCGCTGATCCTGTGCCCGATGGCGGTGTTCGGCCCGGTCAACGGCACCAACAACGCCGTCGCGTCCTCCGCGCACCTGGGTGTGCACGGCCGGGTCGTCGGTTCGTTCCTGTCGCTGCTCACGGCCGTCGCGTTCTTCTCCATCTCGGTGTGGAGCTCCGGGGACGCCCTGGTCGGCGGCGCGCACCGGCTGTTCGGACTGGAGCAGAACAATCTGTCGTACGTGGTCGCGTACGGGCTCTTCGGCTGCCTGGTGCTCGCGGTGTGCGTGTACGGGTTCCGCTTCATGCTGTTCGTCAACAAGATCGCGGTGACCTCGGCGACCCTGCTCTTCCTGCTCGGAGCGATCGCTTTCGCCGGTGATTTCGATCCCTCGTACGCCGGTGCCTTCACGGCCTCGGCCGACTCGGCGACGCAGGCGCTGTTCTGGCCCTCCTTCATCGGCTCGGCGCTGATCGTGCTGTCGAACCCGGTGTCCTTCGGCGCGTTCCTCGGCGACTGGTCGCGCTACATCCCGGCGGACACGGCTCGGCGCAAGGTCGTCGGCGCCGCCTTCCTGTCCCAGATCGCGACCCTGCTGCCGTTCGTGTTCGGGCTCGCTACCGCCAGCATCATCGCGACCAGGGCACCGAAGTACGTGGACCCGGCGGCTCCGGACTTCGTGGGCGGTCTGCTGGCCATCTCACCGAGCTGGTTCTTCCTGCCGGTGTGTCTGCTCGCCCTGATCGGCGGCATGTCGACCGGTACGACGTCCTTGTACGGCACCGGGCTCGACTTCTCGTCGGTGTTCCCGAAGCTGTCGCGGGTCCAGGCGACGGTCCTGGTCGGAGTCCTGTCGATCGCGTTCATCTTCATCGGCCGGTTCGGCTTCAACCTGGTGCAGTCCATCTCGACGTTCGCCACGATGATCATCACCTGCACCACGCCCTGGATGGTCGTGATGATGCTCGGGTTCTACACCCGGCGCGGCTGGTACGACCCGGATGCGCTCCAGGTCTTCAACCGCCGCCAGCGTGGCGGCCGTTACTGGTTCACGCACGGCTGGAACTGGCGCGGTATGACGGCCTGGTGGGTGGGCGCCGTGGTCGGTGTGCTGTTCACCGACATCCCCGGCCAGTTCGTCGGACCGCTGGGCGATCTCGTCAACGGCATCGACGTCAGCCTGCCGCTGTCGCTGGCCGTTGCCGGGGTGCTGTACCTGGCGCTGCTGCGGCTGTTCCCCGAGCCACGGGCGGTGTACGGGCCCGACGGTCCGCGGCTGGCCCGTACGATCGATGTTCCGGTGCCACCGATCACCGGTCCTGGTACGGAGAGCGAGGGCACGCCCGCCCTCGCCGTCGAAGGCAGTTGATGCGCTGATGGAGAGCTGGCTCGACCTGTCCGTGCCCGTGGTCACCGGGATGCCCGTCTACCCCGGTGACCCGGAGGTGGAGGTCTCCAGGGCGTTGCGGGTCGCCGAGCACGGGGTGAACGTCCTCCGGCTGCACATGGGGTCCCAGTCCGGAACGCATGTCGACGCGCCGTACCACGTGGACGAGGCGTGGCCCACGCTGGACGATCTGCCGCTGGCGCGGTTCGCGGGGCCGGCGGTCGTCGCCGATGTCCGCGGTCTGCCCGCGCGGGCACCGATCACTTCCGACCGGCTCACCTCCGCCCTGGGCCGGCTGCGGCTGCGGCCCGGCTCGATCCTGTTGCTGGCCACCGGGTGGTCGCGGCACTGGGGAACCGAGGACTACCTCGCGCATCCCTGGCTCACGCCCGAGGCGGCGCGGGCCGTGGTCGCGGCGGACTGTCTCACCGTCGGGATCGACGCGCTGAGCGTCGATCCGACCGGTCCCGCGGATCTGCCCTCGCACCGGGTGCTGTGCGGAGCGGGCGGTGTGATCGCCGAGAACCTGACCGGGCTCGGACGCGTCGCGGACGCGCAGGCGGAGGGGTGTCCGGTCGAGGTCTTCCTGTTTCCGATGCGCCTCGCGGGCGCCGACGGGGGCCCGGTCCGGGCGACGGCCCGCATCACGTCCCCGGCGCGCCAGGCGTAGATCACGGGTGTCCGGCATCGGCGGGCGGGGACTCCGGCCGGCCGCGTCGCCGACCTGTCCGCGGAGCAGGGCTAGGCCGAGTCGCGGACCACCAGCTCCGGGTCGAAGATGACCGACGTCGCATCGGTACGGCGGCCCTGGATGTGCTCGTCGAGCAGGCGGGCCATCTCCGCCGCCATCTCCTCCACCGGCTGGCGGATCGTGGTCAGCCGGGGCCGGCAGGTCACGGCGATGCTGGAGTCGTCGAAGCCGACGACCGCGACGTCCTCGGGCACTCGGCGTCCGCGCTCCCGTACGACCTGGCAGGCGCCCTGCGCCATGAGGTCGTTGGCGGCGAACACGCCGTCCGTGTCGGGGTGGCGGGCCAACAGGTCCGACATGGCCGCGAGACCGCTGTCCAGGGTGAACCCGCCCTCGGCGACCGGGACGTAGGGGTGGCCGTGGCGGGCGAGCGCGTCACGGAACCCGGCAAGGCGCTCCTGGCTCGCCGCCACGTCCAGGGGGCCGCAGACCGTGGCGGGTCGGCGACAGCCGCGCGCGAGGAGGTGCTCCGCGGCGAGGCGCCCGCCGTCCCGGTGCGCCAGGTCCACATAGCTGAGCGGGACCGGACGGGAGGGACGAGCGAAGAGCACCGTGGGAAGCCGGGCGTCGGCGAGAAGGGCGGGCAGCGGGTCGTCCGCGTGGGTGGAGACCACGAGGGCGCCGTCGGCACGGCCCTGTCGAAGGTAGGCCAGCACCTCCTCCCGAGCCTGGGTGGACTCGGCGAACATGAGGACAGGGTGCATCGAGCGGGGGCGCAGGAAGCCGACGATCCCGCTGACGACCCGTCCGAAGAAGGGGTCCGCGAAAACCGACGCGGCGAAGGCGTCCTGGCCGGCGTCGCTGGTGTCCCCGGCGCCGGACATCACCAGGGCGACGGTCTCGGCCCGCCGGATCACCAGGGAACGGGCGGCCCGGTTGGGCGCGTAACCCGTTCGCTCGATGGCCCCGCGGACCACTTCCTGAATCTCGGGATCCACGTTGCGGATGCCGTTGACGACCCGGGACACGGTCGCCCGGGAGACACCGGCCTCCCGGGCGACGTCCTCCAGAGTCGGGGCCCTTCTGCTCATGCAGGCACCCTAACGGACCTGCGAATCCCGAAATAGAGCGCTCTCCCGGAACGGGGATCCGGGCCCGGATCCCCGGACCGGGAGGCGGCCGACGAGCCCGTGCGCTCCGTCAGAGGTCCGTCCGTCAGGCGTAGACGCCGAACTCGTAGAGCGAGTAGCCCCAACCGGTGCCCCGCGCCGTGCCGTTGACGCGGACGTAGCGGCCGGTCCCGGTGACGTCGAAGTCGTCGATCCCGCCGTTGCCGTCGGACACGGTGTGTACGGTCTGCCAGTTCTGGCCGTCGTCGGAGGTCTGGATGGTGTAGGCCTTGGCGTACGAGGCCTCCCAGGACAGCTGGACGTGCCGGAACGTGGTGCGGGTGCCGAGGTCGACCTGGAGCCACTGGGGGTCGCTCCAGTCACTGGCCCAGCGCGTGGTCTGATCGCCGTCGACCGCGTCGGCCGCGGTGCACGGGCAGTCGCCGTAACTCGCCTGGTAGGACGAGGCGGTGGCGGGTCTGCCCCGTGCCACGTCGGTGCCGGACGGAATCGGCGGGACGACGCGGATCGAGCGGGTCTCGACGCCGACGTTGCCCCGGCCGTCCGTCGCCTTGACGTAGACCTTCCAGACGCCGGGGCGGTCGGGCGCGGTGATCCTGAGGCGGCCGCCGCCGAGGTCGGTGGAGGGCAGCGAGGCCAGGTTCTTGCTCTGGTCGATGTAGTTGCTGTTGTCGAGGACCTCGTAGGAGATCCGGTCGCCGTCAGGGTCGGTGGCCTTCACGGCCAGGACGAGGTCACGTCCGGCCTGCACCTGGCCCGCGCCGCCCTCCACGGTCAGGTCGGTGATGACGGGCGGGGTGTTGTCGTGGCTGGTGTCGCCGCCGTAGGCCCTCTTCACGGCGTAGTACGACAGGCGCTTCTGGCCGGCGGGCAGCAGGTTGAACCAGATGCCGCCGAAGTCGTACTCGGTGCCGTAGTGGAACATCGTGGCGCCGAGCGCGACCCCCCGGTGCCCGGTGACGCACCCCCAGGCCCGTGCGTAGCCGTCGGCCTTGGCCTGGTCGGAGGGCTCCAGCGGGACGCCGTTGGCGTCGTCGGGGACCTCCCACTCGCCGGCCGGCCCGGTCTCGGTGACGATGTAGGGCTTGGTGTAACCCCCTTGCTGCCAGGCGGACTTGATGTCGCAGACCGCGTTGTAGGAGTTCACGGCGTACAGGTCGAGGTCCGGCGCGTTCTTCTTGAAGTAGGGCCAGGCGCCGACCCAGGCGTCGGTGGACGTGACCGGGTGGTTGGGGTCGACGGCGTGGATCTTCCTGGTGATGTCGTTGACGAGGGTGGTGTAGGCGTCGCGCTGTCTCTCCAGTTCGTCGCCGCTGTAGCAGTTCTGCAGCCCGAGGAGGGACTCGTTGCCGACGTCCCACATGAGCACGCCGGGGTTGTCCTTGTAGGTCTGGACCCACTTGGGGAACTCGTCGAGCACTTGGTTCTTGTAGGCGGTGTCGGTGAGGTAGTTGACGCAGCCGCCGCTGCCGGGTCCGCCGCCCGGCTGCAGCCAGAAGCCCGCGACGACCTTGATGCCGTGGGCGGCCGCGGAGTCGAACAGCGGCTTGCTGGTGGCGTCGGTGCCCCAGGTGCGGATCGTGTTGACGCCCATGGACTGGAGGTCCGGCAGGTACTTCTCGGCGTCCGCGACGCTCGGGCCCCAGGTCAGGCCCTTGATCTGGTACGGCTGCCCGTCCACGGTCAGCTGCCAGGCGCCCTGGCTGCCGGTGACCTTGACAACACTGCCCGCGGCGTGGGCCTGGGCGCCGGGCAGAGCGGCGAGGAATCCGGCGGTCAGCACGCCGGCGGTGAGGGGTGCCGCGATGCGGCGGGTGCGGGTGCGGGTGCGGGTGCGGGGTCGTGGGGTCATGCGCGAACTCCTCAAGGCAGTCGGTAGTGCTCGTCGAGCGCGGCGCCGGCCTCGGGGTGGGTCTCGTCGTAGCCGCGCGCGTCGCACTGGAGCCCGCCGACGACGCAGTGGTCGACCAGGGCCTTGAGTGTGCGGTCGTCCCAGGCGTTGAAGAAGTCGTAGTGGAAGCTGTGACCCGTTCCGCTGGACAGCCGCACCTTCGACATGTCGCCGTTGACCGGGAAGGCCATCTTGAACTCGATCATCGGCAGCGCCACCGGGTGGTCGGCCGGGCACATGTTGTCGTTCGTGCCGGGCTTGACCACGGGGTAGGCCATGTGGCTCTTGTGGTCGGGGGTGTCGAGGTACTTGCCGTCCCAGCAACTGGGCGCCTGGAAACGGATGTTGAGCTGGACGTCCGTACGGTTCGGGCAGGTCGCGGGGAACTCGGTGTTGAAGTAGCTGTCACCGCACTCCCAGCCCTCGACGAAGCCGGGGTGGTGCCGGAACTCGTCGGCGCTCTGCAGGGGGCTGCCGACGACGAAGCGCAGGCCCTTGGGGAAGGGGCGGACGCTGGTGTAGTCGGTGACGCCGGCCTTGTAGTAGATGACCTGCGGGCCGACGGGCAGGATCTGCTGGTCGCCGTTGTAGAGGGTGGGCATCCAGTAGCCGGACAGGTCGCCGGGGGCCTTGCACGTGGTGCCGCCGGCCGACAGAGAGGCGGTCGTGCTGTTGGCGTCGGTCGTCGTGTTGCCCATGAACGTGTGGTCGTGGGACTTGCCCGGCTGCTGCGGGTAGACGATGGGGTCGTCCGGCCTGGTGTGGGTGACCGAGCAGTTGGCCTGGAACTCGTGGAAGTAGCGGTGCGGCGGGTCCTGGGTGGACGGCGTCACGCCGGTGACGGGCGGGTTCGCGGGGATGTAGCCGTCGCCGTCCGGATCCTCCGGGGAGTTGGCCGTGGACGCGGCCATCGCATGACCGGAGTGGGTGGCCGCGAACGCCTGCGCGGCGGCGCTGTGCGGTGCGGGCGGCCCGGCGCTGACGGCGATGCCGCCGAGGCCGAGCGAGGTCAGCAGGAGCGCGCCGGTGATCAGCGTGGCTGACAGGCCTTTCGATCTCCGTGGCATGGAGACCTCCTCCTGAACGGTGGGGGTGTCAGAGGTCGTCGCCGGGAGTCCCCGTGACGTGACGTCAGGCGAGCTGACGTGGGGGCGCCGGGAGACGTCGGGAGAGCGCTCTCCCGACCAGGAGTGTTGAGGGCATGTCATCAAGGTGTCAAGGGATCCGGCGGAAGAGGACCCGGAAAGATTCCAGCTTCCGAAGGCTTGCCGAGCGACGAAACTCATTAGTTAAATCAAGCTATGAACTAAGCCCTGCCGCAGCATCCTTGGTGCGCCCTGCCGTGGCGTCCTACAGGCTCTCCCTTGCCAACGAAACGATGCCGCCCGGGTTGAGTACCGAGCACCGTTGGAGCTGAGTAGATGCGCTCACGCCCCGGCCCCCGTCGGCCCTCGAGAATGAAGATCTCATCGTCGGGACCGGGAGACCTCATGCTCAGCCGCCTTGCCGAGGTCCTGCTGCCGGCCGTCGGCCGACTCACCGTGACCGCCGACACCGGTGCCGCCTTCACGCCCGGCAGCATCATCGTCGTCAACCACACCTCCCTCGCCGATCCGGCCGTCGTTCTCGCCGCGCTGCGCCGCCTGGGCGCCGAGCCGGCCGTCATGGCGGCCGCGGGCCTGTGGCGCATCCCCTTGCTGGGCCGCGCGCTCGCCCGCGAAGGCCACATCCCGGTACACCGCAACGACCGCCGTGCTGATCGCTGCCTCGACCTCTCCGCCGCCGCCCTGGGTGAAGGACGCATGGTCCTCATCTACGGCGAAGGCAGACTCCCGCTCCGTACCGACGCCGCCGAGGCCGCGCCCGCCGCCTTCCGCAGCGGCCTGGCGCGGCTGGCCGAACGCACCGGCGCCCCCGTCGTACCCGTCGGCCAGGCAGGAGCCCGGCGCATCACCTCGGGCAGGACCGGCAAGCAGATCGCCGGGCTGCTCACCGCACCACTGCGCCGCCCGTCCCTGCACGTCCACGTCGGGTCACCGCTCACACTGACCGGTGACCGGGCAGCGTGTACCGCACAGGCCCACGGCGCGGTGACGGCCGCATGGCGGAAGGCGGCCGGACACCTCGACGAGCCCGCCGCACCGAACTGGTCGCGCGACCGCACGCGTTCACCCTGAGCCGTGTTCGTCCCCGACTCCGCAGCCAGGTTCGCGGGCCGAGGCGGCCACCGCGGCAACCAAGACGGGTCGCGCGGGCAGTCCTCGCCCATCAGGATGACGGCCATGCAGCGCATCGAATTCCTGCACTACCCACGCTCCGAAGACTCCTCCCTCCTCTGTGGGGCTTCACGCCGTCGTGCTGGGACAGCCGAAAGCGTGCCTGCTCCGACGGATTCTCTTCGTCGTGCTCCCGGCTCCAAAGGGCGCGGGTGGCGTCGGCGACGTGAACGCGCAGATCCGCGCCGTCGATCCGTGAGCGCGGCAGCTCACGCGTTGCCAGGGTGCGCGGTTCCCGCGACGGCAGACGAGACACGACCCCGACCGCGGCCGACACTTCGAGCCTCATCGGAGTACGCATCACCCTCGGCCACCACCACGATCCAGCCGCGACATCACGCCGCCTCGAGGTCCTGTTCGGTCCAGATCGTCTTTCCGTCGGAGCCGAATCTGGTTCCCCAACGGTCGGTCAGTTCCGCGATCAGGAACAGGCCTCGTCCTCCCTCGTCGCTGGAGCGCGCGTACCGGAGGTGTGGGGCCGTGGCGCTCGTGTCGGAGACCTCGCAGATGAGCACATGGTGGTCGCGTATCAACCGCAGGCCGAAGGGCCCGCTCGCGTAGCGGATCGCGTTGGTGACCAGTTCGCTCACCACGAGTTCGGTCGTGAACACGGCGTTCTCCAGCCCCCAGATGCAGAGCTGGTGCTCGACCAGACTGCGTGCCGTCGCGACGACGGCCGGATCGGCGGGGAACTCCCAGGTGATGAAGTTGTCGGCGCTCAGACACTGGGTGCGTGCCAGGAGAAGCACTTCTCCTTCGGATGGAGAGGGCCCGGGGTGGATGGTCTCCAGCACCTTCTCCTTCAGGTCTTTCAGAGGTACGTCCGCCCCAGCCGACAGCGCCTGCATCAAATGCTCTTGCTCGTCGGAAGCGGAAGCGGTGGGCGAGTCACGGAAGGACGACGAGAACACCAGAGTGCTGCCCGCCTCCAGACGCAGTTCCGCCGCCTTGGCGCGCATTTCCGAGGTCCCCAGTGGAGGGCCGACCGGCGCAGCCGGCACGTTCATCTCCCCGTCCGGGCGGGCGATGACCGGAAGATGATGCCCGGCGCTCGCAATGGAGAGCCGGCCCGTGGCCGGGTCGTACACGGCGTACACACACCGGAGGTCCATGGCCGCGGTACCGCTCTCACCTTCGCCCGTACCGGACGCCTGGAAGCCCGAAATGCTCTTCACCACGCCGTCCAGGCGGGCCAGCACCTCCTCCGGACTCAGATCCAGATGCGTGAGAGTGTGCACCGCCGCCCCGAGGCGGCCGATGGTGGCCGCGCCACGCAGGCCGGCTTCGTCGGTGGCCGCGAGGACCAGTGCGACGCGGGCGCCCGAGATGGGAATGACGTCGAACCAGTTCGCTTCCGATGAGGTGGGAGCGAAGTAGTGAGCCGTTTCCACAGCACCGTGATCGACGATCCCTTGCGGAGAGAGGTCGCGTTGCATACCGCGCGCCGTGTTGTATTCACGGGTGTACTGCCGAGCGTTGTCGATGCTGAGAGCGGCCCTGGAGACCAGCTCGCGACAGGTCATGACGTCGAACTCGGTGAACGGGCCGCTCGATCCGAATTTGTAGAACGACACGAAGCCCAGCACCGTCCCGCGGGCGGTCACCGGCAGCACCAGGGAATGCGCGGACCGTTTGCCGCCCGTGCCCCGATACAGCGGCTCCCCGTCGTCGGCCGGCAGGTCGGTGACTCCTTGCCGCGGCTCAGGGGTCTGGATCAGCGAGGCCACCGAGGACGGGTAGGGGAATCCCGGGCGGCTGGTCTTCGTGAGGTCGAACCGGTCGCAGGCGAAACGCATGCCCACTCTCAGGAGGTCCTTCGCCGTGGGAGCGGGCGACCTGGCGGCGGGGTTCTCCCCTGCGAGGACCGGGGCGAACAGATCGATGGTGATGGCGTCCGCGAGGCGGGGCACGCTGACGTTCGCCAGCTGCTGACCGGTCTGCATCACGTCCAACGACGTGCCGATCACCGAGCTGGCCTCCGCGAGCAGAGCGATCTGCTGTTCGGCGCGGCGCTGCTCGGTGATCTCCACCGCGGTGGTCGCCAGGCCCAGGACATGGCCGGAGGAATCCTCCAGCCTGAAAATGGAATTGCTGAATATGCGTTCGTGCTCACGATCGTCCGGCGGCCGGCCCCGCTTCTCGAAGCCGATCCGCGCGACGCCGGTCTCCAGGACGCGCCGCATGTCGTCTTCAAAAGCATCGGAGTTCGACTCCGGCCAGATTTCGAAAGGGGTCCGGCCGATGGAGTCCTCGCCGAAGACGCCTGGCATCCCCCGTGCCGCCGGATTGAAGCGTCGTAGTCTGAGTTCCGGGTCGTACACGCAGAGACTCGTGGGGGAGCGGTTGAACAGGGCGTCGAGGACGGCGTCGTCCACTGCCCGCGCCTCGGAGATCTCGGCCATGGGGGTCAGGACCACGTCCCAGCAGCCGGGAGGTTCGGCGGTCGGGCAGATACGGACCTGAAACGCCGCGGTGCCGCCGTCGCGGCATCGAAGGGCCACCGGTGCTTCCCGGCCCCGGCGGACACGGTCGGCCTCGTCCAGCCGCGCTTCCTGCCGAGCGGCCAGGAAGTCGCTGGCCGCCTCGCCCTCGACTTCCGAGGCGGTGAAGCCCAGACACCGTTCCGCCGCCGCACTCCATCTCGCGATCACGCCGTACTGGTCGACGACCACGTCAGCCGTTTTGGTGCCGGACTCGGGCGGATGTCGCGGTGTCTCATCTGTGGCGCTCACATCAGCCACTTCCTTCCATACCCCGGCCAATTCAGCATGGCAAACGTGGCTGGACGGGGCATCCGGGGACCGGGCGGAGCTAACGGCGCGCCCCACCGTGCCGCTGGTTCACGGCGCCTGGCACGGAGACTGGTGCTCGGTCCGCGAGCGCCGGCCCCGGACACCGGGGAAAAGGCCGACCCTCACGCCGTCGGCGAGACGAGCGCCTTACGAACGGGAGTCACGATCCCGCAGGGCACTGATACTGCCACTGGCATCGCCGAAATGCTCATAGCCATGAGCCTGCCGACGCGCATCGCGAAAGGTTCTCGTAGCCGCCGCTTCGATTCGCTGTGCTTCCGGACTGGCAGCCATCCGGCGCCGATCGCGGCGCACCAGTGTGATCACCGCGGCGGCCACGATGGACACGAGCGCTGTCGCAGTTATCACCAGGTAAACCATCGTCACCCCGTGCTCGCCCCAGACCGCTCATCACGATCTGCGTCCCGGCGCTGATCACCGAGGACTCCCCAGGCAACCGTACCCATTCCGCTGTCGCCGTAGACCGGATGCTGAGCAACTGCTCACCGTCGTCCACCATCAGCACGAAGACGGCGCTCGCGGTGGCCCGGAATTCCCTGGTATTCGCCATTCGAGTGCACCGCGCCGGACCGCCGAAACAGGGAGCGTCTGCCCCGGGAAGGGGACCGCACCTCCAGGGCAGGCGAACAGGCCGATCCGGTTCTACCATCGGACAGATACCGCTCCGGACGGTGAAGCGTTCCCCCCGGACTGGATCGAAGAACTGAGGCGCTATGAAGTACGTCGAGACCACGGCGCGCCCCGGACAGGCAGCTTCCGGCATTCCCGATGTGGACGTCACTCTGCACGTCAACGGCGATGTCTATCGCCTGCGGATCGATTCCCGGGTGACACTCCTCGACGCGCTGCGCGACCACCTCGGTCTCACAGGAGCCAAGAAGGGCTGTGACCAGGGTGCCTGCGGCGCCTGCACCGTCCTCGTCGAGGGAAAGCGCATCGTCGCCTGCCTGGGGCTGGCCGCCCAGTACGACGGGCTGGAGATCACCACCATCGAGGGGCTGTCCGACAACGACGAGCCGCACCCGATGCAAGCGGCGTTCGCGCGGCACGACGCCTTCCAGTGCGGCTACTGCACCCCCGGGCAGATCATGTCCGCCGTCTCCTTGATGGCCGAGGGCCGGGCCCGCACCGAGGAGGACGTGTGCGAGTTCATGAGCGGCAACATCTGCCGCTGCGGGGCGTATCCCAACATTCGCGCGGCGATCCGCGAGGTCGCGTCGGAGGGAACCGATGCATCCCTTTGAGTACGTGCGCGCCTCCGCCGCCGACGATGCGGTCGCGACCGTCTCCCGCGACCGGCACGCGTCGTACCTCGCCGGCGGGACGACCCAGCTGGACCTCATGAAGGACGGCGTCCTGCGTCCCGAGCGCCTGGTCGACATCACGAGGCTGCCGCTCAGGGGAATCATGCACACGGCCACGTCGGTGCACGTCGGGGCGCTGACCACGATGGAGGAGCTCGCCGCGGACCCGGCCCTGAACGAACGGCTCCCGTTCGTCCGGGAGGCCCTGCTGCTCGGCGCGTCGACGCAGCTGAGGAACATGGCCACCATCGGCGGCAACCTGCTCCAGCGCGCCCGGTGCCGCTACTTCCGCGATCCGGCGGTCGCCGCGTGCAACAAGCGGAACCCGGGATCGGGGTGCGCCGCGATCACCGGCGCCCAGCGCATGCACGCGATCCTCGGCACCAGCGCGCACTGCATCGCCCTGCACGCCTCGGACGTCGCCGTCCCGCTGGTGGCACTCGACGCGATCGTCGGGATACAGGGCGAGGACGGCCCACGCTCCGTCCCGCTGACACAGTTCTACCTCCCGCCCGGGACCACACCCGACGTCGAGAACATGCTGCGGCACGGCGAGCTGATCACCGAGGTCGAGATCCCCCTGCTTCCCGAAGGGACCCGGTCCCACTATCTGAAGGTGCGCGACCGCGTCTCCTACGAGTTCGCCCTCACGTCCGCGGGCGTGGCCGTACGACTCGACGGCGACGTGATCACCGAAGCCCGGATCGCGCTGGGCGGTGTGGGCACGATCCCGTGGCGGGCCTGGGGCGCGGAGAGCGTGCTGCGCGGCTGCCGGGTGAACGGCGAGAACTTCAGGACGGCCGCGGAGGCGGCCCTGGAGGGCGCCAGGACCCTGCCGGGGACCGCGTTCAAGGTCGAACTGGCCAAACGCACACTGGTCCGCGCCCTCGAAACCGTCACGGGAGGCCACCCATGACGACCCTCGCCACACCCACCTCCATCGGAGCGGGCCTCGACCGGGTGGACGCCCCCCTGAAGACCACGGGGACGGCGCACTACCCCAACGACTTCAGCTACCCGGGCCTGGTGCACGCCGCCCTGGTGGGCAGCACGATCGCGGCCGGACGCATCCGCGGCATCGACGCCTCCGCCGCCCAGGCGGCCCCGGGCGTCATCACCGTCATCACGCACCTGACGGCCCCACGGCTGGAACGCGGACCCGTGACCCTGCTCGGGCAGTCCCCGCCGGCCCCCCTGCGGGACGACCGGATCCTGCACTACGGGCAGCACATCGCCGTCGTCGTCGCGGACAGCCCGGAGCGGGCCCGGCACGCCGCCTCCCTCGTGCGCGTGACGTACGAACCCGCCGATCCGCTCCTCGACGTACGGGACCCGCGGGCGGAGATCGTCGAGAACCCGTGGGGGCTGGACACCCGGCGCGGAGACGTGGCCGCCGGCTTCGACCGGGCCGACGTGGTGGTCGAGGCGGACTACAGCACCCCGGACAACACCAACAACCCGCTCGGGCTCATGACCACGATCGCCGCCTGGCACGGCGACTCCGTCACCATCCACGACTCCACCCAGTGGCCCCACAACGTCCGCACCTCGATCGCCCGGATCTTCGGCATCCCCGAGAGCGGTATCCGGGTCCTCGCGCCCTTCGTGGGCGGCGGCTTCGGCGCCGGACTGCGGGTGTGGTCGCACACCGTGCTGACCGTCCTGGCGGCACGCGAGGTGAAGCACCCGGTCAAACTGGTGCTGACGCGCCCGCAGATGTTCACGTCGGTCGGCCACCGCCCCAACAGCGTCCAGCACATCAGGATCGGCGCCACCTCGTCCGGTGACCTGGTCGCCATCGAGCACCACGGCCTCTCCTCGGTGGCGATGGAGGACGACGACTACGAGCCCGTCTCCTCGTGCTCGGCGGTGTCCTACGCCTGCCCGAACGTCGTGACACGCGACCGCCAGGCCAGGCTCAACATCCCGTGCCCGGGATCCATGCGCGCGCCCGCGGAGGCACAGGGCAACTTCGCCCTCGAATCCGCGGTCGACGAACTGGCCCACGCCCTCGGCATGGACCCGCTCGAACTGCGCGTGCGCAACTTCGCCGATACCCACCCCGTGCTCAGCCTGCCGTGGTCGAGCAACGCCCTGCGGGAGTGCTACACCGTGGGCGCCGAGAGGTTCGGCTGGTCCCGTCGCAGGCCGGGGATCGGCTCGATGCGCGACGGCCGGTGGCTGGTCGGCTACGGCATGGCGAGTGTGTCGTACCCGTTCTACCAGGTGCCCTGCCAGGCGCGGGCGTCGCTGCGCCGCGACGGATCGGCCTATGTGCGCAGCGCCGCCACGGACATCGGCACCGGCACGTACACGGTCATGACACAGCTGGCGGCCGAACTCCTGGGCCTGGACATCGGGAAAGTCCGCTTCGACCTCGGCGACTCCGACATGCCCTACGCCCCGCAGGCCGGGGGGTCGGGGCTGACCGGGGCTCTGGCGAACGCCGTTCACACGGCTTGCCGCAACCTCGTCGGGGAGTTCCTCGACGTGGTGCGGGACGACGACGCCTCCCCGTTGCGAGGCGCGGAGCCGGACGGCGTGCAGGTGACCGACGGCCGCCTGCACCTCGTCGACGATCCCGGCGCCGGTGAGGCCTATGCCGACATCCTCGCCCGCCACGGCCTGGAGGAGCTCAGTGCGGACGGCCGCAGCACACCGCCCGACGCCGAGCGGCTCGGCATGGCCACCGCCGGCGCGTTCGGCGCCAAGTTCGTCGAGGTGCGCATCGACCCGCAGCTCGGGCTGTTGCGCGTCGCGCGTGTGGTGTCGGCGATCGACGGCGGCCGCATTCTCAACGAGAAGACCGCCACCAGCCAGATCGTCGGCGGCACCGTCGGAGGCATCAGCCAGGCGATCTTCGAGGAGACCGTCACCGACGCCGGGACGGGACGCATCGCCAACGCGACGTTCGGCGACTACCTGGTGCCGGTGAACGCGGACATCCCTGACATGGAGGTCATCTTCTGCGGCGGGTCCGACCGGGCGAGCGAGGTCGGCACCAAGGGCATCGGCGAGGTCGGTCTGGTCGGGCTCGCCGCGGCCATCGGAAACGCCGTGCACCACGCGACGGGCCGCCGTCTGAGGTCGCTTCCCTTCACCATCGACCAGCTGATGCTCTGATCCGGCTGGCGGCGGGGGTCGTGGAAGCGGCGGAGGCCGCGGACGTTGCGGAGGTCGCGGAGGGCGGCCGGTCGGCCGGTCAGTGGTTCGGTAACCGGAGCGCTTCGTGCTCCAGTGGGCGAGCGGCATGACGGCGGCCACCAGGGTCTCGCCGTCCGGTGCCTGCCGGTTCCGGGTCTGCACGGGCGTGCTGACGCTCCATGACACCCGAACTCCCGGACAACCCCACAGAGGAGGAGTTCAGGGCATGGGTGGAGCTGGCCGAGCTGTGCCTGGACCCGGGTTCCGCGCCCACGTGCGGCACCTGGCCGAAGACCACGTGGGCGACCGAAGGAACTCCGAGTGGGTGTTGAAGCCGTCCTTGTTCGCGTCCCTCCAGCGCCGGAACTTGTCCCGGGAGTGGTCGGCGCGGCTCTCTTCCGCGACGTTCAGCGCGGTCACGCAGAAGCAACAGTGCTTATATAAGCGCTGTTACGATTCGACGCGTGACCGAACCTCACGCACTCGACCCGACGCGGCAGAGCCTCTGGCGACCTCTGCGCCTGCTCCAGGCGGCAATGGACGCCGACATCGCCCGGGTCTACTCCGAGCAGCGGATCGACGGGCTCAAGCCCAGCTTCGTCATGGAGCTGCTCCGGCTCCACGCCCGTGGCCCCATGACCATCGCGGAACTGGCCGAGTCGGTCCAACGCACGCATTCGGCGCTCAGCCAGAAAGTCGCGGCGATGCGCAGGGCCGGCTGGGTCCAGACCGTCGTGGGCGACGACGCGCGCACCAGGAAGGTGACGCTCACCGACAAGGCTCGCCACGTCGTCGACCGCCTGGCGGCGGAATGGCGGGCCACCGAGGCCGCCGTCGCCGACCTGGAGGCCGAGGTTCCCTACCCGCTCTCCCGGGTCGTCACCGATATCGAGCGGGCCTTGGCACGCAAGAGTTTCCACGACCGGATCGCCGAGAAGCTGGCCGAGGATCCCGCGTGGGGATGAGACACACGCTGATCGACGTGACTCCGTTACGGTCTTCGCCGCCGTTCCGGCGATTGTGGATCGGCCAGACCCTTTCCGGGTTCGGCAGCCAGATGACTGTCGTCGCAGTGATGTTCCAGGTCTGGCAGTCGACAAGGAGCACCACGTGGACAGGGGCCGTCGGGCTGGCACAGGCCGTTCCCCTCGTCGCGCTCGGACTCTTTGCCGGGTCACTCGTCGACCGAGTGGACCGCCGGAAGTTCTTCCTGCTCACGACCAGCGGGCAAGCGGTGTGTTCGCTCCTCCTCGCACTCCAGGGCTTCCTCGGACACGTTCCTGCCGCCGGCGTTCTGGGGCTGGTCGCACTCCAGTCCTGCTTCGGCGCAGGCGGAGGCCCGGCCTCGCGCACCTTCATTCCGCACCTTCTGCCCAAGCACCAGCTGGCCGCGGGCCTGGCGTTGGGACGGATCGCCTTCCAGGGCGCCATGCTGCTGGGTCCCGCACTGAGCGGACTGATCGTGGGCGGCCTGGGAGCCGGCGCCTGCTACCTGATCGACGCCCTCACATTCATCGCCGCGCTCTACGGTGCTTTCGGCCTGCCGCAGATGAACCCCGGAGACGAGCCCGCTCGACCCGGCCTGCGCGGCGTGCTGGACGGACTGGCCTTCCTGGGCCGCACTCCTGTCATCCGTGGAGCGCTGCTCACAGACCTGGCCACCACCGTGCTGTCGATGCCCATCAGCCTGTTTCCCTTGATCAACGCCGAACGATTCGGCGACGACCCACGCACTCTCGGACTGTTCCTCACAGCCGTGGCCGTCGGTGGCGTTGCCGCGTCCCTCTTCTCCGGATCCTTCACCCGCTTCCCCCGCCCCGGCCTGGTCATGCTCGGCGGATCCGCCGCCTGGGGCGCATCGTTGACGCTGTTCGGCCTGTCGCCCAACCCCTGGGTCGGTTTGGCCTTCCTGGTCATGGCCGGCGCCGCCGACACCGTCTCCGTCGTCTCCCGGAGCACCGTCGTCCAGATGCACACCCCGCACGAACTACGCGGACGCGTCAGCGCTGCCGAACAGATCGTCGGGCAAGCCGGACCCGACATCGGCAACCTGCGCGGCGGCCTCGTCGCAGACGCCACCTCGGGAACAGCGGCCCTCGTCAGCGGCGGCCTGCTGTGCCTCGGCGCCGTCGCCGTGGTGAGCGCCACCACGGCGGATCTGCGAAGCTCCTCGGCACCGTCCCGTCCCCACACGGCCTCAGCCGGCCCATGAGCCCATCTCGAGGCGCGCAGTCACACCCCCGCCGGCTCGCACACATCCCTGGTCAGGGTCCCGGCGCTGAGTGGCCTCGCGCTCTTCTGGGATGATCTGGGCATGGCGGACTCACCTATGCAGGTCAATGCCCTCATCATCGATGCGACCGACCCAGAGCGGCTTGCCGCGTTCTGGTCCGAGTTGCTCGGCAGGCCGGTCGTGGGCCGTATGGGCCCGTACGTATGGCTGCGGCGAGAGAGCGGCCTCGGCCTGGGCTTCCAGCGGACCAGCGACCCCAAGTCGGGCAAGAACCGGCTGCACTTCGACATCTCCTCGCCCGACCCCGCCGCCGAGCAGCAGCGGGTCGAGAGGCTCGGCGGGCGCAGACTGCAGCAGTACGCCGATGGCGGCTTCCTGGTGATGGCGGACCCTGAGGGCAACGAGTTCTGCATCATCCCCGACGGCGCCTTCGAACTTGACGACGAGGGGCGCGCGGACTATCTCGGCTGACCGGCCTGAGGACTTGTACCCGAGCCCGGCAACCTTCCCTGCACGAAGGCACCAGGCGAGACCCAAGTTCACTGCGTCTCGATCGACGAGAGACCTCCGAGAGCCACCGCGTGGCAGGACCGATGCCAAGGACGCCGCCGTCGTACGCGAGGCGCGAGGTCGGTCGGCTGGGCGGCGACTTCGGGTCTCGTGGTCTCGTGGGACTCGCAGTGATGCGCGGGTGCCTGGCTAGCCGAGTTTCCGTAGCACCTCGGCGATGGTGGTCCGGTATGTCCGCAGCGCCTGGAGCCCGGCGGTGTAGCGGTCGCGGTGACGGGTGATGTCCAGGGCCTGCTGCCGCGCCAGTGCGGCGTGCCAGATCTCGGCCGTGTGGTGGCGGCGCTTGCAGGTGACGTCCGCTTCGGCGGTGGCCCGTTCCCGCCGCGTGTGCCGGGTGTTGCCGTCACTGCTCCGATGCCAGGCGGGGTCCGTGTACGCCGCGACGGGGTCGGGATAGCGCGTGAATCCTTGTTCTGCCACACAGCGGGACCACTCGTCCCACGCCGTACGGAGGCGCGGGTCGCGCTTGACCGCCTTGTTGACCTCGACCGCCCGGGTACTCGCGTAGAGCCAGTCCTGCTTGACGTCGATGCCGTGCAGCAGCCGCCCGCTTGCCCTGGCGTCGCAGGCGGGGAAGTCCGCATACTCGGCGTCGGTCATCCGGCGGCCCTTCGGCCGGAAGGCCAGGGACTTGGCCGGGTCCCAGCCGTATCCCCAGCGGCGGGCGGCGGCGAGATCCAGGACGCCGTAGTCGGTGCTGACCGCGGTGGCGACGATGGGGTCGCTGGGGTAGCGGGGGTCGAGCGGGAAGTCCCGGTGGCCGCGCTCCGCCATGCACTGCCGGACCAGCAACGCCGATGCCCGCTGCGATCGCTGGTAGTCCTGCGGCGTGAAGCCGTAGCGGTCGGCCGGCAGGGGGCCGAGGTCCGACGCCCTTCTGATGGGCTCCGGGCGCCCGGGACCTGAGACGCAGATCGCCGCCAGCACCACCACGACACCCAGTCGCCACCCCCGCCTCGTCATGGGAAGGGATGCTAGCGGGCGGCGTACAGCGGTCGCCCGTCGCCCCCGGCGCTCAACCGCGCCCGCCAGGACGTCAAGTGACGGAGGGTTCGATCAGGCGGCACCTACCGGGCAACTCGCCAGACCGCCGTACCGCGGTCCTGGGGGAAACTCCACACTCCGGTCCGATGTGCCGGCGGTCGAGGCATGGGCGCGCAAGGGCGGCGGCACGTCCTGCGCGCCGCCGCTCTTGTCCCGTGTCCGAGCTGGGTCAGCTGCTGAAGTAGAAGTAGTTCCAGGTGCCGTACGTCGTGGTGTTCACGCTGTCGCCCGAGGAGGGGTCGATGTACGAGGTGCGTACCCGGGCGCGTACGCCGGATCTCCCGGGGTGGCCGAGGTTGACGATGGACTTGCCGTTGGTGCCGAGGGAGAAGTACTCCGAGTCCGTGGTGTACCACTTGCCGCCCGAGTAGACCTGGAGGTCCAGGCGCTCCTTGCGGCCCTTGTAGTAGGTCATCGTGGTGGTCAGGACCGCGTCGGTGTTCTTGTGGTAGTAGCGGTAGCGGGTCGAGCCGATCGTGCCGGTGCGGTAGTACTTGGACAGTGAGCCGGCGGTCTTCACGTGCGCGTAGGCGGTGGACTTGACGGTCCGGCCGGCGTAGCGGGCGTCGCCCTTGAAGACGACGGTCACGGCGGTGTCCCGGGACATGGTGACGGTGGCCGACAGGTTGCCGTGCGCGTCGGTCCTGCCGGTCTTCAGGAGCCTGTTCGGCTTGTCGCCGCCGTAGGGGTCGGCCCAGATCTCCACCGTGCGGTTGCTGTAGGTGGTGCCGAGGTGGGCGGTGAAGACG
Source organism: Streptomyces sp. NPDC001220 (assembly GCF_053597895.1). Lineage (NCBI taxonomy): Bacteria > Bacillati > Actinomycetota > Actinomycetes > Kitasatosporales > Streptomycetaceae > Streptomyces > Streptomyces sp. NPDC001220. The sequence goes on from NZ_JBSFJE010000024.1 coordinate 95,935, forward strand.
ACGTTCTTGCCGTAGGCGTACGTCTTCTTGTTGTTGGTGAGCGTCAGGGCGGGCGTGGCGCGGGGGACGGTGACGGTGTCCGAGGCGGATGCCGGGGTGTGCGCGGCGTCCCCGGCGTAGGTCACCGTGTAGCGCACCTTGCTGCCGGCAGGCGGCGCGTCGGTGAAGGAGAAGGTACCGTTCGCGCCGAGCGCCCTGGTGCCCAGCGACTTGCCCGACGGGGACAGCAGGTCGGTGCGCACGACGTTCAGCAGCGTTCCGGCGGGCAGCTTCAGACCGGTCGTGAGCGTGCCCTTGACGGTGAGTGTCTTGCCGCGCGTGCCGGTGGACGGAGCATCGACGGTCAGCTTCGTGACGTACTTGCGCGGTTCGGTGACGGTCTGCAGCTGTCTGAAGTCCGTGCTCCCGGTCAGCACGAACAGTTTCGTGCCGTCCGCCGACCAGGCCGTCGAGTGCCCGCCCCACGGCATCCAGGAGTCCGACAGGTTGCGGATGCTGGCGGGCGCGTCGGCCCCGCCGGGGAAGACGTAGGTGTCGCCGGTGTTCTCGGTGTCGAGCGCGGTCGCCGCGACCGTGCCGTCCGGGGCGACGCTGACGGTCTCCGGCTCGTCCTTGACCGGGTACTCGTGGACCATCTGAAGGTCGGAGAGCCGGTATTCGGTGACCGCGCGGTTGCCCGGGCCGGCCACGACGATCGACTGTGCGTCCGGGGTGAGCGCGCCGTCCCGGTAGAAGCCGCCCTCGTTCGCGGCGACGCGGATGACGGGGGTGCCGGAGGAGATGTCGTAGACGATGATCGGCCCGCTGCTGATGCCGGGGTCCAGGGCGACCAGGGAGGTGGGGTTCGCCGGGTCGGCGAACAGCCTCGGCGTGGTGGCGAAGTCGTGGTCACCGGCGAGGTCGAGGGTCACGGTGGCCGGGTCGGCGCTCAGGTCGACCTTGCCGAGCCCGGACTCCCACTGGTCGCCGTAGCCGAACCAGATCCGTCCCTCGGTGAGGGCGATCCAGCGCGGTGCGGTCCCGGCGCCGGTCGGGTACTCGGCGGTCTGCGTGAGCGTCGTGGTGTCGAACGCGACGATCTTGTCCGCTCCGGTCACCGCGGCGTACAGGGTGCTGCCGTCCGGGCTCAACTGGAGATCGGACACCTGGGGCAGGCCGGTGAGCTTGTTGAGCACCTTGCCGTTGTAGCCGACGACGGAGATGGTGTTGTCGCCGCTGATGTAGAGGTGCTGGTGGGCGCCGTCGACGACCGTGTCGTTCACGGTGCCGACGCTGATCGGCACGCTGGTGTCGGCGGCCGCCTGGCCGGCAGCCGTCAGCACAGCGGAGCTGAAGAGGGCTGCCGTCGCGACGGCAGCCGGAAGTGTGCGGATACGCACGGTGATTCGAACCCCCCAAGGGCGTGCGGCCGTTGTGCGCGGCCTGTACCGGCCCTGTAGCCGGTGAGCGAAGATTAGGCCAGACCTCTGACACTCCGTACGGCACCCTCGGTTCAGCGCAGGCAGGGCGCCGCAGTGGTCACGAAGGCGCGGGCGGAGAGGGCCGGCGTGCCTGCCGACGGCCTCATCCGCTGAAGCAGTCCCGGCCCGGCTGTCCGGTGGCCGGGTAGTAGCAGGCGCGGAGCTTGGCCGGGACGGGTGCGGCGATCATGGTCGTGGTGACCGGTTGCCGCAGCGCCGACGACGTGCCGGCCTGCAGGCGGGCTTCCTGGCCGCGGCCGGGGGAACCGGGACTGGCGGCCTCCGGAAGTGAGGAGCTCCTTGCGCCCGCATGTCAGAGATGGCCTGGCTGTCTCGTCTCAGGCTGTGCAGACAGGTTCTGAGAAGAGTCCGCCTCGACAACAGGGAGCAGATCATGAGTGGGGAGAGCACGCGCCAGGAGGTCGCGCTGATCACCGGGGCGAACAAGGGGATCGGCCGTGGCGTTGCCGAGCAGCTCGCCGCGCTGGGCATGGCCGTCGTGATCGGTGCCAGAGACCCGCTGCGCGGCGAGGAGGCCGCTGCGGCGGTGCGCGCGGCCGGCGGCAATGCGCACGCGGTCACCTTGGACGTCACTGACCAGGCCACCGTCCAGGGGGCCGCGAAGCAGCTCGAGGAGCGCTTCGGTCATCTCGACGTACTGATCAACAATGCCGGAATCACCGGCTCCGGACAGGTGTCGCCCGAAGACGCCCACGATCAGGTCCCCAGCTCCGTCGACCTGGACATGGTTCGGGCGGTGTTCGAGACCAATGTCTTCGGGGTGATCCAAGTGACCAATGCCATGCTGCCGCTGTTGCGGCGGTCACCGGCGCCACGCGTCGTCAACGTCAGCAGTCACGCCGCGTCGCTGACTCTCACCAGCGATCCGGACGGCCCCTTCACGGCACTCCTGCCGTCCGCCGCGTATGCGCCGTCCAAGACCGCGCTGACCGCCCTGACCGTGCAGTACGCCAATGAGCTACGGAGCCGGGGCATCCGGGTCAACGCGGTCGCCCCCGGGTTCGTCGACACGGACAGCAACAACCACACCGGGTTCCTCACGGTCGCGCAGGGCGCCACATCCGTGGTTCGCCTGGCCATGCCGGGCGCGGACGGACCGACCGGAGGGTTCTTCAGTGCGGAGGGTCCGGTTCCCTGGTGATGGTGTCCCCGGACAGCTGCGGGGGGTGTGGGTTCCACCGTCGAACGTGCGAGTGGAGCCGGAACAAGTCCGTACACCAGGGCCGGTCAAGGTGCCTACGATCAAGGAGAATCCGGCGTGACCAAGACAGAGGAGTTCCAGGAGCTGCGGCCGCTGTTGTTCTCGATCGCCTACCGGCTCCTGGGCAGTGTGAGCGAGGCGGAGGACGCGGTCCAGGAGACATGGCTGCGCTACCAGGCCGCCTCCACCCGGCCCGGGTCGGCCAGGGCGTTCCTGTCGACCGTGGTCACCCGGATCTCGATCGACGTACTGCGCTCGGCCCGCGTCCGGCGGGAGGAGTATGCCGGACCGTGGCTCCCTGAACCGCTGCTGACCGACCCGTACGAGGATCCGGTGCGGTCGGCTGAGCTGGCGGACTCGGTGTCGATGGCGGCCCTGCTCCTGCTGGAGCGGCTCACCCCGCTGGAGCGCGCGGTCTTCGTGCTGAGGGAGGTGTTCGCCTTCGGCTTCTCGGAGATCGCATCGGCCGTGGGACGGTCGGAAGCGGCGTGCCACCAGCTCGCGGTGCGGGCACGCCGTCACATGGACGCGGGCCGGGTCCGGTTCGAGGCGGACGGGAAGGAACGCGAGAAACTCGCCGAACGCTTCTTCGACGCCTTCCGCGAAGGAGACGTCGACGGACTGACCGAGCTGCTGGCCGCCGACGTTCACATGGTCGGCGACAGCGGCGGCAAGGCCCCGCAGTTCAAGCCCGTCATGCTCGGTGCGGAGAACGTGCTCCGGGCGCTGGCGTCGTTTGTCCCGCTGGTGGTCAGAAGCGGTGGCGTCGTCGAGCCGCAGCAGGTGAACGGCCAGCCGGGCGCGATCTTCCGCGACCGAGATGGCCAGGTCCTCAGCACCTGGGCACTTGACGTACTCGATGGGCAGATCCAGACGATCCGCACGGTGAACAACCCCGACAAGCTCGGCCACGTCGGCCCGGTAGCGGACGCCTGGCAGGCCCTCCGCGAGGCGAACCAGGCACGCCGGCCGGCGGATTGACCGAGGAACAGACCGCGCTCCAGCGCTGGGCTGGGATCCCCGGGCTGCTGCGTGACCGCGAGCCGCTGCCGGCCACCGTCGACGCCGACGACTGGGCGAAGCCGAGGCCCTGCCCTCCGACGCGGCGGATCAGACGCCGCCGGCGCCTGATCCGCCCAGTCGAGGACTCTGTCGACGAGCCCTTCGACGAAGAAGCCTGTGGCCCAGGACGTCTGTCCGCGCTGTCAGTTCGGGTCGGCGGTCAGGGCACGATGTAGTCGGCGGCGCGGAACAGTTCGTACCATTCCGCACGGCTCAGGGGTACGTCCGAGCCGAGGGCGGCGTCCGCGACGCGCTGCGGTGTGGTCGTGCCGATGACCACCTGCATCCGGGCGGGATGACGGGTGATCCAGGCCGTCGCGATGGCAAGGGGCGGCACACCGTACTTCGCCGCCAGGCGATCGATGACGGCGTTGAGCTCGGTGTGGCGTTCCGAGCCGAGGAACGGTCCGTCGAAGAAGCCGGCCTGGAACGGTGACCAGGCCTGCACGGTGATGTCGTGCAGTCGGCAGTAGTCCAGGAGCCCGTCGTCACGGCTGACCGACTGGTCCAGGCCCTGCATGTTGGCCGCGACGCCCTGCGCGACGAGCGGGGCGTGCGTGATCGACAGCTCGAGCTGGTTCACCACCAACGGCTGACTGACGTGGCGGCGAAGCAGATCGATCTGCCGGGGGGTGTGGTTAGAGACGCCGAAGGCCCGTACCTTGCCCGCCGTGGCGAGGTCGTCGAAGGCGCGCGCGACCTCTTCGGGTTCGACCAGGGCGTCGGGACGGTGCAGCAGCAGGATGTCGAGGTAGTCGGTGCCGAGAGCCTCGAGCGAACCGTCCACCGACTCCACGATGTGTTCGTAGGAGAAGTCGAAGTAAGGGCCTTCGCGGACGATGCCCGCCTTCGACTGGATGATCAACTGTTCCCGCTGCGAGGAGCTCAGCCGCATCGCCTCGGCGAAACGGCGCTCGCAGCCGTGCAGCTCGCTGCCGTACACGTCGGCGTGATCGAGGAACGTGATGCCGGCGTCCATGGCGGTGGCGAGGAGTTCGCGCACCTCGGCGTCGCTCTTGTCCTGGATCCGCATCAGGCCGAGCACGATGTTCGGGACGACCATGTCAGTGCCGGGCAGTTTGAACGTCTTCACGATCGGGTCCTTGTCCGTGAGTGGGTATGCGGTGCCGGTACCGGGCGCCTCATGCCGCCGACAGGCGGGAAATCTGCTCGGGGGTGAGCTCGACGTCGGTGGCCGCCGCTGAGTCACGGATGCTCTCGGGGCGAGAGGACCCGGGAATCGGGACCACCACGGGCGCGAGGGCAAGCTCCCAGGCCAGGGTCACGCGGTAGACGCTGACGCCCACCTCGTCCGCGACCTGGCGGAAAGCGGCGTGGTGCGCCGAGAGTTCGGGCGCGTTCGCAATGCCGCCCAGTGGGCTCCAGGGCAGGAACGCGATCCCTAGTCCGGCGCAGTGTTCCAGCTCGCGCAGGCTGGAGCGGAACCTGGGTGAGAACTGGTTCTGGACCGAGTCGAGGCGACCGCCCAGGATCTCGTTCGCCTCGTCGATCTGCTCCACGGTCGCGTTCGAGATGCCTGCGCCGCGGATCACGCCCTCGTCGAGCAGGTCACGGATCGCACCGATCGAGTCGGCGTACGGGACGTTCGGATCGGGGCGGTGGAACTGGTAGAGGCCGATCGCCTCGACGCCCAGGCGCCTGGCCGATTCCTTGGCGGCACGCTTGAGATGGGCCGGATCGCCGTTCACGGTCCAGCTGCCGTCGCCGGGCCGCAGGTGACCGCCCTTCGTCGCGACGAGTACGTCGTCAGCTCCCCGGCCGTAGGTGCGCAGAGCCTGGGCGATGAGCTCCTCGTTGTGCCCGACCTCGCCGGCGTCGCGGTGATACGCGTCCGCCGTGTCGATGAGCGTGACACCGGCGTCGAGCGCGGCGTGGATCGTCGCGATCGACCTGCGGGCGTCGGGGCGGCCCTCGATGGACATCGGCATGCCGCCGAGCCCGATGGCCGAAACCGTCTGACCGCCGATCGTGCGTTGCTTCATCGGACGTCTCCTCCGGGGTGTGGAAGACAGGTGGTCGAGGTCTTCTCGTACCGAAGGCCTGCCTGGCCGAGCCTAGGAATCGATGATTCAGCAGTCCAATAGTTGTTGGTCATGGCACTGAGAAATGGAATCGATGAATATATCTGCGGCCCGTGCGATAAGGTCTCGCGCTCGCCGACGAGTGTCAGGGCTCCGGACCGGGGCCTCGGCGCTGGTCGGCCGAGGCCGCACCGGTACGGTTCGTCACGTGGACGCTGACCTGGAGCTGGACGCGGACGGGTGGGAGTCGCGGCACCGGGCCGCGTACGGGCGCGGTGCCTGGGAGCGGGCCTGTCGTCAGGGGGGCCTGATGGTCGCCTGGCACCAGGAGCAGGATCTCCACTTCGGCGCACTGACAGCCCGGCGGTTCGCCTCCGATCCCGGCGCACGCGTGAAGTGGCCGTGGGGGAGCGGCCAGCACACCCTTGGTCTGCTGTTGTGGCGGACCGCCTACGATGCCGGGATCCTCGTCGACGAAGTTCCCCTGGCCGACGTCATGCGCTACTGCGACCCCGCGGCCGCTGCTCTGGCGGCAGGCCCGATGCCCGACGCGGCCCGCGTAGGCGGGATCGGGGTGGGCGGCGTCGAAGCGGTGGCCGGGGTCAGACCCGTACTGCTCGCCCACCTCACACCCGATCTCCCGCGGTCCGCCCCTGCCGGAGTGCGGCCGACGGCGACGGTCGGCTACCGAGTCCGGGAACTCCTGGCGACACCCGACTGGGATCGCGGCGACTGGCCGGCGGTGATCGCGCTGGCCCGGCAGGCGATGCAGCGGGCCGACGCTCTCCGGGAGCGGGGGACATGGCAGCCCGGCGCCCGGGAACGGACCCTGTGCGGACGCATGTCCCTGGACCGGGAACCGGCCGACGGTAGCGGCGCGCCGGGTGGCCGGGCCCCGAGCTGGCTCGCACGGGCAACGCACCTGGTCGGCCTCGCCGACGTCCTGTCCGGGGGCGCCGACGTCCTGTCAGGGGCCGCCGGGGGGATACCGGCCGACGGCGGAGGTCCCCCGGAGCCGCTGGCGCAGGTCCTGGACGCCACGGCTCGCGCCTGCGCCGGACTGCGGACCAGCACTGAAGAAGTACGGTTCCTTTGGGAGGCCGAGCCTGAGGAGCCGCGGGACCCGGCCGACTGGGAGCTGACGCACGTACCGGATGCGCTGCGGGTGCAGACCGAGGAGACGCGGGAGCTGATACGGACGCTCTCCGTCTTCCTGTGGGTGCTGGCGTGCGCTTGACCGGCTGGTGCGCGTGGCCGCCGGTGCCCGGGGCGCGCTCCGTACACGTGCCCGGCGTTCAGGGCTCACGGCCCAGGGCCCTGAGCATTGGCATTGGACACTGGGCCCAGTGTCCAATGCTCAGATGAAGTCGCCTCGTCGTTCCACGGGGTTGACGGCGTCGCGCCGTTGCTGCGCCGCGCGAGCCGTCCGCATCGCCGCCTCCTCCCGCAGGTGTGCCTGGCTCTGCAGGGTCATCATCGAGCCCAGCGGATGGCGGCCGGTCATCGGGTTGTCCAGGCAGGACCGGTAGAGGGCGGCGGCGCGCTCGGTGTCCTGGTAGAGGGTGCGGTAGAGCTCCGCGGCACGGTACTGGGCATAGGGGTGGCCACGCTCGGCAGCCGCCAGGAAGTGCTCCAGCGCGTGCTCCGCGGGCGTCCGCGTCAGGGGCAGCAGCCGCTCCAGGTACAGCTCGCCCAGGGCGAGCATCGCTTCGGGTTCGCCCAGTCGAGCCGCGGTCCGGTAGTGGCGGGATGCTTCGTCGAGCGACTGGGCCATACCTGCCTCGGGGCAGCCCTGGTGGTACAGCGAGGCAAGGTAGTAGGCCGCTCGCGGCGAACCGGTGCTCTGCCGCAGCAGCGGCACCGCGATCGCGTAGTGCCCCTGCAGGTAGGCGATGTGCCCCAGGAGTTCTACGGCGGCGTCATGGCCGGCGGAGGCGGCCGTCTCCAGGAAAAAGGGGGCCGCGGCACGGTGTTGACCGCTGTTCCAGCAGTGCAGACCGATCTGGTAGTAGTCCTCCGCACTGGTCGGCTCGCGGCCGTTCACGGTGAAGTCGGTTCCCTGCCAGTGCGCCACGTCGCCGCCCCCTCGCCCCGGCCCGCCACGGCAGGCGCCCGTGGGCCATTCTGCCTCAGATCAGCGAGGTGGTCAGGCCGGAGGTGAGGGGGAGAGCACGCCCAGGCACCCCGGCGGCCCGGGATGCCTGCGCGGGGTTGAGGGCCGGTCAGCTGTTGGCGTTGAGGACGGGGTAGAAGCCGGAGGCGTGGCCGGTGGCGGTGGGGTGGTAGGACTCCCAGGTCGGCGAGATGACGATGGAGTGCAGCCAGTCGTCGCCGGAGCACAGCTCGTGCCCGTTGAACGTGGTGCGGACGTCACCGAAGGCGAAACCGTGCGCGGCGGACCTGCTCTGGATGACGCTGTCGAGGACGTCCGAGGCCTCGTCGATCTTGCGGTGCTTGGTGTCGCTGAGCCCGACGCAGAAGACGTTGAGGGTGTAGAGGTGCGGGTATCCCAGTACGACCACCTTGGCGTTGGGGGCCTTGGCCCGGATCGCGTCGTAGGTGGCGTCGAGACGGCCGGGCAGGGTGCTCCGCGCGTAACTCTCGGCCTGGTTGAGCCGGTTGACGCAGTCGGAGTCCGAATCCGTGGCGCAGGCCGTCATGACGTCGGCGAAACCCGCGTCGTTGCCGCCGATGGTGACGGAGACCAGGGTGGTGGCGGAGTTCAGCGGGCCGAGCTGGGAGTTCGTCACGTCCGTGGTGACCGCGCCGGAGCAGGCCGTGTCCGCGAAGGACGACGGGGCGTGCGCGTTCTTCCAGAGGTAGGGGTAGGAACTGAGGCTGCGGTGGCAACTGCCGCTCGCGCTGTCGTAGTTGCCCGCTCCGTTGCCGGCGGAGTACGAGTCGCCGAGCGCGACGTACACCGGGCCGGCGGCCTCGGCCGGAGCGGCCAGACCCAGGCTGACGAGTACCGCGGCGCCCAGAGTTGCGAGCACGGACAGCGACTTGGTCGATCTCACGGGACCTCCAGAAGTGGAATGCCGGATTCCAGCGGGTGGCGCACGGAAGGAGCGTGTGGATGAGGCACTTGAGAGATGTGAGGTGTGCATGACAGATCACCCTCTTGCGGCACTCCGCGTTCGCCCCCTGATCTCACGGGACGAGACCAGGGGGCGGGCGAACAGGGAGGGCCGCCGCGAGAGGGCGGTGAGGTGCCCCCGGCGGGCCGGTGGGGGCGGTGTGGGTGCTGCGAGGACGCGGCCGGCTGACCGTCAGCGCATGCTGGTGCCGCTTACGTGTTGGGCGTCCCGGTCACGGGCCTGGAAGCGGGGGTTGAGGTGCGTGCGCCGCGGGCGGCACTGCCGCTGGGGGCCGGAGTGAATGTCCTGGCACGGTCGGGCGCGTTGCCGTGTGCCTCGCCGCGCCCGGTGCGCGCGCGGCCGTCGGCGGTCGTATCGGCGTCGCGGGCGTCGTGCGCGCCGTGGGCGCGGCGCGCGCGTCGGCGGTGGGCCGGCGGCCTGTGTGCGGTGCTCTCGCCGCGTCGCGGCTGCCCGGCGGTTCCGCCCGCGTGTCCTGTGGCGGCCGTGCCACCGAGAAAGGTGATGGTGGCGGCGGAGCGGGGCTCGGTGGACGCCGGGTGCTTCCTCGGCTGGGACCCGCCTGGGCGGGCGATGGTCCGAGGGGTGGGGGTCGTGGGTACGGTTGCTGCCATCGGGCCGGACGCTGTGGCGATCGGTCCCGTGCGTCTCGCGGAGCTGAGCTTCTTGATCCGCATACGTTCCTCCTGTGGGGGGATGCGGGTCAGAGAGACGAGTGGGTATGGCGCGAGCCCGCCGGTGGGCGGGTCGGACGTGCTCCTGACAAGTTCAATTCTGAAGTATCGTGAGTTCAGGGGCCGTCGGCAAGCCATCGGTCGCAGAATTTACGCGCGTAACACCTGGCCCTCCCACACACCTCCGGCTGCCCCCGACCGCCGCGGCCTGCTTCTGCGACAGGGTGACCCTACGCGGGGGATCACCCGCAAAGTGCCGCGCTCCGTCACACACGCTTGTGTGACGGAGCGTCCTATGACTGGGCGTCGGAGTTGGCCCGGACGGGCCGGGTGTTCTTCCCCGTCAGGCCGGCAAGTGGAACTGCTGGTTGGTGCCGCCGGCGCAGGTCCAGATCTGCAGGCGGGCTCCGTTGGCCGTCGACTTGTCGGTGACATCGAGGCACTTGCCGGAGGCGGGGTTCACCAGGGTGTCGCCGCTGCTCTGCTGCCAGACCTGAGCGGCGGTGCCGTTGCAGTCGTACAACTGGACCTTCGTGCCGTTGGCGGTGCCGGCGGCGGTGAGGTCCATGCACTTGCCGAGACTGCGGATGGTGTTGTCGGAACCCACGGTCCACTGCTGGGCCGTGGTGCCGTTGCAGTCATACATCTGAACGGCGGTGCCGTTGGCGCTGCTTGCCGCCGCGACGTCCACGCATTTTCCGCCGAGGCCGGTGATCTGGCCGGTGGAGCCGGTGGGTGGCGGGGGAGTCGTACCACCGGTCACGGTGTTGAGGGTGCTGGAGAACTGCCAGGCGCTCTGCGGGGTACCGCTGCAGGTGTCGGACAGCTGGCCGTTGGTGGCGCACGCCTTGTCGCGGCCGAGTGCCCAGAAGGCGAGTTCCTGGATGCCCTTGGACTTGGCGAAGTTGGTGAGCGTGGTGGCGTTGCCGGTCGTGAAGATCTCGCTGACGTCGTCGTTGACCCCGATCATCGGGGTGTTGCCCTCCATCGCCCACAGCTGGGCGTCGGACTTCTCCGGCCAGATGGTGCCGAGCTGGGTGCGCAGGGCGGTGGCGGCGTCGGTGGCCGCCTTGCCCATGTCCCGGGTGCCGTCGTAGTAGTCCATCGTCATGATGTTGACGAGATTGACGGTGAGTCCGTTGCTCTTGGCGTTGGACAGCAGCTTCGTGCCGTTGCCGTCCAGGCCGTTCGGCATGGACGGCAGGGTGTACTGGACGTCCAGCTTGCGCCCGGCGGCCGCGTACTCCTGCTGGAGCTGGGCGAGGGCCTTGTTCCGGCGGTCGTTGGCGGCGGTGTCGGCGATCGCACTGCCCTCGATGTCGAAGTCGACCCGAGTGAGGTTGAGGGTGTCGATGACCTTCTTGTACTGGGCCTTGAGCGAGGCCACGGTGGTGCAGGCCTGGGCCTCCTCGGTGCCGGAGGCGCCGCCGAAGGAGGCGATGACGTCGCCGCCCGCGGCACGCAGGGAGTTGATCGCTGAAGTCCAGCCGGCGTCGGTGACGGGAGTGTCGCCGTTGAACATGGCGTTACAACCCCCGCCGTCGATGACGAAGGCGAGCGTGAAGTACTTCAGGCCCGTGGCGTTGCGGGCGTTGGTCATGGCCGAGGGCGAGTTCCAGGTCTCGACGTACGGCGCGGCGTAGTGGGCGGGGAAGCCGGGGCCCGGGTTGGTCGCGGCGCTCGCGGAGCCGCCGGTGGCGACGAGGACGGTGGCGGCCGTCGCGAGGACGGCGGGAAGGGTGGTGAGGGCTCTGGCAGCGGATCTGATCACAGGACGGCTCCTGTCATGAACGCGGGACGCGCGAGGTGGGGGTGCCGAGACAGAGCATTCGGAAGCTGCAGCAGAAGTTCACATAGCTGAACGATGGTTCCTCTGTTGAACCATCGATGGTTGAAGACGGTATGGACTAGACCAGCTACGCGTCAATACCCCGTACATCGCCAGCAGTTCAGGTGGCGGTCTCTGGTACTTGCCCCCGGGCAGGGCTCTCCGACTGTGGGCGAGGTCGTGGAGACCCTGAGCGGGCAGCATGGACCGACCTGCTCGACGAGATGACCGAAGCGCTACCCCGGCAGCGGCTGATCGCAGCGCAGATCGGTGCGAAGGTCGCCAAGGGCGAGATGACCTGGGGTGTCGACCGTGACCGCACCGAACACCGACTGCGCGGCCTCCGACGCACCCGCCGGGCATCGTCCGACGCCAGTACCTGGCCCAAGCGGCCGGTACCTTGGGGCCCTGGCCCGTGCGTGACGACACCTACGTGGTCGACGGCCGGCACGAACACCGCGGTCGTTGCCCGGCTGACGTCGTGGCCGTCGGGGCGGCTCTTCCGGCACATGATCCGAACCGGAAGAGCCTGACCATCACACTCCCCCGGGGGATACGGCGATGGCTCATGGCCAAGTGCCCACATATCCGCGACCCACCGCCTTGGCCATCGGGACTTCCGCGGTGACCGACGGCGATCCCGATTTCGAGCAGGCCGCCTACCGTTTAGTCGTATAAATGCGGGAAACGCGGAATAAAAGAGTTCACTGCGAAAACGCCGACCCTGTGATCGAGGCCGACAGGCCGCAGCCAATCGAGAATCGAGAGGAGCCCGTGTGATGACGACTCCTGAGCCGGGCCGAACCCCGGGACTCGCGACAGCCGGCAGGGTGCCACCTGGTGAAACCCCACCCGCCGAGGGGAGCACTTCCGGCATCTCCCATCCGGAGCCGCCCGAGCCGCGCAGGGGATGGGCGGCCGTACCGCTCGTTCTGATCATGGGCGTGGTCCTGCTGGTGGCGATCGGCCTCATCGCCATGGCGGTGGCTCTGATCGGATAGCGCCGCCGGCTGGCCCCGACTAAAGGCCGTCCGTAATCGACACTCCGGGTCGGCCCGGCCAGAATCAGGAGCCTTCAGAGACGGCGGTGTGGGCCGCTGCTGCCTGGACGGCCGGGATCAGGTCTGCGACCCGTTCGAGCTGATCGCGCTGGGAGTGCAGGCCCAGGGCTCCGAGGCGTACGACGACGTGTCGGACGCCGGCGGCGACGTACTGTCCTAGGCGCTCGCGTACCTGGTCGGCGGAGCCGGCGACGACTGCCTGGATCTTCTCCAGTTCCTTCAGCGGCATGCCATATGTGGCGCGTGCGTAGCCGTCCAGTGCCCGGCGGCCGCCTTCGATGTCGTCGTCGATCCGTACCGAGACGAACAGTGCCGGGGTGATGCTGTCGGCTGTGCGTCCGGCATCGGCCGCCGCTCCGTGGATGTCGCGGAGGCCGGACGCGTAGTCGGCGGGTTCGGGCGGGTAGGGCAGCCATCCGTCGTACATCAGGCCGGTGCGTGCCAGCGCTGCGGGGGTCGCACCGCCGAGCCAGACGGGCGGCCCGCCGGCTCGCGTCGGCTTGGTCGTGGGCGGGATGCCGTCGAACCGGAGGATCTCGCCGTGGAAGGCATCGGCACCGTCCCACAACGCCCGCCACAGGGCGACCGTCTCGTCCAAACGGGCGAAGCGCCTGTCCCACGGCAGCTCGGACAGCGCGTAGAGGGGCCGTCCGAAGCGGCCGGGGAAGCCGGCGCCGACGGCCACGGTGAGTCTTCCTCCGGACAGCAGGTCGATCGATGCGAGGGACTGGGCTGCCTGGATCGGCCGGCGGAGGAACGGCATCAGTGCGGCCGTACCCAGCGTCACGTTCTCGGTCGCCGGGGCGAGCGCGGCCAGCATCGAGAGCGCCTCGATGCGCGGGCTGATCAAGGAGTCGTTGACGAAGAGCGAGGAGAAGCCCAGACGTTCGGCCTGACGGCCGAGGGCGATCAGCTCGCGAGGGTCGTCGGCCGGGCCCCACTGGGCGCTTCCGGTCGGAAGCAGTACACCGATGTCCATGTCGGTGATGTTCACGACCGGTGTGAGTGGCGGCAATTCCCTGCGGGGAATGGCCTGGAACCCTTCGTCGCCGTTACAACAGGCGCGTGGACTTCCCTCGTACGCTTCGCGAACGTCGTACCCGCCGTCATCTCAGCCAACTTGACCTGGCGCTGCGGGCGGGCACCACCCAGCGACATCTCAGCTTCATCGAGTCCGGCAGGTCCGTCCCCGGCCGGACCATGGTCGTGCGCCTGGCCGAGTCGCTGGGACTGTCGCTGCGGGAGCGCAATGAACTCCTGCTGGCCGCCGGGTACGCACCCGCCTACCCCGAGAGCGCACTCGACGACCCGGAACTGGCCCCTGTGCGCACGGCGATCGACCACATCCTGCGCGGGCATCTGCCGTATCCGGCGCTGGTGGTGGACCGCGGCGGTGACCTTATCGCCGCGAACGCCGCATTCGACCTGATCACCGAGGGAGCGGCGCCGGACCTGGTGGGTCCGGGCACCAACGTCTACCGCCTTGCGCTGCACCCTGACGGCCTGGCTCCCCGTATCCTCAACCTCGCCGAATGGGCGCGCCACATCCTGGCGGGTCTCGGTCATCTGAAGGAGCTGCACTCCGAACTCACCGGGTACGTTCCGGAGTTGGGGCCGTCCGCAGGGCTCCTGGGTTTCGCGGTTCCGCTCCGCCTGCGGTCCTCGTACGGTGAGCTGCGCCTGATGACGACCGTGACGACCTTCGCGACCGCCGTTGACGTGACACTCGCCGAACTGAAGCTGGAGGCGTTCTTGCCGGCCGACCCGGCGACAGCCGAGGCGCTCTCGGCGGCCGCCGGACCCACAGCCGCTGCTGTCGAGGGTCAAGCCCCGGGCAACAGGTAATCGGCCTTGATCCGGCCGTCGCCGTCGAGACGACGATGCCGGCGATCAGCCGGGTGCCGCGGCCGCACACCGACAGGGCACAGAATGACCCCATATCCAATCATTCGAGGCGGGAGCCAGGTACTGTGCCCGAGCTTGATCCCTTCACCGACCTGCTCGACTATCCGATGTACGTCGTGACCGCGGAAGCCGGCGGGGAAAGAGCCGGCTGCCTGGTCGGCTTCGCCTCTCAGTGCTCGATTCGGCCCGCCCGGTTCATGGTCTGGCTGTCCAAGGCCAACCGGACGTACCAGGTGGCCGAGCGCGCCGAACGACTCGCGGTCCATCTCCTCGGCCGCGACCAGAACCGACTGGCCCGGCTCTTCGGCGGCGAGACCGGCGACCGCACCGACAAGTTCACTCACGTCCCGTGGCATCCAGGACCGGGCGGAACGCTGATTCTCGACGACGCCCCCGCCTGGTTCGCCGGTCGCGTGGAGAACCAGATCGACGGCGGGGACCACGTCGGTTTCCTGCTCGCTCCCGAGGCGGCGAACAATCCCACGGGTGACAGAACCCCGCTGCTGACGCTGAACGACACCCATGACATCACCCCAGGCCACCCGGCGGACTGAGTGTGAGGTCCAGTGCCGTCCTGAGAGCGAGGGGCGTCGCCGCGGCCCACGCTTGCGGGGAGCATGAGTGGAGGTAGGGGACCGGTCGGGTCGTGGCGGTCCGGTCGTAGCCGGCGAGTACTTCGGGCAGCCGGTACTGGTGATGAGCGGCTGCCGCGACGAGCCCGTCGGTGACCGTGCGGACCTCCTGGGCGAGTCCGTAGCGGGCGAGGCCCATCGCGATGACGGCGTTGTCGTGTGGCCAGGCGCTGCCGCGGTGGTAGGACAAGGGGTGAAACGGGCGCTGTCCGGCGGCGAGCGTGCGGATGGCCCAGCCGGAGAAGAAGTCGGGGCGCAGGAGGCGTTGTCCCACCCGGCGCGCCAGGTCCGCATCGAGTATGCCCGACCACAGCAGGTGGCCGGCGTCGGAGGCGAGGGCGTCGGCCTGCCGGCCGTTGCCGTCCAGGGCGAGGGCGGGGAAGTCCGCCTGGGGCATCCAGAAGTCGGCGGTGAAGCGGGTGCGCAGCGCTTCGGCGGTCTCGCGCAGCCGGTGGGCGTACGGTTCGTCGTGCCAGACCTCCGCCGCCAGTCGGGCGGTTCGGATCAGGGCGTCGTAGGCGTAACCCTGGGCTTCGGACACGGCGACGGGTCCCTGTGCCTGGGTGCCGTCGGCGAAGCAGATGGCACCCGCAGAGTCCTTCCAGTTCTGGTTCACCAGACCGTTGGGGTCCGGCTGGTAGACGAGGTAGCCGTGCTTGTCCAGGCCGCCGTCGGTGAGCATCCAGTCGACGGCTCGCCGGGCATGCTGTTCGAGCCGTACGGCGAGGGTCCGGTCGCCGGTCGTCTCGTGGTGGGCGTGGAGCAACACCAGGAAGAGCGGGGTGGAGTCGACGGCGCCGTAGTACCGGCCGTAGGGAACCTGCCGGAAGTGCGCCAGTTCGCCGTGGCGCGTCTCGTGGACGATGCGACCGGGCTGTTCGCCGCTCACCGGGTCATGGTGGCGCCCCTGGGTGGTGGCGAGGGCGCTCAGGGTCGCCGCGGCCGTCTCCGGCCGGTAGGGGAGCAGGAAGTAGGACGTCAGCAGTGAGTCGCGGCCGAACAGCGTGAAGAACCACGGGATGCCGGCGGCGGGAACGTGGACTTCCTCGCCGTCCACTCCGGTGACGGCGATGGTCAGCAGGTCGATGTCCGCGAGGCCTCGCTCGCAGGTGCGGGCGAGCGGGTCGTCTGCCCTTGCCGGACGCGGTGCCGGTCGTCGGACGGCAGGTGCTGTGGAGGCGGTCGGCAGACCGTGCGGCAGGGCGCGGACGGTCAGGTGCAGGTCGGCTTCGCCGTGGGCGGCGAGGGCGAGGTGCCAGCCGAGGGTGCGCGCGGTGGCGTTGGGCAGCCCGGGGGAGGTGTCCGTGGTGTCGGGGGCGGGCCGGGAGGTGAGGACGGTCCGGGAGTGCCAGTCGTGTCGCCGGTAGTCGAAGTGCAGTGCGTCGTCGGTGCGGTGGACGTGGAGCTCGGCGCCCGGCTTGTCGTAGCGGCGGTCGTCGGCGCGCAGTTCGAACAGGTCCGAGAAGTCGGCGTCCACGGTGATCTGGACGTGCGCGGTGACCGGTTCGGGGCGGTTGCTGACCAGCCGCAGATGCTCGGTCAGGACACCTGCCGCGACCTTCTGGCTGCGGAAGACGGTGTAGGCGGGCGGGTTGTCCCGAGTGCCCTGCGGTGTCAGGACGCAGGTGGCTGTGTCGTCGGCGTCGACGGTGGCGGGTATCAGCGGGACGGGCGCGGCGCCGTCGACGGTGAGCTGCCAGCGGCTGAGGTGACGGGCGTCGCGCAGGAACAGTCCGTCGGGGGCGGTGCCGAGGGTGCCGCTGATGTTCCCGGCGGAGTCCAGCCGGGCGAAGGTGGCGTCGCGGACCAGCTGGACGCCGGTGTCGGCCGAGGTCATGGCAGGGGCTCCTGTGGGTCTGTGCCGGCCAGGTCGAGGGCGAGGGCGGCGGTCCATGAGAAGTTCCGCGCTCCGCGGGCGGCTCCTGTGAGCGGGTCGATGTACTCGGCGAAGCCGGACTTCTCCGCTTCGCCGAGGAAGCCCTGCCGCAGGTGTTCGGCGCTGTCGTGCAGGCCGTGCGTGCGCAGACCGCGGTGGATCAGCCAGGCGGTGTTGAACCAGGCGGGGCCGCGCCAGTAGCGCTGGGCGTCGAACGCGGGCCCGGTCAGGTCGTAGCTCGGCACCAGACGGGTGGCCGGCGCGCTGAAGCGCGGGCCGGTGAGCGTGTCCAGGAGACGGGTGACGATGTGCTGCGGCAGGTGCGGGGCGAGCAGGGGAACGAGGCCGGTGACGGCGTGCTCTTCCACCAGAGTGTCGGTGGCCAGGTCGCGTACGTGGAATATGCCTGCGCCGTCGTCCCACAGCCGGGTCACGAGGTGCCGGGTGAGGGCGTCGGCGCGAGCCGTGTGCGCCGCGGGGTTCGCACCGGTCTCCCGGGCCATGGCGGCCAGGGCTCGTTCGCCGGTGATCAGCAGGGCGTTGAAGCACGGGTCTTCCACCGCGAAGGCGCGCCGGCCGGCCCGGTCGTCGTAGCCGGCGTCGCGGTAGTCCGTGACGAGACGGACGTAGCGGCCGTAGTCCAGGTCGGTGGGCCGGTCGGCGGGGTGACCGTGGTTGAGGTCGGCACGGCGGAAGGAGTCGGGCGTGGCGGGGAGGACGCGCTTGAGGGCGGTGTCCCAGCACGGGCTGTTGTCGGTCCCCGGTTCCCAGGGGTGGACCACGGCGGCCAGTCCTCCGCCGCCGAGGTCGCGGCGGTCGAGGAGGTAGTCGTGCCAGGCTTCGAGGCGTGGCAGTACGCGGCTGAGGAAGCCGCGGCGTCGAGATTCCTCGGGGTCGGCGCGGTGGACGAGCCAGGCCGCCAGTGCGTGCACCGGCGGCTGGACGATGCCGGAGGTCTGCGGTGCCGCCGGTGCGCCGGCCGCCCTGCCGGCGGTGGAGGACTGCCAGAAGTCCGGGCTGGGGAAGTAGGCGTCGTGGGGTACGGCGGGGTTGAAGACGATGTGCGGGATGCGCCCGTCCGCCCACTGCGCGGACAGCAGTGACTCCAGTTCCTGCTGGGCCCGGCGTACCGACAGGTGGCGCAGCCCGATGGCGATGAAGGCGGAGTCCCAACTCCACTGATGGGGGTAGAGGGTGCGGGAGGGGACGGTCGAGGAGCCGGTCCAGTTGTCCAGCAGGACCCGTGCCGCACCGCGCCGCAGTGTCAGGGCTGCGGCGGCGGTGGGCACGGGCCGGTCCAGGAGTGACTTCACGCGCCCGACCTCTTGAGGAGGGCGGGGACGGAGCGCACGGCTTCGGCCGGGTCGCCGGTCAGCCGGCATTCGAGGGCGAGGTGGCCGTCGTAGCCGATGGTGTGCAGGGCGCCGAGCCAGGCGGGCCAGTCGAGGTGCCCGGCGCCGGGCTGGAAGCGGTTGGAGTCGGAGACCTGGGCGTGGCCGATCAGGTCGGCGTGGGCGAGGATGGCGGCCGCGGGGTCGGTCTCCTCGATGTTCATGTGGTAGCTGTCGATGCCGATCCGGATCGAGTCCAGGCCGGTGGCGCGGATCAGGTCCGCCGCCTGTTCCAGCCGGTTGACCATGTGGTCCTCGTACCGGTTGAGCGGTTCGAGGAAGAGGGAGACGCCTTCCCTGCGGGCGTGCTCGCCCAGTTCGGCCAGTCCGGACAGCAGCACCTCGCGGTCCTGGGCCTCGCTGCGCGGCGGTTCGAAGGGCGGCAGGCGGCGGGAGAACATGCCGTAGGACGCCGGGGTCTGGGCGCCCACGCCGCCGATCTCCGCGATCACGGTGAGCTGGGACTTCATCTGGACGATGGCGTCGCGGCGCAGGTCGTCGTCGAAGGCGCCGAAGAAGTGGAGCATGTCGACGCACACGGTGGGCATGACCACGCCGTCCTTGCCGGCCTGCTTCAGCTCGGGAAGGCGGGAGGCGAAGTGCAGGTCGCCCTTGCCGCGCAGTTCGATGGCGTCGTAGCCCGCCTCCTGGGCGAAGTCCCACTTGGCCTGCAGGGTGTCTCCGGGCAGGAGTTGTTCCTGCGCCGCGGTCTTGAACATGAGGGGCCTTTCGAACGGTTCAGAATTCCAGCACGACCTGAAGCGCCTCGGCGGGGCGCTCGTCCAGCAGCACGTAGGCCTCGGCGGCGTCCGCGACGGGAACGACGTGGCTCACGAGGGCGGCGACGTCCACCTGTCCCTCGGCGACCAGCCGCAGGAAGGTCTGCTGGAGGCGCTCCACGCTCCAGCGGTGGGAGAGCTGGGGCGGCACGCCGCCGATCTGGGAGCAGATGAGCTGGACGCGGTTGTGGTGGAACTCGTCACCCAGCCGCAGGCCGGCACCGTCGCCCTGATAGAAGCCGGAGGCCACCACCCGGCCGCCGACGGCGACCGAGCGCAGGGCCTCGTGCAGCGCGGGGTAGGCGCCGCTGATCTCGATGGCGAGGTCGGCACCGAGGCCGCCGGTGGCGTCGCGGACGCGTTCGGCGACGGCGTCGGTCCGGGCGTTGAGGGTGTGATGTGCGCCGTAACGCCTGGCGGTCTCCAGGCGGCCGTCGAGGGCGTCGACGGCGGTGACGCGGGCGCCGCTGAGCTGGGCGAGGCGGGTGGTGAGCAGTCCGATGACGCCCTGGCCGAAGACGGTCACGTCCTCGCCGAGGTGGATGTCGCCGGCCAGGACGGCGTTGTAGGCGATGGCGCCGACCCGGGCGAAGGCGCCGGCCAGCGGTTCCAGGCCTGCGGGCAGGGTGTGGCCGATCATGCGCTCGGCCGGGACGATGCCTTCGCTGCGGTGGCCCCAGATGCCCCACACCAGATCGCCCGGCTGCGGCAGGCCCGGGGTGCCGGCCAGGTCGGGTGCCACCTCGAGGACCTCGCCGACCTCGGAGTAGCCCCAGCCGGCGACGGGGTACTGGATGCCGGCCGCGCCGTCGCGGAACAGCCGGGCCTCCGGGTCCCAGGTGCGTGTCAGGTAGGGGTTCGTTCCGCGATATGCGGTTAGTTCCGTTCCTGCCGATATGCCCGAATAGCGAGTTCGGACCCTCAGGTGCCCGGCGGGCAGTGCGGCTTCGGCCTGCTCGGTTATCTCGACCCGGCGAGGGCCGGTGAATTGGACGACGCGTTCCACGGATGTCTCCGACAGGGGGGTGTGCGAGTGCGGTTGCGTCGACACTATCCCTCACTTATGTCTTGTCAACAAGCAAAAGTGATGCTGTGATGCGTCTCCAGCAGACATAAGTTCGAGCAAGGACACGCAATGCACACCATGAGCCGGCGATCGAAGGCGATCGCGGTGGGCATCACGGCCGCCCTGGGCCTGGGCATGCTCACGGGCTGCGCCGACAGCACAGGCCCCGGAAAACCCGACCGGGAGATCACGGTCTGGTCCCAGGAGAACCTCCCGGATCGCGTCGCCGTGACGCAGAAGATCGTCGACGGGTTCGAGCGGAAGACCGGCATCAAGGTCCATCTCGTCGGCGTCGACGAGGGCCAGATGCCCCAGCTGATCATGTCCGCCGCCGCCTCGGGAACGCTGCCGGACGTCATCGGCGCCGCCCCCATGGGCCAGGTCTGGCAGATGTACACCAACGGCCTGCTCAACACCGAGATACCCCGCCAGATCATCGACAAGCTGGGGCGCGGCACGTTCAACGCCAACGCGCTGAAGCTGACCTCGGACGCCGGCACGAGTCTCGGCGTGCCCTCCGACGCCTGGCTGCAGCTGCTCGTCTACCGCAAGGACCAGTTCGACGAGAAGCACCTAGAAGCCCCCGACACCTACGCGAAGGCGCTCAGCGGCGCCAAGGCGCTGACGACGAAGGGGCGTTACGGCATCGCCGCGGCCACCGACCCGGGAGACGCCTTCACCTCGCAGAGCTTCGAGAGCCTCGCCCTCGCCGACAACTGCCAGCTCGTCGACGACCACCACCACGTCGCCCTCGACTCGCCCGAGTGCCAGACGGCGTTCAGGACCTACGACGAACTCGCCCGCACCTACGGGGCCCCGGGCACCCAGACCGTCGACTCCACCCGTGCCACCTACTTCGCGGGCCAGTCCTCCATGATCGTCTGGTCCACGTTCCTGCTCGACGAACTCGCCGGCCTGCGCAAGGACGCCCTGCCCAGCTGCCCGCAGTGCAAGAACGACCCGCAGTACCTCGCGCGCAACAGCGGCATCACCACCGCGATGCAGGGCCCGGACGCGACCGACGCCGCCCAGTTCGGCGAGATCACCTCCTGGGTGACCACCAAGACCGCCGAGACCGCGGCGTCCCGCGAGTTCATCGCGTACATGATGGGCACCGGCTACGAGTCCTGGTTCGGCATGGCACCCGAAGGCAAGATCCCTGTCCGTACCGGAACCGTCACGCAGCCCGGACGCTACCTCGAGGCCTGGCGGCACAGCGAGATCGGTGTCGACACCAAGAAGCCCTTCGACCAGGTCTACCCCGCGAGTCTCCTCGACCAACTCGCGGCCGGAGTCGGCAACATGCGGCGCTGGGGCATCACCCAGGGCGAAGGCGCGCTGGTCGGCGCCACCAACGGTGAGCTCCCCGTGCCCAAGGCGATCGGAGCCATGACCAGCGGCCAGATCTCGCCCGCACAAGCAGCTCAGGAGGCCGACGACGACGTCTCCGCCCTGCAGAAGTCCCTCCAGTAGCCGCCCCGCACGTCACAAAGGTCACTCTCATGACAACAGCCCCCGCCGGCACACCGCAGCGCCGGCACACCGACAGCAGGCCCACGGACAGGCCCGCCGAACGCCGTCGCCGGCCGATGACGGCGAGCCGCCGCGCCAACCGCGCAGGCCTGGCGTTCGTCTCGCCCACGTTCGTCGTCGTCCTCGTGGTGGTCATCCTGCCCATCCTGTGGACGGTCCTTCTCGCGTTCCAGCACGCCAAACTGGTCGACATCCAGGGCATGGGCCTGTTCGGCAACTGGACCCTCGACAACTTCGACCAGGTCTTCGGCTCGGCGGGCTTCTGGTCGAGCCTGACCACCACCCTGCTGTACACGGCGGGCGCCACGTTCGGATCCGTGGCTCTCGGCCTGATCGCCGCGCTCGCCCTGCGCAGGCCCTTCCGCGGCCGCGGTCTGCTGCGCGCCGCGATGCTGCTGCCCTACGTCGCCCCCGTCGTCGCCGTCTCCTTCGTGTGGGAGGTGGCCCTCAGCCCCCAGTACGGCGTGGTCAACAACTGGGGCCGGCGCCTGTTCGGATGGGACGACCCGATCGCCTTCCTGTCCACCCGCGAGTACGAAGTCCACGTGCTCGGAGCGCACTTCGACATACCCCTGGCACTGCTGACCGTCATCGCCTTCGAGACCTGGCGGTACTTCCCCTTCGCGTTCCTGTTCATCCTGGCCCGGCTGCAGGCGGTCCCCGACGGCCTGGAAGAGGCCGCCCTGGTCGACGGCGCGACCCCCACCCAACGCTTCCGCCACATCCTGCTGCCGCAGCTGATGCCCGTCATCGCCCTGCTGTGCGTCCTGCGCTTCATCCTGACCTTCAACAAGTTCGACGACGTCTACCTGCTGACCGGTGGCGGAGCGGGCACCAACGTCGCGGCCGTGCGGGTCTACGACTTCCTGACGGCCCGCTACGACGTGGGAGCCGCCTCGGCCCAGGCCCTCGTCCTGGCCGTCTCGCTCATGATCCTCATGGGCCTCTACTTCAAGTTCTTCGGCAACAAGGTCCAGGAGGAGTCGGCATGAGCCGGGCCCAGATCGAGGACAGGTTTTTCGGCGTCCTGCGCTGGTTCGTCATCGCGTTCCTCGTGGTGATCACCGTGGTGCCCTTCTACTACATGCTGCTGCTGTCGTTGAAGCCCATCGACGCGCTGCTGCTGGACCCGGGCTCACTGTGGGTCTCCAGCAAGGACTTCACCCTCTCCACCTACCGCGACGTGCTGCGCTCCACCGACGACGGCGGCCAGGGCTTCCTCAAGTTCCTGCTCAACTCCGCCCTGGTCTCCCTCGGCACCGTCGCCCTCACCCTGCTGGCCGCGGTGCCCGGCGCCTACGCGGTCAGCCGGCTGAAGTTCTTCGGCCATCGCCAGGTCAGCGCCCTCTTCCTGGCCGTCTACCTGTTCCCCGCCACCCTGCTGGCCGTCCCGCTGTTCGTCGTCTTCGCCAAGCTGCACCTGTCCTCCAGCCTGGTCGGGCTCGCCGTCGTCTACGTCGCCCAGACCGTGCCGGTGGCCATCTACATGCTGAAGAACTACCTCGTCACCATCCCCTACTCGATCGAGGAGGCCGCGGCGCTCGACGGCCTGAGCCGCCTGGGGACCCTGCGCAGGGTGGTCCTGCCGCTCGCGCTGCCGTCCCTCATGGCCACCGGCCTGTACGTCTTCATGATCGCTTGGAACGAGTTCCTGTTCGCCCTCCTGTTCCTGGCCGCGGACCCGGGCAAGTGGACGGTGCCGCTGGGCCTCGCCCAGCTCTCCAACGGAGTCGAGGTGCCCAAGACGGTGCTGATGGCCGGTTCGGTCGTACTCACGATTCCCGTCATACTCCTGTTCTTCGCCGCCGAGCGCTTGCTGACCGAGGGCCTGACAAGCGGAGCGGACAAGAGCTGAGACCATGAGGGACTTGATGCTGACGTCGAATCAGACCAGTGCGGGCGAGTTGCTGCAGCTCATCCGCAGCGGACGCGGGAACACCCGCGCGGATCTCCAACGGATCACCGGGCTGTCCCGTTCGACCGTCGGCCAGCGGCTGGACCTGCTCAACCGGGCGGGATGGCTCAAGCACGTCGCCGGCTCGTCGACCGGCGGACGCCCGTCCCAGCAGATCGTGTTCGATCCCCGGCACGCCTCGGTGATCGCCGTCGACCTGGAGACCAGGTACGCCCGGGCCGCGGTCCTCGACCTCGACGGCACCATCCTCGCCGAGAACACCGGGCCCCTGGACATCACCGAAGGACCCGAGGCGGTGCTGGACCAGCTCGCCCGGTGGTTCCCGGAACTGATCGCGGCCGCCGGCATCGACGCCGCCCATGTCTGCGGAATCGGGCTGTCCGTTCCCGGACCCGTGGAGTGGGAGACGGGACGGGTCGTCGAACCGCCGATCATGCCGGGCTGGGACCGGTACCCCATCCGGGAGCGCCTGCAGCGGGCCTACGCCGAACACGTGGGCGTGAGCATGGAGGACGGGCCCGTACCGGTCTTCGTCGACAACGACGCCAACCTCATGGCACTGGCCGAGCACCAGGCCAACCACCGGGACTGCTCGGCCTTCGTACTCGTGAAGGTCTCCACCGGCATAGGCTCCGGCGTCGTCGTGAACGGCACGGTGTACCGAGGGATCGACGGCGGCGCCGGCGACATCGGGCACATCCGCCTGCACGACCGGTCCGACGTCCTGTGCCTGTGCGGCTCGCACGGCTGCCTGGGGGCCGTGGCCAGCGGCCGGGCACTGGCCAGGGACCTGAGCGCCCTCGGCGCCGACGCCGTGTCCGCCGCCGACGTCAAGCGCCTGCTGTCCGAAGGCCACCCGGACGCCCTCCGGCTGGCACGGGAGGCCGGACGCCGGGCCGGTGAGGTCCTGGTGACCGTCGTCAGCCTGCTCAACCCGGGCGTCCTGATGATCGCCGGTGAACTTTCCGGAGCACCCTTCATGACCGGAGTCCGGGAACTGCTCTACCAGCGCGCCTTCCCCCGCGCCACCGCCAACCTGCAGGTCGTCACCTCACGCCTGGGCGAGCACGCGGGCGTCATCGGAGCGGCCGGCATGGTCGTCGAGATCCTCTACTCGTCCCACCGCGCCGACGACCGGCTCGGCAACCTGGCCTCCTGAGCCGACCACGGCGCAGCCGGCACCGCTCGATCGCACCACCCCTCGTCCAGACAGGAACACCGTGACCGTCACCATCGACCCCTGGACCGGCCCTCCCGTCGAGGTCGGGCTCGTGGGCGCCGGACCCTGGGCCCGCGCCATGCACGCCCGCACGCTCGCCGCGGGACCGGAGACCCGCCTCGCCGCGGTGTGGGCGCGCCGCACCGAAGCCGCCCAGCAGACCGCCGCCCCCTACCACGCCCACGTCGCGGCCTCCTTCGACGAACTGCTCGACAGGTGCGAGGCGGTGGCGTTCGCCGTGCCCCCCGCCGTCCAGGCCGAACTCGCGCCGCTGGCCGCGCGACGGGGCAAAGCACTGCTGCTGGAGAAGCCGCTCGGCCCCGATCTGAAGGCGGCCCGACGCGTCACCGACGCCGTGCTCACCGCCGGTGTGGTTTCCCAGCTCGTCCTGACCAAGCGCTACCACCCCGTCACCCAGGCCTTCCTGGAAGCCGCCCGCGGCCGCGAGATATCGGGTGCTCGCTCCTGCTACCTCCACGGTGCCTTTCTCGGCGGCGAGTTCGCCACCGGCTGGCGTCTGGAGCACGGCGCCCTCCTCGACCTCGGTCCGCACCTGCTCGACCTGCTGGACGCCGCCGTGTCGCCCATCGCGAACATACGGAGCACAGGTGATGCCCGCCGCTGGATCGAACTGACCCTCGAGCACGAGAACGGAGCCGTCAGCCAGGCGTCCCTGTCGGGTTCCGTAGCCGTGCCCCACGCCCTCACCCGCGTCGAACTCTTCGGCGCCGAGACACCGTTGGTCTACGACACCGCCGACATCGACCATGAGGAGTGCTGGCCGGTCCTGCGTCGCACGTTCGCCACGGCCGTGCGCACGCGCGTGTCGCCGGAGCTCGACGCGGCACGAGGGCTGTACCTGCAAGGACTCATCGATCAAGCGTCCCGCTGAACAGGAGGACCCGCATCAGCGCTGCTCGGCGGGGCATGGCGCTCGGCTCGAAGACCACCGGGACCTGCGCCGACGGTGGCGATTTCGCTTCCGGCAGCCGTGATGTGGCGGCAGGCGGGGGACGGGCGGACGGTCGACCCCGCGACGGACGGGCAGGGGATGCTGCCACTGCGTCCGGCCCCCTCCGTGTCGATCGGAGGGGGCCGGACCTTGGTGGCGGGGGCGGGATTTGAACCGCGCGACCTCTGGGTTATGAGCCCAGCGAGCTACCTAACTGCTCCACCCCGCTTCGACATCCTCAGCCTAAGACCCGTGGGCGCGGAGGGCAGCTGATTTATCGCCGGACGCAACGCCTGGCGCTCGGGTGCCGGCCGAGATCGGAGACGACCGGCAGCGGTTCGCCGACGCCCACGGTGTGAACGCGTACGCCGGCTCGTCACCCCTCGTCCGCGCCTCCGGCATGAGGTCGTTCGTCATCCGTTCCCTGAGATTCCCCACCGACCCGCCGCCGTCAGGCACACCCGCCCCTCATGCGGTCCTGACCGGTGCGGCACAATCGCGGTCAACGGGGCGGGCAACGGTGGGGGTGGGAACGTGGGGCCTTTTGGCTCGCGAAGCCGACGTAAGGGCATACCGAACGAGCCGGCGCTTCTGGCTGCGGCCGCTGAGAATCCCGGCGGCAGCGTCGCCGAGATCGATCCGACGTATGTCGACGACCCGAACGGCTACGTACCTCCCGAGGCCATCCGCGGCGCGTGGTTGGTGGACAGCAGCGGGAAACTGACAGGTGAGTACCAGGAGAATCCCCGTCACGGGATTCCACAGGACGACTTCGGCAAGCTCACTGCCCCTGATCACTGGCTTGGCTGGCTCGGCGATGATCCAGCGACAGCCGTCCGGAAGGGCATCGAAGAGTCGCTGCGCGCCCAGGTGGCAGACGCGGTGGTCGAGTGGGTCAAGATCCTTGAAACGCCACGCTTTCTCACGGGCGGCCGTCGGCATACTGAGGACGAACAGCTCATGCTGGTCACCCGCGCGGCACTCGCCGCGCCGTTTGCGTTGTCCGTGCGTACAACGCAGCACGGCCGTTCCATCCTCCTGGGGGTGTTCTCCTGGGCGGCGGTGAACCTCGCGCGGCCCGAAATCCGCAAGGATCGGCACTGGTTCGACCTGGGCGTCGAGCTGGAGTGGGCGGCTGAACGGCTTCAAGGGCGGATCTACGAGATCGACGGTCAGGACGGCACCGGGGAGGGGCGTCAAGGACGGGCGACCGCTACCTGAGCCACGTTCCGTCGCGCATGACGACTCTGCCGCGCATCTCCGGTTCGCCGCGCCAAGCGCGCACACTCTTCGGCACCCCGGGCACAACGGAAGGGTTCGTTGCCCTCGGGTGTGCCTCGGAGGCTCTTCCGCAGGGACGGTGCCTCTCGGTATCGATGAGTCGATGTCGACCATGACCGGGGGGTCCCTTGCGCGCACGAGAACAGCAGACCGAGGCAGTCGTCGACCGACCCGGTCCGCGCCGTACGAACCCGGCGGGACGGTCCGTCGAAGTTCTGGCACTGCAGCGCCTGGCAGGCAACACGGCAGTGGCGCGAGTCATCGAGGAACAACGAAACGCCCGTGACGTCGACGGGGAGCCGGGACCGCCGACCCAGCGCTCGCCGGCGCACGATGCACTGCGGACCGCCGGAGGGCCCCGGGCTCCGTACGGCGGCCCGGACGGGCGCAGCCCACGCGCGAACAACCGCAGCCCCGGTCACGGGCCGACAGTCCAGCGCTTTCCGAAGCAGTCGGAGGTACGAAAGGAGGATTTCCACAGACTCGCCACCGACGGTCGGAACAACCTGTCCTCCTCCCAGGCGCACGATCTCTACGTGGCCGCGGTCGGCAGCCTCGAGAGCGACTTCGAAAAGCCGACAGACTACGAGGCGACCATGCGGCGCGCCGCCGAACACGTCCAGGCGGGGGAGGCGATGCGGGTGCGCGGCAAGGCCGAGCGGACGACCAGCGCCTTCTCGGTGAGCGTGTCGGTCCGCAACCTCGGCGGCCTGAACGCCCTCATGGGGCACAACGGCGCCGACGGCGTGCTCGACACCTTCACCCGGTGTGTCTCGTCGGCCATGGACAAGGTCGGCGGAAGCGTCTCCAAGTTCCGTTTCGGCCCCAACCTGGAATTCGTCGTCGTCGGTGACGACGTGCGACGCAGCACCATCGAGGCGCGGTTGATGGCCGCTCAGGCGCAGATCCAGAAGCAGGCCACGCGCAACGGTCTCGACGACGTCACCCACCCGAAGTATCAGAGCGACCTCTCTGAGAAGGGGAGCGGAATCCGCTACGACATCCACCCGATCAAGGCCGCCGACGTACCGGCCGAGGGGGAGCGGAGGACACGTGCCGCGCCGAGCCACGGGCGGGGAACCGCGTTCAAGAGTTCCGCCCAGGAGCGCAAGGAGAACTTCCTCAGCACCGCGGTGAACGCATACGGGCTCTCGCCCTCCAACGCCGCGGAACTGCTCGCGACCAGCTCCGCGGACGAGGTCGACGATCTCACCGGCTTCGACAAGGCGGGCGATCGGCGCCTCACCCTGGGCAACGCCGTCCGCTACCTGTCCGGCGCCGACGCCACGGGCGTGTATGTCGAGGTCGATCTGCGCAATCTGGGGGGACTGACGAAGGAGCGCGGCAGGCAGCAGGCCGACGAGGTCTACGCGGCCATGTCGGCCATGACCGAGAAGGCGATGCTGAGCCTCGACGCCGACGTCTCCCGATTCCGGCACGGCGGTGACGAGTTCAGTTTCATCGTCGTAGGCCGTGACGCCACTCCGAGTGCTGTGAGCGAGGCATTGACCGCAGCTCAGAAATCCATCGCACAGTACGTAGCGGATCGAGGGCTCAGCGAGATCGAACATCCGAAACACCCGGAAGACCCCGGCAAGCGGGGCACCGGGATCATCTTTGGCATCGCCCCCATCACTCCGGCCAGGGAGGACGTGGACAGCGTCGTCAACAGCATCCTTTCTGCCGCCGACAGGCAGGTGGAAGCCAAGAAGTAGGCACGTGGATGCTCTGCGAGTCGATGACGCCCGGGCAAGGGGCCCTGGCAGGGCGCCGCGTGACACACTTGGACCGGGTTGTCACAGGTGACGACAGCGGGAGGTACCACCTTGCTGACATTGGATCTGCATCCGATCTTCCGGAACAACCGCGACATCGAACTCTCGCTGAGGCAGATCGTCTTCCAGGCGAAACACACGGGGGAGCCCGTCGTGCAGATCATTCACGGCAAGGGCTCCGGACAGCTCAAGGCACGCGTCCTGGCGTTCCTCAGCCAGAAGCACATCAAGCGGCTGTACGACCGGCTGGAGGTCGACACGGCCAACACAGGCCGCATCCTGGTCCACTTCGCGCCACCCTCCTGAACCCCGTCTCGCCGCGGTTCGGGCCGAGGCACCGAGGCAGGATCATCCTCACCGAATGGACGCCGTCGGCGAGGACGGCGCCCCTTTCCTGGTCGTCGCTTACGAGAGCCGGCCCTGTACCGGCCCCGGCGCAGTGGGCAAGGCAAGCGCGCGCAGCCCTGCGCTTTCGATCTCCGGACCGGGACAGGGGCGCGCCTCCCCGCGGCGCCGCCGGCCATTCGCTGTCAGGACACCTTCCGCTGCCGTCTGATGGGTGCCCCTACCCGGTGCAGGTGGGTGAGAGCCTCGCGGTAGGACTGGAGCAGCCCCGTCTCGTGGTAGGGCACGCCGATCTCCTCGCAGTACGCACGTACGACGACCTGGGCCCGCCGCAGATGAGGAGAGGGCATGCTCGGGAACAGATGGTGCTCGATCTGGTAGTTGAGCCCGCCGAGCATCAGGTCGATGAGCCGGCCGCCACGCACGTTGCGGGAGGTGAGTACCTGGCGACGCAGGAAGTCGGGTCGGTCGTCGCCGCTGAAGGTGGGCATGCCCTTGTGGTTGGGAGCGAAGATGCTGCCGAGATACACACCGAAAAGGCACTGGTGCACGGCGATGAACGCGATCGCCTTGCCGGGGGAGAGCAGCAGGAACAGCGCGGACAGGTAGCCCGCCATGTGCAGGAGGAGCAGGCCGCCCTCCAGCCGACGGCTCTTCATGGACGGCGAGAACAGCGCCCGGGCGCTCGACACGTGCAGGTTGAAGCCCTCCAGCGTCAGCAGCGGGAAGAACAAGAACGCCTGGTGGCCGCCGATGAAACGGGCCAGACCGTTGCTGTTGCGGGCCTGCTCGGCGGACCACACCAGGATGTCCGGGGCGACATCGGGGTCGAGTTCCTCGTGGTTGGGGTTGGCATGGTGACGGGTGTGCTTGTTCATCCACCAGCCGTAGCTCATGCCGATGCCGAGGTTGCCGAAGAGCCGGCCCCAGATCGCGCTCGCTCGCTGCTGACGGAACACCTGCCGGTGCGCCAGGTCGTGGGCCACCAGCGCGATCTGGCCGAAGATCAGGGCCATCGAGGCGGCGACCAGCAACTGCCACCACGTGTCGCCCAGCGCCACGAAGGCTGCCCAACCCGCCGCCAGCAGCCCGGTCACCAGAGTGAGCCGCACGGTGTAGTAACCCTTGCGCCGCCGGAGCAGACCTGCCTCGGTGATGCGCTGGGACAGCCGCGCGAAGTCGCTGCCGCCGTCGGGGCGTTGTCTGCGGGAACGCACGGCGGCCGATGCGGTCGCCACCGAGGCGCCGGAGGAAGTTGTCATGCGGACGAGTCTCGCTACGGCCGTCGTACCGGGACCAGCCTGTCAGCACCAGACCTCCTGGGGGGCCGAGCCCCCACCACCCCATGGGGTTGTCCCCACCTACGTACCCGCTGAACTGGTCCTTCCCATCACCGAACGCAGTGCCGTTCTGGACGGCCACTGCGCCGCCATCGGCCGTGATCCGCGGACGATCACCCGCTCCGTGCAGTACGTCGTCTCGTACGACGACCCGGCCACCGACCGCCAGGCCATCACGGAGCTCATCGCCGCAGGCGTCACGCACATCGTGCTGAGCCTGCGCAGCCCCTACCCTCCACAAGTCCTGACCATTTCAAGGTGACGGGCTGTCCGACCGGCCTTCGGTCCAGCGCCCGGCCAGGCGGCCGGCCAGCGGCGCTGATCTGTGGGGAACATGAGAATTTGTGTGATCCCACCGCGTCTGGGCAGTTGCAGCGGTCATGAGCACCCTCTATCGGAGCACGGCGGACGAGGCCACGGAGCAGACCCCGGAGGCGCGAGCGACTCTTCAGGTCGTCCCTTCATCGGCGGAACCGGGCAGGGGCGGCGGGCGGGGCTTCTCGTCGGCTCTGCGTCGTGGTGGGCGGGTGGCGGGGCTGGACGGGTTGCGGACGATCGCCGTGGTGCTGGTGATCGTCTACCACGTGGAGCCGGACCTGGTGCCCGGGGGCTCGGTCGGCGTGGACGTGTTCTTCACGATCAGCGGGTTCGTCATCACCCGGCTGCTGGTCGCCGAGTGGGCCCGTACCGGCCGGATCGGGCTGTGGTCGTTCTACCGGCGACGGTGGCTGCGGCTGATGCCGGCCCTGCTGGTGATGTGTGCGGTCACCGCCTTGCTGTCCGTGGCGCTCTCACTGCCGCTGTTCGACGGGGCGTGGGTGGCGGCGGTGCTGGCGGCAGGCTCGGTGGTCAACCTCGTTCGGGCCGTGGACCCCGGGACGTACGCGGATCTCACCGCGCCACTCGGTCACACCTGGTCCCTGGGGGTGGAGGAGCAGTTCTACCTGGCCTGGCCGCTGCTCCTGCTGGTGCTGCTGCGGCGCGTGTCCGCGCGGGCGGTGCTGGCCTGGGTCGCGGCGCTGTGCGTCCTGCCGGTGCTCTGGCGGACGGTGCTCTGGGACCCCGCGGCGACGCACCGCATCTACAACGGCCCCGACACCCGTGCCGACCAGCTCCTCGTCGGCGCGCTGCTGGCTGTCGTTATGGCCCGGCTCCGAGCCGACGACCCCCGCCTGGCACTGCTGCGCCGATGGGCGGGACGGCTCGGGTGGCCCGCGCTGGCGTTGCTGGGAGTCATTGCCTGGCAGATTCCGATCACCGAGACAACCGGGTGGAGTCCGGTCTGGTACACGGTCGGATTCCTGGCCGCCGCCGTCCTGTCGGCCTGCGTGGTGGCCGCACTGGAACTGTGCCCACAGGCGTGGCCCTCCCGTCTGCTGTCGCTTGCCGCGCCGGCGTGGGTCGGGCGCAACCTCAGCTACGGGATGTACCTGTGGCACTACCCCGTCATCCGGCTGCTCCACGACCTCGGTGTGCACGGCGGCCGGCTGCTCGCCGCCGGCCTGGCGGCGACATTGGCCGTGGCCCTCGCCTCGTACGCCCTGATCGAACGCCCCTTGCTGCGGCGCAACCGGGACCGCGTGCGTCGACTGGAACCAGTTGTCGCCACAGCAGCCTGAGAGCTGGTGGCGATAGCGGCGCAGGCGCCAAGCCGTCGATGCCCGTCGGGGTCTCCGATGAGGCGACCCGGCGAATCGCGGGGGCAGCGGAGCCCGGGCGCTCGGGCTGACCACCTGGGGCGTGGACGCGCGGGTGGCCGGCGCCGTGCGGGCGACTTCCTGGTCAAGGACATGCGTCCCGGCGAACTCGTCGACGCGATCCGCGTCACGGCGCGCGGCGACGCGCTGCCGCACGGCCCGGCAGGTGAGCGTGACCGGGCAGGCCGTGGGGGGGGGGGCGGGGGGGGGGGGCCGCCCCCCCCCCCCCCCCCCCGCGGGGGGGGGGGGGGGGGGGGGGGGGGGGGGGGGGCGCGGGGGGGGGTACGGGGTGTCGCTCGGGCGGGTACGGGGGTGTTGCTCAGGCGAGGACGGCGCGCGAGTCCAGGGCGAGCGCACCGCGGGGGCCGACGAGGA
>NZ_JBSFJE010000025.1:0-110665 GCF_053597895.1 Streptomyces sp. NPDC001220
CAGAACGGCAAGGCACTGGTCGCGAGCCTGAAGAAGGAGAAGACGCTCGCGAACGTCGTCTCCTACTGGGACATGCGGAGCGCCCAGCTCCTGTCCGAGGACGGCCGCGAGGCCATGGTCCTGGCCCACGTCAAGGGCGACCCGACCCAGCAGCAGAAGAACGCCACTACTTGAGACCTTGCCAGTGTTCGGCCAGCCCTCTGCCGCGGCCCTGACGAGCCAAGGTCGAGGCACGCGCGAACACCCCGAACAACTCCCAGGGCGAGATGACGAGGTCCCGCCGATCATTGCCCGGCAGCGGTATGACGCCGGGTTTGCGGACGTTGTCTTCCTGCTCGCCCTGCTTTCGTGCGCGCTGCCGGTCGATGGCAGCCGCCGCCTTGTCCGTGTCCGTCACCAGAGTGGCGGTCGAATTGATGTGAACGGGACGCTGATGGCCCAGCTGGGTGAGAATCTCTTCCGCGGATGCTGACATGGCTCGGCACCGTACGAACGAGGGCGCAGGCGCACGCGAGTGCGCATCGGCGCGCGCGTCAGCTGAGAAGCGCCACCTTGATGGTCGTGTAGTGGACGAGTCGCCGCGGGAGGGTGATTCGGGAAAAGGTGTGCCAGTGCAGCCGGGTTGTGACGCTGATTTGACGCTCGGAGCCCTGGAAGGCCCGTCGGAGGAGGGGAGAACATGCGCTTGACCTGCAGGTTCTCTGCTGCTCGTCGACCCTGACATCTTTCCGATGGCGCGTCATGTGGAGTGCGTGGCGATTCTCGAGCCCGCAGCAAAGGGGAGCAGGACGCGGTGCGTCGAACGGAAAAAGCCTCTTCACGTGGCCTGTCAGGCCGGCCTCGGCAGAAGTTCTCCGTCGACGTACAGATCAACGCGCTCGTTGAGGAATGCGACCATGCCGGCAATGCGGTTGGCCTGGACCGTCGGTAGGTCGTAGGCCCATGCGATGTCGTCATGCGTGGCGACTTCGCCGTCGAACGACCAGTAGCCGCTCGTCGTCCCCTTGTACGGGCATCGGGTCATCGTGTCGGAGTGGCGCAGCCTGGTGAAGTCGACGTAAAGGCGGTCGAGGTAGTAACGCGTCGGCAGCCCGGTCTCGAACAGTTTGACGCAGCGCGGCGCTTCCGCCAGCACGACCCCCTCCAGTTCCACGCGGACGTTGCTGGAGGAGCGCAGCGCGTCAACGCGGGAGTAGGGGCTCCTGGGGTGGACGAAGACCGCCTCGTCCTCTTCGAACCAGGAGTCCAGTGCCTCCCACTCGAAGCGGACAGTTCCGTGCAAGGCCTCGGGAGCGCCGTCCTCCCACACCCACGCCGCACCCTCTCGGACCTCTGGTCCCACCTGCAGGGTGTGGCGCCGTGCGGGTCCGGCGCCGTGGAACTCGCTGTGTCCTTCGTCGACGAGCGTGGCGTCGATCATGTCGCGGACGGGGATGCTGAACTGGGGGTAGGTGGGCCGCTCCCACACATACAGCGCGCGCCGTGTGTCGAAGACGACGCGGCCGCCCAGCGTCCCCCGGATGCGGCGGGGGACGGGCTCGAGATGCCCGACCGGCGCGATCAGGCTCGGGTGCTGCACATTCTCCGTGGTCATCGTGAATACCTCTATCAGTGGTGGGGGCTCGGCAGGGGAAGGGGCGCGGGCCGGTGGGTCAATCGGCATGGAGACCGCGAAGCAGGCCGGTGGACTGGCCCACCTCGATGAGGTAGCCGTCCGGATCGTGCAGGTAGCAGCGCAGTTCCGAACCGCGGTCGAGGGGGTCGGTGAGGAAATGAGCGCCCTTGGCGACCGCGTCGGCGTGGAAGGCGGCCATGTCCGCGACGCGGACATTGAGAAAGCTCGACACCCGCTCGGTGCTCCGGGGCGCCTCGAGCGTGACACCGGGCTTGTCGGGGGTGGGGCCACCCCCGGGATTCATGATGATCCAGCTGTTGGCCACCTTTACGATCGCCGGGCTCTCCTCCATCACCACCTCACCGCCGAACACGTCGGCGTAGAAGCGCCGTGACCTCTCCACGTCGCGCACGGTCAGGAAGTGCGTGACAAGGAGCCCTTGTTGCGGGGCGGGCAGATCACCGTGAGCCGTCATGGTCCGTCATCCTCACTGTGCAGGGTGGGAAAGTGGCGCCGGTCGCGAGCAGGACCGACCCCTCCGTCTGATTCGTGCCGTCGTGATGCCGGCACGACCTCGAGTCCGGTGAGGGCGCTCATCCGGTCACCGCTGTGGTGCGGCGCGCCGGGGCAACGCCCACGGCACCTGGAGGGCGCTGCTCGGCCGGGCGGTGCGCGGTTCCCGGAAGCCGTGACCGTTGTGTTCGGGACGGTCGCGTGCCGCTTGTGGGAGGCGGCTTACTGGCGGAGCTCGGGTGCGACGTACTCGAAGGTCGGGCCGGCTGTGTTGTCGTCGCCGTCGAGGGTCTGCATCAGGTTCTGCGCCTTGCCCTTGAGCGCGTACATCGTGCCCATGGTGGCCCCGAGCATCTGCGGCTTGCCGTTGAATACCTGCTCCAGTTGTTGGAGCAGAGCGCAGTACGCCTGGTTGAACTGGTCCTGCGCGCCGCGGATCGGATCGCCCACGGGGTGGTCCGCGAGCCGGGGATTGGGGCGCATCGGGTAGATCCCGTCGAGGTCGACCACCAGGGCTTCACCCGTGGGTCCGGATTGCGGCGTGTCACCGGGCTGGTGCCGACGGCCCAGCTTGAGCTCCAGGAAGCGGTAGTAGTGCGAGACCTCGTTGCGGTCCGGGTGGAGGACGTCCTGGTCGTTGTCCCAGACCGCCCCGCGTGCCGCCCCCTCGCCCTGTTCGACGATTTCCTCGATCGCCGTCAGGGCCGAGGCGAGATCGGTGACCGCGGTCACCTGCCCGCTTGTGTGGGCGAAAGGGCCCGCGGTGAGCTGACGAGCCGGGTCACCGGTGAAGATTTCATGCTCACCGAGCTCGGCACTGAGATGGCGCAGTCCTTGTTCGATCGCGTCATAGAACTGGCCGATCGTCTCGTAGTCGTCTCCTTCAGCCCGGGCGCCGGGCAGGGCCGGCTGCTCGAGGCGGAGGAACATCTCCAGGGCTTCGGGTCCGAACGGGAGGAGGGACAGCTGTATGGAGCGGTCGCCATGGGGCAGGGCGCGCGGGTGGGCCGGCAGCATGTGGGGGGCGTCCAGGACGGGTTGGCCACCGACCGCGTTGAGGAGATTCGCCGCCAGCGCCAGGTGGAGCATCTCCTCGACGAAGACACCGCTGACGGCCTGAACCGCGTCCGGGTTCCGGTGCGGATCGAGGGAGTAGAGGGCGCACAAGTAGGGCGGCAGCGTTGCGTGTTCCAGCTCGACCGCCCATTGAAGGTGTTCGCGGAGACTTTCGAGTGTTGTGATCGGCGCCCTTGACGGCGCCGCGTCGCTCTTGAGCTGTTGAGAGTTGTTCAACGTATTCTCACTGGGGTCGTCGCCACGGGTGGGTGTGACGGCAGAGCCTGTGACAAGGTGGACAATCACCGCTTTTCCGTCCACCGAAGGCACCTTCTCTGCCGATCATCAGCATTGACAGGACGGCCGGCGAAACTGTGACAACAGCAGCGGAACGGCGTGCTTGATCCGGCGTCCTCACAGGTGCCGGCGGTTCCTCCGGGACGAGTACGCCGTGTCCGGGCTCAGACGTTCCGGTGCGGGTGGCGGAGTTCTTACAGGCAAGGCATCCGCGCTCCGTCCGGACCTCCTGGCCGAGCGGGTGAGGGCGGGTCAAGAGGTTGCCGGGTGGCAGGGCCGACAAGGCAGAAAGCCTGGACGAGGACTGGTGGACGGCGCTCGATGGAGAGTCAGCTGCGCTGGCAAGGTGGTCAGCCCACCTGAAGCGATGACGGGCCGAGCTGGTGCCTCTAGATGCAGTTGTGCGAAGAGCGCCTCACGACGGTGTTCGTCGTAGGGGCGGACCATGGAGGGGACCTTTCTGAGGCGTGCGGGATCATGCGGCAGGGCAGGCGTGTCGCCTGGTTGACCGGCCGGTCAGGACATCATTCGCTTCCGGATGTCCTGCGTCCCATCATTTTTCGTACTTCTCTCACTCGGAGCGGCAACCCGCCCTGGCCGGCGTCTCCTTGAGTCTGCCGAGGCTCACCACGGGCCCCTGCGGATGCTCGTTGGGTTTCTCGCCGGGCTTGCTGCGGTAGGCGTTGCCCTGTTACGTCCCCGATGCCGGACCCGGCTCGTCCCCGCTCCGGGCGGCGGGCGGCGGGCGGCGGGCGGCGGGCTTGCCGCTGCCGCGCGGTTCCTTGCCGCCCTTACCGGTACCCGATCGCAGTGCCGAGGGAGCATCGCCGGACTGAGGCCTTTGCGGTGCGGGTGCCCGCCAGGGGTGCGTTCGTCGCCCCCGGCCATCCGGCCGGCTTCCGTCTCTCTCGGCTCGCCTCAAGTCAGTCTCCAGTGCGCCCCGGGACGCTGGGGCGGCACATGTAAGGGGAGGTTCCGAATTGGGGGCCGGCGTCGGTGGGCGGGCGGTCTTCGGGAGGGTGACGGATGACGGACGTGGCGATCGTGGGTGCTGGGCCGACCGGGCTGATGCTGGCGTGCGAACTGCGGCTGGCCGGTGCCGAGGTGGTCGTGCTGGAAGTACTGCCGGAACGCACGGGGCACTCCAAGGCGCTCGGGCTGCACGCCCGTTCGCTGGAGGTCCTGGCCCAGCGGGGGATCGTGGAGCGGTTCCTGGCCGAGGGGCATCCCAAGGTGCCGGTCGGGCACTTCGCGGGTATCCGCAAGCTCGACTTCGAACGCTTCGCCGGCGACCACCCGTACATGCTGCGGATCCCGCAGGCGGACACGGAGCGCCTGCTGGAGCAGTGGGCGCTGGAACTCGGTGTCGAACTCCGCTTCGGCGCCCGGGTGACGGGCCTCGCGCAGGATCCGGAAGGGGTCGCGCTGACGGTCGAGGGGCCCGAGGGGGCGTACGTCCTGCGGGCGGCCTACGCGGCGGGCTGCGACGGCGGGCACAGCACCGTGCGCGAGTTGCTCGGCGTCGGCTTCCCCGGCACGCCCACCACGCTCACCGCGATGGTCGGCGACGTCGAACTGCCCGGCCTGGACCAGCCGGTGACCGGATCCATGCCCCGGCACACGAACGGCGTGGCCATGCAGTTCCCGCTCGGAGCGGGGCTGTACCGGGTGGTCACCGTCGAGTTCGACAAGGTCACGGACCGGGACGCACCCCTCGACATCGATGTCCTGCGCACCGCCTACCGGTCGATCGCCGGCACGGACTACGGTATGCGCGCCGCCCGTTGGCTGTCCCGGTTCGGGGACGCGACCCGCGAGGCGGAGCAGTACCGGGTGGGCCGGGTGTTCCTGGCCGGGGACGCCGCGCACATCCACTTCCCGGCCAGCGGTCAGGGGCTCAACCTCGGCATCCAGGACGCGGCGAACCTCGGCTGGAAGCTCGCGGCCGTCCTCGCGGGGCGTGCGGGAGGGGAACTCCTGGACACCTACCACGAGGAGCGGCACCCGGTCGCCGCCGCCGTGCTGCACAACACCCGGGCCCAGGTCGCCCTCATGGAGCCGGGCGACAAGGTGGGCGCGCTGCGCGAACTCTTCGACCTGCTGCTGGACTTCGACGACGTGCGTGACTTCCTCACCGGCATGGTCAACGGTCTCGACGTGGTCTACCCGGCGTCCGGCGGCCACCCGCTGGCGGGCCGCAGGGTCCCCAACGCGGTGCTGAAGACCGAGGACGGCGAACGCCGCGTCCACGAACTGCTGTACGGCGGGCACGGCGTCCTGCTCGACCTCTCCGACGGTGCGCCGGCCCTCGCGGCCGGGTCGCGTCGGGCCGTGGTGGACACCGTGCGCGCCCGGGCCGACGAGCTCGGCGCGGGCGCCCTGCTGATCCGCCCCGACGGCTATGTCGCCTGGGCGGCCCCGGCCGGCGAGGTGACCGGCGAGGGCCTGGAGCCGGCGCTGACGAAGTGGTTCGGGGCGACCGCCTGAGCGGTTGAGGGACAGCGGTACGGGCGGGGCGCCCCGGGGGATTCGGGCGCCCCGCCCGCGTTCGGGGAGGGCCGGGCGGTCACGGCAGGACCAGTACCGCCTTGCCCCGGAAGGAGCGGGCCGCGAGGGCCGCGAACGCCTGCGCGGTCCGCTCCCACGTGTCGCGCAGACCGATGCGCGGTACCAGACGCCCGTCGGCGATCAGACCGACGAGGATCGCCAGGTCCTCGCCCTTGGCCTGGTCGGGGATCGGGCTGACCAGACCCATCACCTTGCTGTTGGGCGCGTATCCGGCGAAGTCGAGGATGCGCACCTGGGACGGGCCGCCGATGTTGCCGTACAGCACTGTCGTCGCGCCCGGCGCCATCCGGTGCATCACCTGCGGCAGGAGCGGGCCGCCGATGCCGTCGAGGGCGAGGTGGAAGGGGCCCGGAACGCCTTCGGTGTGCTCGGCGAGCGAGGTCACCGCGCGGTGCGCGCCGAGTGCGCGCACCTCCTCGGCCCGCTCGGGGCGGGTCACGTGCGCGGTCACCCGCGCGCCCGACGCGACCGCGAGCTGCACCGCGAACTGTCCGACGCCGCCGCTCGCCCCGGTGACCAGTACGTCCCGGCCGAGGAGCGCGCCGCCCACCCGCAGCGCCCGCAGCGCGGTCAGACCCGCCACCGGAAGGGTCGCCGCCTGCTCGAAGGAGACCTCGTCGGGCAGTACGGCGGTCCGGTGGCCGGCGATCGGGATGCGCTCGCACCAGCCCTCCCAGTCCATGTAGGCGACGACCCGCTCGCCCTCGCGCGGACCGGTGCCGTCGGCGGCGGCCCGCACCACGACACCGG
Organism: Streptomyces sp. NPDC001220; assembly: GCF_053597895.1. NCBI lineage: Bacteria > Bacillati > Actinomycetota > Actinomycetes > Kitasatosporales > Streptomycetaceae > Streptomyces > Streptomyces sp. NPDC001220. The sequence goes on from NZ_JBSFJE010000025.1 coordinate 6,800, forward strand.
CGGTGTCCTGGCCGGGCCGCCAGCCGTCCGGCCTGCGCCGGACGAGGTTGGCCTCGTCGTGGTTGAGGGAGAACGCGCGTACCTCCACCACGGCCTCGTGAGGGGCCGGGTCGGGCTCCGGCAGACCGTCGGTCAGCCGGAGCCCGCCGGGGGCCGTGGGGTCGGTGACGAAACCGCGCACGGTCAGGCCTTCGCGGGGGCGACGTCCCCGGGGGACGCGTCGCTCGCCGCCCGGGCCTCGGCCGCCGACGCCGCCGCGGCCCGCACCAGCACGGTGACCAGCGCCGTCATCACCAGGATCAGGGCGAGCGCGATCCAGGCGGCGAGCTCGGTGGCGCCGGCGTACGCGTCGGCGCCCGCGTGGTCGCCCAGCTTGGCGAAGAAGATCGCGCCCAGCACGGCGACGCCGGTGACGCTCGCGAACTGCTGGGTGGTGGAGAGCATGCCGGAGGCGATGCCGGCCTGGGCGGGCTTGACGCCGGCCATCGGGGCGCCGATCAGGGACGGCAGGATGAGGCCGTTGCCGATGCCCATCAGGGCCGTGGAGGCCAGCAGCACCGGCTGGGTGATGTCACCGCCCTGGACCTGCAGGCCGACGGCGGTGATCAGGACGCTCACGGCGGTGATCAGCGAACCGATGGTGAGCACCCGCAGGCCGTACTTGGCGACCAGGCCCTTGCCCTTGAGCGAGGCGACCATGGCGAGTACGGCGGTCGGGGCGAAGACCAGGCCCGCGTGCAGCGCGCTGAAGCCGAGGCCGGTCTGGAGCATCAGGCTCAGCACGAAGATGTAGCTGGTGAAGAAGGCCATGAAGGCCGCGTTGATGGCGAGTCCGGCGTTGAACACCTTGCTGCGGAACAGCGTCAGGTCGAGCAGCGGCTGTCCGCCGGTACGGGCGAGCCTGCGCTCCCACAGCAGCGCGGCCGCCATCGCCGGCACCGAGGCCACCAGCAGGATCCAGGCCCACAGCGGCCAGTCGTACTCGCGGCCGAGGACCAGCGGGACCAGCGCCAGGGCGAGCGATCCGGAGATGCCGAGGATGCCCAGGGCGTCGAGGCCGGGGCGGCGGCCCGAGGTGGCGGTGGGGAGCAGCCGCAGGGCGAGCGTGATGACGATGATGCCGATCGGGACGTTCACGAAGAAGATCACGCGCCAGCCGAGGCCGAACAGGTCGGACACCAGCAGCAGACCGCCCAGTACCTGTCCGCAGATGCCGCTGAGGCCGCCGGTCACACCGAACCAGGCCAGCGCGCGCGGGCGCTGCTCGGCCGGGAACGTGGAGGTGATCAGGGCGAGCACCTGCGGCACCATGGCGGCCGCCGTCAGCCCCTGCAGCATCCGGAAGATCACGAGCTGGGTGGGGTTCTGTGCCAGGCCGCAGAGCACGGAGGCGACGGTGAAGCTCGCCATGCCGAGCAGGAACATGCGCCGGTAGCCGAAGAGGTCGCCCATGCGGCCGCCGAGCACCAGGCCGGCCGCGTAGGTGAAGACGTAACCGCCGACGACCAGTTCCAGGGCCGCCTCGCCGGCGTGGAGGTCGGCCTGGAGCGAGGGGATCGTCACGTTCACGACGTTGCCGTCGAAGCCGTACATGAAGAAGGCGGCCAGGATCACCGGCAGCATGCGCCAGTTGCGCTGGTCCGTGGCACTCGGTGTGTCCCGCGTCTCCGTGGCGGACATCGTGCTCACCTCGTCCGTTCTCATCAGTTCGATGTTCATCGATCAGGTTGTTGGTCATCGAACAGTACGATCGTCGTCGATGTCCTCGCAAGTGCAACGGACGGATGTCGCCATGCGGGCGAACGGCCAAGGCCTGTACGGAGGATGGCCCCGCGGGGCGGGCGGAACTCCGACGTCGCGCAAAGACGTGAGAAGTTCATGGTCCAAGACATGACGGCGCCACTGCCTTCCTTCGCCGTGGCTCCGCAGAATCCCTGTAAAAGGCGTCGGACGACCGGGAACCGGTCGGCGATGCCGTCATCCAGTCGGAAAGGAAAGCAACCATGCAGCACTCTCCGCGCACTCCCCACGGCGCCGGGCACCAACTCCCGGGAACGGACGGGGTGCTGACGATCGAGAACCTCGACCGGCCCGACCCCGCGGGCGTCGCCCTGTTCGGCGTGTGCGTCCGCGCCCTGCCCGCGGCCGACGGCGCCACGGTGGCGGGGCACACGGAGTGATCCGGGCATGAGCGAGGTACGGGGGGCGGAGCGGGCGCACATGGCCGACGAGGAGGCGCCCGTCGGGTTCAAGCGTCATCTGCGCAGTGTGGTCGTACCGGGGGAGGCCGTCTATCTGCTCTCCTCCGAGAGCGTGCTCGCCGTCCGCGGGTCGGCGGCCGAGGTGGTGGCGCCCCTGCTCGACGGCACCCGCACCCTCCCCGACCTCCAGCGCGCCGCAGCGCCGCGGCTCGCTCCCGAGCACAGTGCCCGGGCGGTGCGCGCCCTCACCGAGGCGGGACTCGTCCGCGGCCACACCCCGTCGCGCCTCGATTCCGCCGCCCAGGCGTACTGGGACCACGCGGTTTCCGACGCCCGCACCGCGGAAGCCAGGCTGACCACCGAAGCCGTACGCATCGTGGTCCTGGACACGCCGGACGCCGACGGCGACACCGACCGTGCCGCGCTCGCCGCGGCCTGTTCCGGTGCGGGGCTGCGAGTGGCCGCCGGCGCGTCGGATCCCGAGAGCCTCGTGCTCGTGCTGTGCGAGGACCATCTCGATCCGCGGCTGGGTGAACTGGACGTGCTCCGGCGGCGGGACGGAGTGCCGTGGCTGCCGGTGCGGGTGCACGGACCCGAGGTGTGGATCGGTCCCGTCCTCGGGGCGCCGGGCCCGTGCTGGTCCTGTCTGGCACAACGGCTGCGCACGCACCGCCGCTCCGAGGCGCCGCTGAGGCGCGCCCTCGGCACGGACGCGCCGGCGGCGCGACCCGGCGCCTCGCTCCCGGCCACCCGGGCCCTCGGCTTCCAGCTGGCGGCCCTCGAAGCCGCCCAGTGGATCGCCGGTCTGCGCGACCCGGCCCTACCGGACCTTCTCGCCTACGACACGCTCACGCGCCGCACCACCCTGCACCCGGTGCGCAGGCGCCCGCAGTGTCCCGACTGCGGGGACCCTGGCCTGGTGGCCCGGCACGTACGGCGGCCGTACGTACCGCGCCCGCGCCCCAAGGCGGCCGTCGAGGGCAACGGCCACCGCGCCCTGACCGCCGATCAGATGCTGGCGGAATACGGCCACTTGATCGGGCCGGTCACCGGCGTGGTCAAGGAGCTGCGGCGCGATCCGCGCTCTCCCGGCTTCGTCGACTGCTATCTGTCCGGCCACAACCTCGCCACCGAGGCGCACACCCTGGCCGGGCTGCGCGCCGGGCTGCGCGCGCTCAGCGGCGGCAAGGGGCTCGACCCGGCCGAGGCGCAGGTGAGCGCGTTGTGCGAGGCCGTCGAGCGGTACAGCGCCACCCGGCACGGCGACGAACCCGTCGTCCGCGACACCTACCGGGCGCTCGGTGCCGACGCGATCCACCCCAACGCCTGCCAGCTCTACGACGAACGGCAGTTCCGCGACCGCGACCGCTGGAACGCCCGCGCCGCGCACTTCCAGTACGTGCCCGCGCCCTTCGACGAGAACCGGCCCGGCGAGTGGACCCCGGTCTGGTCGCTCACCGCCGGCCGGCACCGGCTCCTGCCCACCTCCCTGCTCTACTTCGACCCCAGGGACGCCGACGGGGACGGACTGCGCGCCGATTCAAACGGCAACGCCGCGGGTGGCAGTCTCGAGGACGCCGTCCTCCAGGGCTTCATGGAACTCGTCGAACGCGACGCCGTCGCCCTGTGGTGGTACAACCGCACCCGCCAGCCCGCCGTCGACCTCGACGCTTTCGACGCCCCCTGGGTGCGGCGCGTGATCGACGGCTGTCGTGCCCTCGGCCGCGAGACCTGGGTCCTCGACCTCACCACCGACCTCGGCGTGCCCGCCCTCGCGGCCGTCTCCCGGCGCGTCGACAAGCCCGCCGAGGACATCCTGTTCGGATTCGGCGCCCACTTCGACCCGGCCGTCGCCCTGCGACGCGCCCTGACCGAACTCGGCCAGCTGCTGCCCGCGGTGGCCGGGGCGCGCCCCGACGGCACCGGATACGCCGTCGACGACCCCGAGCCGCGCGCCTGGTGGCGTACGGCCACGATCGCGGGCCGGCCGTTCCTGCGCCCGGATCCGGCTGCCGCGGCGCGCACGCCCGCCTCCTGGCCGTACCTCGCGCGCACCGATCTGCGCGACGACGTCGCGGCGGCGAACGCGTTGGTGGCCGAGCGGGGCATGGAACTGCTCGTCCTGGACCAGACCCGGCCGGACATCGGCCTGCCGGTCGTCAAGGTTCTCGTGCCCGGACTGCGTCACTTCTGGGCCCGGTTCGGGCCGGGCCGCCTGTACGACGTCCCGGTCGCGCTCGGCCGGCTGGAGGCGCCGACCGCCTACCAGGACCTCAACCCGGTGCCCCTCTTCGTCTGAACTCCAGCCTCAGCAAAGCGTGTTGCATGCCTGCCACCCGGGCTGCCTATAGTTGCAGGCTGAAATGGTTCGACTACTTGGGGAGGGGCGCCGTGCCGCGCAGCGTTGATCCTCGTCGAACCGACACGGACCCGCCGGAAGGGTCGTCGGCATCGACAGGGAATCCGCTCTTACAGCAGGCATCGGATGTGCAGCCGGGAATCGGGGACATCCCCGCGCCACGCCTGGCCCGCGGCATCCTGGTCGCGGTACTCCTGTCCTACCTGTTGATCACCCTGCTCAACGTGTTCCGCCAGGACATTCCCGCGACCGACGAGGCGGGCAGCGTCGTCGGCCTGGCGGCGGTCTTCGTGCTCCAGCTCTGGCACTCGGCGCCCTCGGCCCGGCGGCGGTCCGCCCGGCGCCGAGCGCTCACGCTCACCCTGCAGGGCCTGGTCACCTACCTGCCGCTGTTCGTCTACGCGTCGGAATGGGGTGGCATGGCGGGATTCCTGGCCGGATCGCTGCTGCTCCTGCTGCCCGGACCGTACAACTGGGCGGCGTACGGCCTGGTCGGGCTGAGCATGCTCGTGCAGCCGGCCCTGGTCGGCAGGTCCCTGCTCGACAGTGTCTACCTGTGCGAGTCGACGCTCCTGACCGGGTTGGTGGTCTTCGCCCTGACCAGCCTCGCCGAACTCGTGGTCAGGATGCACACGGCCCGTCAGGAACTCGCGCGGATGGCCGTGATCGAGGAGCGCATGCGATTCTCCCGCGACCTGCACGACCTGCTCGGCTACAGCCTGTCCGCCATCACCCTCAAGGGCGAGCTCATCCACCGCCTGGTACCGGCCCACTCCGAGCGCGCCCAGTCCGAGATCACCGGAATGCTGGAGATCTCCCGCCAGGCCCTGGCCGACGTCCGCACCGTCGCCAGCGGCTATCGCCGGCTCTCCCTGGTCGACGAGGCGGCCTCCGCGCGGTCGGTGCTGGCCGCGGCCGACGTCAGCGTGGACGTCATGGTCACGGTCGCCGACCTCGACGTCCAGGTGGAGACCGTCCTCGCGACCGTCCTGCGGGAGGCCGTCACCAACGTGCTGCGCCACAGCAGGGTGCGCAACTGCGAGATATCGGCGCGCATGGCCGACGGAGCGGTACGGCTGTCCGTGCTCAACGACGGCGCCGACACGTACCGCCGGGACTCCTCCCCGGACAGCGGCAGCGGCCTCGACAACCTCGGCACCCGGCTGGGCGCGGTGGGCGGCACCCTGGCGGCCGGCCGTCTGGACGACGGGCGGTTCCGGCTGGAGGCCGTCATCCCGGCCCGGCCGGCCGGCGTCGCGGCGGGGCACCGGGTCGGCTGAACACCGCGGGCGGCCGGGTCGAGTTCCTGTCCAGCGGGGCTCCACCCGGGACACGGAAGCTGCGAACGGCTCGAAGCCAGGGCCGCAGACAACCCGATTCCGATTGGCGGTGCAGTGGAATGGCGGTGGACGCCCAGCGCTTCCGCGAGCTCTTCGGTTCCTATCCCACCTCGGTCTCCGTCATCACGACAGTGGACGCGGACGGTACGCCCCGCGGCTTCACCTGCAACGCGATGACGGCGGTCTCAGCCGCACCCCCGATGCTGCTGGTGTGCGTGGACCGGAATTCCCAGTCCCTGCCCGCGCTTCGGCACTCCGGCGCCTTCGTGGTGCACGTCCTCGCGGAGAACGGCCGTACGGTCTCCGAGGTGTTCGCGACCAAGGCCGAGGCCAAGTTCGAGGGACTGCGCTGGCGCCCCGCGGCGCTGGCCGGCGGCGCGCCCGTGCTGGCGGACGTCGCGCTGGCCCACGCCGAGTGCCGCATCGTGCAGCACGTCGAGGCGGGTGACCACTGGATCCTGGTGGCGCGTGTGGAGGCGGCCGAGGTGTACCGGCGCAGGCCCCTGCTCTACCAGCGCGGCACCTACAGCGTGTGGCACCAGGAGACCGAGCTGGCCGCGACGCACGGCTGAGCGCTCCGCTGAAGTGCCGCGATGTGCCGTCTGTCGACCGCGGCGCCGTCCTGGCTGGTCGAGCCCACGCGGCGGAGCCGCACATGGATACCGCCCCGTGCCCCTTCAGGGCGCTGCCGGACCGCAGCGGACTTCGCCGGACCCGCTGGGCCGACGGACACGCCGAGGGCCCCGCCGGACGTCGGCGGGGCCCTCGGCGTGCGTGACGGGGCGGCGGTCCTGGGTCAGGCGTGACAGGCCGGCAGCCGGCCGTGGTGTTCGATCATCTCCTTGAAAAGCGCGCCGATGTCCATCGGTGCGCCGCGCCGGGCGCCGCGCACCTCGGCGTAGGCGCGGTGCAGGTTCGGCACCAGACGCTCGGAGTCGAGCAGTTCGGCGTACTCGCCCAGATCCGTCTCGCGCGCCACGTCCAGCGGGCTCAGGCCCGCCGCGTCGCCTTCGACGGCCAGCTCGTGCACCCAGCGCAGATACGACTCGGCGACGTCGAACGCCTCCGGACCGCACACCGGGCCGTGCCCGGTGACCAGGGTCTCGGCGCCGAACTCCCGCAGCCGCGCGATCGCCTCGAGCGAACCGGCCACCGATCCCATCGGGCAGAACGGCGTGACCCCGGCCATCACCAGGTCGCCGGTGAACAGCACCCGCTGCGCGGGCAGCCACACCACGGTGTCGTTCGTCGTGTGGGCCGGCCCCACATGCACCAACTCGGCCTCGATGCCGCCCACATGGAGCGTCAACCGGTCCCGGTAGGTCACCGAGGGCGGATCGAGCGCCAGGTCACCCCACTCGACGTCCGGCCACAGCCCGGTCAGATGCAGCCCCGCCTCCGTCATCTCCGTACGCGTGCGTTCGTGGCCCAAGACCACCGCGCCGGGGGTGAACACGTAGTTGCCGAAGGTGTGGTCGCCGTGAAAATGGGTGTTGACCACATAGCGCGGAGCGTGCGGGGTGACGGAGCGCACGGCGTCCCGCAGCGCGAGCGAGCGGCGTTCGGTCGCCGCGGTGTCCACCAGGGCCGTCTCCCCCTCCCCGGCCAGGACGCCGGCGTTGTTCAGGCACCACCCCCCGTCCGGCTGCACATAGGCGAAGACCCGGTCGGCGACCTCCTGCGTACGGGGCGGCGCGAGCCGCTGGACAGGCGCGGTCATCAGAACTCCAGACGTGTGCGGACTGTTGGGAACCTCACAGTGCAGACGCACCATCGAGTACGACCGGAAATCTGACTTGAGTAGTATTCGGGTCACGCTTGCGATCATGAAGTGGGGGAGCATGAAGGCGGGCAAGATACGAATACTGTTGGCCGAGGACATGCACATGGTGCGTGGCGCCCTGGCCGCACTGCTCAGTCTGGAACTGGATTTCGAGCTGGTCAGCGAGGTGGAGCGAGGGGACGAGATCGTGCCGCAGGCGATGCGGCGGCGGCCCGACGTGGCGATCGTCGACATCGATCTGCCCGGCGTCGACGGTCTGACGGCCGCGCGCGAGCTGCGCTCGGCACTGCCCGAGTGCCGGGTACTGATCCTCACCAGCCTCGGTCGCCCGGGGACCCTGCGGCGGGCCCTGGACGCCCAGGTCTCCGGCTTCCTCCTCAAGGACGCCCCGCCCAGGGACCTCGCCGAGGGAGTGCGCCGGGTGCACGCCGGGCACCGGGTCATCGACCCCAAGCTCGCCCTGGCCGCCTGGGGCGCCTCGGAGGACCCGCTGACGGCACGGGAGTCGGAGGTGCTCAGGCTCGTCGCCGAGGGCGCGGAGGCGGCGGAGATCGCGGACCGGCTCCATCTCTCGGTGGGCACCGTCCGCAACTACATCACCGCCGCGGTGACCAAGCTCAACGCACGTAACCGCCTCGACGCCGTGCGGATCGCGCGGGAGGCGGGGTGGCTCATCTGACGAGGCCGCCGGCCGGTGGGCCGGTTCAGCACACCAGGTCGGCGCCCACCAGGTAGGCCAGGATCTCCTCGGTCACGTCGCGGCGCAGGGAAACGGCCGCGGCTGCCTCCCGGGCGTCCAGCGGTCGGTGCAGGGTGGCCACCAGGGCCGTGGCCTCCGGGCGGTGCAGCCGCACGCGGTGCGCGGAGCGCGGGGAGGCCAGGACCGGCTCGCCGTGCTCCCGGCGGCACACGACGCCCGGCGCGAGCCGCACCCGGCCCTCGCCGGGCGGCCGCGCCGGGCGGAACGCGGCCGAGGCCGCCGAGCAGTACACCGACAGCAGCGGGCCGCGCGGGTCGTCGTAGCCCAGTGTGTGCACCACGAGTTCCGCGATGCACCGCAACGACCACATCAGTTCGGCCACTTCGCCGCAGCTGCCGCTGTCGCCCGGTCGCACCGGCACCCCGGTGAGGTTGTCCAGCCGCACCGGCCCCAGCGTCATCCGGTCCAGCGCGTTGCGCACCAGCAGCCCGGGCCGGTACAGGCTCCGGACCTCCGTGCCGCGGCGCAGCACGACGGACCCGTCGGAGCGGCCCTCCACGACGACCTCGTCGAGCAGCGACCACAGGTGGAGCGTCAAGGCGCCGGACGTCCGGGTGTCGGTGATGTCGGGCATGTCATCTCCTAGTCGGGCGCCCAAGGTCCGACGAGTGTGGATCAGAGCGTGTCGCGGGGGCAGTTAGCGGTTCAGCCTCCGGACGTGAATTCCTCATATGAGCAATTCCCGTCGCAGATCATGAGGAACGGTATACGGCAGGGATGTCCATCGGTGCGAGGCTCCCGAGGAGATGGATTCGTTTCCGGACGTCCGACCTCACAGGTCCGTCAGGAGAAACAGGGGAGATCCACGTGGAGATCAAGGTCCTTGGCCCGTTGCTCGTCCAGGAACACGGTGTGTCGATCGTGCCCAGCGCCGGCAAACCCCGGCAGATCCTCGCCTTGCTCGCCCTGCGCGCGGGCCGTGTCGTGCCGGCTCCGGTCCTGATGGAGGAGATCTGGGGCGACCAGCTGCCGCGCAGCGCGAGCACCACGCTGCAGACCTACATACTCCAACTGCGGCGCAAGATAGCGTCGGCGCTCGGTCGCGATTCGGGCCGTTGCGCCAAGGACGTACTGAAGACCTGCTACGGCGGCTACCGCCTCGACGCCGCTGAGCTGTGCTCCGATGTCGCCGAGTTCGAGCACAAGGCGGCCCGGGGCGGGGAGGAACTGGAGGCCGGGGACGCGGGTGCCGCGGCACTGCTGCTGGCCGGGGCGCTCGAGCTGTGGCGCGGTCCCGGCCTGGTGGACGTGCCCACCGGCGAGGTGCTGTCCGTCGAGCTGATCGGCATGGAGGAGTCCCGGCTGCGGGTCCTCGAACAGCGCATCGAGGCGGATCTACGACTGGGGCGGCACGCCGCGCTGCTGTCCGAGCTGGGGATGCTGGTGGCCAGATATCCCATGAAGGAGAGCCTGTGCGCCCAGTTCATGCTGGCGCTGTACCGCTCGGGCAACGCCTGGCGGGCGCTGGAGGCGTTCCAGCGGCTGCGCGGCACGCTCATCGAGGAGCTCGGGATCGACCCGTCGCCGCGGCTGCAGCGGCTGCACCGGGCGATGTTGTCCGCGGACCCGTCCCTCGAACCGCCGCTGGCCGCGGCGCACTGAGCACGGCCGCGGCCAGGGCGGCGTCGAGCCCTGGTGACGGCGTGTGCGGACCGGGCCCCAGGGCCAGGGCCAGCACATGATCACCGGCCACACCGCGCGTTCCGAACCGCCAGCCCCCCGCGTCGGCCAGAGCCCCGTCGGCAGTGACCAGCCGAACGGGGCCGTCCGCGTCCGGGGCCGGGGTGGACCGCTCCTCGGGGAGCGGGACGAACCCGAAGGACGCGAACGGCAGTCTGAGGCCGTGGCCCAGAGCCTTGGCGTAGGCCTCCTTGAGGGTCCACAGGCGCAGCAGTGCCCGGGCGCGGCGGGCGGCCGGCAGGCGGGCCAGCGCCGCCAGTTCGGGCGCTGTCAGGACCTCCTCGCCGAGTCCGCCGACCGTGCGGGCCGCGGACTCCACATCGACGCCGACCCGCCCTGAGCGGCTCAGCGCGACCACGGCCAGGTCGCCGGTGTGACTCACGCTCACATCGAGCTCCTCGCAGCCGCGCAGGAAAGGCCGGCCCTCCGGTGCGCGCGCCACGTCGATGTCCGCGGGCGTGGCGCCGAGAGCGTGCGCCGCCGCGTGCCTCAGCAGCAGCCGGGAAGCCACGAACGACGACCGCCTGCGCCCGGACAGCAGCGCGGCCCGCGCGAACTCCCGCTGGGACAGCCCGAGTTCACGTTCGTCCCCGACCTGCCAGTCCTGTGTCCCGCTCCACAGCACGGCATGCCCGAACCGCCCGAGAGCGGCGCCGAGTTCCCCCAAGGGGGCGTCCGGCCCGGCGACGCGTGCCGGCCCCGGCACGGGCCCGCCTGCGACCCCGGCCGGGGGGCGCGCGGCGGTGACGGCGTGCGCGTGGTCCCCGGTCATCGTCACAGCCCGGTGCGGGACAGGGGGGTGGCGTACAGGTCGAGGGCCCTGTCGTCGCGGCACCGGGTCAGGGCCTCCTCGAGGACGGTGTCGTCCCGGGGGCGGGTGCCGGGCGCCGGGGGGAGGGCGAGGCGGTGCGCGATGCGGGCGAGGGCGGCGGTGAGCCATGCCGGGTCGGCGAGAAAGCCCGGGGGCGCGTTGCGGGCCACACCGAGGCAGCAGGCCGCCGCGTGCAGCAGGGCATAACGGTCGGCGGCCGCGCGCAGGGCCGGTGCGGACACCGATGCCCGCGTGGCGGCCAACTCCGCGCGCACCACGGAGGCTTCGCGGTCCAGCAGCCGTACGAGTGCGCCGAGCGGGCCGGACCGGCCCTCCGCGGGAAACCGTGGAGCGAACCAGGCCGGCGGAGCGGTGACCGGTCGGGCCTGCGGCGGCAGCGGGCCGCCCGGCGCGTACACGGCCTCCGGGAGGCCGGCCGCGCGGTGCTCCTCGCGGGCCGACAGCGCGGTGAGCACACCCAGACCTCCCGCCCCGTGGGGCGACGGCGCGGCGAGCTCCCGCAGCCGGGCGCGTATCGAGCCGAACACGCCGGACGCGTTGTGGGCGTGCCGGCCCAGCACCGGTACGAGGCCCTCGCAGCCGTCCCGCAGCAGCCGCGGCCCCAGGTGCCCGGCCACGGCCGACAGCGCCGTCGCCTGGGCCGGCGCGAGCTGCAGGGCGCGTACGGCCGTCGTCACCAGGCAGTCCACGACGAGCAGGTCGAGGAAGGCGGCCGTCACCGCACGCCGGGTGAGTGAGGAGCCCAGCGGACGCACACCGGCGGTTCCGGCGGCGTCGACGACCGCGCGCAGCACGGTGTCGGCGGTACCGATGCCCACCGACACGAAAAGCGGCCAACCGAACCGCATGGCGTCCAGCAGCACCTGGGCACCATGCCCCGGCGCCCCCAGGAAAGAGTCCTCCGCGGCGCCGCGGACCACCAGACGCGCCGTGAGCGAGGCGTCCGCGAGGACGGGCCCGGCCGGAACGAACTCCACGTACCCAGAGGTTCCTTCGAGGACGCTCCCGCCCACCGGTGCCCCGGGCAGGAGCAGCGTGAGGCGGCGGCCCGCGCGGGCGGCCCGGGTCGCGACAGCGCGCTGCTCCGGCGTGCCGTGCACCGCCACGGCGGCGAGCACGACGGCGGGACCGACGCCCCGGGTGAGGGCGGCGCGGACGTCCCGCCGGGCCACCGCGCGTACCGACCGGGCCGGGATGTCGAGCCGTGCCGGCCGGCCCCCTGGACCCACCGCGACCGGCTCCGGCCCCTCCGGCCGGACCTGCGTCCTCACCCCTCGTACACCCCGTCTCCGCCTTCCGGGCCGCACCAGGCCTCCTCCTCAGAACATCTGGTCGTGTGTGATCCGCCGCGAGCGGGTGTGGATCGTGCCGCCCTGCGTCTCGACCAGCACGTCGTGCACGACGCAGCTCGGGGCGATCTCCGGCTTGCCGCCGGGGCGGACGGTGACCACGAGGGCGTAGGCCGTGGACAGCAACTCGCCGTCCGGGCCCTGCTCCAGCGCGATGTGCCCGAACCAGTGCCGCCGCTGCACCGGGTCGCCGTCGAACCGCTTGTGGAACTCGACCAGTTCGGCCACGATCCCGGGCCGGGTGCGCGCCGGTTCCACGCCGGGCGAGTGCTGGAAGGTGCCGTCCTCGGTGAAGGTCGCCGCATAGTCCTCGAACCGCAGCGAGTCGAGTGCCTGCATCTGATGGGCGTAGAAGTGCTGCACGCGTGCGTACAGCTCCGGCGTCACCCGCGCGGCCCGCTCGGCCGGCGAGTGGCCGCTGGTCATGACGGTCTCCGTGCTGGTCATGGCTGTCTCCCGGAGGCAAGTGGTGGGCATGAACGGCCACTCACGTTCGCCCCCGCCCCTCGAACCCGGCTCGAGCAACGGCGGTCAAGGCCGCTTCGAGCCCCCTTCGAGAACACCTGCGCAGGCTCGGACCGCAGACCGCACACGAGGAGGCAGCATGAGTGAGTCCGCGCGGCCGGTGGCCCTGGTCACCGGCGCGACCAGCGGGATCGGCCTGGAGGTGGCGAGCCGCCTCGCCGGTCTCGGCGCCCGCGTGTATCTGTGTGCCCGCGGCCAGGAGCAGCTGACCGACACCGTCAAGTCGCTTCAGGAGCAGGGGTACGACGTCGACGGCACGGTGTGCGACGTGTCCGACCCCGCGCAGATCCGCGCCTTCGTGCGCGCCGCCGTGGAGCGCTACGGACCGGTGGACATCCTCGTCAACAACGCCGGCCGCAGCGGTGGCGGCGCCACCCACGAAATCCCCGACGAGTTGTGGTTCGACGTCGTCAACACCAACCTCAACAGCGTCTTCCTGATGACGAAGGAGGTCCTGACCACCGGCGGGATGCTCGCGAAGGAGCGCGGCCGGATCGTCAACATCGCCTCCACCGGCGGTAAGCAGGGCGTCGTGCACGCCGCCCCGTACTCCGCCTCCAAGCACGGCGTGGTCGGCTTCACCAAGGCGCTCGGCCTGGAACTGGCCCGCACCGGCATCACCGTCAACGCCGTCTGCCCCGGCTTCGTCGAGACGCCCATGGCCGAACGGGTGCGCACCCACTACGCCGGGATCTGGCAGGTCAGCGAGGAGGAGACCTTCGACCGCATCACCAACCGGGTGCCGCTGGGCCGCTATGTGGAGACCCGAGAGGTCGCCGCGATGGTCGAGTACCTGGTCGGCGACGACGCGGCCGCCGTCACCGCGCAGGCCCTGAACGTCTGCGGCGGCCTGGGCAACTACTGAGCCCCGCACCCCACCGGCGGAGAGGCCAAGCCACGAACGCGGCACACCCGTGACGGCCGTGCCCCGGCATCGCTGGGTGCCCCGATCCCGCGAACGGCCCGGATCAACCCACGAAGAAAGGTACGGCACCCATGACTGTGCAGACCGACGCCCCGCGACGGGTGCACTTCCTCGACGACTTCGCCCACGGGCTGGACCACACCCGCCCCGGCGCGCCCTGGCGGCTGCGCGACACCCACATCGGGGCGGGCGGCGACGGAGTCGTCGGGCGCGGCGACAGCGGTGTGGTGATCGTGCCGAGAAGCGTCCACCCGGGCACCGGGGAACCGGCGTTCACCCCGTCCGAGGGCCCCGAACCGCCGGACGCCTTCCTGCGCTGGACCGCCTACCTGGAGACAACCGCGTCCACCGGCGTCGCCGGCTTCGACACCCCGCCGGAGCGGGCCCTCACCGTCGAGGCCGAGCTCGCGGTACGCGCCTACGGCACCTGGGGCGCACCCGCGTCCGGCGCCGCCGCGGACCCGGCCGGGGACGTCGGGCGCGGAGCGGGGGCCCTGATGACCTTCGACCGCGAGACCGGAATGGTCTTCGACTTCTGCCTCACCGGCAGCGCCGTGTACGCGCTGTACGAACGGCTGCCCCGGGCGGGCCGCGACGAGCGCGCGTTCTCCGTCGCCGTGCCGCTGTGCGACGTACGGCCCGGCCGCCCGCACCACTGCGCCCTGACCTACGACCCGGCGGCGGGCACCGTCCGCTGGGTGGTCGACGGGCGGCACGCGCTCACCGTGGGCGACCTGGGCCAGCAGCAGTTCGACGGAGCCTGTGTGCTGTGGGAGCTGCCCGGCGAGGAACGCGCGGCCGCCCCGCGCCAGCTCGCCGTCGGGCTGACCACCATGGCCGCGTCCGTGGAGGGCCAGGGCATCTGCCTGGGCGTGCGCCGGGTCGCCGTCCACAGCACGTCCCGCTGACCCCCTCGACGAGTGGCCGGCCGTCCATCCCCGGCGCCCGGCCGCCGCGCCCCCGACCCAAGGGGGCCTCCTCCCGAGCGCACCGCCGGGCCGCGATCCGGTTCGGCGGTGCGCTCCGGCGTACCCACCCGCATCCACCCGCATCCACCCGAAGGAGTTCACAGCATGAGCGACGACAAGCGCGTGGCCCTGGTGACAGGATCCACCTCCGGCATCGGCGCCGCGGTGGCCGTACGGCTGGCCGCCGCGGGGATCCGCGTGGTGATCAACTCGGCGCGTTCCGCGGACGCCGGGCGCCGGTTCGCCGGCTCGCTGCCCGAGGCGACGTACATCCAGGCCGACCTCTCGGACGAGGACGAGGCGCGCCGGCTGGTCGCCGAGGTGGCCGCGCACTACGGCCGGCTCGACATTCTGGTCAACAACGCGGGCACCACGAAGGTGATCCCGCACTCGGACCTGGAGGCGGCCCACGCGGGCGTCTGGCGCGAGATCCTCGGCCTGAACGTCATCGGTACCTGGACGACCACGGTGGCCGCCATGCCGCACCTGCGCGAGTCCGCCGACGGTGTGGTCGTCAACATCTCCTCCGTGGCGGGCAGCAGGCCCGCGGGCAGCTCCGTCCCGTACGCCGTCAGCAAGGCCGCGATCGAGCACATGACCCGGCTGCTGGCCAACACCGCGGGTCCGCAGGTCCGGGTCAACGCCGTGGCGCCCGGGCTCATCGAGACGCCGTGGACCAAGGACTTCACGGCGATCGCCGAGCATGTGCGGGAGAGCACCCCGCTGCGCCGGGTGGGCACGCCCGAGGACGTCGCCGCGTCCGTGTACGGGCTGATCGAGTCGCCGTACACGACCGGTGCGATCCTGTCCGTGGACGGCGGCGCGCACCTGCTGTGACCCGTGCGTGAGCGCACACGGCGAAGGCCCGGCGGTCCCCTTCGGACCGCCGGGCCTTCGCCTTCCCGGCCGGCGCCGTCTCAGGCGCTGCGCGCCACGGCCCGCTTGCGGCGGCCCGTCGCGAACGCGTCGGCGTGCTCGATCGTCGTACGGCTGTTGCGCCCCAGGGCGTCGCGCAGATACGCCCGGGCCTCGGCGAGCGTGGCATGCTCACCGAGCACCTCGGACACGGCCTCCGGGTTGAGCGCGACGGTGTGACGGGCCGTCACCACCGGGCCGCCGGACCCGTCGGCGAAGGTCCACAGGCCGCTGTGCCCCAGCATCAACCGAGGCGTCATCAGCTGCTTGTACGCGATCCACTCGCCGGTCCGGCACACCCGCAGCGAGCGGGTGGTGTGCGCCGAGCCGTCCGAGGTCACCGTGTCCATCTCCAGTTCCTGCACACCGGGCGAGGGCTCGGTGAGCCGGACCCGGTCCACGTGCGGCAGCAGCCGGGCCCACCGGTCGGCCCGGTGGACGAACGTGTACGCGTCCGCCGCCGTCCCGGTGAGGCGGACGGTGTCCGTGAAGGAGAACACGAGGTCGTCCACCGGGTGCCCGTACAGCGCGAACCGGGCCAGGGCGGCCAGCTCCTCCGGGCTGTTGCGGTCCAGCCCCCGCAGGATCCACGCCACGGACTCCGGGTCGTCGTCGACGGCGGAGAAGGTGTGCCGCAGCACGATCTCGGTGCGCGTCGGCGACAGCGTGCGAAACAGCCACTCGCCGCGCATCGAGGCGATCGGGGCCCGGCTGCGGACCTGGGCGAAGGTCACGCGCAGCCGGTCGGGGTCCAGGGTCCGCTGCGAGACCCAGCTGCCGACCTCGCCGTTGACGACGGCCCACAGCTCGAACCGCTCGGCCCGCTCCTCGCGCAACTGGTGCTGCACGTGCACGCTCGGGCCGAACAGGGCGGGCCAGCGGGTGACGTCGGCCGCCAGGCCGTACAGCTCGGCGGCCGGCGCGTCCACGGTCAGGGTGTGCTCGGTGTGGTGAAGACGTTGCTCGGTCATGGGCGTTCTCTCCTCGCCGGCCGCTCAGGCGGCCGCGGTCAGGCTGCCGTTGACCAGGCCGAGGAGCGCCCGGGGCGTCTCCACCTCGGTGATCTCGTCGTCGGGTATGACGACGCCGAACTCCTTCTGGATGCGGGCGGCGCTCTCCATCAGGGCGAGGGAGTCGTACCCCAGGTCCTCGAAGGCCGCGTCGAGCGCGGCCTCGTCGTCCCGGAGGCCCTCGTCGAAGCCGGCGCACTCGCGCAGGATGCGGCGCAGATCGTCCAGGGTCATGGTCCTCACGATGTGAACTCTCCTTCGTGTCATGGGTGGTGGGATGTCAGGTGCGGGCCGGGGCGACGAGTGGGCGGACTCGTCGTGGTGAGCAGTCGTGCTCAGAGTCCGGCCGCGCGGACCACGAGGGCCGCGTTGAAGCCCCAGCGGCCCCGCGCGAGCACCAGGGCGGTGCGGACGGGCAGCTCGCGAGGCTCGCCCAAAACCAGGTCGAGGCCGTACCGTTCGGGCACCTCGGTGGTGCCGGCGGTCGCGGGCAGCACCCCGTCACGGATGGCGAGCAGGGCCGCCACCACGTCGAGCGGACCACCGCCGGCGTACAGGCGCCCGGTGAGCGACTTGGGCGCGGTGACGGGGACGCCGCCGGGTCCGAAGACGCCGGCCAGCGCCTCGGCCTCGGCCAGGTCGAGTTCGGGGATGCCGGCCGCGTCGGCGAACACCGCGTCGACCTCGCCGGGCGTCACCCCCGCGTCCGTGAGGGCGAGTTCGACGGCCCGGCGCAGCCGCGGCGGCCGGCCGGAGCCGGGGGCCGGGTCGAACGTGGCCGCGTAGCCCGCGATCTCGCCGTACACCTGCCCCACCCCGCGCTCCCGGGCGGTGTCCGGGTTCTCCACGACGAGGATCGCCCCGCCCTCGCCCGGCACGTAGCCGGCGGCCCGCGCGTCGAACGGCAGATACGCCCGGTCCCGGTCCGCGACCGTGGTCACCCGGCCGCCCGCGAGCTGCGAGGCGTAGCCCCACGGGTCGAGCGCCGAGTCGACGCCGCCCGCGACGACCAGGTCGGTGCCCTGCCGTACGGTGCGCCGCGCGTGCCCGAGGGCGTCGAGACCGCCGGCCTGCTCGCCGACCAGGGCGGCGCTGGGCCCGCGCATGGTGTTGCGGATCGAGATCTGGCCGGTGTTCACAGCGTAGAACCAGGCGAACGACTCGTAGACGCTGACGTGTTCGGGCCCACGGGTCCACAGCTTGCGGAACTCCTCGTGGGTGAACGCGAACCCGCCGGTGGCGTTCGACGTCACCACGCCCTTGGCGTAGTCGGTGAGCGTCCCCGGCGTCACGTCCGCGTCGGCCAGCGCCCAGTCGGAGGCGGCGAGCGCCAGCCGGGTCGACAGGTCCGTCTGCGGGAGCAGCCGGCCGGGCAGATGGTCCTCGGCCCGGAAGTCGGTGATCTCGCCGGCCAGCCGGGACGGGAACCGGCTGGTGTCGAACCTGCCGAGCTCCCTGATCCCGTTGACGCCGGCCAGCACCGCCTTCCAGTACGCCTCCGTGCCCAGCCCGTTGGGGGCGGTGACCCCGATGCCGGTGATGACGGCCCGGGTGGCCGGGGCGCGGACGGCGGGGACCTCGACGGTGGTCGCGGTCATGCGCGGGCTCCTTCCGGACGCTGCAGCACCATGGCGCTCTGGAAGCCGCCGAAGCCGCTGCCCACGGTCAGCACCGTGTCCAGCCGCCGCTCCCGCGCGGTGAGCGGGACGTAGTCGAGGTCGCACTCGGGGTCGGCGGTGTGCAGGTTCGCCGTCGGCGGGACGACACCGTGCTCCATCGCCAGGGCGCAGGCGGCGATCTCGATCGACCCGATGGCGCCCAGCGAGTGGCCGACCATCGACTTGATGGAACTGACCGGCACGTCGTACGCGTGCTGCCCGAGGCTCCGCTTGAACGCGGCCGTCTCGTGCCGGTCGTTCTGCTTGGTGCCCGAGCCGTGCGCGTTCACGTAGTCGACGGAGGTGGCGTCGGCGCGGGCCTGCCCGAGGGCCACCCGGATCGCCTCGGCCATCTCCCGGCCGTCCTTCTTCAGACCGGTCATGTGGTACGCGTTCGAGCGCGTCGCATAGCCCGTGATCTCGGCGTAGACGTGCGCGCCGCGGGCCCGGGCGGACTCGTACTCCTCCAGGACGAACATGGCGGCGCCCTCGGCGAGCACGAAGCCGTTGCGGGAGCCGTCGAAGGGGCGCGAGGCGTGTTCGGGGTCGTCATTGCGGGTCGTGGTCGCCTTGATCGCGTCGAAGCAGGCCACGACGATCGGCGAGATGGGGGTGTCGGCCGCGCCCGCGACCATCACGTCCACGCTGCCCTCACGGATCAGCTGGGCCGCGTACCCCACCGCGTCGAGGCCCGAGGTGCAGCCGTCGGAGACCATCGTCACCGGGCCCTCGGCGCCCACCGCCCAGGCGATCTCGGCGGGCATCACGCCCGGGCTGAGGTAGTCGAACATGTGCGGCGACAGATACCCCGGGTCGACGACCCACTCCTGGCCGCCGCCGGACATCACCAGATACTCGCGCTCCAGGCTGGTCGCGGAGGCGACGGCGCTGCCCAGGCTGACGCCGACGCGGTGCGGCTCGGGGTGGCCGGCCTGCGCCGAGCCCGGCTCCAGACCGCTGTCGGCGAGGGCGTCACGGGTACAGGCGACCGCGAACTGGGTGGCGCGGTCCATGCGCCGCAGCTCGCGGGGCGTGAACCCCTCGGCCTGGGCGTCGAAGTCGACTTCACCGGCGACCTGCGAGCGGAACGGGGACGGGTCGAAGAAGGAGATGCGCCGGGTGGCCGTGCGGCCCGCGGTCAGCAGGTCCCAGAACTCCTTCGTTCCGGAACCGCCCGGTACACGCACCCCGATGCCGGTGAGCACCACACGCCGGGTCACCGCACACCTCCTGTGCGCCTGAGGTCGGACAAGGGCATCGCGTCGTCTTCCTTTCGCTTGCCGGCGCCGGGCGGTCCCCGGGCCAGGTCAGGCTGCGACCACACCCTTGAGAGCGGCTCGAAACGGGGTGGGGCTCGCCCCCGTCCACCGGCCCTAGCCGCGGTCGAGGTCGTTTCGAGCCGGGCCGCACACGCTGGCGCCCAGTCCTCACAAGGAGGTGTGCCGCATGCCCGGCCCCAACCCAGCGGAGCGTCTGGTCGCTCTCGCCGCGGACCACGCAGACAAGGCGGAGGCCGACCGGCAGCCGGCGCCGGAGGTGGCGCAGGCCGTGCGCGAGGCCGGTTTCGCGCGCCACTTCGTGCCGGCCCGCTGGGGCGGCACGCAGGGCACGTTCCGATGGTTCCTCGACACCACGGCCGAGGTCGCCGCGGCGGACCCGTCCGCCGCCTGGGTGGCGTCGATCGCCGCCTCGCTCGGCCGGATGGCCGGCTTTCTGCCGGAGGCCGGGCAGCGTGCGGTGTGGGCCGGGAATCCGGACGCCCTGGTGGTCGGCGCGCTGTTGCCGGGCGGCGAGGCCACGGCGGTCGCCGGCGGCTGGCTGCTGAGCGGTCGCTGGGCGTTCGTCAGCGGCATCGACCACGCGGACCACGCCCTGCTGTGCTGCCCGGTCCCGGTGGACGGCGACGGCCGGGAGGTCCGCTTCCTGCTGGTCCCGCGCTCCGCCTACGAGATCGAGCGCACCTGGTTCACCGTCGGCATGCGCGGCACCGGCAGTGACACGCTGGTGCTGGCCGAGCAGGTCTTCGTGCCGTACGAGCACAGCTTCGCCCGGGAAACCCTGTTGACGGGGCGGCCCGAGGCGTCGGACGCGCACTGCCACCGGGTGCCGCTGAAGAGTGTGAGCGGACTGTCCTTCGCGGCGCCCGCGCTGGGCGCGCTGGACGGTGCCCTGACGGCCTGGACCGCGAGCCAGGCCGCCCGGCGCGCGGCCCGTGCCGGCGGCGGAATCGGCATGTCAGGCGACACCGCGGCCACCGAGGAGCTGGCGCTGGCCCGGGCGGCGGGGGAGACGGACGCCGCGCGGCTGCTGCTGACGCGGGCCGCCACCGACGCCGACGAGGGCCACCCCGATGCCGCCGCGACGGCCCGCGCGCAACGGGACCACGCGCTGGCGGTCGACCTCCTGGTGGCGGCCGTGGACGGGTTGCTGCGCTCGTCCGGCGCCCGGGCGCAGCACGAGAGCGAGCCGTTGCAGCGCTACTGGCGGGACGTCCACGCGGCGGCCGGGCACGCGGTCCTGCGCTGGGAACCGGCCGCCCGCGCCTACGCGGCGTCGAGGCTGGAGTCCCCGTGACGGGCCGCCCGGGTGCCTCAGACGGCGGCCGCCCCGACGACCGCGTCGCTCTCGGTGAGCACCGCGTCGAGCAGGCCGGGGAAGCGGCGGTCCAGGTCGGTGCGGCGCAGGGTCAGCATCCGCCGGGAGCCTTCGATGCGGGTGCGGGTGACCCCGGACTCCCGCAGCACGCGTTGGTGGTGCGACATCGTCGACTTGCCGATCTCGATTCCCGCGTCCCGCTGGATCTGGGTGCACGACACCCCGGTCTCCCCGGTGCGGGCGATGGCACGCACGATCGCCAGCCGGGCCGGTTCGGCGAGGGCGGCGAGCACCTTCGTCAGGACCAGCTCCTGCACCGGCGGATGGAACACCACATCGCTCATGGAGGCGAGCATAACTCCGCCTCGCTGCAGTGTTCCAACATCATCGTAATGTTCGATCAAGTTCGAAGTCCTGCGGGAGCATCATGACCGGCACCCACAACTCCGTCCCCGCGCCGCCCAGGTTCGTGGTGACCGAGGAGACCCCTTGTGTCGAGTGGACCGTCGAACGGGGCAGGTTCCTGCTGCGCGGCGCCGACACCCGCGGCCTGTTCTCCCTCTTCGAGGTCACCACACCCACGGGCGGCGGGCCGCCCTTCCACTACCACCGCCACACGGACAAGGCCTTCTACGTCCTGGAGGGCCGCTACGACATCCAGGTCGGCGAGAGCCTGCACCGCGCCGCTCCCGGAACCGTCGTCTACGCCCCCCGCGGCATCGGACACGGCTTCCGCAACGTCGGCGACACCGAGGGCCGGATGCTCTTCGTCACCACCCCCGGAGGCGCCGAGCTGATGTTCGAGGGCCTGGCCGACCTGCTCGCCGCGCCGGGCCCCACCGACCGCGCGCGCATCGCCGAACTCGTCGAGGCCCACGACACCGTCCACCTCGAACAGCCGCCCGCGACCCGGGTGGGAGGAACCCGATGACCCCGGCTGCCCGTATCCCGTCCGTCGCCCTGGTCACCGGCGCCAACAAGGGCATCGGCCTGCACACCGCCCGCCGCCTCGGCACTCTCGGCACCACGGTCTTCCTCGCCGCCCGCGACAGGGAACGCGGACGGGCCGCGGCCGCCGCCCTCACGGACGAGGGCGCCGACGTCCGGTACGTCCAGCTCGACGTCACCGACCCCGACTCCGCGAAGGCCGCCGCGGCCGCCGTCGAGGAGACGGCCGGCCGGCTCGACCTCCTCGTCAACAACGCGGGCGTGCTGCTCGACGCGGGCATCCCCGTTCCCGAGGCCACCGCCGACCACCTGCGCCGCACCTACGAGGTCAACGTCTTCGGCGTGGTCACCGTCACCACCGCGTTGCTCCCGCTGCTGCGCCGCTCTCCGGCCCCGCGCATCGTCAACCTCTCCAGCAGCCTCGGCTCCCAGACCGTCAACGCCCGGCAGCCCGAACGCCTCGCGCCCTACCAACTGCTGGCCTACGGCACATCCAAGGCCGCCCTGAACGCGGTGACGCTGCAGTACGCCCACGCCCTGCGCCCCGACGGCATCAAGGTCAACGCCGTGGAGCCGGGCTATGTCGCCACCGACCTCAACGGCCACTCCGGCCCGGGCTCGCCCGCGGACGCCGCGGAGACCGTGCTGCGGCTGGCCCTGCTGCCGGACGACGGCCCCACCGGAACCTTCCAGTCGGCCCAGGGCTCCGTGCCGTGGTGAACCCACCGTCGCCCCTCTCCTCCTTTCCTCTCGGCCTCGTCGGAACGTCCGGAGACACGCCATGACCGCCGTCCCCCGCAGGATGCTCGCCGTACCGCTCGACGCATACGGCGGCCCCGACGTCCTGCGCCCCCGCGAACTGCCGACCCCCGAACCCGGCCCCGGCGAGGTCCTCATCACCGCCGAGGCAGTCAGCGTGGGGTTCGCCCAGACCCAGATGCGCGCGGACACCTTCCCCGCCCCCATGTGGCGCCCGACCCTGCCCCTGCTGCTCGGCGGCGACGTCGTGGGCACCGTGGCCGAGCTCGGCCCGGGCACCGCCGGCGTCCGTGTCGGCGACCGGGTGGGAGCCTTCCTGATGCAGGGCGCCTACGCCGACCACATGGTGGCCGGGGCCGACTCCCTGGTGCCCGTGCCCGTGGAGCTGGACGCCGCCGAGGCGACCGTGCTGCCCGGCGCGGGCCCCATCGCCGTCGGCATCCTGGCCACCGCGGGCCTGCGCGAGGGCGAGAGCGTCCTGGTGCACGCGGCGGCGGGCGGCATCGGCCACCTCGCCGTCCAACTGGCCCGGGCCGCCGGCGCCGGACAGGTCCTCGCCGCCGCGAGCACGCCCGCCAAACGGGAGTTCGCGGCCGGCCTCGGCGCTGACGCCGTCATCGACCCCACCCGCCCCGACTGGCCCGACGCGGTCCGTGCGGCGACCGGCGGCCGTGGCGCCGACGTCGTCCTCGACAGCATCGGCGGCGACGTCCTGCTCGCGGGCGTGCGGGCCCTCGCCCCGGCCGGGCGCCTGGTGTTCTACGGCTCGGCCGGCGGCGGCACCGACATCCCGCGGGTGTCCGTCATGGACCTCATCGCCCTCAAGACCGTCACCGGTTTCTCCCTCTCGGCCTGGCGCGCCGCCCGTCCCGACCAGTACCGCGCCGGGCTCGCCGAACTCACCCGGCGCCTCGGCGACGGCACCCTGCGGCCCGCGGTGCACGTCCGCCTCCCGCTCGACCAGGCCGCCACCGGCCACCGGCTGATCGAGGACCGGGTGCAACGGGGCCGCGTCGTGCTCGTCCCGCGCCCCGCCCCGGCGCCCGGCCGGCCCGCCCCGCAACCCGCCCTCGAACGGAGCTGATCCCGATGGCCTTCTCGCGCAGTGGCCCGCGCACCTTGTGGCTGCCCGCCCTCGACGGCATGCGCTTCGTCGCCGCCTCGATCGTCTTCCTCTTCCACTTCGCGTACCAGTTCCCCTTCCGCGACACCGAGGTGGGGGAGTGGTACAGCCGGCTCGTCGGGCGCGCCGGTCCCATGCAGGTGGGGTTCTTCTTCGTGCTCAGCGGCTTCATCCTGACGACGGTCGCCAAGCCCGGTGAGCCGCTGCGACGCTTCTACCGCCGCCGCACCGCGAAGATCTACCCCAACCACGTGGTCGCCTGGGCCCTGGCCGCTGTGACCATGCTGGCGCTCGGCATCCCGATCGCGGCCCGCAGCGCGATCCCGAACCTCTTCCTGATCCACCCGTGGTTCCCGCCCATGGACATCACCTTCAGCATGGACTTCGTCAGCTGGTCGATGGCCTGCGAGGTGGTCTTCTACCTCTGCTTCCCGCTGCTGCACAAACTGGTGGGGCGGATCCGTCCGCAGCGCCTGTGGTGCTGGGCGGCGGGTCTGGCGGCGGCCATGTGGGTGGTGCCGTTCGTCGCCGAACTCCTCCCGGACCGGCCGATGTTCTACACGATTCCGGCCCGGCACGTGTGGTTCATCCAGATGTTCCCGCCGGTGCGCGCCCTGGACTTCGTGCTGGGCATGGTGATGGCCCGTATCGTCATGGAGGGCAAGTGGATCCGTCTCGGCCTCTATCCGGCGCTCGGCCTGCTGTTCTGCGGCTACCTGCTGGCCTCGAACGTGCCCGAGCCGTGGAGCTTCGTCGCGGCCACCGGAGCCCCGATCGCCCTGGTCGTCGCCGCCGCGGCCACGGCTGACATGAAGGGACTGTCCTCACCGTTCCGCAGCCGTCCCGTGGTGCGGCTGGGCGAACTCTCCTTCGCCTTCTACCTGGTGCACTGGCAGATCCTCAACTTCGGCCATGTGGCGCTCGGCGCGAAGCGTCAGTGGAGCACCCCCGCCGCCATCGCCCTCGGCGTCACCGCGTACGTGGTCTCCTGGTGCCTGGCCTGGGTTCTGCACACCCTCGTCGAGGTCCCCGCGATGCGTCGCTTCGGGCGCCCCCGACTCCTCGCCAAGCCGGCACCGGCCGCGGCGGAACCCGCCCTGCCCGTTCCCGACGCCGGGAGGCCGGTCGCGATCCCGGAAGGCCTTCCGACACCCGGGCCGGATGCCGGCTGACACCTCCGGCGTCCGTGGTGTGCATGCGCAGCGCCACCACGCCGGTGACCACCACGTCCCGCAGTCGCGGCGCCTGACATCGAGGCGGGCCGTGACTTCGGGGCCGGTCCGGGTGCGCCGGGTCCGGTGGGCTCAGCGGCTCCTCGATCGCCGGTCGGCAGCGGCAGGGCGGAGGGTACGAGTCTCGGACGGAGCGCGGGACCGGGTCACGGAGCCGGCAGACGCAGGGCGAGGAGGGCCACGTCGTCGGTGCTGCCGGGCGGCATGCGGGCGAGCAGCTGGTCGCACAGCGTGTCCAGCGGTTCCCGGGCGAGTGCGAGAGCGTGGTGGCGCAGCACGCCCAGGCTGGTGCTGAGGTCGCTGCCGGGGACCTCGACCAGCCCGTCGGTGTAGAGCAGCAGCGTGGAGCCCGGTGGCAGGGACTGCGTGGCGTCGGGGCGGCTCGCTTCGGTACCCAGGGGGGCGCCGAGGAGGATTCCCTGTCCGGCTTCGAGGTAGTGCGCGTGTCCGCCCGGGGCGAGGAGGAGGGGCGGCGGATGTCCGGCGCTGGTCCACCGCAGTGTC
This sequence comes from Streptomyces sp. NPDC001220, assembly GCF_053597895.1. Classification (NCBI taxonomy): domain Bacteria; kingdom Bacillati; phylum Actinomycetota; class Actinomycetes; order Kitasatosporales; family Streptomycetaceae; genus Streptomyces; species Streptomyces sp. NPDC001220. The sequence goes on from NZ_JBSFJE010000025.1 coordinate 32,266, forward strand.
CACGGCCCGGTGTCCGGGTGACCTTCGATCCGGGCGAGGACGAGGGTGGCCATGGAGACGGTGGTGATGGCGGACATGGCGTCGTCGAGACGGGCGACGACGGCGCCGGGCGGCTCGGTGCGGTCCCAGGCCAGTGAGCGCAGGATGCCGTGCAGTTGGGCCATCCCGCCCGCCGCGGTCAGGTCGTGGCCCACGACGTCGCCGATGACCAGCGCGAGCGTGCCGTCCTTCAACTCGAACGCGTCGTACCAGTCACCGCCGACCTGGGAGCCGGCCGGGGCGGGCTGGTAGCGGGCGGCCAGCCGCAGGCGGCCGGGCTGGGGGAGCGGGGCGAGCAGGTTGCGCTGCATGGCCTCGGCGACGGCGCGCTGACGGCCGAACCGCCGTGCGTTGTCGATGACCAGACCGACCCGGCGACCGATGTCGCTCACCACCCCCAGGTCGGCGGTGTCGAAGGGGTGTGCCGGGTCGGTGCGCACCAGCGTCAGGGCGCCGGTGATCTGGCGTCCGGAACCCAGCGGCACCGTGATGACGGACCGCGCGCCCACCCTCCGCAGAAACCCGCTGTGCGCCGCGGCCAGCGGAGAGCCGGGCGGCGCGGCCGTCCGGGCCTCGTCCTGAAGCACGGGATCACCGCTGTTCAGCACGCGGACGAGAGGTGATTGGTCCCCCTCCCCGGGATCGGGAAGCCGCTCGCGGCCGCCCTCCTGTGCGGCGTCCCGGCCCGTGGGACCGGTCACCGCCACGCGGTGGACCTGCCCGGAACCGGTCCGGAGGTCAACCGCCGCCCAGTCGGCCAGACGCGGAACCAGCAGGCGGCCCAGCCGGGCGAGGGCCTCGTCCGTCTCCAGGGTCTGGCCCAGTACGTCGGTGATCTCCGCGACGAGCGTCAGCCGCTCGTTGAGGTCCTCCAGGGCGCTCGTATAGGCCGCACGCTCCCGGCGCGCGCCGTGGTCGCCCGTGACGTCGGTGAACATCACCGCGATGCCCTTGAAGGAGCCGCCGTCCCACAAGGGGGACGCGGACCAGGAGATCGTGATCAGGCGGCCGTCACCGCGCAGATAGCTGTCGCCCTCCCCACGCGCGGCGGCCTCCTCGGCCAGCGCCTGGAGCAGCGGGCACCGCTCCCGCAGGAGCGGTCCGCCACCCGCGTCCCGGTGCAGCAGATCGTGCGCGTCCCTGCCGCGCATCGCGGTGGCGGCACGGCCCAGCAGCCGCTCGGCGGCCGGGTTCAGGGCGACGATCCGTCCGGCCGGATCCACCACCATCACGGCCGTGCTCAGCTGGGCGACGACCCGTCGCCAGAAACCCGGCCCGGCCCCCGGCCCCGCCCGCCCCGCGTCCCCCGCACCGGGCACCGCCCCTGCACCACGCACCCGCCACCACGCACCCTCCAGCCGTCGCGGCCCCGCACCGGAGACCGCGGGCACGTCAGGGAAACCGACCCACCAGTGTCCGATGGTCCCCCGGCCGGAGCCCGCCCGCACGGCCGACACGGCGATCCGTTCCGGCACCTCCCGAGCGCCCGCCCCACGGCACGGTCGCCGCCGGCGCACGGAACGCGCCCCGGCGGACCGGGAACGGCCGTACCGCGGAGAGGATCACGCCGGGGCCCCGGCGTCCCGGGCGCCCCCCCCGGTCAGCCGGTCTCCTTCTTGGCCATCACGAGCCGTATCCCTGACGCGTCGGCATGACCGTGGGCTCGTTCCGCCGTCATGAGCGTGGTCGCGGTCATGGCCGGGCCGGTGTCCGCACTCGCGGCGGCCATCAGCCGGGCGGCCACGAGTGCGCCGGTTTCCGGGGGGATCACGAGGAGGTCCCAGCGGCCCGTGGTGTAGGAGAGCAGCAGGATCTCGTGCGGATCCAGCTCCGAGGCGGACCAACCGACCTTCACCACATGGCCGTTGGCGGACATTCTCGGTGGCAGGACCGGCCAGTGGCGGGGGTTGACCGCGATACGGGTGATGCGTCCCCAGAGCGGATCCAGCACATCCGCCAAGGCGGAGAGCTCGCTCGGCAGGTCACGTGAACGGGGCCACCAGGCGCCGTCCAACCCGGCGGCCGCACGGGAAGGGCTCACGGATTTCAGCGCGAGGCGCGCGGTCGGCACCCTGAAGGGGCTGAAGGCACCAGGCGGATCATACGGACCGGACGAACCGGACGAACCGGAGGGACTGAAGGGACTGAAGGGAACGGGCCGTGCAGAGACACGAGGCGTGCTGGCGGACATTGCGCGGACCCGTCTCCGGACCCCTGCGCAAGCAGCCGCCCGGTGTCGTCGCTCACCGGGAACGGCACCGGCATCGGAGTCGGTGTGCGAAATGCTCCCGGTGACTCAACGCTACTCCGCGACGGCGCCGGAGGGGCCGTTCCCGGACGCCGTCCCACCTTCGCCGGCGGCCCGCTGCCCGGACTGGCTGGTCTCGAGCCAGGACCGTGCGGGTTCTGCCGCGCGGGTGGTGTCCACGGTGAGGTCGAGGCGGGTTCCTCCGTCGGGGCCCGCGGGATAGCTGCGCTGCTCCGTGGCGTCGAAGCAGTGGCGCAGTACCTCCGCCACCCTGCGGGCGACCTCGGGCGAGGCGGCGACGATGCGGACCGCGGCATACCCGTCCGAGGGTGTTTGCATGGGCTGCACGGCGACCTCGGAGTTCGGTGTCCCGGTAGGAGAGGGACTCGGACTGGATCTTCCACTCTACTCCGGCATGTCCCGCGGCCCCGCGGGACCGTACGCGAACGGGGGAGTCCCGGGCCCGCACCGGACCGGCCCCGGCCCGCACGCGACCGCGGGAGTCCCCGGCCCGCACGCGACCGCGGGAGTCCCCGGCCCGCGCCGGACAGCCCTAGGTACGCAGCAGTCGTTGGGTGATCTCCCGGTACTGCCTCAGCGCGTCCCGGAGTTCGGCGGAGTCCGTCTCGGGATCCCGGTCCTGCCAGCCCGTGCGGAGGACCTGCCGCAGCTCCGCAAGGGCCTTCGTGAGCTGGGCGGCGGCTTCGTCGAAGGCGCCCTCGGCCTCCTCCAGAGCCTCGCGCGGGGTGTCCGCGAAGGTGTTGACGGCATGTCCGAGGCGGCGCACGATCTCGTCCCGTTGTTCCGGGGGGAGCAGTGGCTCCGGGCCCGAGGTGCGGCGTCCGTCGGAGCCCGGGGGCCGGCCTGCGGGCTGCTGGGCGCGTGTCTGGTCGTACATCGTCGTGTGTACCGCTTCCGTTGCGATGGGGGGCACCGCCTGAAGACGCCCTTCGCGTCACCTTCTCGACGGCCTGCTCCAGGCTTCCGGGGACCCGGTCGACCCTGCCCTTCATGGCCCGGCCCTCGGTCGTCCTGCCAGTCAATGTCCGGCGACGACCGGTGTCAACGCGGCACCGGCCCGGGCGCGTCCGGCCGGCGGGCGCCGGCCGACGCACTCCTGGTATCCCGCCCACACGGAGTACGAGGGAGTACGTTGGGGGGAGCGAGGGTGCGTCGTGCCTACCGTCAGGTCGTCTCCAGCACACCACCCATCCCTCAGGGGCAGTCCGTGACCCCGGCCGCACCTCCTTCCCAGCGGCCTTCGCCCAGGTCAAGGAGCCCAGCCATGCCATCCACCCCTATGACCCCCGTCGCTGCGTTTCCGCCGGACACCGCCGAGCCGACCCGGGGCTACGACGGCGTCTCGCCCTTCCCGCCGGACGGACCGGCGCCCGCCCGCGACGGCGGGGAGCGGCTGTACGTGACCGTGACGGCGGTGATCGTCGTCCTGCCCTTCGTGGCTCTCGGCCTGGTCGGCTGGCTGCTGTGGGGCCGTCTCGTCCACCCTGCCGACATCCTGCTCGCCGCCGTCTTCTACACGGTCACCGGCCTGGGCGTCACGGTCGGCTTCCACCGCGGTCTCACCCACGGCAGCTACCGTGCGGTACGTCCCGTGCGCATCGCGCTCGCGGTGGCCGGTTCGATGAGCTTCCAGGGCGACGTCATCGGCTGGGTCGCCACCCACCGCCGCCATCACGCCTTCACCGACCGGCCGGGCGACCCGCACTCCCCGTACCGCTACGGCACGCACCTGCGCGGCCAGTTGCGCGGGCTCCTGCACGCCCACATCGGCTGGCTGTTCCGCAACGACCGCACTCCCGCCGACCGTTACGCCCCCGACCTGCTGGCGGATCCCGACATCCGGGCCGTCTCGCGCGCCTTCCCGCTGCTGTGCCTCCTCACCCTGGCCGTGCCGTTCGGGGCGGGCTGGGCCATCGGCGGCAGCTGGGTGTACGGCCTGACCGCCCTGCTGTGGGCGGGACTCGTCCGCATCGCGCTGCTCCACCATGTCACCTGGAGCGTCAACTCCCTGTGCCACATGATCGGGGAGCGCCCCTTCCGGACCCGCCGGCACGACCGCGCCACCAACCTGTGGCCGCTCGCCCTGCTCTCCTTCGGGGAGAGCTGGCACAACCTCCACCACGCCGACCCGACCAGCGCCCGGCACGGCGTCGACCGCGGCCAGATCGACCCGTCGGCCGCCGTCATCCGCCTGATGGAACGCCTCGGCTGGGTGTACGACGTGCGCTGGCCGACGCCGGACCGGGTCGCCGCGCGTCGCGCCTGACGGCAACCACCCATTCACCTGAGCCAGTTGGCAGGAGCCTCATGACCACCGCGCTGCAGCCCGTGCTTCCCTCCCACCCCGTCCTGCGCCTGCACCTGGCGCCCCACGGCGACCTGCCCCGGCCCATCGACGGAGCATGGTGGCCGCGCTCCTACGACCTCCTCGTGGAACTCCCGCGGCTGCTGGCCGGGTTGCCGCCCGACTGGGGCCATATCACCAGCGTCACCGTCAACGGGGCGGTGTGGTCCGCGACGCCCGGCCGGATACTCGTCTCCAACCAGGTCGTACGACTACGCAGAGCCCTGGCGGCGAACGCCCCGCACACCGTCGTCCTGCTCGCCCCCGGCCGCGGACGCTGGGACCTCGTGGTCGTGCCTCCGGACACCGCCGAGGACGCCGCGGAATCGCTCATGGCGGCCGCGGCGGGTGATCTCGGGGACGACCTCGGCGACGGCTTCGAGGGCGGCTTCGAAAATCACCTCGGGGAACGCTGACCCGGGCGCCTTGCCGCCGCGGCTCCCGCACCTTGCCTCGGTTCGCGAAAACATTTCGTAACCGAGGCATTTCCCTTGCTTGTCCCTGCCGTGAATCCCGTGTCAGTGTCCCGGCCAGCAGGCAGGCCGTCGGCCACGTGACGTACGAAAGCCTTTCGTACGGGTCCGTATTGACTCCGTACGAGTCTCCGATCTGCCTCGCTCACCGACGGTATGGGGCAACAAGAGAGGCACGACCATGCGGAGAACACCGGTCAGCGGACATCCCGACAGCCCGCGCACTCGTCGCGTCGTGGCGTCCGCCGTCACCCTGGCGGCGGCCATGGCCCTTGCCGCGTGCGGGACTTCGGGACCCTCGACGTCCTCGTCGGCGAAGGGCCTGACGATGTGGGCGCTCAACGACCAGACGATCCTCAAGGAGTCCGTCGACGCCTACAACAAGGACCACCCGGACACTCAGATCACCCTGCGGCTGTTCGCGAACGACGACTACAAGCAGAAGCTGCGGGTGGCCTTCGGCGCGAACCAGGCCCCGGACATCTTTTTCAGCTGGGGCGGCGGAGCCCTCGACGACTACGTCAAGGCCGGCAAGGTCGACCCGCTGACGCAGGCCCGGACGAACACGGACCGGTACACGCCGAGCGTGATGCAGAGCGCCACCTTCGACGGCAAGGTCTACGGCGTCCCCGCCAACGGACTCGCCCCGGTCGTCCTCTACTACAACAAGAAGGTGCTGGCCGACGCGGGCGTCCAGCCGCCGAAGACGTACGCCGACCTGCTGGCGGCCGTGAAGAAGCTCAAGGGCAGGGGCGTGACCCCGCTGTCCCTCGCCGCGAACTCCAAGTGGCCGACGCTGATGTACCTGGAGTACCTGCTCGACCGGCAGGGCGGTTCCGAGGTGTTCACGAAGATCGCCTCCGGTGACTCCGCGGGGTGGAAGGACGCGTCGGTCACGAAGGCCAACCAGTACCTCCAGGACCTGGCGAAGACCGGTGCCTTCGGCCACAACGCCTCCTCCGTCAACTACGACCAGGGCGCCTCCACGGCCCTCCTCTACACCGGCAAGGCCGCGATGGAGGTGATGGGCACCTGGGAGTACGCCAACATAGCCAAGGCCGCCCCGGACTTCCTGAAGAAGGGCGACCTCGGTTACACCGCCTTCCCGTCGCTGCCCGGCGGTGCCGGCGACCCGAAGAGCATCGTCGGCAACCCCTCGAACTTCCTGTCCCTGAACTCCTCGTCGAAGAACAAGTCGGCCGCCCTGACCTACCTCAAGGACTACGTCCTGGACGGCTCCCAGGTCGACGCCTACCTCGCGGCCGGCAGTGTGCCGCCGGTCAAGGGCCTGGAGTCGAAGCTGGCCGCGGTGAAGTCGTCGTCGGACAAGCAGTGGCTGACGTTCGTCTACGACCTGGTGCGGAACGCGCCGGGCTTCCAGCTCTCCTGGGACCAGGCACTGCCGTCCGACCAGGCCGACCCGCTGCTGACCAACACCGACAAGTCGTTCCTGCGGCAGATCCCGCCCGCCGAGTTCGGTACGAACATGAGCAAGGCGGGGTCGTGACCACCGCTGTCGCCACCGGCCGTAAGGCGGGCCGCCGTTCGAGCGGCCTCCTGATGGCCGCCCCCGCTCTGATTCTGTTCAGCCTGTTCGGTCTGGTCCCCCTGGTCGGCGTGCTGGCGCTCAGCCTCGCCGACTGGGACGGCCTGGGCTCCGTCGGCTGGGCCGGCTTCGCCAACTGGGGCGATGTCCTGACCGACGGCGCGACCTGGCAGTCGCTCTGGCTCACCGTCAAGGTGATGGCGGTGAGCTGGCTGGTCCAGACACCGGTCGCGCTGGCCCTCGGCGTCTTCCAGGCGCCGAAGGGTAAGGTGCGGGCGTTGTTCGCCGTGCTGTTCTTCCTGCCGCTGCTGCTGTCCGCGGTGGCGATCGGCCTGACCTGGCAGGCGCTGCTCGACCCGGCGTTCGGCATCGGCGCCACCCCCGGCCTGCACTGGCTGGCGAAGCCGCTGCTCGGCTCGCCCGACCTTGCCCTGTACACGGTGATCTTCGTGATCGCCTGGCAGTTCGTGCCGTTCCACGCGCTGCTCTACCAGGCCGGGATACGGCAGATCCCCACCGCGCTGTACGAGGCCGCCGCCCTCGACGGCGCGGGACCGGCGGCCCGCTTCCGGCACATCACCCTGCCGCAGCTGAAGTACACGATGGTCACCTCCGGCACCCTGATGCTCGTCGGCTCGCTGACCTACTTCGACCTGATCTTCGTGCTGTCCGGCGGAACCGGCGGCCCCGGCACCGCCACCCGGGTCCTTCCCCTGGCCATGTACATCACCGGATTCCAGACCCACGACATGGGCCGGGCCAGCGCCGTCGCCACCCTCCTGGTGGTCTTCGGACTCGGCCTGTCGCTGCTGACCACCCGGCTGTCCGGCTTCACCCGGATGGACAGCCGGCAGGAGGGCATGTGAGCACCACCGTGACCAAGGCCCGCGCCGCCACCGCTCCGGACGACCTCCCCGCCCCGGGCCCGGCCACCCCCGGGCCGGTACGGCCCAACCCCGTGCCCGGCATCCTCCGCCGCGCCCTCGCCGGCGGCACCACGCTCCTGTGGACGGCGATCGTCGTCGTACCCGTCTACTGGCTGGTCGTCACCAGCCTGCGCGGCCGCACCGACTTCACCACCGACAGCCCCCTGGCGCTGCCCGGCCACCCGACGTTCGACAACTACCGGACCGTGCTGGCCGGCGACTTCACGACCTACCTGCTCAACAGCGTGGTCGTCACGGCGGGGACGGTGGTGCTCGCGGTCGCCTTCGCCCTGATGGCCGCGTTCGCGATCGTCCGGGGCGCCGGCAGCCGCCTGTCCAGGCTGTCGTTCCGGCTGTTCCTGCTGGGTCTGGCGATCCCGTTGCAGGCCGTGATCATCCCCGTGTACCTGCTGATCATCAGGATGCGGCTCTACGACAGCCTGCTCGCGATCGTCCTGCCCTCGGCCGCGTTCGCGCTGCCGATCACCGTGATGATCCTGGTGAGCTTCCTGCGCGACGTGCCCCGCTCGCTGTTCGAGGCCATGATCGTCGACGGTGCCGGCGACTGGCGCATGCTCTGGTCGCTGGCGGCGCCGCTGGCCCGCCCGGCCCTGACGACGGTCGCCGTGTACGACGGACTCCAGGTCTGGAACGGCTTCCTCTTCCCGCTCATCCTCACCCAGAGCGGCGACAAGGCCGTACTGCCGCTGGCGCTGACCCTCTACAAGGGCCAGTTCGGCATCGACGTACCGGCCACCATGGCCGCGGTGGTGCTCTCCACCCTCCCGATGCTCGCGCTGTTCATCCTCGCCCGGCGCCGGCTCGTCGCCGGCCTCACCGCCGGTTTCTCCAAGTAGCCAAGCAGCCAAGCAGCCCACACCACCGGGCAGTTCACCCCGTACGACGGCCGGGCCCCGCGCCCGGCCCCGTCGGCATGCCCGCGCAACTCCCCGAGGAGTCGTGAATGACGACCACCATGCCCGACCACGGCGGCCTCCCCCGGGAGGAGGACGGCCGTCCCTGGACCGACCCCGCCCTCCCCGTCGCCGAGCGGGTCGAGGCACTGCTCGCCCGGCTCACCCTCGCCGAGAAGGTCGCGCAGCTCAGCAGCGCCTGGGAGGACGTCGAACCGGCCGGACCCGAGGTGGCACCGGGTACCAGCATCTTCGACCGGGTCGGCGACCTCGCCGAGACCGCCCGGCACGGCCTGGGCCAGCTCACCCGCCCGTACGGCACGCTGCCCCGGCCCGCCCTGGAGCACTCCCGGGCGCTGGCCGACCGCCAGCGGCAGGTCATGGCGCAGAGCCGACTCGGCATCCCGGCCATGGCGCACGACGAGTGCCTGACCGGGTTCACCGCCTACGGGGCGACGATCTACCCCACCTCCCTCGGCATGGCGGCCACCTTCGACCCGGAGCTGATCCGGCGGGTCGGCGCGGCCATCGGCGCCGACATGGCCGAGGCGGGCGTCCACCAGGGGCTCGCCCCGGTCGTGGACGTGATCCGGGACTACCGCTGGGGCCGCTGCGAGGAGACCTACGGCGAGGACCCCCACCTGGTCGGGGAGATGGGCGAGGCGTACGTCACCGGCCTGCAGAGCGCGGGCGTGTACGCCACCCTCAAGCACTTCGCCGGATACTCCGCCTCCATGGGCGGCCGCAACCACGCCCCCGTCCACGCCGGCCCCCGCGAACTCCACGACGTCATCCTGCCGCCGTTCGAGCGCCTGGTCGCCGCCGGTGTCCGGTCGGTCATGAACTCGTACGCCGAGATCGACGGCGAGGCCCCCGCAGCCAGCCGCCGGCTGCTCACCGAAGTCCTCCGGGACGCCTGGGGGTTCGAGGGCACCGTCGTCTCCGACTACTGGTCGCTGCCCTTCCTGGTGACCGCCCACCGGGTGGCCGCCGACCTGCCCGACGCCGGAGCGCTCGCCCTGCGCGCCGGGATGGACGTCGAACTGCCCGACCAGCGCGGCTTCGGCGACGCGCTCGTGCACGCCGTGGAGCAGGGCGTGGTCGATGAGGAGCTGGTCGACCGGTCGGTGCGCCGGGTGCTGCGGCAGAAGGTGGAACTCGGCCTGCTGGACGCGGACTTCGACCCACGGTCGCCCGCCCTGCGCGCGGGCGAACTGGACCTCGACAAGCCGGGCGGCCGTGCGCTCGCCCTGGCCGTGGCCCGGTCGGGTGCCGTCCTGCTCTCGAACGACGGCACCCTGCCTCTTCCTTCCGGCGGCCGGATCGCGCTGATCGGCCCGTGCGCCGACGACGTGCGCACCATGTTCGGCTGCTACAGCTTCCCCAACCACGTCCTCGCCGGCCGCGACGACCTGGGCAACGGTGTCGAGGCCGTCTCCCTCCGCACCGCGCTGGCCGCGGAACTCCCGGCCGTGGCGTGGGAGTTCGCACCGGGCTGCCCGGTCCGGGACGAGGACCGCTCCGGGGTGCCCGCCGCCGTGGCGGCCGCGGCCGCGGCCGACCTCACCGTCCTGGTCGTCGGCGACAAGGCAGGCATGTTCGGCATCGGCACCTCCGGTGAGGGCTGTGACGTGGCGGATCTCCGGCTGCCGGGCGTCCAGGAGGAGCTGGTCGAGGCGGTCCTGGCGGCCGGGAAGCCCGTCGTGCTGGTCGTCAGCAGCGGCCGACCCTATGCCGTGGGCAGGTTCGCGTCCGCCGCCGCGGCCATGGTGCAGGTGTTCCTGCCGGGCGAGGAGGGCGGCCGGGCGGTGGCCCAACTCCTCTCCGGGGAAGCGAACTTCAGCGGCAAGCTGCCCGTGCAGATCCCCACCTCGCCGGGCGGTCAGCCGTACACCTATCTCCACCCGCCGCTCGGCGACCGGCAGAGTTTCCTGTCCAACCTCGACCCGACCCCCGCGTTCCCTTTCGGGCACGGGCTGTCGTACACGACGTTCGAGGTCGACCGGATGTCCGTGGACCGTGAACAGGTGCCCACGGACGGGGAGTTCACGGTGCGGGCGCGGGTGCGGAACACGGGGGCGGTGGCGGGCGCCGAGACCGTACAGCTGTACGCCGTCGACCCGGTCGCCCAGGTGACCCGCCCGGTGCGCGCGCTGCTGGCCTTCGCCAAGGTGGCCCTCGAACCCGGCGAGCAGGCGACGGTCCGCTTCCACGTCCACACCGACCGGCTGGCCTTCACCGGCCTGGCCGGCCACCGCGTCGTGGAGCCCGGCGAGATCCTGCTGGAGGCGGGCTCCTCCAGCCTGGACACCCCGGTACGGACCGCCGTCCGGCTGGTGGGCGAGGAACGGGACGCGACGGTGCTGCGACAGCACGGGGTGCCGGTGAGCGTCGAACGGGAGTAGCGGCGGGTACGAGAGGGCGGCGCCACCGTGCGGACGCGGTGGCCCGCTTCTTCGGCTCGGCACCTAACTACGGGTCCACTGCTGGGTCGCGTTGCCCAGCCCCGTCCACAGCTCCACCTTCGAGCCGTTGGCCGTCCCCCAGCCGGTGACGTCGATGACCAGGCCGTCGGAGCGGTTGACGATGGTGCCGTCCACGCGGAACGCCCACTTCTGACTGCACTTCCCGTTGCAGGCCCAGAGGATGAGCGTGGTGCCCGCGGTCGTGCCGTCGCCGTTCGCGGCCAGGCACTGCCCGGAGACGCGGAGTTCGCCGGCCGCGGTCCGGGTGATGGTCTGGTTGGCGTTGCCCGAGCAGTCGTAGATCTGGACCTGGACGCCCGTCGAGCCGTTCGGGACGTCGAGGCAGCGGCCCGAGTGGACGCCCTTCAGGGTGAAGGCCGAGGCGGTGGGGAGCGGGTCCTGGACCAGTTGCCAGTCCTGTGAGCCGTCGGTGGTCGCCGCTGCCACGGTGACGGAGCCGCCCGCGGTCGAACCGGTCATGTAGAGACCGGTGTTGAGGACCGAGCGGAGCTTGTAGTACCCGCTGGTCGACGAGGCGACCTGGGTCCACTGTTTGTCGGTGGCGCCGTCGTCGACCCACTGGGCGAGCTTCTGCCCGGCCGTCGCGGTCCCGGTCCAGATGGCGACCGAGCGGCCGCCCGCCTTGTTGAGCAGGGTCACGTTGCCGCCCTTGGCGGTCAGGTGCCAGCGTTGCGTGGCGGAGGTGGAGTCGGCCGCGCCGAGGACGAGGTCGGGGGTGTTCCCGGTGAGGTTCGCGTCCTGGGTCCTGCCGGACGCGGTGGTGAGGACCTGACCGGTCAGCCGGTTGACGAGGCTGTAGTAGGCGCCGTCGGAGCGGCCGAGGTCGACCTCGGCGTACTTCACGGGGCCGACGCTGGTGCCGCTCCAGGACGCCTGGAGGATCAGGACGCGTCCCGTGCCGTCGACGTACTGCAGGTTTCGGCTGTATCCGGCGGCGATCGGCGTCCTGTACTCCTTCCAGGTGCCGGTGGACAGCCCGGACTCGTTGACCCAGACATCGCCGCTGCCGGCGGCGTTGTAGACGATCCGGCCGTCCGGCATCGGCAGCAGGACCGGGCTGCCGCCGGTGGACAGGGCGGCCCCGCCCGAGGGCACGGGCAGCGAGGTGATCGCGGCGTCCGCGGCGGAGAAGAACTTCGTCGGGTCGTCGGAGATCCGGTAGCGGACGTTCGTCCCGCCGCCCCAGTACTCGTACGTCAGCAGCCACTTGCCGTCGGTCGTGGGGGCGATGGTCGTCATGCCCGGGCGGCCCCCGCCGATCTCCGTCTTTCCGCTGCCCATGCTCACCGTGGCGCCCGGGACGTCGACGACCGGGCTGCTCCAGGCCGAGCCGCTGCTGCCGTCCCAGGTGCGGTGCAGGAGGACCTGGCCGCCGGAGTCGGTCGCGGTGTCGTCGGCCGGGTCGAGGGTCGGGGCACCGGTGGTGGTGTTGTAGCCGGTGTAGTCGTCCTCGTCGGAGTAGTAGGCGATGAGCTGCCCGTTGTGGGCGAGCAGGTGCGGCTCCCAGACGGGGTCCACCTGCGCGTGGGTGTTGGCGGCCGAGACCCGGCCGACGCTGCCAGCGCTGCCGCCCTGCCAGCCGCCGGCCGCGATGATGTTCTGGAAGCTCCAGGTCGCGCCGTCGTCCGTACTCGCGTACAGGGCGAGCGCCACGTCCTTGCGGTCGCCGTCACTGGTGGGCGTCCAGCCGGAGTCGGCGGCCTTCTGCTCCTCGTAGTAGTAGTCGTCGCCCGAGACGATGCTCGCGAGCAGCAGGGTGCCGGCGCTCAGGGAACCGACGCTCTGCGGGAGGACGTACAGGTACGGGTTGGTCCAGTTGCTCGTGTACTTGGCGTACGCGGAGTCGGAGGAGAGGTAGGCGGGGGCCTTGACGTCGGCGAGCTTCGCCCACGTCGTGCCGGAGTCGTCGCTCCTGTAGACCGGCAGCGTCTGGCCCACCGGGGCGCTCTGGCTGTTCTCGAACGTGGCCACGAGCCGGCCGTCCGCCAGCTGGGCCGACTTCGGGTAGAGCACACAGGGACTCTTGTTGCAGGCGGCGGTGTTGTCCGCGGTATACAGATTCGCGGGGCTCGGCTGGTACGCCGATGCGGCCGTCGCGGAGGCGAGGGCGATCACCACGCCCGTACAGAGGGCCGTCGCCGCAGCGAAGGCCTTTCGCGCCCAGGATCTGTTCAACGGCGTTCCTTTGCCACGGGGTTGCGGGGGAGGAAGCCAGTATTCGTAGGCGGCACGGCACTGTCACCGGCACAGTGCGAAAGGGTTTCGCGCGGTCGCGGGTTACGGGGTATTGACGCGTTGGCGAACGGACGTCGAGGTCCGCACCACGAGTTCCGTGGTCAGCTCGATCCGCGAGGACGCGGGTGGCCGGCCCTGGGCGAGGTCCATGAGCACCCGGGTGGCCTCGCGTCCCAGTTCCTCGAACGGCTGGCGCACCGCGCTCAGCGGCGGGCAGGCCATGGCCGCCACCAGGGTGTCGTCGAAGGACATCACCGACAGGTCGCCCGGCACGGCGAGCCCCTGCTGCCGGGCCGCCTCCAGGACGCCGAGCGCCTGTGCGTCGCTGGCCGCGAAGACGGCCGTGGGCGGGTCGTCGGCCCGCAGGATCTGCAGGCTGGCGGTCAGCGCCTCCGCGTAGTCGAAGTCGGTCGAACGGACGATCGCCGGATCGTAGGCGACCCCGGCCTCCTCCAGCGCGGCCCGGTAGCCGTGCACGCGGGCCGCCCCCGCCAGGGAGTGCGAGCGGCCGGCGACCATGCCGATCCGGGTGTGCCCCAGGTCCAGCAGATGCTGGACGGCGTCCCGGGCGCCGCTCCAGTTCGTCACGCCGATGCTCGGGATGTCCTCGGACGGCGCGCTGAGCGGGTCGATCAGCACGACCGGCAGGCGCTGTTCGACGATCCGCCGCTGGTCCTCCTCGGCCAGCATCGAGATCACGATCACCAGCCCCGCCGCGCCGAGCGCCACGCACTCCTCCAGCCACGCGGAGATCGACCGCCGGCTCGTCGTGCCGGTGACCACGTCGATGCCGAGTTCACCGGCCGCGTCCACGATCCCCCGGGCGACCTCCAGGGTGTAAGGGCCGGACAGGTCCCGGAAGACGACGATGATCTGCCGGGGCGTCTCGGGATCCCGCTCCCACGGGCGGACGTACCCGTGCCGCGCCAGCAGTTCCTCGACCCGGTCCCGGGTCGCCGCGCCGACGTCCCGGCGCCGGTGCACCACCTTGGACACGGTGCTGAGCGAGAGCCCCGCCTCGGCGGCGATGTTCGTGAGCAGGCCGTGCTGCGCCTCCTGCCGGCCCTTGCCTCGACCTGTCACCCGATGTCCGTTCCGTACGCCGCGCGTCGATGCGCCGGACGCGTCGCGTACCTGGCCGCAAGCCCCGCCGCAAGGTAACGGGGGCCGGTACGGGGAGGCAAGACCGGTGACCGCCGTCCACGGCGAACGTGCCGGGCCTCCTGGTCCCGCCGCCCTCGGGCATGATGAGTCCCCGCCGCGCGGGAGGGCGCACCAGAGGCGGGTGTGACACAGGTCACGGGAAGTCGGTGCCGGGTGCCGCACAGCTCAATGAGGTGAGCACTCCTATGCGAACCCGGATACGGGCCGGGGATTCGAGCGCGTTCGCCGAGCTCTTCGACACCTACGCCCGCGCGGTCTACAACCATGCCTTCCGGCTGACCGCCGACTGGTCGACGGCCGAGGACGTGATGGCCGCGACCTTCATGGAGGCGTGGCGGCTGCGCGAGAAGGTCGATCCGACGGGTGGTTCCCTGCGGCCGTGGCTGCTGGGCATCGCCACCAACACCGCGCGCAACCAGTACCGGAGCAACCGGCGCTACCGGGCGGCGGCGACGGCGGCCGCCGCGGCCGAGCTGTCGGTGCCCGACCACGCCGAGGAGGTGGCGGACCGGCTGGACGACCGGGAACGCCTCGCGACGGCGCTCACCGCGCTCGCGTCGCTGCGCCGCCCGGAGCGCGAGGTCATCGCGCTGTGCCTGGGGGAGGGCCTGGACTACGAGGCCGCCGCGGAGGCGCTCGGCATCCCGGTCGGCACGGTCGCCTCCCGGCTCTCCCGCGCCCGCAAGAAGCTCCGCAAGCTGGCCGATGCCGCGCAGGCCAGACAGCAACCACCGCTCCATGCAAGGCATTTGGAGGATCCGGCCGTGGCAGCGGCGGCCGGGAAAAATATCGGAACAAGTCCCGGGAAACGGGAAGGCGGCCGCCCCGGCCGACAGACAAGAGGCGATCACGCACACGCGATCCGGCCCGCACAGGAAGGAAACCGATGAACGCGGACACGTCCCGGCAGAACGCTGCCGAACGGGACGAGGGCGACCGGCTCTTCGACCGGACGACACGCGACCTGCCGCCGGGCCGTCACCAGTTCCACAAGGAGCACATGATGGCCCGGATTCACGAGACCCAGGCGGCGGAGCACACCGCCGAGCACCCGGCGGACCGGCCGCGGACCCGGCGGCCGCGGCTGCCGCGCCCCGCGATCGCCCTGCCCGCACTGGCCGCCGCCCTCGCCGGGGTGGTCGTCGCCGGGGTGGCCGTCTCCGGTGGCGGCGACGGCGTCAAGGACGAAGGCGTCGCCACCGGACCGGCCCTGACCACCACCGTCGGCGCCGCGACCAGCAAGGGCGTACCGCAGCTGCTCGACCGGATCGCGCTGGCGGCGGCCGACACGTCCCACCCGGACGTCAAGCCCGGCCAGTACGTCTACATCGAGTCCAAGTCGGCCGACACCTTCCTGAAGTCCACCGACGACGGGACCACCCTGGCCGGTCACGAGCTGCACACCCGCCAGGTGTGGAGGTCCGCGGACGGTACCAAGGGCTGGCTGATCGACCCGGCCGTCAACGACGGCAGCGAGGGCGAGACCCTGAGCCTGCCCGACGAGCAGGGCAACACCCCGAAGGCGAACCTGAACGCTCCGTCGTACGACTACCTGGCCAGGCTGACCACCGACCCCGACGCCCTGCTGGCCAAGATCTACCAGGAGACGAAGGGGCAGGGGAACTCCCCCGACCAGGAGGCGTTCACCACCATCGGCGACCTGCTCGGCGAGAGCTACCCCCCGGCGAAGCTCTACCCGGCGCTCTTCAAGGCCGCCGCGAAGATCCCCGGCGTCGTCGTCGTGGACGACGCGGTGGACGCCGCCGGCCGGCACGGCGTCGCGGTGGCCCGGCTCGACGAGACCAGCGGTGAGCGCGAGGAGTGGATCTTCGACAGGAAGAGCGATGTCTTCCTGGGCGAGCGCTCGGTCCAGGTGAAGCCGAACACCGGCACCGACGCCCTCATCAAGCCGGGCACCGTGACGTTCACCAACGCCGTCATGGTCCGCGCCGTCGTCGACGGGATCAAGCAGACCCCGTCACAGGCCGGCTGACCCCTTCACGGTCTTGCCCCGAAAGACCCCTGGGTGAACAATCCGGGGGTCTTTCCTGAACGAGGCCGGAACCTGGCGGGCGATCTTTCCGTCTTCCTTCATCGGACAGGTGTCGTCATCTAACAAATCGGCCGGAAATTGAGATCCATACCATCGCGGGGCCCTTCGCGAAGAAGCGACGGAACACCGCCCTTCCCGGGGCCTCGACCGGGGCTGAGACTCTGGGCCGTGGCGGGCGTCGCGGCCCTCGGGTTCCTCCTGGCACTCGAGATCGCCGCACGACGCTACGGCCTGCCGGGGCCGATCACCAACCAGGCGCGGGAGGTGGTCTGCGCCCCCAAATCAGGCTTCCTGCTGTACGCCGGCCTGGCGCTGATGATGACGGTGCTCACCTGGCGGCAACGGTTCGCCGCCGCCGCTGCCGCGATCGGCATCGACATCGCCATCGCGGCGGTCCGGTGGGCACTCGACGCCCAGGCGACCGACGGCCACCCCTTCGGCAACGGCGCGCTGTGGGTGATCCTGGGCCACGCGGTCATGGCGGTCACCCGCCGCACCGGCCGGGAACGCGTCCTGCTGCTCAAGGGCGTCGGGCTGGGCCTGCTGCTGGTGACCGGCCGCAAGACCGGCGACACCTGGCTGCTCCTCACCTCGAAGACCCGTCCGACGGTGCTCGACCAGTACGTGGCCACCGCCGATCACGCGCTGGGCGAACCGTCGTGGCTGGTGGGCAGGTTCGTCACCGCCACCGGTCCGGTCGGCTTCAACCTTCTCAACATCGTCTACGGCCAGCTCGCCGTGGCCGCCGTCGTCGTCGCGCTGTACCAGCTGCGCCACGTGGCGGCCGAACGGCGCTTTCCCCGCCATCACCTGGTGCGCACCTTCCTGGTGATCGGCCTCATCGGGCCGGCCGTCTACATGATCTTCCCGGTGGTCGGACCGGTCTTCGCCTACGGCACCGGCGTCGAGCACTGGGCTTCGGTCAGCCTGTGGCCGGACACGCCGCCCGGCGGGCACGGCCTCGACGGCGGCCACTGGGAGGTGGCCGACCTGTGGCCGCGGGCGACGCCACCGGTCGATGCCCCGCACCCCATGCCGTTCGACGCGTTCACCCCGCGGAACTGCATGCCCAGCCTGCACACGGCGTGGGCCGTAGCGATCTTCATCCACTCCCGGAGCGGCCCGCGCGTGCTGCGCTTCGCCGGCGCGTTCTGGCTGGTCGCCACGCTCACGGCGACGCTGGGATTCGGCTACCACTACGGCGTGGACCTCGTCGCCGGCGTGGTGTTCACGCTCACCGTCGAGGCGGCGCTGCGCTCGTTCGACCGCGGCTGGGACCGGTCGGGTCTCCGGTTCGCCGCCTACGGCGTGACGGTCTTCGCCGCGCTCCTGGTGTCGTACCGCTGGCTGCCGTTGGAGATGGCCAGGCACCCGTGGGCGTCCGGCCCGCTTCTCCTGCTGGCGCTGGCCTCGGTGGTCTACGGCTACCTGCGGACCCAGCACCGGCCCGTGGAAGAACCCGTCCTGACGCCCCGTCACTCCCTGCGGCCGGGAGCGATGCGGTAGACCGCCAACGGCGGACGGGCACACCCCGCCGGGTGTGCCCCCGCCGGGCGGCTGCCGCCCCCTGACCGGTACGGCTGCGCCCAGACGGATTCCCGGTGCGGGAGTAGCGTGGAATTCATGACCGAAGACACGCTGATCGCACACGAGTCAGGGACCTTCGAGATAGCCGGCAAGCAGGTGGCCCGGCTGGGCTTCGGGGCGATGCGGCTGACCGGACCCGGCATCTGGGGCGAACCGGCCGACCGTGAGGAGTGCCGGCGGGTCGTCCGCCGTGCCGTCGAACTCGGCGTCCAGCTGATCGACACCGCCGACTCGTACGGTCCCCATGTCAGCGAGGAGATCATCCGCGAGGCGATCCACCCGTACCCCGACGACGTCCTGATCGCCACCAAGGCGGGCCTCGCCCGCTCGGGCCCGGACGAGTGGGCCCCGCTCGGACGGCCCGAGTACCTGCGGCAGGAACTCGAGATGAGCCTGCGGCGGCTCGGCCTGGACCGCATCGACCTGTTCCAGCTCCACCGCATCGACGCGAAGGTGCCCCTGGAGGACCAGATCGGCGAGCTGAAGCAGCTCCAGGACGAGGGCAAGATCGTGGCCATCGGGCTCTCCGAGGTCACGGTGGACCAGATCGAGCAGTGCCGGCGGATCGCGGAGATCGTCACCGTGCAGAACCGCTACAACCTCACCGACTCCACGTCGGAGGACGTGGTGGACCACTGCACGCGTGAGGGCATCGGCTTCATCCCGTGGGCGCCCGTCGCCGCGGGCGAGCTGGTCGAGCCGGGCCGTCTCGTCGACACGATCGCCAAGCGGCACGAGGCCACCCCCGGTCAGGTCGCGCTGGCCTGGCTGCTGGCCCGCACGGAGGTCATGCTGCCGATCCCCGGCACCTCCCGTGTGACGCACCTGGACGAGAACGTCGGCGCCGCCCGGCTCACCCTCGACCCCGAAGAGGTCGACCAGCTCACCCGGGCGGCACGCGAAGCGGCCTGAGCCACCGCTCCACGGGGCGTACACCGGCGGGCGTGGGGCGCGGCGTGTGCTTATGGTGGGCAGGTGACGGGCGTTTCGCCGTGGACGCGGGTGCGCTCCAGGCTCCGGGCGCAGGGGCCGACGGCGGCCCGCATTCTGGTGATCGCGGTGGTCTGCTGGCAGGTCTCGCTGTGGGCCGGTGCCGTTCAGCCGCCGGTGTTCGCCGCCATCGTCCCGGTCCTGAGCCTGCGCGGTGACTCCGCCGCCTCCCTGACCGCGCTGCTGCTGAGGATCCTCGGCGTGATGGCCGGAGTGGCCCTGGGCGTCACCGTGGTCCACTTCTTCCGGCCGACCACGGCCGTCCTCGCCGTCGTGATGGGCCTGGCCCTGCTGTGCGGGACCGTCATCACCTCCGGCACGACACTGAACGTGCAGGTCGCGGTGACCTCACTCCTGGTCTTCGCCAACCCCTCGCCGGACTCCTACGGCTTCGCCCGGCTGTGGGAGAACGCGCTGGGCGGCGCGGTCACCGCCGTCCTGGCTCCGCTGCTCTGGCCGCGCGATCCCCACCAGGAGGCCGCGACCCTGGCCCGCGCGTGTGCGGGCGACCTGACGGAGGGCCTCGTACGCAGCACACGCGCGATCGGCTCACCGGACGCCGCGTACGCGAACCGGAGGCACACGCAAGCGGAGGCGGACCGGCTGCCCGGCTACGCGGACAAGGCCCGGGAAGCGGAGAAGGCCATGCGGTTCAATCCACTGCGACGGCGCCACCGGACCGAGGTGACCGACCTGCGCGACCGGATCGACCGCGCCGCCCAGGCCGGGTCCCATCTCCGCGACCTGGCCGCCGAGGTGGACTTCTTCACCGCGCGCGACGGACCCACCCCGGCCCTCTGCCGGGCCCGGGCCGCCCTGCTCCCGGTCGCCGAGGCCACCGGACGAGCCCTGGGAGCCGTCCTCGAAGGACGGGACCCCCGCCAGGACACGGCCACCGCCCGCGCCGCACTGGCCCGGTACCGGAAGGAGGACAGCGCCCCTGTGGCCGTACTGCTCCGCAGACCGTTCACCATGATCCTCGACCTCTGTGAGGGTCCCCGGAGCTGAGCACGGGTCACTCCGGGTCGCCGGATCCGGCGGTCCAGGTGATGTGCGGGGGCTCGACGCGTGCGTACCGGGGGCCGCCGTCCGCGTCGGTCAGGCCGAGACGGCCGACCAGCAGTCCGTGGTGCGCGGCGGCGGCGAGTACGTCTGCGGGGACGGCGTCGAGCATGAGCTTGGTGCCCGGAACATGGAGAAGACGCCCGAGTCGTCAGCCGTGCACCAGGACAGGTACACGAACCTGCCGCCCAGGCGGTCCTGCACATACGGGCCTGTCACGTCGATGCCGGCGGGTGTGGCGGTCGCGGTGCACTCCAGGGTCCAGGTCGCGGACGCGGCGTCGCCGGGCTGGGGTGCGAGAAGTTCGGCCGGACGGTCACGGCGTTGCACGGCGACATGGATGCCGGCGTACGCGGGGCCGTCGGAGCCGGCGGGGGCCGGGCGGGTGCGGCCGGGCAGGTCCACGGCGTCGATACGGATGCGCATACCGGCCATCATCCGCCCGCGGCCGCCCGCAGCCGCCCGCGGTCGGGAAGACGGCCGGGAAGGTGGTCGCTGAGGGCTGCTGTTCGTCGTTCTTCGCCGCGGCGAACAGCAGGGCCACGGGGGGCCGGGCCGCTCGATCCGGTGCTCATGTGGTGGGGCCGAGTACGTCGTCGGCGCTTCGGGGCTCGGTGCGGGGCTGTTGGTTGAGCTTGTGGCGCTCGATGGAGGATCGCCGGTAGACCTCCTTGCGGACCCGCATGATGTTGCCCAGGGGCGCGTGCTCGGCGGTGACCCGCCAGGGCGTGAAGGACAGCGAGTCCATCTTCTCCAGGTTCTCCGGCTCGGAGATGTCCTGCCGCGGCAGCCGCAGCTTGGCGACGGTGACGGACGGCGAGAGCTGTTCGGGCCACTCCACGGTGGTGTCCTCCACCGGCATGCGCTCCAGGTCGGTGCAGAGCTGGACCTGGATGTCGAAGGCGTAGGGCCCCTCCTGCAACTCTGCTTGCAGGGCCGGCCTGAAGACCTCCGCCGCCGAGGCCAGGTCGAGGGTGCGCCGGACCACTCCGGCGGCGGACGTCGGGTCGGGGGTGATGCGCACCTTGGCGATGTAGTCGCCGTGCCGGACCGCACCCATCGTCCAGTAGCTGGACAGCAGTACGTTCGCCGGAGGGGTCTTCGACACGCGCAGGAAGGCCAGGAACTCGTCCCACGCCCAGTTGTCCTGGTCCAGCGTGCCCTTTCCGGTCACGAAGTCGGTGAAGAAGCGATGCGCGCCGGGACGGCCCTGGGAGAAGTAGGCCGGGGCGTTCAGGAACAGCTCCTGGATGAACAGGTAGTGCTGGACCGTGTTGCAGAAGAAGACCGGTGCGTTGATGTTGGCGTAGTCGAAGGTGCCCGAGTCCGGTTCGTCCTCCAGCAGGGTCGGGCCGGGGATGCCGAACATCTTCAGCGCCAGTCCGGTGGCGGCGCCCAGTCGTGCGTCGGCTCCGGCGTGGGGCGAGCCGTTGGAGAAGCGGATCAGCGCGTCGTGGGTTCCCGGGGTCGCGTAGATGCCCTGGGCGTACTCCGGGGGCAGCCCGTCCAGGATCTCCACCTCCCCTCGGACCAGCCCGTAGCCCTTGGCATGGGCGTCGCGAAGGGCCCGCCCGGTGCCGCCGGCCTCGACGGACTCGGCGATGTAGCCCTCGGTCTTCTCGATCACCGTCTGCACGTCGCGGTCGAAGCCCGGGGCGTCGTCTTCGACGTCGGGCGTGTAGCGGACGAACTGTGCTGCCATGGCTGCGGCCTCTCCTCGGAGAGCGTGTGCGGACCTCAGGGAGTGGGAATCACCGTCAGTCCTCCAGTTCGGCCAGCCAGCGCAAGGCACGCAGACCCGGTACGAAGCAGTACTCGCCGCCGCGGGTGACGACGAAGCTGGGCAGGTTCTGCAGGCGACGCCGGACCGGCTTCTCCGGGATGGTGACGCTGCCGGTGCCGCCGTGGTGCCCGGCCACCGGGTCCTGCTCGCCGGGGTAGCCGATGAAGTTGCCGTCGTTGACCCACTCGGCCTTGATGAACTCGAACTGCCGTTCCAGATGGGCCCCCATGAACACGCCGACCAGGCCCCGGTCGGCGCCGTCGTCCTCCAGCACGCCCTCGGGCAGCGGCGGGCCGTAGGTGGTGCCGCGGCGGATGAGGCGGTGCATCCGGGCGTCGCCGATGATGGTGGCGTCGCGGGGGTTGGCGCGCCGGATGTGCGCACCGGCGGGGCACCGGTACCCCCGGTCGTCGTTCTCCCGGTACAGGAAGTCGTTCACGCGGTGCGTATCGGCCGCCAGCTCCGGATCGTCGTGCTCCGGCGCCAGCGCCAGCGGCGCCCCGCTGGGCCAGCGTCCCACCATCTTCGCCGCCAGCAGCGCCTCCTCCTCGGCGCCGGCGCTGTTCGCGCGCAGGTAGCGGCGCCAGGCCGCCACGTCCGTGTGGATCTTCCGAACGGCCGCGTAGGTCCCGTTGCGCCCCAGCACGTCAGGGCTGGGCATGGACGGCAGATTGCCGGTCTCGTCGGGGTAGCCGAGGATGAACTCCCCGGCCTTGATGGGGACTTCCTGCGGGTTGGATCCGGGCAGTCCGACGCCCTCGATGTTCGGGTGGCTGATGCCGTCACGGAAGCCGAAGGTGGTGCGCCCGGTCGGGAGCTGCCGGACCAACTGCTGCCAGATCACCCGCACACCGGGCGTGTCCTCGTAGGCGGCACGGGCCCGCCCCAGCTCCTGGTCCAGCTGTGCCGAGTCGGAGGAGAGGGCGCTCAACGCGATGTGGACCTCGCCCGTTCCGAACGGTGCCTCCCAGTGGGCCGGGGCGCTCTCGCCGACGTCGCCGATCAGCTCCGCGCGCGCGGCCATGCCCTCGCGGAACGCCCGTGGGAAGCTGTCCAGCGACTCCTGGGGCACCCCCAGGGCCTCCAGCCCCCGATAGGTGAGCGCCACGGCGACCCAGGCATCCCGGCTCCGGTCCGCGTCCGGCAGGCCACCCGAGGTCACCGGCAGCAGCCGGCCCAGCAGCGCGCGGCCGGCCCGGGGGTCGTCCACGCGCAGGAAGACGAACCTTCCCTCGTAGGGCACGGGCCGTGGCCGCAGGGCCCCGCTCTGGACGTCGTCGATGTCGACGCGCACGCCCGCCGCGCTGTCGCCGTCCGCTGTGGTCATGGTCGCTCGTGCCTCCGTATCGGGTCCGTGCCCAAACCGCCCCGCGACGCCCGCCCCGTGCCGGCCGCCCCGCGACGGCGGCCGATGGTGGGCGGAATCCGAGGACCGGCCGTGTCCGGGGTCTAGGCCGAGGCTTCCTCCAACAGCTTCTGGAAGGCCGGTGTGGCCACCAACTCCGCGTTGGCCGGGTTCTCCAGCGCCGCCCGGAACTGGGGGGTGTCCAGCACCTCCTGGAACGCGTCGTCCACGCGCTGGTCCTTCCAGATCTGCTGGACGGTCAGATCGGGGTACGAGCTGACGAAGACGCCGGCGGGCGCCTGATGGGCGACGAACCAGTCCTTCACCCCTGGATCGGTGACGCCGGGGAACCCTTCGCTGTGCGAGAAGATCCTTTCGAAGTTCGCCCCGACCACCGTCTTGCCGAAGTCGTCGATGTAGGTGTCCCAGGAGCCGTCGAAGACGCTCGCGAACATGAACTGGGTGTCATTGTCGAACAGCACATGGCGTGCGTCGTGCAGGGTGCCGATCTCGTGCAGCGCAGCACGGTTCTCCGCCCCGGCAATCCTGGCGAGATCCTCACGCAGCGCATCCGCATGGCCCGGCTTGATCCTGGTGAAGACGGTGAACTCACTGCAGACCCCGTCCGACCTGCCCGGGCGCTCGGGGTGAGCTGACTGGGTCGCGCCTGTGTTCGCAGTCATCGTGACGTCCTCCTGCCGCGGTCGGTGCGAGGGTCGTCAAGCGCCCGAACATGAGGCACCGTCGCCCTCACACCTCAATCCTCACCACGGATGCGCCGCCTCGCATCCGGGGAACCCCGGCCCCCGGGGTCCGGGCCGGCCCCGTACGACCCCGAAGACCCCCGAGCAGTCGCCGGGTTGCTCCCGGGCCGCTCCCGAGGACAGATCCGCCCGGGCGCAGGAAGATGGAACCGGTGGGACGTGCCGAGCGCATCGTCGTTGCCCTCTCCCGGCAGCCACCTGCGCACGGCCATGAGGACAGTGACGCAGCCGACCGCACGCCGGCCTGTCGCGCCGCCGAGGCGGTGGAGGCACTCTCCCGCGTCGGGCCCTGTCCCACCGGATCGCCGCCCTGACCCCACACGGAGGCAGCCATGGGCGCAGTTCTCGGTGACGTACTGGGTTTCGCGGCCGCCGTCGCGGTCAGCCCGCTCCCGATCATCGCCGTCATCCTCATCCTCGCCACGCCTCGGGGACGCCTCAACGGAGTCCTCTTCACCGTCGGCTGGATCCTGGGACTCTCGGTACTGGGCGCGGTGATGCTGGCGATCGCCTCCCCGGCGGGTGCCTCCACCCACAACCACCCGGCCACCTGGGTGGGAGCCCTCAAACTCGCGCTCGGCCTGTTCCTCGTCCTCTTCGGCGCCCGGCAGTGGCACCGGCGCCCCAAGGATCCCTCGCAGGCCCGGCTGCCGAAGTGGATGAGCGCGATCGACGGCCTCTCTCCGGTCAAGGTCTTCGGACTCGGGGTGGGGCTGGCCGCGCTGAACGCCAAGAACGCCCCGCTGACCATCGCCGCGGGCGCGGCGATCGGCTCGGCGAACCTGCCGCTGGGGGAGCAGATCGGGTCTCTGGCGATCTTCGTCCTGGTCTCCACCCTCGGCCTGCTGGCCCCCCTGGGAGTCTTCCTGCTCGGCGGAGCGCGCGCCAGGACCACGCTCGGCAACTGGAAGGACTGGGCGGCTCAGCACAACGTCGCCGTGATGGCGGTCCTGTTCTTCGTCCTCGGACTGAAACTGCTCGGCGACGGCATCTCCATCCTCACCTCCTGACCCACGGGCCGGACGTCCGGCGAACGGACTCGCTGCGTGCCGCCGTGCGGCACGGTTGCCGGGGGCGCGCCGGCACGGCGGCGGGCGTACCGCCGCACCGCCGACCGCGAGGACGGGACCTGACCGAAGTACCCGAAAGGAGGAAAGGACTGACGGCTTTCCCCGTCCGGCATCCGTACCGTGCCCGACCCCCGAAGTTCTCCGTGACGGGGGCGGCGCAACGGTGTCCAACCCTCCGAAGACCGGACGAGAGGAGCCGCCCAGTGGCGGGGGACCGCACACCGAGCGCACCACCGGACACCCGGAACGACCTGCCGGACAACGCGTTCCCCCAGGGCGGCGACGAGGAACTCCGGCCGTGCGGCCCGCTGTTGTCACGGACCTGGGACGACTGGGAACAGCAGACCGACGACCCTCATCGGCAGTCCTGCCCGCACTGCCGGGAGGCCGCGCGCGGACTCGACCGGCTGGAGTCCGCCGCGCGCCGCCTGCAGGTGGAGGCCACGGCCACCACCGGGCACGACACCGAGCCGCTGGCCCGGCGGATCCTGGACGTCGTCCGTCCCGAAGTGCGTCCGGGCCGCCCCCTGCCCCTCGCTGAACCCGCCGCGGACCGGTGGATCACGGAGGCGGCCGCGGCCCGCGCGCTGCGCGCGGCGGCCGAGACGGTCGAGGGCGTCCGGGCCGCTTCCTGCCGGCTTTCCGACGCCGACGCCGACGCCCACGCAGTCGGTACGGTCGGTGCGGTCGAAGTCCGCCTCGACGTCCACGTCCCGGCCGACGCCCCCCTGCCGGAGCTCGCCGCCCAGGTGCGCGAGCGGGTGTGGGAGGCCGCGGACCGCGAACTGGGCCTGGCCGTGGCCGCCGTGGACATCCGTGTCACCGACCTCGTGCCCACCACGGCCGACGACGGCCGGGAAGGCCCAACGCCATGACCTCGGTCTCGCGGCGTCCGGGACACCGCCTAGCGCCGCTCGGACGCCCTGGTGCCCGTGCGGCCCGCGGCGCGGGTCACCGTGACGGTCACGGGCCTCGTCCGCTGTGCGCGGTGCGCGTCACGCCTTCAGACCGTCGTAGGTGCCGGGGGAGGAGGATCAGGCTTCGGGGATGGCGCGGCCGTAGTTCGCGAGGGTGACGGCCTCCGGCTCGGGGCCGCCGCGCCGGCCGGTCTCCAGGGCGTCGAGGGCCTTCAGCTCGTCCGCCGTGAGTTCGAAGTCGAAGATGTCGATGTTCTCGGCGATCCGGTGACGCCTGGTCGACTTGGGGATCACGGAGCGGCCGTGCTGAACGCCCCAGCGGAGCAGCACCTGAGCCGGGCTCTTGCCGTGTGCCTCGGCGATGCCGGTGACGACGGCGTCCTCCAGGACGCTCCTGCGGTTCTCGCCGTACCCCGGGTAGAAGGTGATTCCGCCGATGGGGGACCACGCCTGGTTGAGGATGCCGTGCTCGTCGTCGAAGTCGAGGACGGCACGCTGCTGGAAGTAGGGGTGGATCTCCAGCTGGTTGACGGCGGGGACGACGGAGGCGGCGTCGAGCAGCGCGGTCAGATGGTCGACCATGAAGTTGCTGACGCCGATGGCCCGGACCTTGCCGTCGGCCAGGAGCTTCTCCAGCGCGCGGTAGGCCGCGAGGGTCCTGTCGAAGTCCGACGGCAGCGCCTGGTGCAGGATGAGCAGGTCGATCCGGTCGACGCCGAGTTTCGTGGCGCTCTTGTCGAAGCCGTGCAGGGTCTCGTCGTACCCGTAGTCGCTGATCCAGATCTTCGTCTCGACGAAGATGTCGTCGCGGGGCACTCCGGAATCGCGGATGGCCTGGCCGACCTCGCGCTCGTTGCCGTACGCGGCCGCCGTGTCGATGTGCCGGTAGCCGAGGTCGAGGGCGGCCGTGACGGCCGCCCGGGTCTCGTCGGGCGGGGTCTGGAAGACGCCGAGTCCGAGGGCGGGCATCGGGACGCCGTTGTTGAGGGTGAGGGTCTGCATCAGGGGGTCCTTACGTGGTGGGGGTACGGGCGGGGCCTCGCTCCTCTCCAGGGAAGCGTGTGCGGGACCCGGGGTGGGAGTCACTGCTCTTCCAGGTACTCGTAGTACCTCGCAGGCCGCGTCCCACGGACCTACGGTGGAGGCGCCGGCACACGATTCACGCCGATCAGGAGGAGTTCCCGTGTCCCTGGTACCCGCCGAAGCCACCGTCCGCCTCGCGTCATGTCCGCCGGCGGCGCCGCGGCACACGCCTGTGGAGTCCGATCATGGCCGGCGCTGACAAGAAGGGTCTGGCCGCCGAGGTCCGCGACTTCCTGAGCACCCGGCGGGCACGGATCACCCCGGAGCAGGCCGGACTGCCGGTCTACGGCGGGAACCGCCGCGTCGCGGGCCTGCGCCGCGAGGAGGTCGCCCTGCTCGCGGGCATGAGCGTGGACTACTACGTCCGCCTCGAACGCGGAAACCTCTCCGGCGCCTCGGACTCGGTGCTCGAAGCCCTCGCGCACGCCCTGCGGCTGGACGAGGCCGAGCGCACCCACCTCTACGACCTGGCCCGTGCCTCGACACCGCCGGGGCGGCGGGCCACGGTGACCTCCTCCCGGGTGCGGCCCACGATCCTGCGGCTGCTGGACTCGATGACCGGGGTGCCGGCGTTCGTGCGCAACGCCCGGTTCGACATCGTGGCCGCCAACGCCTTGGGGCGCGCGCTGTACGCACCGGTCTTCGAATCGCCGCTGTTCGCCCAGCGGGGGCCGGTCAACAGCGCCCGTTTCATGTTCCTGGACCCGGCGAGCAGGGATTTCTGGGTCGACTGGGACCAGGGGGCCGACGACTCGGTGGCCTTCCTGCGCACCGAGACGGGCCGGGCACCGCACGACAAGGCGCTGACCGACCTGATCGGAGAGCTGACGACCAGGAGCGACGCCTTCGCGGCCCGGTGGGCCCGCCACGACGTGAGGTTCCACCGCTCTGGCGTGAAGAACCTCCGTCACCCGCTGGTCGGGGCTCTCGCCCTGCCGTACGAGGCGATGGACCTGCCGTCCGACCCCGGCCTGCGCCTCAACTTCTACACCCCCGAACCGGACTCGCCGGAACGGGAGGCCCTCGGCCTCCTCGCCAGCTGGACGACCACCGGCACGGTCGTCCCCTCCGGAACCGACTGATCACGCGAGCAGCGCGAGCAACTTGAACAGCGCGAGCAACGCGGCGCGAGAACCGCGAGAACCGCGAGAACCACGAGAACCGCGAGAACCAGGAGACCCCCTCCATGCAGTACCGACCGCTCGGCCGCACCGGTGTCCGGGTCAGCCCGCTCTGCCTGGGCGCGATGATGTTCGGGCCCTGGGGCAACGAGGACGAAGCAGACTCCGTACGGATCATCCACCGCGCCCTCGACGCGGGCATCAACTTCGTCGACACCGCGGACGTCTACTCCGCCGGCGTCTCCGAGGAGATCGTCGGCAAGGCGCTCAAGGGCCGGCGCGACGAGGTGTTCCTGGCCACCAAGTTCTTCATGCCGATGGACCAGGACGACCCCAACCAGCGCGGCGGCTCACGGCGCTGGATCATCCGCGCGGTGGAGAACTCCCTGCGACGCCTGGGCACCGATCACATCGACCTCTACCAGGTCCACCGCCCCAGCCCGGACACCGACGTCTCGGAGACCCTCGGCGCGCTCTCCGATCTCGTGCGCCAGGGCAAGGTCCGGTACCTCGGCTCCTCCTCGTACTCCGGTTCCCAGATCGTCGAGGCCCAGTGGGCCTCGCGGGAGCGGCACCTGGAGCGGTTCGTGACCGAGCAGCCGCCGTACTCGATCCTGGTCCGCGGCATCGAGGAGGACGTGCTGCCCACGGTGCGACGCCATGGCATGGGCACCCTCACCTACAGCCCCCTGGCCGGCGGCTGGCTCTCGGGCCGCTACCGCAAGAGCGCTTTCGAGGGGCCGGCCTCGGCGGCCCGCCCGCGGGCCCGCTTCGACATGGGCGCCCCGGCCAACCAGCGCAAGCTCGACGCCGTCGAGCAGCTCGCCGTCCTGGCCGAGAAGGCCGGACTCACACTCATCGAGCTCGCCGTCGCCTTCGTCGTCAACCACCCGGGCGTCACCTCGGCGATCATCGGGCCGCGCACCATGGAGCAGTTGGCGGCGTTCCTGCCCGCCGCCGACGTCACGCTCCCGGCCGACGTGCTCGACGCCATCGACGACATCGTGGCCCCCGGGGTCACGGTCAACCCGGCCGACAACAGCTACGGCGACTTCGAGCTGCGGCCCGACCAGCGGCGTCGTTGACACGCCTGCGACGGTCCCCCGCCCGCGCGCTACGGGATGGCCAGTTCCGCCCAGATGGTCTTTCCGGACGCGGTGTAGCGGGTGCCCCAGCGCTGGGAGACCTGGGCGACGAGGAACAGGCCGCGGCCTCCCTCGTCGTCACGGCGGGCGCGCCGCAGATGAGGCGCCGTGTGCGCGTTGTCGGAGACCTCGCAGAGCAGACTGCGGTCCCTGATCAGCCGTAGCAGCACGGGACCGGTCGCGTACCGGATGCTGTTGGTGACCAGTTCGCTCACCACCAGCGCGGCGGTGAAGGACAGTTCGGACAGGCCCCAGTCCTCCAACTGGCGCTCGGTGTCCGTGCGGGCGTCCGCCACCATGGCCGGGTCCGGCGGCAGTTCCAGGTCCGTCACGCGGTCGGACCCGAGCCGCCGGGTGCGCACCAGCAGCAGCGTGGCGTCGTCCGCCTGGGGCCCGGGCGGCAGGGTCGACATCGCCCGGTCGCACAGTTCCTCCAGCGGGCAGCGCTGCCAGCTGAGCACATGGGCGAGACGGTCGATCCCGCTGTCGATGTCGGTGCGCCGGTCCTCCACGACACCGTCGGTGAAGAACGCCACCACGCTGCCGTCGGACAGGCTCAGCTCGACGTTCTCGTACGGCAGGCTGCCCAGCCCCAGGGGCGGCCCCGGCACCCGCGCGGACAGCGGCACCGAGCCGCTCGCGTCGGCCACGATCGGCGGAGGGTGGCCCGCGCTCGCCCAGACGCAGCGGCCACCGACCGGGTCGTAGATCGCGTAGAGACAGGTCACACCGAGTGCCTCGTCGCTCAGCCCGTCGGCCTCGTCGGGTTCCGCGTCCTGCCCGACCAGGCCGTCCAGCCGGGTCAGCAGCTCGGCCGGGTCCAGGTCCAGCAGCGCCAGGGTCCGTACGGTGGCGCGCAGCCGGCCCATGGTCGCCGCCGCGTGCACACCGTGGCCGACCACGTCGCCGACGGTCAGCCCCACCCTGGCACCGGACAGCGGGATCAGGTCGAACCAGTCGCCGCCCACCCCCACCCGGCTGTCGGCGGGCAGGTAGCGGTACGCCACCTCGACCGCGCTCTGCTCGGGCAGCCGCTGGGGCAGCAGGCTTCGCTGCAGCACCAGGGCGGCCGCGTGCTGGCTGGTGTAGCGGCGGGCGTTGTCGATGCCCACGGCGGCCCGCTCGGCCAGCTCCACCGCGAGCGTCTGCTCCTCGGGCCCGAAGGGGTCCGGGTTGTTGGTGCGCCGGAAGGTGGCGAGACCGAGGACCGCGTCGCGGGCGAGCAACGGGACGAAGAGGTCGGCGTGCCGGGCGGCCGAGCCCCCTTCTTCCGGCGGGGAGGCACCGACGACGGGGCGGTTGGTGGCCAGGCTCAGCGCCTGCGGTGACGACGGCGGATAGGAGACCGGGCTGGTCCGGAACTCCTCCGGGGTACGGCCGTGCATGCGCAGCAGACTGTGCCCCGGCGCCGAGCGGGTCGGCGGCTGCCGTCCCTCGATGACCGCCGGCGGCAGATCCACCAGCACCTCGTCGGCCAGCTGCGGCACCGCCACGTCGGCCAGCTCCGCGGCCGTCCGCCGCACGTCCAGCGAGGCGCCGATGCGCTTTCCCGCCCGTACGAGCAGCGACAGCCGTTCCTGGGCGCGGTAGCGGTCGGTGATGTCCAGGGACTCCTCGAACAGCCCCAGCGGTTCGCCCCTGGCGTCCACCAGCCGGTAGTACGAGCACGACCAGACGTGCTCGCGCACCGGGTCGGCGGGGGCGCGCCCGCGGTAGTGCATGCCGAGGACCGGTTCGCCCGTCTTCAGCACCTGCTCCATCACCTGGTCCTCGTCCGGGGGATGGTGGCGGGAGATGAACTCGCCCTCGGGAAAGAGATCCTCGGCGGGCCGGCCGACGTACTGGGCGACCCCGGCCAGCTCCTGGTCGGTGGAGACGTTTCCCCAGACGACGCGCATGTCCGTGTCGAAGATGGTCAGGCCCACGGAGGATTCGGTGGCCAGCCCCTGCAACATCGCCAGCTGCGCCTCCCAGCCGCGCAGGGCCGTCAGCTCCGCCGCGACCACCACCGTCGCCGCGACACCCTGGTGCGTGAGCGGACCGAACGTCACGGCGGCGCGCAGGGTGTGGCCGTCCCGGCAGCGGAGGTCCAGGACGGTGCCGCGGGGGCGGCGCGCCTTGCACAGGGCGGACAGCCGCGGGCCCGGGGCCGCCGCCAGCAGCCGGTCGGCCGGCCGGCCGAGCACTTCCTCGGGCGAATGTCCGAGGAGACGCTGGGCCGAAGCGCTCCAGCCGGAGACGCGGCCCTCCGCGTCCAGCACCGCGACGGCGGCCTTCGTGAGGTCCAGAGGACTGTGGAATTCGACGTTGGCAGCATTCGGAAAACGATCCATGGCACCGCTTCCCTTCGTGCTCACTCAGCATCCCGTGCCGCACGACGGACTACAACCGCACGCACCGGCGCCGTCGGCGCGGTGCCGGCCGCCGACCGGCCGCGGTGCCGTCGTGGCTGGTCACAGGGCCGGCCCGGGCAGAGCGTACGGACGCGATTTCGGCTTGGTCCGCCGGGCCGTCACCGCGGTGGCCGCCCGCCGGGGCCGCACCAGCCCCTCCCGCTCCAGCCGGGTCCTCCGGGAGAGGTACGGCAGGTCACCGGCACAGTGGTGGCGGACGGCTGCCGGGAACGCCCCCGGGCCGCGGCCCGGACCTCCTAACCTTTCGGATGACGGCCGGATCGAACCGATGGCCCGAGCGACGATGGAGCACGTATGACCGACGAGGCGATGGGTGACGACGTCTACCAGCCGGACGGTTCGGAGGTGCAGGACGACGCGGGTCTGCTGGACGCGTCGGACACCCTGGACTACCGGGCCGGCGAGGAGGCCCTGGACGAGGGCTACTCGCCGCCGGAGCGGCCCTGGGCCGTGGAGCACACGGGCGTCACGGCGGCGGAGGGGCGGCGCGGCGAGACCCTCGACGAGCGGCTGGCCGAGGAGGTCCCGGACCTCGCCGTCCCGGAGGGCGACGACCTCGGAGACGCCTGGGACACGGACGGCGAACTCCTCGACGACGAGGTCGGCGACGGCCGCGCCGGACGGCTCGTCGCACCGGACGAGGGCGCCCACGAGAACACCGAGACCGACCTGTTCGCCTCCGACCGGGGCCTGGACGGCGCGGGGGCGTCGGCGGAGGAGGCCGCGGTGCACGTGATCCCCGACGCCGACACCTTCTGACGCCCCCCACCCGACCCCCCCGACCCGACTCCCCACCCCTCGCCACCTCGTGGCACCCGCCCCCCACCGCGAGGTGGCGCCGCCGGGGCGGCCGGGGTGGGGGAGTCGGGCCGCGACGGGCCGGCCGGCGTGCCGGGTCAGGTCATGTGGCGCAGGAGTGCCGCGACCGCTGCCGGGGGCTCGCCGGGCGGGCGTACCACCATCACCTTCCAGCTCGGCGCGTGGCGGGTGAAACGGTAGGTGGTCAGGTCCGGGAAGCGGTGGGCGACGGTCGGCGGCATGATGCAGACGCCGAGGTCGTTGCGGACCAGTTCGGACGCGGCCACGATGTCGTTGACCTCGAAGGTCGTGGCCCGCTCGACGCCGGCCGCCCGGAACGCGCGGTCCGCCGCGTCGCGGATCGCCCAGCCGGGGGTGAACTCCACCTGCGGCAGCTCGGCGATGTCGGCCAGGTCGACCGTGCCCTCGGGGCCGCTCGGGGCGAGGTTTCGGCGGGGCGAGGCCACCAGCACCATCTCCTCGTGGGACAGCAGCCTGGTCACCAGTCCGCGCTGCTGCTGGCGGTCCAGCGCCACCACCGCCAGGTCCACCGTGCCCTCCCGCAGCGCCTGACGGAGGTCGATGACCGCGGCCTGCCGCAGCCGCACCACCACCCGCGGGTGTTCCGCCCGCAGCGCGGCCAGCGCGTGGTGCAGGTTGGCCCAGACCCCCTGCATCGTGCCGACCGTCACCCGGCCCCGCAGCTCCCCCTTGGCGGCGTCGACCGCCTCACGGGCCAGCTCGGCCGCGCGCAGCGCCTGCCGTGCCGCCGGGACGAACGCCTCGCCGGCCGGGGTGAGCCCGACCCGGTGGGTGGTCCGGGTGAACAGCGTGGCGCCCAGCTCGCGTTCGAGTGCGCGGACCGTGCCGGAGACCGCGGACTGGACCACGTGCAGCCGCCGCGCCGCCGCCGTGAATCCGCCCGCGTCCGCCACCGCGACGACGACTTCCATCTGCCGTAGGTCCATCATCCGCTCCCACCGGCGCAGCGCCCCGCTTCGGCGGGGCGGCGGTCTTCGCTGCATCCTAGGCAGCCGCCGGCTCCCGTCGGCGCGGACCGGGGGAGTGTCGGCCGGGCGCCCGGCCGGAACCGGACCCACGGTTCCCCCGGACGGCGGCCGCACGGCGCTACGCCGGTCGCTTCGCGCTCTGCCGGCGCTCGGTCAGCCAGTACAGCAGCGCCAGCACCGGCAGGGCCGCCCCGAAGAGGCTGACCGCGCTCCAGCCGCCGGCCCGGTAGGCGATCGAGCCGAACTGCGAACCGAGGGCACCGCCGATGAAGAAGATCGCGATGAAGGCGCTGTTGAGGCGGGCACGGGCGAGGGGGTCGAGCTGGTAGACGGTGTGCTGGCCGAGGATGAGGCTGGTCTGGACGGCCGCGTCCAGCGCGATGGCCCCGAGGGCGATCAGGAGCACGCTGCGCTGACCGAAGCCGGCTATGACGAAGGCCAGCGCGGCGAGCGCGAGCGCGGCACCGGTCATCCTCCGGGTCAGCCCGTGGTCGGCCCAGCGCCCGGCGAGCGGCGCCACGGCCGCACCGGCTGCTCCGACCAGCGCGAACACACCGACACCGACCGCGGAGTAGTGGAAGTGCGGCCCGGTCAGGACGTACGAGACGGTGGTCCAGAAGGCGCTGAAGGCACCGAACATCGCCGCCTGGTAGAGGCCGCGGCGCAGCAGCGCGGGGTGCGTGCGCACCAGCGCCGCCGTGGAGCGCAGCACGTGGTGGTACGGCACGGACGTGGTCGGTGCGTGCCGGGGCAGGGCCAGCCGCAGGGCCACGCCCAGCAGCGCCATCAGGACGGCCGAGCCCAGGTAGACGACCCGCCAGCCGGCGACGCTGGAGACCAGGCTGCTGAGCGTGCGGGACAGCAGGATGCCGGTGAGCAGGCCGCTCATGACCCGGCCGACGACCCGGCCCCGGGCGTGGTCGGGGGCCAGGCTCGCGGCGAACGGCACCAGGATCTGCGCGACCACCGAGGTGGCACCGCTGATCAGCGAGGCGATCAGCAGCATCGGGAAGCCGGTCGCGAGACCGGCCGCCACCAGGGCGAGCGTGGTGACCGTCAGCAGGGCGGTGATCAGGCTCCGCTTCTCCAGCCGGTCACCGAGCGGGACCAGGAAGACCATGCCGATCACGTAGCCGACCTGGGTGAGCGTGATCAGCGCACCCGCGGTGGCCTCGCTGATGTGGAAGACGCCGCGCAGCTCGGACAGCAGGGGCTGGGCGTAGTACAGGTTGGCGACCGTCATGCCGGAGGCGACGGCGAACAGCGCGATCAGCCAGCCCGGGACCCCGTGGACGGGCTCGGCGGCGGGCTTCCGGCGCGGGGAGCGGACTGCGGACGACGACTGGGACACGGGACCTTCCTCACAGGACGTGTGACTCTCATCCTGCACAGCGCTGCACCGCCCGCCATGCTTCCCTTCAGCCGGCGATGGCCTGGGATGTCAGTCATCTCCGTCGCAGATGACCGCCCGCGCACCGCCTCCGCGCGTGCGGTGCGGGGTGGCCGGAGGAGTGCTCGGGGACGACCGCCCGGCGCGACGGGCTCCTACGGGCGGGTATCGACCGGGCCCTCGGGCCCTCTCATGTGCGGCAGCTCTCCCGACCGTCGGACGGCGCTGGTCCAGCCCTCCGAGGGCGGCTTCCAGTCCTGGGCGAGGAGGCCGAGCAGTACCTCGTCGAGGAACTCGCCCATCACCCAGGCCGCGGAGCGCAGTACGCCCTCGCGGACGAAGCCGTTGCGCTCGGCGGAGCGCAGCATCGCGGTGTTGTCGGCCAGCGTGTCGACCTGGAGCCGGTGCAGGCCGCGCACGACGAAGCCGTAGTGGCACAGCACGGCGACCACGTCGGTGCCGTAGCCCTTGCCGCGGGCGGAGGCCAGCAGCCCCAGCCCGACGTGCGCGGAGCGGTTGTGGGTGTCGATGCCCCACAGCATCGCGCTGCCGACCAGCGTGCCGCCGTCCAGCTCCACCACGGAGAAGGGGACGTTCCCCTCCTCCCCGTCGGCCACCACGAACGGCGCTTCGTCCGAGCCGGGCGTGAACGGCCGCCACGGCCGGCCGTTGGCCCGCGAGGCGACGACCACGTCGCCGTGGAGCTCGGCCTGCAGGACCGGGACGTCCGCCTCGTGCCGGGCCCTGAGCCCGACCTTGCTACCCCTAAGCATGCGAGCTTCCTATCCGACCCGCCCGACCGGCGGCAAACGAATTGCACCGCCGCGGCCGCTGCTCAGCCAGCCCGCCGCACCCGAGCGGCCGCGCCCCACCCCGCTCCGCCGCCGCCCGGACCGGGCGCCGCGGCCGCGGCCCCTCGTCCACGCGATGACTTCCCGGGGTCAGGGCGGTCCGGGCCCGCGAGGCGCTCCAGGATCAGCTGGTCCGAGGCGCGTCGGGGGATTCCCCGAACGCCTCCAGGATCCGCTCGGCGGCCAGCGTGGCCGTCAACGTGCCTTCCCTGACCTGCCGTTCGAGGCCGGGGGTGGCCGCGCGCACCGCCGGATGGGCGGACAGCCGGCCGAGCAGCTCGTCCCGCACCATCGACCAGGTCCAGCCGACCTGCTGCTCCCGGCGCTTCTCGGCGAGCCGCCCGGTGGAGTCGAGCAGCGCCCGGTGCTGCTCAAGGCGCTCCCAGACGACATCCAGCCCCGTCGACTCCCGGGCGCTGCAACTCAGCACCGGCGGCGTCCAGAAGGCGTCCTTGCCGTGCATCAGCCGCAGCGCGCCGGCCAGCTCCCGTGCCGCGGACCGGGCGTCGCGCTCGTGCGGGCCGTCCGCCTTGTTGACGGCGATGACGTCGGCCAGCTCCAGGACGCCCTTCTTGATGCCCTGGAGCTGATCGCCGGTGCGGGCCAGGCTGAGCAGCAGGAAGGAGTCGACCATGTCGGCGACCGCCGTCTCGGACTGCCCGACGCCGACGGTCTCGACCAGGATCACGTCGTACCCGGCGGCCTCCATGACCACCATCGACTCCCGGGTCGCCTTGGCGACCCCGCCCAGGGTGCCCGCGCTGGGGGAGGGGCGGACGAAGGCGTCCGGGTCGACCGCCAGCCGCTCCATCCGTGTCTTGTCGCCGAGGATCGAGCCTCCGGTCCGGGTGGACGACGGGTCCACGGCGAGCACGGCGACCCGGTGGCCGAGCCCGGTCAGTATGGTCCCGAACGCGTCGATGAACGTCGACTTGCCCACGCCCGGCACCCCGCTGATGCCGATCCGCCGCGCCCGGCCGCTGTGCGGAAGCAGCTCGGTGAGCAACTCCTGGGCCAGCACCCGGTGCTGTGGCCGGGTGGACTCGACGAGGGTGATCGCGCGGGCGACGACCGCGCGCTTCCCGTCGAGCACACCCTTCACATAGGCGTCGACGTCGATCACAGGTCGTGCCCGAGATCCGCCGACAGCCGCTTCACCAGGTCGTGGGCCGCGTCCGGAATCACCGTCCCGGGCGGGAACACGGCCGTGGCGCCCATCTCCAGCAGGGTCGGCACGTCCTGCGGCGGGATCACCCCGCCGACCACGATCATGATGTCCGCCCGGCCCTCCTCGGCGAGCTTCTCGCGCAGCGCCGGTACGAGGGTGAGGTGGCCGGCCGCCAGCGAGGACACGCCGACCACGTGCACGTCCGCCTCCACCGCCTGGCGGGCGACCTCCTCCGGGGTCTGGAACAGCGGGCCGACGTCGACGTCGAAGCCGAGGTCGGCGAAGGCCGTGGCGATCACCTTCTGGCCGCGGTCGTGGCCGTCCTGGCCCATCTTGGCGACCAGGATCCGCGGGCGACGCCCCTCGGCCTCGTCGAAGGCGTCGACCAGGGCCCGGGTGCGGTCCACGTTCGGGGACTCACCGGCTTCGTTGCGGTACACACCGGAGATCGTACGGATCTGGCTGGCGTGCCGGCCGTACACCTTCTCCAGGGCGTCGGAGATCTCGCCGACGGTCGCCTTGGCGCGGGCCGCGTTCACCGCCAGCTCCAGCAGGTTGCCCTCGCCGTCGGCCGCCCGGGTCAGCGCGTCGAGCGCGGCCCGGCACTCGACGTCGTCCCGCTCCGCGCGCAGCCGCCGCAGCTTCTCGATCTGCTGGGTGCGCACCGAGGAGTTGTCGACCTTGAGGACCTCGATCTGCTCGTCGCTGTCCACCCGGTACTTGTTGACGCCGATCACCGGCTGCCGCCCGGAGTCGATCCGGGCCTGCGTCCGCGCGGCCGCCTCCTCCACGCGCAGCTTCGGGATACCCGCGTCGATGGCCTGCGCCATGCCGCCGGCCCGCTCGACCTCCTGGATGTGCGCCCAGGCCTTGCGCGCGAGGTCGTAGGTCAGCCGCTCCACGTAGGCGCTGCCGCCCCACGGGTCGATGACCCTCGTCGTCCCCGACTCCTGCTGGATCAGCAGCTGGGTGTTGCGGGCGATGCGCGCCGAGAAGTCGGTGGGCAGGGCGAGGGCCTCGTCCAGGGCGTTGGTGTGCAGCGACTGGGTGTGGCCCTGGGTCGCCGCCATCGCCTCCACACAGGTCCGCGTGACGTTGTTGAACACGTCCTGCGCGGTCAGCGACCAGCCCGAGGTCTGCGAATGGGTGCGCAGGGAGAGGGACTTGGTGTTCTGCGGCTCGAACTGGCCGACCAGCCTGGCCCACAGCAGCCGGGCCGCCCGCATCTTGGCGATCTCCATGAAGAAGTTCATGCCGATCGCCCAGAAGAAGGAGAGGCGCGGCGCGAACGCGTCCACGTCCAGGCCGGCTTCGCGGCCCGCCCGGATGTACTCGACGCCGTCCGCCAGCGTGTACGCCAGCTCCAGGTCGGCCGTGGCACCGGCCTCCTGGATGTGGTAGCCGGAGATGGAGATCGAGTTGTAGCGGGGCATCCGCTGCGAGGTGTAGGCGAAGATGTCGGAGATGATCCGCATCGACGGCTTCGGCGGATAGATGTAGGTGTTGCGGACCATGAACTCCTTGAGGATGTCGTTCTGGATGGTCCCGGCCAGCTTCTCGGGCGGTACGCCCTGCTCCTCCGCCGCCACGATGTAGAGCGCGAGCACCGGCAGCACGGCGCCGTTCATCGTCATCGACACGGTCATCCGGTCCAGCGGGATCCCGTCGAACAGCTGGCGCATGTCGTAGATCGAGTCGATGGCAACGCCCGCCATGCCGACGTCACCGGTCACCCGCGGGTGGTCGCTGTCGTACCCCCGGTGGGTGGGCAGGTCGAAGGCGACCGACAGGCCCTTCTGGCCGGCCGCGAGGTTGCGCCGGTAGAAGGCGTTGGACTCCTCTGCGGTGGAGAAGCCCGCGTACTGGCGGATGGTCCAGGGCTGGTTGACGTACATCGTCGGGTAGGGGCCGCGCAGATACGGCGCGATGCCCGGGTAGGTCCCGAGGAAGTCCAGGCCCTCCAGGTCGCGGCCGGTGTAGAGCGGCTTGACCCCGATGCCCTCCGGGGTCTCCCAGACCGGGGCCTCGCCGCCGGTGGCGTGCTTGACGGCGGTACGCCACTCCGCGTCACCGCCCTCGGTGACGGGGGTCCCCAGCTCGATGCCGGAGAAGTCGGGGATTCCCATCAGGACACTCCCATGCGGTCAAGGGTCTCGGACAGCACGGCCACGGCGTCGCAGCCCGCGAAGACGTACGCGTCGACACCGGCGAACTCGCCCCGGCCCGCGAGGAACACGTGCCGGGCACCGGCCGCCTTCAGCGACTCGGCGGTTCCCGCGGCCTGTTCGGCGTAGAGCGCGTCGCTGGAGCAGAGCACCGCCTCGGTGGCGCCGCTCTCCTCGAAGCTGCCCTCGGTGACGGTTTCGATGCCACCGGCCTGGAAGAGGTTGGCGGCGAAACCGGCGCGCGCGGTGTACGCGGCGGCCGGGCCGATCGTCGCCAGGTAGATCCGGGGGCGGGCGCCGGTCGCCGCGAGGTGCGCGTCCGAGCGGGCGCGCAGCTCCTCGTAGGCCTCGTCCCGGCGCACCCGGGGCAGTCCGCCGGACGGCGGCTCGGGGGCGGGTTCGCGCACCGGCGGCTTCTCGGCCAGGAGCGGGAACTCGCTGACGCCGGTGATGGGTTCGCGGCGCCTGGCGAGCTTCTTGGAGCGCTCCGCCCAGGTCGTCGCGAGGTCCGTGCGCAGCCGGCCCGAGCGCAGCACGGCCGCCTGGCCGCCGTCCCGCTCGATCGACCGGAAGAACTCCCAGCCCGCGTGGGCGAGTTCGTCGGTGAGCCGCTCCACGTACCAGGAGCCGCCCGCCGGGTCGATGACCCGGGCCAGATGTGACTCCTCGACCAGGATCGTCGAGGTGTTGCGGGCGATACGGCGGGCGAACGCGTCCGGCAGGCCGAGGGCGTGGTCGAACGGCAGCACGGTGACCGCGTCGGCGCCGCCCACCCCGGCGGCGAGCGTGGCGACCGTGGTGCGCAGCATGTTCACCCACGGGTCGCGGCGGCTCATCATCACCGGCGAGGTGACCGCGTGCTGCACCTGGGCGCCCGCGTCGGCCGCCCCGCTGACCTCGGCGACCCGTGCCCACAGCCGGCGCGCCGCGCGCAGCTTGGCGATCGTCAGGAACTGGTCGGCGGTCGCCGCGTACCGGAACTCCAGCTGCCCGAGGGCCTGTGCGACGCCCATCCCGGCCTCGGTCAGCTCCCGGAGGTAGGCCACCCCGGTGGCCAGCGAGACGCCGAGCTCCTGCCCGGCCGAACCGCCCGCCTCGTGGTACGGCAGCGCGTCCACGGTCAGTGCGCGCAGCCCCGGGAACTCCCCGGCGCACCGCCGTGCGAGACCGGCGGCCGGCGCGAAGTCCAGGGACTCACCCGTACGCGCCTCGAAGCCGAGCGGGTCGGCGCCCAGGTTGCCGCGTACGGCCTTGGGGTCGACGCCCCTCTCGTCGTAGAGCCGGAACAGCTCGGCGGCCGCCTCCGGCACCTCGCGGCCGGCGTCGAGGACGACCGGCGCCAGGTCGAGGTAGACGCCGTCGAGGGCGCGGGCGAGGCCGGACACCGGGATGCCGCCCTGGCCGACCAGCAGCCAGAGCGAGGCGACGCCGTTCTCCAGATCGGTCAGGACCGCGCCGTCGGGGGCCGCCGCGTGCCGCTGCCTTATGTCCCAGCCGCCCCCGGTACCGCCCTCGGGCCGGCCGCCGCGCACGAACGGCGCGAAGCCGGGCAGGCCGGGGTCGGGCGCCGTGTCGCGCGCGGTGTAGAGGGGACGGGTGCGCAGCCCGTCCTCCAGCGTCGTGGACAGAGCGTCCTCAGCGGCCTCGCCCGAGACTTCCCTGCCCGACTTGCGCAGCACACCCTCCACGAGGTGTTGCCACTGCTCGTGTGTCGCGTCAGGGA
Source organism: Streptomyces sp. NPDC001220 (assembly GCF_053597895.1). Lineage (NCBI taxonomy): Bacteria > Bacillati > Actinomycetota > Actinomycetes > Kitasatosporales > Streptomycetaceae > Streptomyces > Streptomyces sp. NPDC001220. The sequence goes on from NZ_JBSFJE010000025.1 coordinate 73,101, forward strand.
ACTCGGCGGCCAGTGAGAGCCCGTCGTCAGGCAGGACCGTCATGCTCGGATGCTAGGGCAGAGCGCCAAAAGTGCACGGGTGACGGGGCTGTGACCTTGCCCTCTCCGTGGTTGTGACCTGAGCCTCCCGAGGGGGAAGTGGCCTGATTCGTGCGGTCAGCGCGTGCCCTCGGCGAGCCTCGGCACGAGCGCGCTCAGGGCCTCGCGCTGGTCCGCTCCGATGACGTGGGCGAACGCCTCCCCGACCGTCTCGGCGAGGGTGGCGGAGGCGTCCTCGAGGAGGCTCCGGGCCTTGTCGGTGAGGGCGACCTCGATGCCCCGCCGGTCCTCGCAGACGGCCTTTCGGGTGACCAGGCCGGCGTGCTGGAGGCAGGCGATCTGGTAGGTGAGGCGGGTCTTGGGGCGGCCCAGCAGCTCGGCGATCCGGGTCATCCGCAGGCCCTCGCGCGGCTGCTCGGCCAGCAGGCACAGGATCAGGAACTCGTCGTGCGAGACGTCCAGGTTCTCCTTGACGACCGACCGCAGCCGCTGCTCCACCGCCCCGGTCGCGGCCAGCAGGAGCATCCAGGCGCGCAGCTCGTCCGGGAGCAGCCCGCCACCCGCCTGGGACGGGCATTCGGGCAGCTCTGCGGGGTGTTCCTGGGCGGCGGCCATGGCATCGAGTCTACCTGTTGTCCAAATTTGGATATTGGGCTAGCGTGCAGCCGTACCGCAGTCATCCAAATTTGAACCACTAGTCGATCGGAGCACGGCCATGACCGTCACCGTGGAAACCGGCCTCTGGCAGCTCGACCCGACCGCCTCCACCGTCGCCGTCCGGCACAAGTCGGTGTGGGGCCTGGTCACCGTCAAGGGCACCTTCACGGGCGTCACCGGCCGGGGCGAGGTCGCCGCCGACGGCAGCGCCACCGGCACGCTGGCGATCGACGCGGCCTCCCTGGACACCAAGAACAAGAAGCGCGACGACCATCTGCGCTCGGCCGACTTCTTCGACGCCGCCAACCACCCGGAGATCACCTTCGCGGTGCGCGGTGCCGAGCGGGGCGCGGGCGACGCGGTGCACGTCGACGGTCAGCTGACCGTCCGGGGCGTCAGCAGGCCGCAGCAGGTCACCGCGAAGCTGGTCTCGGCCGACGCGGACGGGCTGACGCTGGAGACCGAGTTCACGGTGGCGCGCGAGGAGTTCGGGGTCACCTTCAACCAGATGCACATGATGGGCGGCCCGACCACGGTGACCGCCACCCTGCGCTTCACCCGCGCGGCGGCCTGACCGACGGTGCCGGGCCCGTCCGGCCGAGCGTGACGTACTGGCTGGACAGGGTCTGCGGGTCCGCCGTGAAGGCGCGCAGCCGGATCCGGGTGCCCGGCTTGGCGGGAACGGCGAACCGGCCGTCCGGCGGCCGGAGTTCGACGCTCGCCGTGCCGTGCCCGGGAATCGTCGCGGGGCCCCCTGCCAGCAGCCAGTACCTGCTCATGCCCTGACCGGTGGTGAGCGTGTAGTGCGGGGTGAGCGGGGCGCTCCCGGTGTTCACCACCTTCAGCGTCATCGCCCGGACCACCGTGGCCGACCGCTCGGCCCGGCGCAGGGCGGTGATCTCCATCCGCAGTGGCGGCCCGCCCGACACCGCGAGGGCCGCGCTCACCAGCGCCGGGGTGAACAGCAGGGCGACCGTCGCGACCAGGACGGGCCGGCGGCGGGACCCGGTGAGGAAGGCCGGACGCGGCTGCCAGGCACGCTCGAACTCCGGCAGCGGCGCGGTGACTGCGGCGGCCAGCCACAGCGGGGTCATCAGCAGGTAGTAGCCGTCCTGGGAGCGGGTCGCCAGGAAGAAGGCGAGCCAGGGCAGCACGGTCGCGACCGGCCCGAGCCGCCGTACGAACAGCACGAACAGGGCGAGCAGGGCCGCCGCGAGCAGCATGCTGGCGTGCGAGTACCAGTCGATGCGGTCGCTGCCGTCGGTGAAGTACAGCGTGACGTCCACCAGGCCCTGGCCGTGCACCACGGCGCCCTGGGTCAGCGGCAGCGCGATCCCGCCCAGCCAGCGGCCGGGCTCGGACACGATGAAGTACGTGTTGATCAGCAGCCAGACCGTGACGGCGACGCCGGCGATCCGCAGCACCACCAGAGCGGCGGCCCGGCCGCCCAGCTCCCCGCGCCGCACCGCGTAGATCCCGGCCAGCAGGAACGGCGTCACGAACCACGGCAGTTGCTGTGCCGCGCAGGCCGCACCCAGGCACGCGGCCCGGCCGAGGCCGGCCGTGCCCAGCCGGCCGCCCGCACCGGTCCGCGGCCACCGCACCACCACCGGGATCAGCAGGGCCAGCCCGATGATCGCCGGGTAGCCGACCCGGGCGTACGTCGACAGGAAACCGAACCCCAGGCAGGCCAGCGTCGCCGCGGACCGCCACGGCGCCGGGAGCATCCGCCACAGCGTGATCGTGCCGGCGATCAGCGCGCCCGTGCACACCGCCGTCGCCGGGGTGCCGGAGTGGCCCAGCCACAGCAGCGGGACGGTCAGCAGCGGGGCGAGCGGGGGATAGCCGTAGGTGTAGTCGTAGCCGCCGCCTATGGTCGGCGTGAGGGCGATGCCCGTGCCGTGGAACAGCCAGGGCCAGGGCTGCCCGTAGACGGCGTGGCCGGCGACGAGTTCCCTGGCGGCCTGGGTGGTGAGGACGCCCTCGTCGCCGCCGTTGTGGTTCAGCGCCCAGGCGCACAGGGTGAGGGTCACCGCCGTGAGCAGGACCAGCAGGTCGAGGCGGGCCAGCGAGCGGGTCCTGCGGACCGTCAGGGTCAGTACGCCGGTCACCAGGATCGAGACGTAACAGACGGAGATCAGGGCCGCCAGGGCCAGGTGGTGCGTGGCCGCCTGCGTCCAGAACGAGCGGGTGCCGATGAACAGACCTATGTCGGCGAGGAGGGTCAGGACGCGATGCCAGGGTGCGGGGGCTCCGGGACCTTCGGGATCTCGGGTGTCCCCCGGGGCGGCGGACACCGCCGACTGTGTCCGCCGGTCGGGTGTCACCTGTTGTGTTTCTGCCAAGTGCACGCCTCGGACGCTAATCCCGGGCGGTGAGCGGGGCGTCGCAGGAGGAGAAGAGTCCGGTGTGAGGGCGGTAAGAAGCCCCCAATGCGCGGCAATTGCCCTAATAGTGACAAGATCCCCTCTTCCTCGCATGAGTGCCCACAGTCGTTCGCGCTTCGTGTCGCTGTTGGGCCGAACGGGTGACTTGGCGTAAGAATTGGCTGGTGCAGGCATCGAGTGCGAGTCAGGTCAGGGGGAGCCGGTGAGCCGTTACGACGTCACCGATGAACAGTGGGAGGGGCTCGCCCAGGTCGTACCGCTGCGGGGCCGGGACGCCTGGCCGTCGGCGGTGGGCCATCGGGCGCTGCCGGACGCGGAGACCGAGACGCGGCGCCGTTTCGTGGTGCTGCGGGTGAACGTCTTCGCCGACGCGCGCGAGGTCGCCGAGACGCTGATGGCCGGGATACCGGTCCTGCTCGATCTGACCGGCGCGGAGACGGAGACCGCCAAGCGGGTCCTCGACTTCAGCACCGGCGTCGTCTTCGGCCTCGCGAGCGGAATGCACCGGGTGGACCGCAACGTCTTCCTCCTCACCCCGCCCGGCACGGAGGTCAGCGGGCTGATGGAGGGAGCGGGGGTGTCGGGGGGCTGAGGCCCCGTCCGGCGGCAGGGTCACGCCACCCGACGCACGACCAACTCGCCGGAGACCGGGGAGGGGGCCCGGCCGGCGGACCTCTTCGCCCGAGGGGGTGGCGGTCGGCGCGTCGGCCATGGGGTGATGGCGCGCGCATCCCCCGATCGTAGGAAGGTCCCGTCGGCGGAACGGTTCACCGATCGTCCGGAGCCCTACGGTCCGCATATGGCCGTGCCCTCCGCCTCGCCCGCGTCCCGCCCCGTCCCGACCGCCGGTTCCGGCCCAGGCGACACACCGACACCGTCCGAAGCCGTGCCACCACCGGCACCACCGAGCGCCCCGACGCTCGCCGACGGCCCTGGACCCGAGCGCCCCCGAGGGCCCCGCCCCGCCACCCCCGCCGAACCGCGGGAGACGGTACCCCGCGCCCGGTCGGACCGCCGCGCGAAGCCGCCGGCCACGGGAACCGCCGGTCCGCCCACCGCGACATCGTCCGCCCGCCGGGCCGGTGCCTCCTCCGTCACGTCTGCGCCTGCCGCCGCGACATCGTCCGCCCGCCGGTCGGGTGCCTCGTCCGTCACGTCTGCGCCTGCCGCCGCGACATCGTCCGGCCGCCGGTCGGGTGCCTCGTCCGTCACGTCTGCGCCTGCCGCCGCGACATCGTCCGCCCGCCCGGCCGGCGTTCACTCCGTCGCTGCCGCTCCCACGGCGGCCTCCGTGGTCACCCCCCGGCGCGACCCGCGGCCCCGGGTCACCGAGCTTCGGCTCTCCGCTTTCGGGCGGCATCGGGGGGCGAGCTTTCCGCTGGGGCCGGTCACTCTCTTCGCCGGGCCCAGCGGCAGTGGGAAGTCCGCCGTGCTCGCGGCCTACGAGGCGCTGGCGCGGCTGGGGGGCGGGGCCTCGGTCGCGGAGGTGTTCCCCGATCCGGTGGCGCTGGTGCCGGAGCGGGCGCGGCCCGACGCGCAGCGGCGCCGGGGATTCCGGATCGGGTGTACGGTGGACGGCGCCGAGGGGCCCGTACGGCTCGATGTCGCCGTGCAGGCCGAGCCCGAACTCCGCATCGTCGGGGAGCGGTTGACCGCCGGCGGCCTCGTGCTGCTGGAGACCGCCCTGCGCGACCCCGGACGGCGGGCCGTGCAGGCCGCCTGGCACACGGCGGGCAGTTCCCCGGTGACCAGGGCCCCGCTGCCCGACGACCGGCTCGGCACCGCCCTGCTGCCGCTGCGCGTGGCCGGGAAGACCGACGGGCAGCGCCAGGTCCTCGCCGCCGCCGAGCAGATGGTCGTCGCCCTGCGGTCCGTGTTCGCCTGTGACCCGCGCCCCGAGGGTATGCGCGCCCCCGTCCTCACCGGCTCGGGGCGCCTGCTGCGCGGCTGCGACAACCTCGCCGACGTCCTGTGGCGCACCCGCTCCGAGTGCGGCCGCCGGCACGGACTGCTCGTCGACGCGGTGCGCACCGGCTGCGCCGGCCCCGTGACCGACCTGCTCGCCGAGCCGCTCGGCGACGGCACGGTACGGGCGCTGCTCGACCGCGGCGACGGCCACCGCTCGGAGCTGGCGCGGCTCGGCGACGGCGAGCTGCGCTATCTCGCCCTCGCCCTGGTCCTCTTCACCGGCCCCGGCGTCCTGGAGGTCGACGCACCCGGTGAGGTCCCCGACGCCATGCGCAGCCTCACCGTCCTCGCCGACGGCCCGGACCGCTGCCTCGACCCCCGCCAGCGCACCGAACTCCTGCGCACCGCCGCCCTGATGGGCGAACGCGGTCACATCCGCTTCGTCGGCGCGGTGAGCGACGCGACGTGGGCCGCCGAAGCCGGGGCGATCACAGTGGTACACCTGGACGCGTGAGCGAAGAAGAACCCCTCGATGTGGCGAAGCTCCAGCACCGGCTGGCCGAGTTCGCCGCCGCCCGTGACTGGCGGCAGTACCACACGCCCAAGAACCTGGTGGCCGCCCTCAGCGTCGAGGCCTCCGAACTGGTCGAGATCTTCCAGTGGTTGACCCCGGAGGAGTCCGCCCGGGTGATGGACGACCCCGACACCGCCCACAAGGTCACGGACGAGGTCGCCGACGTCCTGTCCTATCTGCTCCAGCTCTGCGGGGTCCTGGACATCGACCCGCTGGCCGCGCTGGCCGCGAAGATCGAGCGCAACGAGAAGCGGTTCCCGCCCGCCTGACGGAGGGTCATGGAGGGTCACGGGGGGAGTGCGGTACTCCGGTATAACGCTCGGTAGCCGGTAAGCCGCCCGAATCCGAATTGTTGTCCACAGATTTCCCCCTTCCTCTGGCTCCACGTCTCGCGCACCCTCACTCTGGGTAGTGAACTACTGAATGCTGCAAGGCAGTTCGGACCGACGGGGACGGGGCGACGGATGGACGCGATGCGGCTCATCGTGGCGAGCAGACGGGCGCTGGCGAGTGGTGCCGGCGCACCGGAGATGATGACCGAGGTGTGGCAGGCCCAGGCCCTGGCCCAGGCGATCGGCAGCCGGCTGGCCGTGTCCGGGCCGCCCGAGCTGCGCGGCGAGGCCCTCGGCCTGACCGAGCTGGCGGGCCGGGGCTGCGGGATTCTGGGCGCCCCTGACCTGGACCCCGGCACCCTGCGTGCCGCCCAGCTCACCGAACTGGACGACGCGCGTGCCACGCTTCTCTCCCTCGGCGGCCTCCTCGCCGAGGTCGGCATCACGCTGGTCGGCATGGCCAGCGCGGCGGCCGACGAGGCGACGTACTGGCAGTGCATGGAGGCCATCGACGCGGCCGACGAGTCCCGGGACCGGGTACTGGAGATGCTGCGCAAACTGGCGGCCAGAGAGGAAGTCCGCGACGGCTGACCCCCGGCACCGGCCTCGACGCGCAGGCGGCGGCCGGGGTGGTGGCCAAGTCCCGCCTGACGGCTAGTCGCTCGCGGCGCCGCGCGAACACTCCTGGGATTCGGAGGCGGCGAAGCCCGTCTCCTTGTGGAGGTCGGACAGATCCGCGTTCAGCGCCGCCATGAGTTCCTCCATCTGCTGGAGCAGCCCCTTCGGCCGGCCGGCGGGGCCACCCTGCTGGGAACGGACTCTTCGGACAAGACGGCCTCCTCGGCCCCCCGGCCCGCCGCCGGCGGGCCACGAACTGCGCGCGACGGCGAGGACCGTCCGGCGCGGGTGCCGGACGGCCCGGCTCCTCCCGGCAAACGATCACCGCGGAGGCCGGTCACTGGCCCGCCCCGCCGCACGCCCCGCCGTTGACGACATTCACCCTGGCGGGGACGCGCGCGACGGCCGGTGCCGGTGCGGTTGACGGGGCCGCGGCCGTGCAGGATGGACGCATGGACCTTCGCATCTTCACCGAGCCCCAGCAGGGCGCGAGCTACGACACCCTCCTCACCGTCGCCAAGGCGACCGAGGAGCTCGGCTTCGACGCCTTCTTCCGCTCCGACCACTACCTGAAGATGGGCGACGCGGACGGCCTGCCCGGCCCCACCGACGCCTGGATCACGCTGGCCGGGCTCGCCCGCGAGACCAAGCGGATCCGCCTGGGCACCCTGATGACCGCGGGCACCTTCCGGCTGCCCGGCGTGCTCGCCATCCAGGTCGCCCAGGTCGACCAGATGTCCGGCGGCCGTGTCGAACTCGGCCTCGGCGCGGGCTGGTTCGAGGAGGAGCACAAGGCGTACGGCATCCCCTTCCCGAAGGAGAAGTTCGGCCGTCTGGAGGAGCAGCTGGCGATCGTCACCGGGCTGTGGGAGACCAAGCTCGGCGAGACCTTCGACTTCCACGGCACCTACTACGACCTCACCGGCTCGCCCGCGCTGCCCAAGCCCGCCCAGGCGCGGATCCCGGTGCTGATCGGCGGCCACGGCGCCACCCGCACCCCGAAGCTGACCGCCCGGTACGCGGACGAGTTCAACATGCCGTTCGCCTCGGTCGAGGACAGCGCGGCCCAGTTCGGCCGGGTGCGTGCCGCCGCCGAGGCGGCCGGCCGCAAGGGCGACGACCTGACGTACTCCAACGCCCTCGTGGCCTGCGTCGGCAAGGACGACCAGGAGGTCGCCCGCCGTGCCGCCGCGATCGGCCGTGAGGTCGACGAGCTGAAGACGAACGGCCTGGCGGGTACCCCGGCGGAGGTCGTCGACAAGATCGGCCGCTATGCGGAGATCGGCGCGCGGCGCTTCTACCTCCAGATCCTCGACCTGTCCGACCTGGACCACCTGGAGCTGATCTCCGCCCAGGTCCAGTCGCAGCTGTCGTAACCGACCCGGGCCGCGCATCCGGTCAGCTGTGACGCGGCTGTGACCGGAACTATGGCTTCCACCACAGTCGTTCGGGGTCCGCCCTGATGAGGTGGCCGGATGCGCAGACCTCGCCCCCGTCTCCTCGCCCCCGCCGCCGCCCTTCTCCTGGCCACGGCATGCGGCGCGGAGCACGCGGACACCAACCGTGGCGCAGGCGCGGACGTCCCGGCACCCCGCGCCACCGTCACCGACCCGCCGGTGGACGGTGTACGGATCACCTCGGTCACCGTCCCCACCGCCTCCCCGACCCCGTCCGCCACACCGGGCCGGGTGCACGCGGACCCGCTGCCCGGGGCCGGTGACTCCGGCATCTCCGCCGCCTACCGGGTCAGCAACGACGGCGGCGAAGCCATGACCTACACCGTGCTCTTCGACTTCACGACGGACACCGGCGCTGTCATGGGCTCCCGGAAGGTGACCGTGCGCGGCGTCGAACCGGGCCGCAGCACCAGCGGAACCGTCGACCTGGGCGTGCTCGCCCCCGGTGCCTCCCCGGTGACCCGGGTGAAGGTCGCCGAGGTCAGAAAGGTCCCCGCCGGCGAGGCGCCGTCCCGGACGGGTGCCTGTCCCTCCTCGGGCGTGCGGCTGTGGGCCGACGACGGCGACGCCGCGATGGGCCTGCGCGTCGTCGGCCTCCACCTGGAGAACTGCGGAAAGCGGGACTATCCGCTAGACGGCTACCCGGAGCTGAGCCTCCTGGACGACAACCGCCGCCCCGTCGACGGCATACGCGTCCTGCACGGCGGCGCGGCCATCGCCTCGGGAACCGGCTTCGACGGTCCGCCCGTCCCGCTCGTCCTGAAACCCGGTGAGACCGCCCTCTCCGGCCTGATCTGGCGCAACACGACGCTGGCGGGCACACCGGTGAACGTGCCCTACGTCCGGGTCCTGGCGAAGCCGGGCGCCGCGCCCGTCATGGTGACCCCCGGCCTGGATCTCGGGACCACGGCGAAGCTCGCCGTCGGCGCGTGGCGGCGGGCCGACCGGTAACGCGGGCGAAAATCGGCGGCCCTTTACGGCGGCCGTCTGTACGTTGGAATCGCGCACAAGCGCACGACCAGCGCTTTCGCACTGTTTCCGGACCCTTTTCGAGGCGACCCACCGTGTTCCTGACGATCACCACCACCGGCACCCCCGAACGTCCCGCGACCGACCTCGGGTTCCTGCTGCACAAGCATCCCGACAACGCGCAGACGTTCTCGACCTCCTACGGCATCGCGCACGTCTTCTACCCCGAGGCGGATGCCGGGCGCTGCACTGCCGCGCTGCTCCTGGAGGTCGACGCGGTGGCGCTGGTCCGGCGCGGCAAGGGCAAGGGACGCGGCGGGGCACCCGACGCGGCGCTCGCGCAGTACGTCAACGACCGCCCGTACGCGGCCTCCTCGCTGCTGTCCGTGGCGATCGGCAACGTCTTCTCCAGCGCGATGCGCGGTGTGTGCCGGGCCCGTCCCGAAGCCCCGGAGCAGACCAGGCCGCTGCGCGTAGAGGTCCCGGCGCTGCCCGCACGGGGCGGCCCCGACCTGGTACGACGCCTCTTCGAGCCGCTCGGCTGGACGGTGACCGCCGAACCGGTCGCCCTGGACACCGCGTTCCCCGAGTGGGGCGACTCGCGGTACGTCGGTCTCGTCCTGGAGTCCGAGGCGCTGACCCTCGCCGAGGCGCTGCGCCACCTCTACGTCCTGCTCCCCGTCCTCGACGACGCCAAGCACTACTGGGTGTCCGCCGAGGAGGTCGACAAACTGCTGCGGGCCGGCGAGGGCTGGCTGCCCGGCCGCCCCGAGCAGAAGCTCATCACCACTCGCTATCTCTCCCGCCGCTGGTCGCTGACCCGGCAGGCGATGGAGCGGCTGGAGCTGGTGCGGCTCGCCGAGACCGACGACAGCGAGGTCGAGGAGATCGACAACGCGGTCGAGGAGGAGACGGAGGCGGAGGAGAAGCCGGCGCCGCTCGCGGTGCAGCGCCGGGCGGCGATCCTCGGCGCGCTGCGCCGGTCCGGCGCCGCCCGGGTTCTCGACCTCGGCTGCGGGCAGGGCCAGTTGGTGCAGGAGTTGCTGAAGGACCCCGCCTTCACCGAGATCGTCGGCGTCGACGTGTCGGTGCGCGCGCTCACCATCGCCGCACGCCGGCTCAAGCTGGACCGCATGGGTGAGCGGCAGGCGGCCCGCGTCAAGCTCTTCCAGGGCTCGCTCGCCTACACCGACCAGCGGCTCAAGGGGTACGACGCCGCCGTGCTCAGCGAGGTCGTCGAGCACCTCGACCTGCCCCGGCTGCCCGCCCTGGAGTACGCCGTGTTCGGCGCCGCCCGCCCGCGCACGGTCCTGGTGACCACGCCGAACGTCGAGTACAACGTCCGCTGGGAGACCCTCCCCGCCGGACACGTCCGACACGGCGACCACCGCTTCGAGTGGACCCGCGAGGAGTTCCGCTCCTGGGCCGCCCGGGTCGCCGAACGCCACGGCTACCAGGTCGAGTTCATCGCCGTGGGCCCGGACGACCCCGAGGTCGGGCCGCCCACCCAGATGGCTGTCTTCGAGATGAGCACAGCCGAGATGACCACGACCGGGACGACCACCACCGGGACGACCACCACCGCTCCCGCCGTGAAGGAGGCGAAGGCAGCATGACCGAGCAGACAGCTGGACGGGTCCTGCCCGTCACCGACCTCTCCCTGGTAGTCCTCGTCGGCGCCTCCGGCTCCGGCAAGTCCACCTTCGCGCGCCGCCACTTCAAGCCGACCGAGGTGATCTCCTCCGACTTCTGCCGGGGACTGGTCTCCGACGACGAGAACGACCAGGGCGCCACGAAGGACGCCTTCGACGTGCTGCACTACATCGTGGGCAAGCGCCTGGCGGCCGGCCGCCGTGCGGTCGTCGACGCGACCAGCGTGCAGCAGGAGTCCCGGCGCCGGCTGATCGACCTGGCCAGGCAGTACGACGTGCTGCCCATCGCCATCGTCCTGGACATCCCCGAGGAGGTGTGCGCCGAGCGCAACGCGGCCCGCGCCGACCGCGCCGACATGCCCCGCCGGGTCATCCAGCGCCACATCCGCGAACTCCGGCGTTCCCTCAGGCATCTGGAGCGCGAGGGCTTCCGCAAGGTGCACCTCCTGCGCGGGGTCGAGGAGGCCGAGTCGGCGACCGTCGTCACCGAGAAGCGCTTCAACGACCTGACCCACCTCACCGGACCCTTCGACATCGTCGGTGACATCCACGGCTGCGCCTCCGAACTGGAGGCCCTGCTCGGCAAGTTGGGCTACGCCGACGGCGTGCACCCCGACGGCCGTACCGCCGTGTTCGTCGGCGACCTCGTCGACCGCGGCCCGGACAGCCCGGGCGTGCTGCGCCGGGTGATGTCGATGGTGAAGGCGGGCAACGCCCTGTGCGTGCCCGGCAACCACGAGAACAAGTACGGGCGTCATCTCAAGGGCCGCAAGGTCCAGCACACCCATGGACTCGCCGAGACCATCGAGCAGATGGACGGCGAGAGCGAGGAGTTCACCCAGCAGGTACGGGAGTTCATCGACGGGTTGGTCAGCCACTACGTCCTCGACGGCGGGAAGCTGGTCGTCTGCCACGCCGGCCTGCCCGAGAAGTACCACGGCCGCACCTCCGGCCGGGTCCGCTCGCACGCGCTGTACGGCGACACCACCGGCGAGACCGACGAGTTCGGCCTCCCGGTGCGCTACCCCTGGGCCGAGGACTACCGGGGCCGGGCGGCCGTCGTCTACGGCCACACTCCGGTCCCGGAGGCGAGCTGGCTGAACAACACCATCTGCCTGGACACCGGCGCCGTCTTCGGCGGCAAGCTGACCGCGCTGCGCTGGCCGGAGCGGGAGCTGGTCGACGTACCGGCGGAGCGGGTCTGGTACGAGCCGGCCCGGCCACTGCGCGCCGAGGCGCCCGGCGGCCAGGACGGGCGCCCGCTCGACCTGGCGGACGTGCAGGGCCGGCGGGTCGTGGAGACCCGGTACCAGGGCCGGATCGCGGTCCGTGAGGAGAACGCGGCGGCCGCCCTGGAGGTGATGAGCCGCTTCGCGATCGACCCGGGTCTGCTGCCGTACCTGCCCCCGACGATGGCTCCCACCGCCACGAGTCACGTCGAGGGCTATCTGGAGCACCCGGCCGAGGCCTTCGCGCAGTACGCGCAGGACGGGGTCGCCCGGGTCGTGTGCGAGGAGAAGCACATGGGCTCGCGGGCGGTGGCCCTGGTGTGCCGGGACGCGGAGGTGGCACACCGGCGCTTCGGTGTCGCGCCCGGCCCCACCGGCTCCCTCTACACCCGCACCGGACGCCCGTTCCTCGACGACGAGTCGGTCACGGAGGAGATCCTCGGCCGGATCCGCGCCGCGGTCGACGCGGCCGGACTCTGGGACGAACTCGCCACCGACTGGCTCCTCCTCGACGCCGAACTGCTGCCCTGGTCGCTCAAGGCCGGCGGCCTGCTGCGCACCCAGTACGCGGCGGTGGGCGCCGCCTCCGGCGCGGTGTTCCCGGGCGCGCTGGCCGCCCTGGAGGGCGCCTCGGCGCGCGGTGTGGACGTCAGCGGGCTGCTCTCCCGGCAGCGTGGACGCGCAGCCGACGCCGCCGCGTTCACCGACGCCTACCGCCAGTACTGCTGGACCACCGAGGGCCTGGACGGGGTGCACCTGGCCCCCTTCCAGATCCTGGCGGTGCAGGGCCGCAGCCTCGCCGCGCTCCCGCACGACGAGCAACTCGCCCTCCTGGACCGGCTGGTGGAGAACGACCCGAGCGGCCTGCTCCGGACCACCCGGCGCCTGTACGTCGACACCGGGGACCCGGAGTCGGTGCGGACCGGTGTCGACTGGTGGCTGGAGATGACCGGCCGGGGCGGCGAGGGCATGGTCGTCAAGCCGCTCGGGGCGGTGGTGCGCGACCCGAAGGGCCGGCTGGTCCAGCCCGGGATCAAGTGCCGGGGCCGTGAGTACCTGCGGATCATCTACGGTCCCGAGTACACCCGCCCCGACAACCTGGCCCGGCTGCGCAACCGGTTCCTCAACCACAAGCGGTCCCTGGCGATCCGCGAGTACGCGCTGGGTCTGGAGGCCCTGGACCGCCTCGCGGAAGGCGAGCCGCTGTGGCGGATACACGAGGCGGTGTTCGGGGTGCTGGCCCTCGAGTCGGAGCCGGTCGACCCCCGGCTGTGAGGCCGGCCGGGACCGGGGTCAGCCGACCAGCCGGAGCCGGTGGGCGCAGGCTCCGACCCTCACCGTCTGCCCCCAGGTCAGCTCCAGGGCGTCGGTCTCGATGCCGTCGCCGAAGGCGATCAGCCGGTCCGACTCGACCGTGAGGGTCAGGGCCGCCGAGGCGGTGAGTTCACCGGCGACCAGGGAGGTCCCGGTCGCCGGTGACGGCCAGGCCTCCCGGACGAACCACAGCAGGCGGTCCTCGGTGGGGGAGGGCAGCGTCAGCCGGGCGCCCCGCTCCTGCCACACCGAACGCAGCCAGCCGGTGGCCCCCGTACCGGTGCCCACCAGCACCCCGGAGGAAGCCTGGGCCTCGACGACACCCCCGTCGTCCTCGAGGCCCAGGCGGTATCGGGCGGTCTGATGACCGGCGGTTCCCAGATAGATCTCGTTGAGCGCCACGAGCCGCTGGGTGTCGTCGGCCACCGCCTCGACCATCGTCAGCTCGTCGGCGCGCGTGGCCTCGAACGAGGCCAGCAGCAGGGCCGCATGCTCGGGCCGGTGCCGTACCAGCACACCGGGGTTGCGGCCGGGGTCGGTGTCGATGCCGATCACCGGCTGGCCGTCCAGGTACTTGGCCACGTTCGCCACCAGCCCGTCCTGGCCGACCACGACCACCACGTCCTCGGGCCCGAACAGGAAACGGTCCAGGTCGGCCCGCTCGACCCGGGCCTGGCGCCAGGTCAGCGGAATCGCCGAGGCCACCTCGGCCAGCGCCCGCCCGGTCCGGCGGTGCCGCTCGGCGACCTCCTCGATGTCCCGCCCGCGGGAGGAGAGGAAGAAGGCGGCCTGCCCGTGGGTCCCGTGGTGGGCCACCAACTCGTCGTACTCGGTGGTGCGGTGCACGAGCACCACCCGGGGCGCGAGGCTCATGCCGCCCCCTCCTGCACCCGCCCGAGCCGGGCGGCCCTCGGTGGGCCGGCGGGCCGGGGTGTGGCTGGTGCCGCGGTCCGGTGGGGGGCCGTGCTTTCGGTGTCCTTCTCGACGGGGGTTCGGCCGAGCGGGGCGGCGGGCCTCGGTGGGTCGGTCGGTCGGGGTGTCGCCGAGTCGGTGGCTGCGCGGTGTGTGTCGTCTCCTGACGGTGAGCTGTGGGCCGCGTTCACGCTCCCTCCGTCGAGCCCAGCTTCGCCAGCAGCCCCGTCAGCACGTCCGGCGACACGGTCACGCTGTCGATGCGCGGCAGGTTCTCGGCGAGCCGCGTGCCCGTGAGGGCGTGCAGCGTGGCCACGTCCACCTCGCCGTGCACCCGCAGCCAGGCCGCCTGTGCCGCGGCCCGGGCCTCGCCGGTCTCCCGGGCCCCCTCGGCCTCGGCCCGCGCGAGCGTGACCGCCCGGGCCGCCTCGGCCTCGCCCAGCTTCACGGACCGGGCCGCCTCCGCCTCCGCGAGCCGTACCGTGCGCGCCGCCTCGGCCTCCGCCAGCTTCACCGACCTCGCGGCCTCCGCCTCCGCGCGCACCGCGTCGGCCGCCGCGTGCTCCTCCGCCTCGCGCCGTGCGTTGGTGCCCCGCTGCTCGACCAACTGCTCCTCGCGGCGGGCCAGTTCGATCTGGCTGGCCAGCTCGTTCTCAGCGATCGCCCGCTCCCGCTCGACGGCCACCGCCCGCCGCTCGTAGGTGGCCCGGTCGGCCTCCTGCTGGATCTGCTCGCGGGCCGGGGTGCGCAGCGCCCGCTCCACCTCGGGTTCGGGCCGCAGCGCCATCACCCGCACGGCCACCACCTCGATCCCGGTGGCCGGCAGCCGGGGCTCCGCGCCGAGTCCCTCGGCGATCCGTTCCCGGACCGCCGCCACCCCGTCGACCAGCGCCGCCGCCAGCGGGGTGCGGGCCAGCACGGCCAGTGCGTGCTGCTGGGCCGTCTCGGTGAGCAGGGTGCCCAGCTGTTCCAGCGGGGTGCCGCGCCAGGCTCCGGTGTCGGGATCGATCGAGAAGTCGAGGCGGGCGGCCGCCAGCGCCGGGTCGCCGACGCGGTAGGTGACCGTCGCCTGCACCGACACGTCCTGGAAGTCGGCCGTACGGGCGTGGAAGGTCATCGCCAGCTCGCGGTCGTCGACCGGTATCTCGGAGATCGCCGCGGTGAGCGCGCGGAACCAGAAGCTGATGCCCGGTCCGTCGTGCAGGAGCTTCCCGCCGCGGTGATGTCTGATGTGCGCCGTCGGTGCCCCGCGCAGATGGCGCCGGCCCAGCCGCCGGGTGATGTCGGCCATGATGCCCCCCTCGTGATTTAGAGTCAGCATGACAATAATCCCGTCCGTTCCGCTTGTCGTCAAGAGGACGAGAACAAGAAACGGTCGACCTGGGGGTGAACCCGGTCCGCGATGGTCAGGATGGAGTCATGGGATTCCATGTCGACTCCGAAGCCGGGCGGCTGCGCCGCGTCATCCTGCACCGGCCGGATCTGGAGCTCAAAAGGCTCACCCCCAGCAACAAGGACGCCCTTCTCTTCGACGACCTCCTGTGGGTGCGCCGGGCCAGGGCCGAGCACGACGGTTTCGCGGACGTGCTCCGGGACCGCGGGGTCGCCGTCCATCTCTTCGGCGACCTGCTCACCGAGACGCTGGCGATCCCGGCTGCTCGCACCCTCGTCCTGGACCGGGTCTTCGACGAGAAGGAGTACGGCCCGCTCGCCACCGACCACCTGCGCGCCGCCTTCGAGAACCTGCCCGCGCCCCAGCTGGCCGAGGCGCTGGTCGGCGGCATGACCAAGCGGGAGTTCCTGGACGGGCACACGGAGCCCACCTCGGTCCGCTTCCACGTCATGGACCTCGACGACTTCCTCCTGGAACCGCTCCCCAACCACCTCTTCACCCGGGACACCTCCGCCTGGGTCTACGACGGCGTCTCCATCAACGCGATGCGCTGGCCGGCCCGGCAGCGCGAGACCGTGCACTTCGAGGCGATCTACCGGCACCACCCGCTCTTCCGTGGCGAAACGTTCCATGTCTGGTCGGAGGGACAGGCCGCCTATCCCTCCACCATCGAGGGCGGCGACGTCCTGGTGATCGGCAGCGGCGCGGTCCTGATCGGGATGAGCGAGCGCACCACCCCGCAGGCCGTGGAGATGCTCGCGCACAAGCTGTTCGCGGCGGGCTCCGCGCAGACGATCGTGGCCCTGGACATGCCGAAGCGGCGCGCCTTCATGCACCTCGACACGGTGATGACGATGGTCGACCGCGACACCTTCACCCAGTACGCCGGGCTCGGCATGCTCCGCTCGTACACCATCGAACCGGGCGCCGGCGAGAAGGAGCTCAAGGTCACCGATCATCCGCCGGAGCACATGCACCGCGCGATCGCCGCCGCCCTCGGCCTCAGCGAGATCCGGGTCCTCACCGCCACCCAGGACGTGCACGCGGCCGAGCGCGAGCAGTGGGACGACGGCTGCAACGTCCTCGCCGTCGAACCCGGTGTGGTCGTCGCCTACGAGCGCAACTCCACCACCAACACCCATCTGCGCAAGCAGGGCATCGAGGTGATCGAGATCCCGGGCAGCGAACTGGGCCGGGGGCGGGGCGGGCCGCGCTGCATGAGCTGCCCGGTGGAGCGGGACGCCGTGTGAGGGCCACAAGGCGAGTGAGGACCATAGGACGATCTCGACAGGTGGCTGTATAGAAATGTGTCACGTCGTATAGACTTCCAAAAGTCCCCGCGTCGACCTCTACTGCTGGAGCGCCCCCATGGCGACAGTCCCGACCGCCCTCGCCGGCCGCCACTTCCTCAAGGAGCTGGACTTCACCCAGGAGGAGTTCCGCGGGCTGGTCGGGCTGGCCGCCGAGCTGAAGGCGGCCAAGAAGGCCGGGGCCGAGACGCAGTACCTGCGCGGCAAGAACATCGCGCTGGTCTTCGAGAAGACCTCCACCCGCACCCGCTGCGCCTTCGAGGTGGCCGCCGCCGACCAGGGGGCCGTCACCACCTACCTCGACCCGGCCGGTTCGCAGATCGGGCACAAGGAGTCGGTGAAGGACACCGCCCGGGTCCTCGGCCGGATGTTCGACGCCATCGAGTACCGCGGGCACGGGCAGGGTGTCGTGGAGGAGCTGGCCGCGTTCGCCGGGGTGCCCGTCTACAACGGCCTCACCGACGAGTGGCACCCCACCCAGATGCTCGCCGACGTGCTCACCATGACCGAGCACAGCGACAAGCCGCTCACCGGGATGGCCTTCGCCTACCTCGGCGACGCCCGCTACAACATGGGCAACTCCTACCTCGTCACCGGCGCCCTGCTCGGCATGGACGTGCGGATCGTGGCGCCCCGGCTGCTGTGGCCGGACGGCACCATCGTCGAGCTGGCCGAGCGGCTCGCCGAGGCGTCCGGCGCCCGCATCACGCTCACCGAGGACGTCAAGGAGGGCGTACGCGGCGCCGACTTCGTCGCCACCGACGTATGGGTGTCGATGGGCGAGCCCAAGGAGGTCTGGGACGAGCGGATCGCCCTGCTCGGTCCCTACGCCGTGACCATGGACGTGCTGCGCGCCAGCGGCAACCCCGACGTCAAGTTCCTGCACTGCCTGCCGGCCTTCCACGACCTGGGCACCGACATCGGCCGGGAGATCTTCGAGCGCCATGGACTGACCGAGCTGGAGGTCACCGACGAGGTGTTCGAGTCCGAGCACTCGGTCGTCTTCGACGAGGCCGAGAACCGGATGCACACCATCAAGGCGGTGCTGGTGGCCACGCTCGGCTGACCGCCGCCGTAACGCTCAGGCCTCACCAGGCCTTATTCTTTCCGGCGGCCCGGCCCACCCCTGCCGCGGCCGCCACGGCGACCGACCCGGATCGCACCCGCACCACCAGAAACGAGCACCACCCGCATGCCCCGCATCAAGTCCCCCCACCTGCTGGTCGCCGAATCCGGCGCCGACCGCGCGGGCCACGGCCTCCGCCGCACCATGGGCCTCTTCCAGCTGATCTGCTTCGGCATCGGCGCGATCGTCGGCACCGGCATCTTCGTCGGGCTCTCCGACTCGGTCGCCCAGGCCGGTCCGGCCGTCGTCGTCTCGTTCGTCCTCGCCGCGATCACCTGCGTCTTCACCGCCCTCTCCTTCGCCGAGCTGGGCGGCGCCATCCCGGTCTCCGGATCGTCGTACTCCTTCGCCTACGCCGGTCTCGGCGAGACCACGGCCTTCCTGGTCGGCTGGTGCCTGCTGCTGGAGTACGGCGTCTCGATCTCGGCCGTCGCGGTCGGCTGGAGCCAGTACGTCAACGAACTGCTGCACAGCCTCACCGGCCTCCAGCTCCCGCACGCCCTGTCCGCGGGCCCCGGCGACGGCGGGATCGTCAACCTCCCCGCCGTGATCGTCATCGCGATGGCCGCCGTGCTGCTGGTGCGCGGGGTCCGGGAGAGCGCCCGGGCGACCGCCGCGATGGCGGCCGTGAAGCTCGTCATCCTGGTCGCCTTCTGCGTGATCGGCTTCAGCGCCTTCAAGGACGGCAACCTCGTGCCGTTCTCCCCGGCCGGGCTCGGCGGCATCGGCGCCGGCACCACCGCCGCGTTCTTCTCCTACATCGGCTTCGACGCGATCACCACGGCCGGCGAGGAGGCGAAGAACCCGCGCCGGGACATCCCGGTCGCGATCCTCGTCTGCATGGGCGTGGTCACGCTGCTCTACTGCGCGGTCGCGCTGGCCGCGACCGGCGCCATCGGCGGCGCCGAGGTGGCCGGGCGTCCCGCGGCCCTGTCCTACGTCGTCAACCAGGTCACCGGGTCCACGATCGGCGGCGGTGTGATCGCCTTCGGCGCGGTCGTCGCCATCGCCTCCGTCGTCCTCGCGGTGATGTACGGCCAGACCCGCATCCTCATGTCCATGTCCCGGGACGGGCTGATCCCGCGCGTCTTCGAGAAGGTCTCCCCGAAGACCGCCACCCCGGTCGCCGGGACCCTGATCGTCGCGGGCGTCTTCGCGCTGCCGGCGGCCTTCGCCTCGCTGGACGCGGTGATGAACCTGTGCACCATCGGCACCCTCGCGATCATGGCGGTGGTGAACATCGCGGTGATCGCCCTGCGCCGTCGCGAACCGTCCCTCGCCCGCACCTTCCGGGTGCCGCTCTACCCGGCCGTACCGCTGCTGGGCGTCGGTTTCTGCCTGTACCTGATGTACGAGACCGGGTGGGCGACCTGGATCCAGTTCGCCGTCTTCCTGGTCGTGGGCCTGCTGGTCTACGTCGGCTACGGGCGCCGGAAATCCACGCTGGCCGTTGCTGCGAGCGACGCGGTCACGCCGGACGCCACTGACGCGGTACTACAGGAAGCCTGAACCACACCGCCTTGCCGGACTCGGTGGGGCGGTGCCCGCAGGACGCGCTGAGGGCGCGGATCAGCAGCAGACCGCGCCCGCCCTCGTCCATGGGATCGGGCTCCTCGATCACCGGACGGGTCAGGTGGCCCGGCGGCGCCGGGTCCGGGTCGTGCACCTCGACCTTGCAGCCGCCCGGCATCAGCTCGACCACCAGCTCTATCGGCCCCTTGCCGGCGGTGTGCTCGACGGCGTTGGCGACCAGTTCCGCGGTGAGCAGCTCGGCGGTGTCGGGGTCCGCCGGGTGGTCGGCCTCCTCCATCGCCGAACGCACCAGGGCACGGGCGACCGGCACGGCCGCGACGGTGTGCGGCAGCGCGATGCGCCAGGAGGCGGCGGCGGAAGGTGGTTCGTACACGGCGATTCCGTTCATGGCGCAGGCGATCACTGCTTGTCCTGCTTTCAACTGTAGGAATGGTACGGGTCCCGTCCCAGAGCCTGTCGGCGGGCCCCGGGCGCGTCCTCCGGCCCGACAACGGACTGCTTACCCCGGCCGGCGGGCCGTCCTGCACGCCCGCCCGCTCTGTTACCGCCTTATTGACGCGCCGTGACCTTGTGACCGTCTCGAACGCGCGGAGCCCCCGGCGGGTGCCGGGGGCTCCACGACGGAGAAGGGATCAGGCGAAGTCGACCATCCCCGCGGTCAGCGTCGCGCCGTCCGCCGGATCGATCAGGATGAACGCCCCGGTGCGCCGGGAGACCGCGTAGGCGTCCAGCGGCACCGGCTCGGCGCTGCGCAGGGTGATCCGGCCCAGGTCGTCGGCGGTGAGCTCGTGTAATGAACATTTCACAATCGGCGGTCGGCTCGCCGGTCCGTTCACAGCCCGACGAAGGCACCGCCCGGGTCCCGCAGCCGCTGGTGCAACGCCCGGAAGACGGCGGCCGAACGGGTGCCCGGCCAGTCGGCGGGCAGCAGGCTCGTCGGCAGTCCGGGGTCGGTGTACGGCAGATGGCGCCAGGAGTCCAGGGCGAGCAGATAGTCGTGGTAGGCGCCCTCGGGCGGAGTGTCCGTCCGGTGCTCCCAGCCGCGCAGCACCGGCTCGTGGTCGTCGAGGAACTGCTCGTGCGCTTTGGCGATCGCTGTCAGGTCCCACCAACGGGCGACCGCCTCGGTGGTGGGCGCGAACCCGAGATGGTCGCCGCGGAAGAAGTCCACGTACGGATCGAGGCCGAGCCGGCGCAGGGTGTGCCGGGTCTCCTCGAACAGCCGGGCCGGGGCGATCCACACGCCGGGGGCGGCCGTGCCGAAGCCGAGTCCGGCGAGCCGGGAGCGCAGCACGTGCCGCTTCTGGCGTTCCGACTCGGGCACCGAGAACACCGCGAGCACCCAGCCCGCGTCCTCCGGCGGTGCCGCCGCGTACACCCGGCGGTCGCCGTCGTCCAGCAACTGGCGGGCCTCGGGGGAGAGTTCGTAGCCGGCGGCGCCCTGCGCGGTACGGGCCGGCGCCAGCAGGCCGCGCCGTTTGAGCCGGGACACCGACGACCGTACGGAAGGGGCGTCCACGCCGACGGCGGCCAGCAGCCGGATCAGCTCGGCGACGGGCACCGGGCCGGGCAGGAAGCGGCCGTACGCACCGTAGAGCGTGACGATGAGGGACCTCGGGGCGTGTTGCTCGGACACGTTGATCATTTTAGGTCCCCGGCATCGCTGCTGGTCACCTCAGGTACGCGCCTGAACATGAGTCAGGATTCCGGGAGGGGACCGGCGGGGCGTCCGAGGAGCCGCCGGAGCTCTGTCCGCGCCCTCCCCGCGGCGGGTCAGGCGGCGACGGCGAGCCGGTCGGCCGGGCCGCGGCGCGGCTCGGTCACGCTGCCGTCGGGGCGCAGCTCGCCGGTGTCGTCGAAGACGATCGCCCCGTCGCACAACAGGGTCCAGCCCTGCTCGGGGTGGGCGGCCACGACGTGCGGGAGGCCGCGGTCGGCCGTCGCGCTCGGGAACTGGTGGGAACACATGGCGCACCTCCACGGGTCTGCCTCCGGCGCGGTCGCCGACCGGCATGACCAGACCATGCTCCTGCCGTGAACGCCACGGAACCTCCTGCCGCGACCTGTGACAACACACGGACAACTCCCGGACGCTCCCACGACGGTCGCCGCGCGCCCGGGACGGCAGGCGGCGCAGCCGCGCGGTTCCTTGCCGTGTGGTGGGACGCGCCACCGAAGGGGTGATGGTCACGCTTCCCGGGCCGGGCGCCCGGTATCCAGGGCATGCCCCACACCACGACCTGGGAAGGATGTCATGCACCTACGCCCTGTCCTCGCCGCGGCCCTCGGTTCCGCCGCGCTGCTCTGCGTCGCCGCCGCCCCCGCGACCGCCGCCCCCTCCGAGTCCGTCACCGTCGACCCCACCGGCCGTCTCGCCGACGACGGCACGGTCACCCTCTCCGGCACCTACACCTGCACCGATGCCACGGGGCCGGTGTTCGTCAGCTCGTCGGTCAGCCAGAAGTCGCCGAACTACCGCCACGGCGTCGGCGGCACCCGGGCCGTGTGCGACGGCGCCGAGCACCACTGGAAGAACACCGGCAAGGTGACGTCGGAGAAGCTGAAGCCCGGTGCGGTCCATGTGGAGGCCACGATCATGGAACTGCGCCCCCAGGGCGGCCTGCCGTTGCCCTCCTTCCACGCCGTCCAGCAGCAGGACGTGACCCTCGACAAGGGCTGAGGCGCGGCCCCGGGCGGCCCGGCACCCCGGCGGTGCCGGGCCGGATCACCAGACGGATCACCGGGTCAGCAGCTTCCGCAGCGCGGACGTGACCTCGTCCGGTGCCTCCTCCGCCATGAAGTGCCCGCAGTCCACCGTGTGGTGGTCCAGGTCCGGTGCCCAGGCCCGCCACAGCGCGGCCGCGTCGTAGCCGAGGGCGGCGCCCCAGTCCTGCTGGAGCACGGTCACCGGCATGCCCAGCACGGTCCCGGCGGCCCGGTCGGCCCGGTCGTGCTCGGTGTCGATGCCGGCCGAGGCCCGGTAGTCGGCCACGATCGAGGGCACCGCCGCCCGGCAGGCCGCGAGATAGGCGGCGCGGACGTCGGCGGGGATCGCCGAGGGGTCCCGGGTCCACAGGTCGAGGAAGTGACCGAAGAAGAGGTCCGGGGCGGCGCCGATCAACTGCTCGGGCAGGCCCGGGGGCTGGGCCATCAGGTAGAGATGGAAGGCGACGGCGGCGGTGCTGCCGTGCAGCACCTCCCACATGTCCAGGGTGGGCAGTACGTCGAGGAGGGCCAGGTGCGTGACGGTGTCCGGATGGTCCAGGCCGGCCCGGAACGCCACCAGCGCGCCCCGGTCGTGCCCGGCCAGCGCGAAGCTCTGGTGGCCGAGGGCGCGGGCCAGCGCCACCACGTCGGCGGCCATGGTCCGCTTCGCGTACGTCAGCCCGTGCGCGTCGGCGGGCTTGTCACTGGCGCCGTAGCCGCGCAGGTCGGGGCAGATCACCGTGTGGTCGGCGGCGAGGTCGGCGGCCACCCGCCGCCACATCAGGTGGGTCTGCGGGAAACCGTGCAGCAGGACGACCGGACGGCCGGTGCCACCGACGGACGCGTGCAGGGAGACGCCGTCGACGACCGGGACACGGCGTGTTGTGAAACCGGGGATGTTCATGCCCCGAGACTCCCGCCCCCGGATCAGCAACGAATCAGCACTTGCCGTGGGGCCGGGTCCGGCGTGGGGCCGGGTTTCGGCGTGGGGCCGGGGTCCGGCGTGGGGCCGGGGTTCGGCGTGGGGCCGGGAGTCGCCTTGGGCCGGGGATCCGGCGTGGGCCGGGAACTACCGTGGGCCGAGGATCCGGCGTGTGGTGGGATCGGGCGGGGGCGGCAGCCGACGGGGCCGGGACCTGCCGTGGGCGGGCGTGTGGTGGGACCTGGCACGGGCCGGATCCGGCGTGGGGTGGGATCTACCGTGGGGCGGGTGAGGATGGAGCAGGTCGTTTTCGGGGTGCTCGGGAACGTGACGGCCGAGCGTGTCGGTGTTCCGCTCGCTCTGAAGGGCCCCCGGCACCGCGCCGTGCTGGCCCGGCTGATCGTGGCCCGCAGAAGGGTCGTGCCGGTGGCCCGTCTGGTCGCCGACCTCTGGGACGAGCCGCCGCCCACCGCCGTCGGTACCGTCCGCACCTTCGTCGGCGACCTGCGCCGCGCCCTCGAACCCGACCGCCCGCCCCGCACCCCGGCCCGGCTGCTCGTCACCGAGGGACCCGGTTACGCCCTGCGCGCGGAAGCGGAGGCGGTGGACGCCTGGCGGTTCGAGACGGCCGTGGAGAGCGCCGTACAGGAGGAGCCCGCGCAGGCCGCCCGGCGGCTCCGGGAGGCGCTGGAGCTGTGGCGGGGGCCGGCCTACGCCGAGTTCGCCGACGAGCCGTGGTGCGGGGGCGAGCGGGCCCGGCTGGCCGAGCTGCGGCTCCGGGCCGTCGAGCAGCGGGCCGAGGCACTGCTCACCGGGGGCCGGGCGGCCGAGGCGGTGCCCGATCTGGACGCCCACCTCACCGGGCACCCGTGGCGCGAGGAGGGCTGGCGGCTGCTGGCGCTCGCGCTCTACCGGACCGGCCGCCAGGGCGACGCCCTCGCGGTGCTGCGCCGGGCCCGCGCGACCCTCGCCGACCAGCTGGGACTCGACCCCGGCCCGGCGCTGCGGCGGCTGGAGGCCGGCATCCTCGCGCAGGACCCCGGCCTGGACGCGGCACGGGAGACCGCGGCGGCACGGGTATGGTCCCGGACGGCCGAGGCGTACGACCGTACCGTCGCCGCGGGCGCCCGGGCCCGGCTCGAATCGACCGTCGGCCTGCTGCGCACGCTCGCGGTGACCGGCTCCGGCGGACTGGCCGCCGCCCGCGAACACCGTCTCGCGGCGATCACCGCGGCCGAGGAGTCCGGCGACCCGGAACTGGCGGCGAGGGTCATCGGCGCCTACGACGTCCCGGCGATCTGGACCCGCTCCGACGACCCGGCGGCCGCCCGCCGCGTGGTCGAGGCCGCCGAACGCGCACTCGCCCGGCTGCCCGCGGCCCCGGCCCGGGACACCGCCCGCTGCCGGCTGCTCGCCACGGTCGCCCTGGAGTCACGCGGCACCCGAGCGGCCCGTGCCGCCGAGGCCGCCGTCGAAGCGGAACACCTGGCCCGCGGCCTGGACGATCCGGCGCTGCTCGCCTTCGCCCTCAACGGCGTCTTCATGCAGTCCTGCACCCGGGCCGGCCTCGCCCCGCGCCGGGACGCCCTCGGCACCGAACTGATCGCCCTGTCCACCCGGCACGGCCTGGTCACCTACGAGGTGCTCGGCCATCTGATCCGGGTGCAGGCCCGCGCGGGCCTCGCCGACCTCGCCACCGCCGACGCACACGCCGAGGCGGCCGACCGGCTGGCCGACCGTCATGAACTGCCGCTGGTCCAGGTGTTCACGGACGGGTACCGGGCGCTGCGGCTGGCCGCGACCGGGCAGCCGGAGCGCGCCGAGGCCGCCTACCGCGAGGTCGACCGGCTGCTGGACGGGCCGGGCATGCCGGGAGTGCGCGCCGGGCTGCTTCCGCTCGCGCTGCTCTGCCTGCGCCTGGCCGGGCGGCCGTACGGCATCCGTGCGGCCCTCGGCCCGGACGCCGACTGGGGGCCGTACCTCCCCTGGATCCGGCCGGGGCTCGCGCTGGCCGCCGACGGCGAGGGGGCGGCCCGCGAAGCGCTGCACGGGCTGCCCGAGCCTCCTGCCGACCTGGTGCAGGAGGCGCTGTGGTGTGTCGTGGCGGCCGTCGCCCTGGCGGTCGGCGACAGCCGGGCCCTGCGCCGCTGCCAGGACGGGCTGCGCCCGGCCGCCGGCCAACTCGCCGGCGCGGGCAGCGGGCTGGTGACGGCCGGACCGGTCGACGTCTGGCTTGCGGCGATCTCGAAAGCTCTGCCCTAGGCGGCCGGCCACGGACCCCTCACCCCTCACCCCGCACCGGGAACTGCGCACCCCCCACCGGGAACTGCGCACCCCTCACCGGGAACTGCGCACCCCTCACCGGGAACTGCGCACCTCTCACCGGGAACTGCGCACCTCTCACCGGGAACTGCGCACCTCTCACCGGGAACTGCGCACCTCTCACCGGGAACTGCGCACCCCTCACCGCGAACTGCACACCGTCCGCGGTGCCGCGCTGCCCGGGGCGCCCTGTGCGTCCTGCACCCGCTGAAGGTCCCGCAGCAGGCCCGCGGTGCCGGGATCCTGGCCGGCGGCGACCCGGGCGATGGTCTGCAGGACGGCCTCGTAGAAGGCGTCCCGCACCGCGGGTGCCATCACGTCCGAGGCGTCCAGGCAGCGCGGGCCCGCCCGGAGCCGCTCGGCGATCTCGCGTTCCACCGCGTGGTTCTGCGGGTTCACCTGCCGGTTCGCCGAGAAGAAGTCCGCCGAGTCGGCCCACTCCTGCTGGCCCTCCTTGGAAGCCAGCCGCCGGACCAGGTCACGGGCCTCGGAACGGCCGCTGAACAGTGCCGCGAAGTCCCCGGTGACCTCGTGGGCCCGGACCTGGCCGCCGCCGGGCAGCAGCGGAGCGGAGTCCGTCAGGTGCGCGTGCGGCGCCTCGGTCTTGTAGAAGGAACTCGCGAACGACCCCTGGTGCTCCAGACCGCATCCGCCCCAGCCGTCGAACAGCAGCCCGTCGCTGTCCGGGGCGCCGCGGTGGTCGGTGAGCAGGGCGTGCCGGGCCCTGGCCCGGTCCTGCCCGAGCAGACCGGCCCAGGCCTGCCAGGCGGAGCGCACCGGAGCGCTCCGCCACGCGTCGCCGGCGCCCAGCGCCCACTTCTCGTACACGGCCGGCCCGGCCCGTTGCAGCACGAGGTCCTCGATCCAGTCGGTGCCGGGCCAGCCGGAGGCACCGTCGTCCCCCATGCCGATGCACCAACTCCGCAGCGGCGCGGGCGAGGCGGTGGGCCTCTCGCCCCGCCGGTACCAGACGATGCTCTTCAGATCCGCCTTGACCGGGACCCAGTACACGGACGCGGAGGCCGCGCCGGTCGCGTTCCAGGGGGCGCCGTACTGCCGTGGGTCGTAGAGCCCGTTCAGTGGCTTGAGACGGTTCTGGCCGGCGTACTCGGCGAGTTCACCGATGCCCGGCATGATCACGATGTCCGGGGGCTCCCCCGACTGCACCTTGGAGAGCAGCACCTCGCGCTGGGCGGCGGTGCCCTGGTAGCGGAAGGGGATGCCGAAGCCCCGCAGCACGGCCTCGAACTGCTCCGCCTGCTCCCCGGTCCAGGTCCCCAGGATGGTCACCGGCTCCCGGTCGTCGTGCCGTGCCCAGACCACCACCAGCCCGCCGGCCGCGATCAGCAGCATGACCACGAGCACCACCAGCACCTTGAACCGCCGGGTCACCGCCGCCTCCAGTAGTCGCTGTCGAGCCGGAGCCCGAGGCCCAGCGCGGGCAGGACGACGACCAGCAGGCCGCCGACGACCGTGCCCCGGTACATCCGGTCGGTCCAGCCGCCGTCGGTGAGTTCCTGCCGGACCTCCTCCGACTTCTGCGCGACGCTCTGCTGCGCCCCCGCCAGCCCCGGGCCGGTGTGCCGGGACCGGGACACCTCGGTGATCTGCCCGAGGTCGCCGAGCGCCCTGTCCAGACGGTTTTCGGTGGCCGACGTCGTCAGCAGCGGGAACACCGCGAGCAGCACGGTGAGGACGAAGGCCGCGAGCAGATACGGGTTCCAGTCGCGGCCGCACCGGTCGCGCAGCACGAACAGCGCCGAGAGCAGGGTCGCCGCCAGCGCGGCCAGGGCGAGTTCGGCGAGCCACCAGCCGGCCCGCTGCCACCGCCCCATGGTGGCCGTGGCTTCGGCGTGCCGCAGCTGGACCCGCTGCAGTGCGTCGAGGCGGGGCGCGAGCCCGACCGTGCTGCGGGTGAGCAGCGAGTGCGCCTCGTCGAGTTTCTGCTCCCGCATCAGCGGCTGGTCGCGGTACATGGACGTGCCCAGGTTGAGCGAGTTGCCGTAGGTGGCGAGCAGACCGTTGACCGTGCCGAGGTCCTGGTCCGTGCGGTCGGCGATCCGGGACAGGCCCTGGTCGGCGGCGGACAGCTGGGACCGGTAGGTCTCGCCCGAGCCCGCCACGTCGACGAGGTGCGTCGTCACCAGGGCGTGGGCCTCCTGGTCGGCCCGCAGCGCCGCCAGCCGGGTGGCGGCGAGCCCCTGCACGGCCGGCGCCTCACGGGCGGCGAGGGCCGTGGCGCCGCGCTGGGTCTGCCGGTAGGAGAAGAACAGGGAGGTCGAGGCCACGGCGGCACACAGGAACAGCACCAGCAGATGCGTCTCCAGCAGCCGGCGGGTCCGCCAGTGGCTCAGCCGCCCGCGCCAGAACGCGGCGGGGGAGTACGGCCGTTGCAGGGCCGTCCGTACGGTCGTCACAGCAGCTTCTCCCCGCAGACGATGCAGTAACGGGCCTCGCTCCCGGCCCGGCTCCGGCAGGTGCCGCAGCGTGGGCCGGGCGGTGCGTCGACGAGGTCGGCCAGGGGGCCGCCCGGGCGGGAGCCGGCCCGCAGGATCATCGGGCCGAGGGCGCCCGCGTCCACGGCGCGCAGCCGGATCCGCCCCGCGGCCGCGTCCTCGATGTCGGCGACCGTACGGATCTCGTCCAGCACCCAGTCCGTGCCGAACCGCGCCGCCAGCTGGGCCGCCTGCGCCAGGCACTCCAGGGCGGTGTCGGGCCGGTGTCCCTGGAGCGCGGTGAGCCCCTCGCGCAGCGCGCCGCGCATCCGGGCGGTGGCGTTGAGGCTGCGCACACTGCCGCCGCCCGCCGGGCCGGGCGGCGCGGACTGGCGGGGCAGGCGCCAGCGGGCGACGACCGGCACGTGGACGTCGGCGACGGAGACCATGGCGAACTGCAGGTCGGTCTCCAGCGGGTCGTCGTCGGCGTTGGCGACCAGGGTGAGCAGGTAGTCGCGGCTGCCCTGCTCCCACTGGTGGGTGGAGAAGCTCCAGCCGCGCGGCCGGCCGGACCGGGGCAACCCGACGAGTCGGTGCGGCCGCGGCGCCTTCTCGCTGAGCGAGACCTGGCGCACCGAGGGGCACACGGTGACCTCGATCGCCAGTTGGGAGGTGCCCGCCCGGCGCAGCCGCGCGATGGCGTCGGTGACCGCCCGGCCGAGACCCTCGTCCACGAACTGGGCGGTGCCGTGCAGCCGTTCGGCGATGGCCAGCAGGGGATCAGGAGGCCAGTCGGCGCCCACCGCGAACACGTCGCAGGTGAACTTCCCGGCACAGGCGTCCAGTTCCTCCTCGAGACGCGTCTCGCCGGCGGCGCTGCTGCCGTCGGTGATCAGCACCAGGTGCGGCACGGACAGCGGGCGGTCGGCGAGCAGGGCCCGCGCCTCGGCCGCCCAGGGGGCGTACCCGGCGGGACGCGGACCGTCCCGGTGCAGCGGCAGCGAGCCCACGGCGAACGCGGCCCGGCGGCGCTGGTTCTGGTCGGCGACGGCCCACGTGTCGTCGCCCCGCGGATAGCACCGGACCGGCTCGGGGCCGCCGCCGAGCACGGCGAAGGAGATCCGGTCGGGCAGGGCGCGCAGCGCGGCCGGCAGGGCCTGGCGTACGGCCGCCCGGTTGGACTCGGCGACGTCCACGGCGATGATCACGGCGAGTTCGACCGCGGGCAGGTCGGTGGGGGCGCCGTCGGCGGCCACCTCGACCCGCAGATGGGCCTCGATCTTCGCGCTGCGGTGCGGGCGCAGGTCACCGTCGAGGTCGACGTGGAGTCGGATGCCCGGCTGCGACGGCCGGGTGTGGCTGCTCATGTCCTCCGTCACCGCTCCTTCCCTTCGTCACCGAGGACACCGCGTCTGCGGCGCTGCGCGGCTGCGTCGTGCCGCCCGGCCCTGTCGTGCCGCCCGGCCCTGTCGTGCCGCCCGGCCCTGTCGTGCCGGGTAGTTCGGTCGTTCCGCCTGGTCGTTTCGTGCCGTGGGGTGCTCGGGTGCTGCCGTGCGTTTGTGCCGTGCCCTGCGGTGCTCGTGTGCTGTCTGCGTCTGCGTCTGCGTCTGCGTCGTTCGGTTCGGTTGTGCCGGGTGGTCAGATCCGGGTCTGTGGTCGGATCGCGTGCAGGAGGTCCACGAGGTGTTCGTGGGTGGCGGCCGACTCCCGGTTCCAGGCGGCCAGTTGCCGGTAGAGCGACTCCAACCGCCTGCGCTGCTCCCGCTCCGGCGGGGTCAGGCGTCTGAGCCGGCGGGCGTCGAGCCGGCCTGCGCCCGCGCCCGCAGCGCCGGTCCGGTCGCTCTGGTGGTGCAGCGCGTCCAGCTTCCATTCGTGCAGCTCGGTCCGCAGCCGCAGCGCCTCGTCCTCGGACAGGCTCGGCTCTCCCGCGCCCGGTCCGCGGCCCACCAGGCCGGGCAGCTCGGCCAGCGCCGCGTCGACCTCGGCGGGCGCGGGCAGCGGCGCGAAGTTCCTCGACGGCGGACCGACGTCCTCGGGCAGCCGGGCCGCGCGGATCCGCAGGGACGCGATCCGGGCCACGGTGTGGTCCAGGGTGCCGGGCCCCACCCGGCCGAGCACGTCGAGGGCCGCCCGCCGGTCGCCCGCGCGCAGCGCCAGCCTGGCCAGCCCCAGCGCGGCGCCGCCGTGCGCCGGGTTGCGCGCGAACACCGCCTCGTACAGCTCCCTTGCGGTGGGTCCGTTGCCGTGGTCGCCGAGCCGCTCCCCGCAGTAGGCGAGGGCCAGCTTGGGGGCGTACTCGCCGGGCAGTTCGAGGTGGACCCGCAGGAAGTGGCCCTGGGCATCGGCGACTTGCTGTGCGGTGTCGTGAAGACCGGCGTGCCGCAGCGCGAGCAGCGCGCGGTGCCACTCCAGACGCCACCGGCGCACCGCGGACGGCCCGGGGATGGAGTCGGCGGTGTCGAGCTCCGCCTGGGCCAGCTCCAGGTCGCGCCGGGTGTTCCGGCCCAGCAGGACACGCACGTTGTGCAGGCAGATCTCCACCGAGGCCGGTTTCTCGTCCTCCTGGTCGAGGAGCAGCCCGGGGTCGTAACCGCTGCTCACCTCGAACCGCGCGGTCTGCGGGTCGCCCGGGTAGCGTCGTGGCACCGGCAGACAGCCGGCGATCTCGGTGGGAGTGGGGGCGCCGAGATCGAGGGCGGGAGCCAACGGCGGCTCGTACCGGTCACGGCGGGGCCGCTCCAGCCAGTGCTCGATGCCCGGCACCGTGCCGAGCCGGGCGCCGAGCAGCTGGGGGGACGGACGGAAGTAGTCGGAGGGCTCGGGCGGGTCGCTCTTGCCGCGCAGGGCCCGGATCTCCCGCAGCGCGCCCCGCAGTTGGCCCGCCATCTCGCGGGCGTCGGCGAAGCGCCGGCCGGGGTCGGTCCGCACGGCTCGCTCGACGACCTGCCAGAAGGAGCCGGTGCCGAGGCCGGGTACCTCGTCGACGGCCCAGTGGGCGAGCTCCCGCAGGGTGACGCCGACGGTGTGCAGGTCGTGGGCGACGGTGGGCAGGCCCGAGAACGCGGTCTCCGGCGCCATGTAGTCGTTGGTGACATGGGCGGGCGGCTGGCTCTGGCCCTCCTCGCGCATGCCGCCGAGGTCGATGACCTTGACGCCGTCCCCGTGGTGCACGACGTTCGAGGGCTTCATGTCCCCGTAGACGAAGACCCGTTCACCGCCGGCGTGCAGATGCGCCAGGGCTTCGAGGAGCTGGCAGCCGTATGCCGCCACGTGCTCGATGTCGAGCACCGACTCGCCCCGCCGGGTCTCCTCGACGACCTTCTCCAGGGTGCCGTCGCCGACGTCGTCCATGACGATGTAGCCGCCGGTGATCTCCCCGGTGCCGTCGCCGCGGGCGACGAAGTCGCGGATCTGGACGATCCGGGGGTGGCGCATGGCGACCAGGTTGCGGCGCTCGACGTCGGCGAGCCGGGCGCCGTCGTGCTCGTACCGGTTGAGCAGCCCCTTGACGGCGACGACGTCCCCGAGATGGGTGTCCTCGGCGAGGTAGACCCAGCCCTGGCCGCCGTGTGCGATGGGCCCCATGATCCGGTACTGGTCGCGCAGCAACTCGCCCTCGGTGAGCTCGGGTTCGTACGAGTACCGCTCGCCGCACGCCGGGCAGTACCCCGTGATGGGCACCGGGCCCTCGGTGTAGGGCGGGGCGAAGGTGATCCCGCAGTCGGCGGCCGAGCAGCCCATCCGGATACGCAGCGGTGTCTCCGTACGGACGAGGCGTTCCTCGGCGGGGCGCGGTGCGCGGTCGGGGAGCGTGAGGAGGCCGCGGGGGCCGAGGTCCCCCGGGTCGTCGGGCAGGGCGGGCAGTGCGGGACCCCGCTCCGCGCGGCCGCACTGGTCGCACCAGCCGGTGGGCAGGACCGAGCCCTGGCAGCGGGAGCCGTCGAAGTTCCGGTGCGGGCAGCCGGGCATCCTCCCCTCGTCCTGCCTCCCGGCCCGGTCCGGGCGGTGCCCCCGCATCACCGGCCTCCCTGCCGGTCCAGGTCGGCGCGCAGGGTTCTGAGCAGCGCGCGCAGCCGGGGAAGTTGCTGCTGCGGGTCCGGTAACGAGCCGATCCGGCGGAGTTCGGACCGGCGCAGGTCGGCCGTCTCGGTGACGGCGTCGAGGGAGGCGCTGCCGACGACGTCGCGGCGGACGGCGTTGCCGAACTCGGCGAGTCGCAGCCGGCCGAGCAGCGCGTCCGCGTGGCCGAGGAGCGCGGGCCGCAGCAGGTCGTCTCGGGCCGCGTTCCAGCCGGTGCCGCCCTCGTGACGGAAGACGAGCAGCAGCCGGAAGCCCAACACCCGTAACCGCACGAGGAGTTCGAGCAGCGGGCCGGGCCGGGGCTCCTCGTCGAGGCCGTCGACGACGACCGTCACGGGCCGGACGGGGGTGGGGGTCGCGCCCGTCGGGTGGCGCGCGGTGCCGAGCAGCCAGTCCCAGTACGCGAGGTACTCGCCGACCGGGAAGGAGATCCGGCCCAGGGCGTGGTCGGCCAGGTGCGGTCTGCTGTCGCCGCCGCGATGGACGATGTCGGCACGGTGCAGCAGATGGCGCAGCGAGCGGTCCTTGCCGCTGCCCGGGGGCACCACGGTGATCTTCACCGGGTCCTCGTCCGGATCGTCGTACCACCGGTCCAGTCGCTCCTCGAAGCCGTGGTCCCAGGCGTCCGGGCTGCTCAACTCCGACACGACGGGGGAGAGTTCGGCGATGCGGTCGACCGGAACCAGATACGAGAAGGCGAGCCGGTTGTCCTCGGGCAGCAGCTGGGCCATGTCCCCGCGCCAGCTGACGACGAGGCCGACCACCCGGGCCGGACGACCCTCACGGGGCCGGGTGCACACGGCTGCGCCGCTGAAGCCGGCGCGCACCACCTCGGCCTTGGTGACGGCGTCGAGCTGTACCCGCTCGCCGCTGGCGCCGCCGATCCGGCCCCACAGGCTCATACCGTCGTCGAAGCCCTCCGCGTACCCGGTCGTGTACACCTCCGTGCCGGCCCTGAGCACGGGTTCCAGCGGAGCGGGGCGCGCCTGCGGACGCGGACTGTCGAGCCGTAACACGGCGACGTCCTCGCCGTGTCCGCCCTCCCGGAGCCAGCCGCCCGCCATCACCCGGGCGGCCACCGGTTCCAGCGCGCTGTTCTCGGCGAACTCCAGCCACATCACGGCATCCGGGTGGCGCACCACGTGCGCACAGGTCAGCGCCGTGTGCTGGTCGACGAGTACACCGGCCCCGCAGACGGGGCCGTGCGCGTCCTCGCGTCGCAGCCTGAGTCTCCAGTCCGCACGCAGTTCCCCCATGCTGTCTCACACTACGCGCGGGGCATCGCCCGTCCCTAGACTTGTGACCGGGTTGCATCGGTCAATCAACGGAAGCCGGCGGTGTGTTGTCATGGGGGATCCGGAACCGATCGGTCTCGCGGAGGCCATCGGCACGGTGCGTGCGGAACTGGCCCGGGCCCAGGCCGAGGGCGCCGAGAGCGACTGGCGGTTCAGCGTGGAGCAGGTCAGCCTGGAGTTCTCGGTGCAGTTCCACCGGGCCGGCGAGGGCGGTGCGGGGCTGCGCCTGGGTGTGGTCGAGGCCCGGCTGGGCGGCTCGGTGAGCCACGACTCCACGCACCGCATCCAGGTCGACCTCAAGCCGCTGCCCCGCCCCGACGGCCGCCACCACGAGGTGAGCCGCGAGGGGGACGGTCCCCTCTCACGGGGGTGAGGGACGCCCGTTCGGGGACGTCGCTGACGGCCGGACGCCGTGCGCAGAATGGCTCGCGTATGCGGGCACCGCACGAGTGAGGCCACAAGATGACACGCCCAGGCGGCACGGCTGCTCGACATCGACAAGGGGACCTGTCGCGAGATCGCACAGCCGGTGCGGGACCTGGCGCTCATCCACCGGCTGACGCCGGCGCGGACGCTCGCGCAGGCGAGGCCGGCGGTCGAGCAGGTGCAGGACTTCCGCGGCCGGCCGGCGCGCCGGGAGGGCGTCACGGCAGCCGGGCGCACGGAGTCCCCGGAACACCTGAGGACGTTCCTGAACTCCCGGCCCGGGTGCCCCCGGACCCGTTGTGACCACGCGACACCGCCGACCGGAGTGTGACGATGACCGACAGCGCGCCCACCGTCCCGATCGAGGACCCGGGTTTCTACGTCGACGATCCCTGGCCGGTTTTCGCCCGGATGCAGGAGGAGGCGCCCTTCTACTACTACGCGCCTCTCGACACCTTCGTGGTGACCCGGCACGCCGACATCCGGGCCATCGCCGGCCTGCCGGAGACCTTCGTCAGCTCCAGGGGCCTCTTCCTCAACGACGTCAAGTACCAGGCGCAGGCCGGGGACGAGCTGATCACCGACAGCTTCTTCCCCCAGGGCGGCGAGCAGGTCGGTACGACGGACCCGCCGCGCCACGCGGAGCTGCGCCGGGTGATGGCCCCGGCCTTCTCGGCGGAGGCGATCCGGCGGCTGCGGGAGGCGCTGACGCCGGACGTCCGTGACCTCGTCGCCGGGATAGCCCAGGACACCGTGGTCGACTGGGTGTCCTACGCCAACCTGGTGCCGATCAACGCCGCGATCCGGATGATCGGGCTGCCCCACACGGATTTCGAACGCGTCCGGTTCTGGAGCGACGAACTGGAGAAACTCGCCGGCGACGTGACGTTCGAGGAACTGCGGTCCGCGGCCGCCGAGTTCCAGAGCCTCCAGCGGTTCATCGCGGAGAGCCTGGAGGCCAAGCGCCGGGACCCCGGCGACGGCGACCTCCTCACCGTCCTGCTGACCGCGGAACTCGACCGGACGAACGTGTCCGAGGCCAACGTCGTCATGTTCGCCATGACCATGCTCGCGGCCGGCAACGACACGACCCGGTCCCTGCTCGCCGGCCTGGTCCACCAGCTGGCCCGGCACCCCGACCAGTGGGAACTGCTCCGCCGGGACCGTTCGCTGATCCCCGCGGCGGTCGAGGAGACCCTGCGCTACGTCACACCGGCCCGAGCGATGCTGCGGACCGCGACGCGGGACGTCGAGATGGACGGCCACCAGGTCCGCGCCGGACAGCACGTGTACCTGATGTACATGGCCGCCAACCGGGACGAGTCGGTGTTCCCCGACGCCCACCGGTACGACGTCACCCGCGCCGAGAGCGTCCGGCACCTGGCGTTCGGCGCCGGCATCCACCACTGCATGGGAGCCCGTCTCGTCCGGGCCGAGGCTCCGATCGTCCTCGACGCACTCCTCGACCGCTTCTCGGGAGTGACGGCCGCCGCCGAGCCCACACCGGTCATGAACCACATCCGCAACGGCTGGACCAGCATGCCGGTGGTCTTCCGCACCTGAAACCGGCGCTGACTTCACGAGGGCTGGGCCGCGACGGAGCGGCGCCGAAGTGCATGCCCTTCGGCCCCGAAATCGTCATCGACGCAAGCGCACCACCTCCGGACCGGCTGGTCGCTTTCACCGGCCGCGACCCCGCTTGGGCGCCCCCCCGGTTCAGCTGCGCTGATGAGCGCCTGCGGCGTAGTCCTCGCTTGACGGACCGGCGGGGCGGGCGGCAACTGCCGCCCGCCCCGCCGGTCCGTGCGCCCTGGATCATCCGCACGCCGAGAACGGCCGGGGGCGCTGCCTCGTCAGCAGGCTCGCGGCCCGCTGGGCGGTGTCACCCCGGCCGGACTCCGCGCCGGGCAGGACGCTGTGGGCCGGGGTCAGCCCCGTGCGACTGCGGGTTCGGGCTCGGCAGCGGGCTCGGGCGCGCTTTCGCTGAGGCCGAACCGGCTGTGGAATCTGCGCAGGAAGCCGGGCGCGTACCAGGCCGAGCCGCCGAGCAGGCGCATCGCGGCCGGGACGAGGACACCGCGGATGGCGACGGCGTCGATGAGGATGGCCAGCCCGCTGCCCAGGCCGAACATCTGCATGAAACTGAGCTTGGCCGTACCGAAGGCGAAGAAGCTCACCGCGAGCAGGCAGGCGGCGGCGGTGACGATGCGCCCGGTGTGCCCGAGGCCGTTGGTGACGGCGGACTCGGTGTCCTCGCCCTGGTCGTGGAGTTCCTTGATCCGGCTGGTGACGAACACCTCGTAGTCCATCGACAGACCGAAGACGATGCAGAACATCAGCACGGTCATCGACATCTCCATCGGCTGCGCCGTGAAGCCGAGCTGGGAGGAGAGATGGCCGTCCTGGAAGATCCAGGTCATGACGCCGAGCGTCGCCACCAGGGTGATCGCGTTCAGGGCCAGGGCACGCAGGGGCTGCACGACACTGCCGGTGAACAGGAAGAGCAGGACGAACGTGGTCAGGACGACCAGGCCGATGGCGAGCGGGAGCTGGCCGCTGATGGAGTGCTTGGCGTCGACCAGTTCGGCGTCGATGCCGCCCACCAGCGGGTGGGTGCCGGGGGGCGGGGTGAGCGCCCGTACGTCGCCGACCAGGTCCTGTGCCGCGTCGGACTTGGGCGTCAAGGAGCTGACGACGCTGATCCGTTGGCCGTCGGGGCGGCTGAGGTTGGCGCTGCCGGGACCGGCCGCCGATTCCTGCCCGTGGGTGTAGGTTCCGGTGCTGGTCTCGACCCGTACCACGCCCTTGAGCTGGGACAGTTGATCGGCGTACTTGTCCAGCGGGGCTTTGCCCACGTCCTGGCCGACGTTGTGGCCGATGACGATCTGGAGGGCGGCGTTGTCGTTGCCGTCGAAGTTCTTCTGGAGCGTCGCGGAGACCTGGCGGCTCTCGGCGTCCTTGGGCAGCACGCGTTCGTCCGGGGTGCCGAAGGTGATGCCGAGCAGCGGACTCGCCGCCACCAGCAGGACCGCGAGGACGGGCAGCGCGGTGAGCCCGGGCCGCCGCATGACGGTACGCGCCAGCCGCGCCCATATGGACAGGCGCGTGGTGGCGTTCGCGGTCTTCACCCAGGGCATCTGCCCCTTGTTGACCCGGTGCCCCAGGACGACGAGCAGCGGCGGCATGACGAACAGCGCGCTGACGGCCGCGATGGCGACGACGCCGACCCCGGCGAAGCCGAACGAGCGCAGGAAATACTGCGGGAAGACGAGAAGCGCCGCGAGTGCGGCGGCCACGGTGGAGGCGGAGAACGCGACGGTGCGGCCGGCGGTGTGCACCGTCCGGCGGACGGCGTCCTCCACGCTCGCGCCGGTCGCGAGCTGTTCCCTGAACCGGCTGATCATCAACAGGCCGTAGTCGATGCCCAGTCCCAGGCCGAGAGCCGTGGTGAGGTTGGTCGCCGTGTTCGAGACGCTGGTGACGTCGGCGAGCAGGGACAGTTCGGCGAACGAGCCCAGGATGGCGATGACGGCGATGGCCAACGGCAGCAGCGCGGCGACCACGCTGCCGAAAACGAACAGCAGCAGGATGAGGGTCAGCGGGATCGCGATCAGCTCGGCCAGTTCAAGATCCTCGACCACCTGCGTCGACATGTCGTTGCCGACGGCGGCCACCCCGCCGGCCCGTACCGTGAGCGCCTTGTTGTACGTGCCGTCGTAGTCGTCGAGCAGGCTCGTGGCGTTCTTCTGCTGCTGGGTCGGGTCGCCCTTGACGTGGGCGAGGACCATGGCCTCGCGGCCGTCCTCGGACAGGAGCTGGGCGCTCCGCGTGTCCCAGTAGGAGACGACGTTCGCGAGCGTCTTCTCCTTCTTCAGGCTCGCGACCAGTGCCTTGCCGTTCTGCTCGGCGGACGGGGTGTCGACCCGGCCGCCGCCGGCGCGGACCAGCAGCACGAGGTTGGTCTCGCCA
>NZ_JBSFJE010000026.1:0-109212 GCF_053597895.1 Streptomyces sp. NPDC001220
CGTCAGGGACAAGATCAGCACGCACCCCGGACACCCTGCCGACCAAGATCGTCGAGTACAAGACCCGCAGCTCAACTCATTCTGAAACGATCAGTTAGTTGTGCCGTCTCATGAGGTTGGTGCCGCATCAGCGGTGGTAACGACGCGCCAATGAGCGGTGCCCGGGTGGGGCCGGCTGCGCCGGCCGCCTGGGCAGGGTTTGTGGCATGGCGGCGAAGTGCTGAGCCTCCTTGAGCTCGAATCTCTGCGGGCTGGATCAGAGCCCGCCAGCTCGCCATGGTCGACAGTCAGTACCAGAGGGCCGCACAGACCTGAGCCTTGATGGCGGACCGGCCGCGGGGCGGCTGAACCGGGCAAGTAAGTCAAGCCTTACTTTCAAACAAATTTGGCTGCATAGTGGGGGCCGAGTCGAGAGGAAGGATATTTTTGTCCCAGTTCAATGAGGTTGCCGCGGGACAGGTCGAGGTGGAGCAGGCTCATGTGACCGCCATGTACCGGCTGCTCGATGAGCGATTGGCTGATGCACGGGCCCAGCTGGCGGATGTGCTGAGGTCGTCGGCCGACAGCGCGGGCGAGGTGTACGCGCGCGATGTCGCCGCAGAGCGTCTGGCAGGTCAGGTTCGTCGCCTGGAGGGGGCCGAGGAGGGGTTGGCGTTCGGCCGGGTTGACGGCACGGACGGAACCGCCCTGCACATCGGACGGCTCGGCCTGCACACGGGTGACCGGGACCTGCCACTGCTCGTCGACTGGCGAGCGGACGCGGCGCGGCCTTTCTACGAGGCGACGACCGTCCACCCCATGGGGCTGCGGCGCCGGCGTCATCTGCGGGTCGAGGGCCGTGCGGTACGTGCGGTGAGCGACGAGCTACTGGACGGATCGTCGGCCACAGCCGGCGATATCGTCGGCGACGGACCGCTGGCGGAGGCGCTGGAGGCGCAGCGCACGGGGCGGATGCGTGCGGCGGTGGCGACGTTGCAGGCGGAGCAGGACGCGATCGTGCGGTCCCCGCATCGGGGGACAACGGTGGTGCAGGGCGGCCCCGGTACGGGCAAGACCGTGGTTGCGCTGCACCGGGCGGCATACGTGCTCTACGCGTTCCCGGGAGTGGCCGCTCGCGGTGTGCTGGTGCTCGGGCCGAACGCGCGGTTCCTCGAATACGTTTCCCAGGTGCTCCCCTCGTTGGGGGAGAACGACGTGCTCCTGGCGACGTGCGCGGAGCTGGCCGGAGTGGAGCCCGCAACTGTGGAGTCCTTTGTTGTCGCGCGCCTTAAGGGGAGTTCCGCGCTGGCCGAGGCGCTCGCGGCCCTGGTGCGCTCCCTGCAGGCACCGGCCGGCGGCTTCGCGGTCCGGGTGGGGCAGCAGTCGGTCCGGCTGGAGAGCGTAGATGTCGCGGCGGCGCGGGAGGCCGCGCTGGCGGGCGATCTGGCGCACAACCGTGCGCGGGAGGTGTTCAAGGAGCACCTGATCGTCGCGGTCACGAATGCCCTGAAGCGCGATGCCGTCGAGGCCCTCGAACATATCGACGCCGAGGTCGCCGAGAGCACGGGCATGGATCTCGATGCCGCGGCCGAGGCCGATCTGCGGACTCTCGGTTTCGACGACGCGCCGGCCGCGGATCCGGCCGAGGTGTTCGACGCGGATGCCGTCCGCGCGGACCTCTCGGGCGACGCCCACGTCGACCGTGCGGTGGAGTCCCTCTGGCCGCGGCTGACGCCCGACGTGGTCGTGCGGACCCTGCTGGCAGACGCTCGCATGTTGGCGAGGCACCTACCCTCGCTCGCCGGGGAGGAGCGGTCCCGGCTGGTGCGCTCGCCTGATGCCCCGTGGACGGATGCCGATGTGCCGCTGCTGGATGAGGCGGCGGCCCTGGTGGACGGGCTGCCGGAGCGGTCGTTCGGGCACGTCGTGGTCGATGAGGCCCAGGAACTGACCGCGATGCAGTGGCGGATGGTGATGCGTCGGTGTCCGGCCAGGTCGATGACTCTGGTGGGTGACTTTGCCCAGGCGGGCCCTGCGACGGCGGCGAGCGACTGGTCCCAGGCGCTGGGTCCTTACATAGGCAGCAGGTTCTCCCTGCACACATTGACCGTCAGCTACCGCACGACCCAGGAGATCCTTGCGAGCACCCACGGCCTGCTGGCGCGGATCGCCCCCGGTCAGACACCGAGCCGGTCGATCCGCCACGGCGTTCCTCCCCGCCACCTCACCGCCTGCCCGCACTCCGTCGCCACCACGGTGGCCGGGGAGCTTCGGGAGCAGGCGCAAGCGCACCCGGGCGACCTGCTCGCCGTGATCTGCGCGGACGACCGGGTCGAGGAGTTGGCGTCGGCTGATGTCGCGCGGTGGGCGCGCGTGGTGCCGGCTTCCGAAGCCCGCGGCCTGGAGTTCGACGCGATCGTCGTCGTCGCTCCGGAGGAGATAGCCGCAGCCCGCCCCGGCGGTGAGCGCGACCTGTATGTCGCCCTCACGCGTGCGACCAAGAGACTGTGCACGATCGCCGTGAACACGGCGTCACAGCACACCTCATGACGCCTGTGATGGACACTCGGAGCTGGGACCTCGACGGGCTGATGTGACGGGACATCTCATCGCCCCGCTGACGCCTGAAGGGCGGCGCCGGTTATGTGAGCGCGTGGATGCCGGGCGTCCGGTCGCGCACGTCGGGGCGGAGGCCGGGAACTCCCGCCGTCGCCTGGCCAAGTGGTACGCCCGCTGGCGCGCGCACGCCGAAGCCGGGCTTGTGGACCATTCCTCCCGGCCTCCCACGAGCCCGGCCCGCCCCGCCGAGGACGTCGCGGACCTGATCGAGGCGCTGCGGCGGCAGACCGAGCACGGGCCCGCCCGCCTCGCCGCGGACCCGCAGCGACTGCACGGCATCACCGTCGCGCCCGCCTCCGTCCACCGCGTCCTCGTAAGCCGCGGGGTCAATCGGCTGCGCGACCTGGACCCGCCCAGCAGCGAGCAGTTGCGCGAGGTGATCCGCTACGAGCATGCCCACCCCGGCGAGCTGGTCCACGTCGACATCAAGAAGCTAGGTCACATCCCGGCCGGCGGCGGCTGGCGCATGCACGGCCATGGCACCGACGGCGCGCGGGCCTCCAAGGGCGCCGGCCCAAGGACCGGGAAGGTCGGCTACACCTACCTCCACTACCTCCACTCCGCGCTCGACGACCACTCCCGGCTCGCCTATCTCGAGGCCCTGGAGGACGAGAAGGCGGCGACCGCGGCTGCCTTCTGGCACCGGGCCGTCGCGTTCTTCGCCGCCCACGGCGTCACGCCCGTCCGCCGCGTCATCACGACACCGGCGCGTGCTACCGCTCCCGGACCTGGGCGGACGTGCTCACGAAGGCCGGCACAGAGCGCAAGCGCACCCGTCCCTACTCACCGCGAACCAACGGCAAGGTCGAACGGCCCGCTTCGGAGCGCTGAGGCTGTCCACCACCGCCACGTCGAACCACCCCCACCACACAGTGCAGACCGGGGCATTGCACGCCTGCTTGCGGTGGCGTAGCGGCAGGGGCCGCCACCGCGACATCCTGACCGCCGAACAACGGAACGGCATAGGCATGCTTCGTGGGGCGCATGGGTCGGCTACTCGCCGGTTACGCCGTCGATGGCCTCGCGGAGGAGGTCCGCGTGGCCGACGTGCCGGGCGTACTCCTCGATCACGTGCTCCAGGACGAACCTCACGTCGGTGTCACCGAATTCCGGGTTCGGCACGATGCGTGCGAGGTCGACGGTCACCTTGGCGAATACCTGCCGCGACTCCTCGCACGCCTTCAGATAGTCCTCGTAGACCACCTTGGCCGACGTAGTGTCCGACTCGTCGTACCACTCGCCACCGTCAGCGGTGGCGTAGGTCCGATAGGGAAAGAATTGAGGCGCCGTGCCGGCCAACGTCCGCTGGAACCAGGCACGCTCGACCCCCTGAAGGTGGCGCATGAGCCCCAGCAGGGTCAACGCCGACGACCGTACCGGACGTAGCCGCAGTTGTTCATCCGAAAGGCCTTCGCACTTCCACAGGAAGGTCGCTCGGTGGTAGTCGAGATTCGAGGCGATCACCTCCAGCCACGAGCCCGATACTGCGCGCTCAGGCCGGACGATCTTCTGGACCACCATGTCGCTCAAGCTGGTATCTCCTCACCGGTCATCGTGCTTGGTCGCGTTCGTACGTGCCCACGATCCGAGGACCGGCCGGCGTCTCTACCGGCACCTCCCGTGTGCGCGTCCGTCTCAGAAGACCTCTCTTCGTATCAGGACTCATCGCCCGACGCTCGATGCCGCCTCGAAAGTTGCCCTCCACGGGTGCGCGTCGGCGGCGGCTTGAGCGCAACCCGGCGAACCACTGGGGTCGCCGCACTGAGCCGTGTATCGGAAGTGAATCTTGAACGTAGGGTGTCGGCATGTCGCTGAGTCACATAGCCCTCTCGTCCGGACGTTCGATCGAGCTCACCGAGCTGCGAATGTCTTCGACCTACGGAGGGATGCTGGAGGGCTACCCGTGCAAGCCCATCAATGACATGAAGGTCGGGAGCCTTCAGCGGCAGGCTGAACGTGCGTTTCCCTCCACGCCAGTACACCTGGTGCCCCCCTCTCGCGATTACCCGGACCAGACTGCCGGCGCCTTCGGCCCCGTTGAGGTGCTGCCCCCCGTGGCCTGCATCGGTGCCTTCCGCTCGACAGCGGTCGCCCCGGAACTCGACTCGGCACTGCACCGGTCCGCTCTCACCGTGGTCTGGTTCCAGACCGGCTTGGATGTCCCGTCGGGCAAGGACGCCGACCTTGTGCTGCGCAGCATTCGCTGGGAGGAGCGGGCCCAGGACTACGAGCTCTAGCGACGGGTGCCGATCACAGCCACTCACTGATCGCAGCGATCAGGACGGTCGCCTCGTAGCGCACCGCAAGCTTGTGGTAGCGCGTGGCGACAGCCCGGTTCCTCTTGAGGCAGTTGATGCCGCACTCGACCGCGTGACGCTCGCGGTAGTCGGCCGGGTCGAAGCGCGGGGGTCGGCCTCCGCGGGAGCCAAGCTTCTGACGGTTGCGGGCCTGGTCGTCCATGTCGGGGATGGTGCAGCGGTTCCTGCGGCGGCGCAGGTAGGCGCGGTTACTGTGGGAGGCGTACGCCTTGTCGGTCCGCACGCGGTCGGGGCGGACGCGTGGCCGGCCCGGTCCGACGCGGGGCACGCGGACCTTCTCCCATACGGGTTCGAACGGTGGCGAGTCTCCGCGCTGCACGGCCGTGATCACGATCGACATGGGCTTTCGGCTCTGCTCGACGGCCAGGTGGAGCTTGGTGGCGAACCCGCCGCGTGAGCGTCCCAGCCCATGGTCATGGGGCTCGGTGAAGATGCCTCCCGGTGGTTCCTCCTGCAGGGTCGCCCTGCCTTCGGGCTCCGGCCGGGTTATTCGGGCGTTGAAAGGGGCCCCAAGACGGCACGAAGCCCTGCTAGAGGCTCAGGGCTGTCGTTCACCGTCCTAGCAGCCGCCGGATCACGTCGTCCAGTTCGTGTCCGTCGGCTGTCGGTTCATCGTCGGTCTTCCAGGCCACGAAGCCGTCCGGGCGCACGAGGACCGCGCCGTCGGGTGTCGTCCCATGAACGGCCGACCACTCGGGCCCCTCTCCGGTGTCGAGGTCGTATGCGGCTCCCCGGCCGATGAGGTGGGCCTCGAGCGGCACACCCTGCCGTCCGGCCGCCCTGCGCGCCGCTTCAGACCAGTCCGGGCGTCCGCAGAGCAGGACGAAGGACTGCTCGTACAGGTCGATGGTGGAGAGGACCTCACCGTCGCGTACGACCTGCATGTGGGGGGCGCGGGTACCCGGGTCGGCACACAGGCGCAACAGGTCGGGGACGACGGGTCCGCCGGCACCGGCCACCGCCGGGGACGTGTAGCGGTATCCCAGCGCCACCGTGATCGGTACCTCGGAGTAGCCCGCCGATTTCCTGGCGGTATAACCGGAGTTCTGGTCGCTGCGCGCCTGAGCGGTCGACCGTGCGCTGATGGCCTGGGCCAGGGGGCGTCGCTCGGCCTCGTAGGTGTCGAGCAGGCGGGGGTCCGCCCAGCCGCGCAGGACGGCGGCGACCTTCCACGCGAGGTTGTGTGCGTCCTGGATGCCGATGTTGGCGCCGAAGGCTCCGGTCGGCGGCATTTCGTGTGCCGAGTCACCGACGAGGAACACCCGACCGTCCCGGTAGACGTCCGCCAGCCGC
Organism: Streptomyces sp. NPDC001220; assembly: GCF_053597895.1. Classification (NCBI taxonomy): domain Bacteria; kingdom Bacillati; phylum Actinomycetota; class Actinomycetes; order Kitasatosporales; family Streptomycetaceae; genus Streptomyces; species Streptomyces sp. NPDC001220. The sequence goes on from NZ_JBSFJE010000026.1 coordinate 6,210, forward strand.
TCCGCGGCGCACCAGGGTGCCTTGCTGGTGATCTCGATATCCAGATCGCGCATCCCGGCCGCCGCGCGGATGTGCTCGGTGCACAGTTCGTCGGTGAAGTGCTCGGCCGTCTGTCCCCTTTCGGGGAACCAGGGCAGCTGGAAGATCCAGCGCTCCTTGTCGTCCACGGGCTGCAGCACGCCCTGGCCCGCAGGATCGGTGACGTAGCACAGGACGAAATGGTCCTCCCCCACCATCTCGCGCAACATCCTGCTGCGGAAGGCAATACTGAGGCGGTTGAACAGGACTCCCGGTCCCGTCTGCCCGATGCCGAGCCGCTCGCGCACGGTGCTGCGTGGTCCATCGGCAGCGAGCAGGTAGTCCGCGCGCAGCGTGCGGGACGCACCGGATTCCGTGTCGCGCACGACGGCCGCCACCCCACGATCGTCCTGTGTGAACGACATCAGCTCCGTCGCGAACCGTACGTCCCCGCCGAGTTCCCTGGTGCCCCGCAGCAGCACCGGTTCGAGGTCGCTCTGGGGGCAATCGCAGCGAACCGCCGAACAAAGACCGTGCTCGGGCGGTCTTCCGGTGACCGGCGCCTGCAGCCACTCCCGGAGTTCGCCGTGCAGCGTGTCCACCCGGAGGATGCCCCGGTTGTGGGACAGGGTCCCCGCCGCCCGGCGGATCGCCGGCTCCAAACCTGCGGTCCGGAAGAGTTCCATCGTCCGCATGTTGGTGCGCCGGCCGCGCGGGTGCTCTGACAGCGTCGCGCGGCGTTCGACAACCTGGTGGCGGATACCCAGGCGCCCGAGGAACAACGATGCGGACAGTCCTACGAGCGCTCCCCCGGCAATCAGCACGGGTACGTGTTCGTCACCGTCACCGCTATCGTTCATACGATCGTCTCCTCCAGGGTCCGGAGCGCCGTGCTGTACCAGCGCCTCCCTGGAGGACTCTCCCCCACCTCTGCCGACATCTGGCCGACACGCTCGAGTGATCGCCCGGATGCCGTATGGCGGCCGCGATGGACCGACCGCCGCTGCACAGGCTGCAGGCCGGCAGGCGAGGGCGAGTCCTTGGATCGGACGTCGGCTGCGATTTGATGCACTCAATGCACTTCAAGACGAAAGCGTGTCGGGGATAGCAGGGCCCCGGCTGGCTGGCTGGCTGGCTGGCTGGCTGGCTGGCTGGCTGGCTGGCTGGCGCCGAACGTCGCCTCGTCCTTGCAGGGGATGAGCGTCGTCGTCGGCCTCCCATGGCTTCGGCCGAGCCACCCCAGACCTCCAGATCACCGCTCCCAGAGTGATCCAACCAGCTTGAAGATCATTCCGTCAGGAGCTCTCAATGGCATGCTCCTGAACGAAGTCCCCGGATTCCGGGTGATCTGGATCCTCGGCCGGGGCGGTGGCTCGCAGCGCCGCCGCGACCCGGCGGTTGCTGGTCATGGTCGCGGTGATGGTGGTCATGGTGAGGAGGAGGCCGGCTGCGGTGTAGAGGGGGGTGCGTACGTCGTAGGCGGTGGCCAGCCAGCCGCCGAGGAAGGCGCCGAACGGGGCGGCGCACATGGCGAGCATGCGGGAGGTGGCGGCGACCCGGCCCATCAGGTGGGCGGGGACGATCGCCTGTCGGAGAGAGGGCGCGAGCACCATCGTGGCGCCCATGCCCGCTCCGCAGACGGCGAGCGCGAGGCCGGCGACATACGGGTTCGGGGCGGCGGCAAGGCCCACAACGGCGAGTCCCTCGACTGCGGCCGTGCAGGTCAGCGCGGCGCCGGTGCCGAGTCGTCGGCCGAGGAAGGAGGCGATGCCTGCGCCGAGCAGACCGCCGGTGGCCTCCGCCGTGAGGAGCAGGCCGAAGCCGAAGGTGTCGATGCCGAGACCATCGTGCGCGAAGAGGGCGAGTACGGTCTCCACGGCGAGGAAGGCGATGTTCCCGACCGCCGGACGCAGCGCGAGCCCGAGCAGCAGTTGATCCCGGAATACGTACGACGCGCCGGCTCGCGCCTGCCGCAGCAGCGACTCACGGGCCTGCGGTGCGGGCCGGGGTGCGGCGGGAAGTGACCGTACGAGCAGTGCGGAGAGCGCGAACGAGACCGCGTCGGCGAGCAGCGGGATTGCCCGTCCGAGCGCGAGAAGGGCACTGCCCGCGGGGGGCCCGGCGAAGCCGGACGCGGCGGTCTGGGTGCCGCGCAGGCGGGAGTTGGCGCGCTCCAGGAGTGCGGGGTCGCGGCCGAGCAGATCCGGCAGGTAGGCCGTGGCGGCTGTGTCGAAGAAGAGTCCGCCGAGGCCGAGTAAGAAGGCGACGGCCGCGAGCAGTGGAATGCTCAGCACGTCGAGCGCGGCCGCTGCCGCGGGTATCGCGAGCAGCATCGCACGTGCCGTGTCCGTGACCCACATCGTGCGCCGACGGTCCCAGCGGTCCACCAGCGCACCGCCGAGCACCCCGAAGAGCAGCCACGGCAGGGTTCCGGCGGCCGTGACGGCGGCGAGCGCCATCGGATCCCGCGTCAACGTCAACGCGAGCAGCGGCAGTGCGGCATGCGTCACCCCGTCACCGAGCGAGGACACCGTCTGTGCGGTCCACAGCCGTCCGAACCCGGTCGGCAGCTTCCGGATGTCTGAGGTCACTTGGCGTCTCCTTCGGCCTGCTGGCGCGGTGCCGGGTGGAACAGTGCGAAGACGAGTGACGCGTCCGGCAGCGACGGATCGGACAGCTCCCGGTACTCGTCCGCCAGCGCCTGCAACCGCGCCCCCAACTCTGCGAACTGCTCCTCGGTGAGCCGCAGATGCGCCATCCGCACATGCCGTGCGCCATCCGCCGGCGCTGCCTCCAAGTCCGCCACCGCATGCCGCATCAGCACATCCGGCCCTCCCTCGCCCGGATCCGGCAGCACGATCGCCCGCGCGGCCATCGCGTAGTACCGCTCGGTGACCCCCCGCACCTTCCGCGTCCGCACCACCTTCACGAGGCCGGCCCGCTCCAGCAGCCGTACGTGATAGCTGGAACTCCCCTTCGCGAGACCAACGCGCTCGGCGATCTGCGTGATCGTCGCCGGCTCGAAGCGGAGCACGGCCATGATCCGGTGACGCGTGAGATTGGAGACGGCGCGCAGCTGTTCGTCAGTGGTGACGTGAAAGGTCTCGGGAAGGTCATCGGCAGGCATGCGAGAAATGGTCAACGATTCTTGACCATTGCGCAAGGGGATTGCACGCGGACGTCCAGAATCTGCCGCCCGGCGCGCGAGAGCTGCCGAAAGGCCTTCGATCCACCACGCCGGTCCGCGACGCCCCGGCCGCGCCGACCGTCGCGGACGAAAGCCGCGCCGGCTGCACCCGGGACACGTGCAAGCACGGGACCGACGCGGACGAGAACGCTGCGGCACTCGCGCCGACGGCCTCCCCGAGGAGGCCGTCGCCTCCCCCGAGATCGGCGCGAAGTGCTCGCTGACCGGGGGCAGTTGGTATAGCCCGTACGACCACCGGTATCCGGCAGTGCGGGGAGGCTCGACCTCGACGACCTGGTCCGTGGTCAGCTCCGGGAGTCCTCGGGGGGTGCGGGGTTCACGACTTTCAGCGCATGACCGACACGGGGATGCGCAGATTCGTGGCCCCTTATGGGTGGCCTGCGGTCGTCCGGGCCGGTGGTTGACCGGCTCACCAGGCGGGGCGGATCGGTCCCGGTGGCGCAAGCCGGGTGAGGTCGGCGACCAGTTCACTGAAGCGCGCCTCGCCCAGCGCCTCCTGCCATGGTGCGACGGCTGCCCGGGCCGCTTGGTCGGCGGCGCGAGTGGCGGCCCAGCCGGCCTCGGTCAGCCGCAGGAGCCGGGCGCGGGCATCGTGGGGGTGCGGGTGCCGCACGACGTATCCCTTGCGGACCAGTTCCTCGACCAGCTGGGCGGCGGCCTGCTTGGTCACCCCCAGGTGCTCGGCCAGGTTGGCCGTAGTGGCGTCGCCGACGGAGATGCGGGCAAAGGCGAAGCCGTGTGCCGGCCGCACGTCCTCGAATCCCTGCTGGGACACGCGAGCGTGGATCTCCTGTACCAACTGGCCGGAGAGTGCCAACACGACCGCAGAGAAGGCCAGAGCGTCATCCATGGGTTTGACTATAGGCCGTCAAGCTGCTTGTCTTTATAGACAAGCAGCTTGTCTATAAAGGAGGTTGGCGTGTCCTTCATCAGAAGTCACGAGGCCGTCGTGCACGAGCTCCACGGTGCCCGCTTCGTTTCCTACGTCCGTCCGGGCACGGGGAGTCGGGATCTCGCCGCCTGGCGCGGCGAGATCCCGGCCAAAACGGTGGCCCCGGCCCACACGATCAGTCACGAGGAGACGTTCTACGTTCTGTCCGGTCGTCTTCGGCTCACCATCGGCGGCGAGAGCGCCGAACTCGGCGTCGATGACGCGGCGGTGGCTCCGGCAGGCTCTGAACTGGCGGTCGCCAACATGACCGACCAGCCCGCGCACATATGGGTCACGACACGTGTCGGGCTCACTGCCAAGCTGGCCGACGGCAACACCATCACGCCGCCCTGGACTCATTAGGCCCGCAGAGGGCCTGTGGCCACGCTTCCCGGATCAGCGACACCTCGGTCGCCGCCGAGCCCTCCGCCTTCTGCTGCTGGGCGAGCTCCTGCACCGGCCGGCACTGCGCTACGACGGCCCCCGGCACCGACCCCCGCGGGCGCCGACACTGACCCCAGCGGCCGTCCGCACGCGGGCCGAGGCGCACGTGAACGGACCGAAGGCCGTCAGGACGAGTCCGCTGCCTGACGTCGTCCGCGCCCGGGCTGATCGCGGCCCGGGCGCGACGGCGGGTAGGGCCGTCCCAGGGGGGCACAGTCCCTCAGTCCCGTTTCGGAGTTGCTCCTCGAGGAGGAGCTCGCCCCCACGGGCCAGGGTCTGGAGTAACTGCCTTTGCGAGTCCCTCCGGCGCCTGCTGCTGCCGGGCAATCATGAAGCTCAGGTCGTCCTCGCTGAACCAGCCGCTCGCGCTGTTTTCGGCGGCGACGAGCTTGTCCAGGCCGAGGCAGCGCATCCAGCCGCGCGGCGTGGTGACCACACCAAAGCCCGGGCCGAACGGGCTGACGCGAGCGGACGCAGCGTTCAGAACACGTTGATCGCAGACGGCGCCCGTTCCGCGCGAGTCAGGGCCCGGAGCAGGGCCGCTTGGCCATGGCGCCGGACGGCAAGCCCGGTCAACAGGGAAATGACGGGATCCACAGCATCGCCGGGAAGCTCTGGAGCACCGAGGCCCACACTGACCGCCAGGTCATCCATATGCACAGAGAGCTCGACCATCCGCGTCACGAGGAAATCGTCCAGCCTCAACGCCCACCCTGTTTGAGGCATGAACACCACCCGGTCGCCCTGGACCTCCTCAAGGCCGGTTCGCTGCCGGTCGAGTGAGATATGGACCCGCTCGACCAGCGGTCGCGCACCGTCAGATGAGATGCCTTCGCCCTTCGCCCGAATCCCAGAGTTGATCTCGCCGTCGAGCGGCGCGTCGATCCACACGGCCCGCGCATAGTGCTCCAGCACAGGGATGGGTTCCTGCTCGGAGGCGGGCCCCTCCAGCGCCGGATCCACGCTGAAAACCTGATACGCGAGGTGGCCGGCCAGACCGCCGACAGTCCACTGTGCCAACGCGCTGGGTTTCTCCCACGAGGCCGCCACTTCAGGTGTGTCCAGCAACGCCACGGCCTGCGCGGCGGTCTCCAAGTAGGCGTTCTTCAGACTCACAAGCCCCCCTGATCCGTCCGGAGTCCCAACCCTACGCAGCGACGCGGAGGTTGAAGGCCCGATGCCACCCGCCTGTCCACGCAGCGCACTCGCTCCGCGAGGACACAGCGCCCGGACACCGGCCCACTCGGCGACCTGCCCGGCCAGATCCTCGGCAGCGGGAAGAAGTGATCGTTCATGGGGCGGTTCCAGGGCGCGCCGTGCTCTCTCCTCTCCCCCCGAGGCGCGAACGGCCTCGGCCGCGTTGTCCCTCGGCAGCCGTGTCGCGTGGGACGCGGGTACGTGCGTAACAAGGCGGTCGGCATCAGCCGTGACCGGTGGGCCGCCGTCCCCGGTGTCTGAGGACAGCGATACGGCGACAGCCCCGATCAACAAATCAGCAGCAGCTCAGTACTTCCGCGCGGGAGAGCTGTAACTACCCTCGTTCGAGGCGCTGGCATGGCGCCCTGCCGACAGTTGGCGCTCAACGGACCGAGGAAGCGTGACGCAATGACCAGCCGACTCATCGCACTCTCCTTCGACGCGCACCAGCCGGACCGCCTGGCGCATTTCTGGTCCGGGGTCCTGAACTTGGAGAGAGCCGACGATTCCGACCACAGCGTCGCCCTGACGTCCGGGAATGATGCCGGGTACCGGATCGGCTTCCGTCCCACCCGCGTGCAGAAGATCGCCCAGAACCGGCTGCACTTCGACCTGACCAGCTCCTCCCTGGAAGACCAGCAGAAGACGGTGGCCCGGGCGCTCAGCCTCGGCGCGCGGCACACCGACGTCGGCCAGGGACCGGACGCGGCCCATGTGGTGCTCGCCGACCCCGAGGGCAACGAGTTCTGTGTCATCGAGCCGGGCAACAGCTTCCTCGCCGGCTGTGGCTTCATCGGAGCGCTCGCCTGCGATGGTTCGCGGGCCGTGGGCTACTTCTGGAGCGAGGCGCTGGGCTGGCCGCTGGTCTGGGACCAGGACGAGGAGACCGCCATCCAGTCACCGAACGGTGGTACGAAGATCACGTGGGGCGGACCTCCGTTGATGCCGGACCCCGGCAAGGACCTGCACTTCGACCTCGCACCGGACGGCGATCAGCAGCCGGAGGTCGATCGCCTGCTCTCCCTCGGAGCGAAGCGTCTCGACTCCGCCTACGGCGAGAACGGCGCGGTGCTGCTGGCCGACCCCGACGGCAATGAGTTCCGCGTGCTCCCGCACCAGTGAAGCCGGACCCCGTGGAAGCCGCGGTCGGCGGTTGCTGCGGCGGTGGTCAAACATGCCCCGGACACCGCGGACGCAGGTTGGCGGGAACAATCACGCCACCTTGGTGCCCGGCGTCCGAACTCCGGTAGGGACCGGCCGCCGGGGCGGGACCGGCTGCTTGTCTCACCCCCCTCCGGTCTGGACGCCCTGGACGAGGATCTCGGCTGAGAACGCGCGCCGGTTGTCGTGCGGCTGCCGGGGCGGCCATGGCCTGCCGCCGGCACAGGCAACCGCATCCACCCTGATGAACGCGGCTGTCCCTGCTTCGGCCGTCGCGGCGGCAGCAGGGACGGACTAGTGGCCGGGAGACTCGACCCGTTCCCCGTCGCCGACCTGGTCCCCGTCACCAGCCTGGAACGGCATCACGTACGCGGTACCCGAGGCGGTCGCGGTGCCTGTGGCACCGGTGCTCGTGCGGCAGGCGGCAGGCGGCAGGCGGCAGTCACTCGAGGGGGTCAGGATCGTCCGGCGTATGCCGGGCCAGGCCAGGAGCACGGCACCCGCGGACGCTGCCGGGGGTGAGCTGCGGCTCGGGCTCCGGCTTGAGGCCGTCGGCGATCGGATAGACAGTGAGAACCATGAACCGGCACCGGCAGCCATCGCGGCGGACTCCGTGGATCGCGGGCGGAGCGGCCGTGGTCGCCCTGGGAGCCGGTCTGGGGGCCTGGGCTCTGGTGTCGTCCCACCACGGCGGCAGCAGCCCCCACTCGACGCCGTCACCCTCGGTGACGGCGTTGCCGTCGGTGCCGGTATCGCCGTCCACGCCGAGTCTCTCCCTGTCCCCTTCGCCGCGGCCGTCTACCCCGAGTTCACCGGCCTCGGTGAACCCAAGTTCACAGGCCTCGGCGACCCCGAGTTCACCGGCCTCGGCGACCCCGAGTTCACCGGCCCTGGCGACCCCGCCACCGGCCCACACACCCGCACCCAGACCGACCCGCACCGTACGGCCGGTGCCGACCGCCACCCGGCCCGCGCCCCACCAAACGCCCCCGGCTCCCCCGCCGCCGGTGCGCACACCGACCACGAAGCCGGCCCCTCCCCGCACACCGACGCCCCGACCGTCCGTCACCCCGCCCCGGCCGACCCCGCCCCCAATCACCCCACCGCCTTCGCAGACACCGGTGCCCAGACCGTCCGCGACCTCGCCCCGGCCGCCGGCCCCGCCCCGGTCCTCGCCGTCCCCCACGACGACGCGGCCGAGCCCGCCCCCGGTCACCTCGCAGCCTTCGCAGGCACCGCTGCCCGTGACTCCGGCTCCGACGACCACCGGCAACAAACCGGGAACCACCACCTGGGTCACGTCGCCGGAGGCGGTTGCGGCCGCCAAGCGGATGGCAGCTGCCAAGGCGGTCGGCGACCCGGTCTGCTCGCTGTCGGCCGTGGGACAGCCGGACCCCAACCTCGTACCGCAGGGCCGGCCTATCGGCATCGGGCACTATGGCGACTACTGGTGCCTGATCTGGTAGCCCACCACGGGCAAAGCCGCGCCCGGGCCGCACCGACGCGCAGCCGTTCTAGGCCCCTACACCCATGCGAGCCGGGGGGAGCGAGAGTGGGCACGACGTCGGGCGGGGCCCGTTCGGTGGCGCGTTCACCCGATCAGACGATCGGGCGCCTGCCCGCCGCATGTTGCTCCCGGATGGGCCTCCGTCTGTCGGCCTTCCGGTCTGTCCGATCGGCCCCCATCGCACGCCAGGGGCCGGGTGTCGCAGGCAGGAGGAGAGCGGCCCGGCGGCGCCGGCGCGAGACGTCGATGGGTCAGCCCCGCGGGTCCGCCGGTTCCAGCGGGCCGCCGATGTCCAAGGCGCCCAGCCGGGCATTGCACCAGCCGACCAGCAGGATGTCGAAATCGGTCATCGCCCGTTCGCGGCCGATGGCCACGGCCGCCTACATCGACGCGGCAGCGGATCCCGGGACACCAGAAACGGCCGCGGGGCGCAGGACCGTCACCCGGTCGCCCTGCGCCTGGCCACACACGGTGAGCGGACGGGCGGCACCTCTTCATTATTTGTGGTCGCGCAGGAAGGCAGGGATTTCGGCACGGGTCGGGGAGTTCGGCAGGGGGGCCGGCTTGTCCTGAAGGAAGGCAGTGATGACGGTGGCGGCCCGGTCGTTGTTGTCGTCGAGGCCGTTCCACATGTGGTGTCCGACTCCGGGCATGTACTGGGTGCGTTGGACGGCGGGGTCATCGGCAAGGACGGTGGTCGCCCATTGACGGACCTGGGAGGAGCACTCGGCGATCATCAGCATCGCGGGAGTCCTGGACTGCCTCAGCTGCGAGGCGATGGAGGGTGAGTCCTTGACCGTCTGCTGGATGCGGAGGCTGGCGGCGGGGCTGAAGGAGAAGTTCTGTGCGGTGTCCTCGGTGGGGATGCGCTGCGCGTCGCGCGCGCAGTAGGCGGATGCGGTGTCACTGCCGAGGTCGGCGGCGGTGAAGGCGTTGTCGCCTTCGGCCTGTCCGATCAGCCCGGTGCCGGGGGTGAGAAGTCCGAGTCGCATGAGGCCGAACGCCACGGCGTACCGGGGGATGTGCGTCGATCGCGGTCCGGTCATGGTCGGCGCGAGGCCGCGCGCGGATTTTTGGCCCTTGTGCCCGGTGATGTGCGCGGTGGGGCCGTCCATGGGGCCGGGCTCGGCGATGATCGCCCGGTGCAAGCGTGCGGCCACGTTCGGGTCGGCCAGGGCTCGGGTGAGCACGACCCCGCCCGAGGAGAATCCGAGGATGTCGACCTTGCCCTTGTTCAGGCGGTCGACGAAGGCGGCGAGGTCGCGGACCGACCTGGAGATCGTGTACTGGCCCATGGGGAGCAGATCGCTTCGTCCGCCACCGGCCTGTTCGTAGGCGTAGATGTCGTAGCCCTGGCGTGCCAGGAGCCGCAGGAACCGGTGGTCGAGCACCGAGATGCCTCGGACCGGTCCGCCGTTGAGGTAGACGAACGGGATGGGATGCCGGGTGCCGGAGCCCGCGGGCGGGTAGTGGTAGACGGCGACCCGGCTGCCCGTAGTCAGGCTCCAGTGCTGCGTGGTCACGAACGGCAGGGCGGGCGGGTACTGCCGGGTCGTCGGCACGGTCGGGATGCAGACGGCCGCCGTCAATGCTGCCGCGACAACCACCGGCAGGAACGGCACGAGCCGTGCCGGCCAAGTGCGGCGCCGGCCCCGCCACGTGGCGAGGACAGCCCCGACTCCCAGGGTCGTCAGCCATGCGGCGAGCCCCGATCCTGCCCCGTCCGTGAGGGCGATCAGTGCGAGAAAGACGACGACCAGCGTCGCGACGGCGGCCAGGGCGGACAGTAAGCGTCCGGTGAAGCGGACGAGGCGGCGTATGGCGGACGTGGGCAAGGCGAACCTCCGACAGTTTCAGAACGCTGTTTCAAAACGACGTTATCAAACAGGGTAGGCTACTGACCGTGGGTAGGCCGAGAACAAACGACGAGGCCGTCAAAGAGCGGCTTGTGGCGTGCGCGACCGAGATGCTCGCCACCCGTCCGCAGGAGTCGGTCACGGTCCGCGCCGTGGCCGCTGCCGCCGAGGCGTCGACGACGGCGGTGTACTCCTTGTTCGGCGACAAGGAGGGGCTGATCGGTGCGGTGCGCGACAAAGCCGTCGCCGGCCTGTTCCAGGACGTGTCAGCGGTGCAGACCTCCGCGGACCCTCTCGCCGACCTCTACGCGCTGGCCGTCGCATACCGTCGTTGGGGGCGCGGACACAGCCATCTGTACACGGTGTTGTTCGGTGGCGTGCAGTCCTTCGACCCCTCGGGGGAGGTCGGCGCCCGTGACCCGATCCGTCCGCTCCTCACGGCGATCGATCGCGCGTTGGCGGCGCCCGTCCTCGCCGGCGAAGCAACGTCGATCGCCCTGTCGATCTGGGCCACCCTGCACGGGCTCGTGACTCTCGAACTGGCCGGGGCGTTCGACGCCGCCACAGCCGACGCCGCATTCCGCTCGACGATCCACGCCACACTCCGCGGGTGGACGACCCCGGCGGTGTTCCGCAGTCTCCGCCAAGCCGGACTCACTCCCTGACAGGATCAGGGCCGGTATCCGGACTCTGCCGGTCCTGGTCGGAGGCCCTGTCGTTCTTGAAGTCGCGAAGTGGACGTCGCCGAACCCGACGACGACCTTGACGCACGCTCCGATCTGCTCGACGGCGGCCCCCATGCCATGCCGATTCTCCGAGCAGGTCCGGGTGGTGGTCTACTCCGGGACGAGGACGGTGAGCCACTCCGCTTCGCGCGGCCGGTACCCGTAGCGGTTCCAGAGTCCTGAGACGATCGCCGGGGCGTGGCCGGCTCCGTAGACGACGGCCACCCGGATCGCTTCGTCGCCGCGTTCCGAGTGGATCTCGCCGAGCGCGTCGAGCAGTCGCTGGTCGCGCCGGTCGGTCATCGCGTGCTCCACAGGGCTGTCGGCCATCAACTCCGTCCGCAGTGTCGACGGCAGGTCCTCGACCTCCTGGTCTTCGTCGAGGAAGGCAAGCGGACCGCACAGCGCGAACACCAGACCCATCACGGGGGCTGCGACCATGAGCAGTACGTAGCTCCACCGTGGCGGTGTCTTCACTCCGGCCGATCTTCCCCGGATTCCCTCCATGATTTTGAGGGCGCATTCCCTGAGTCGGAGGCGGACTTGGGAGTAGAACGTCGGCGATGCCACATGCAGCATCGGGAAGATCACGAATTCAAGTGGCGTCCCTGGCCGCCTCATGCGGATCACGGCAGAGCGGACGGCCTATCCGGTCACATCGACGCCGCTCGTTTCTCTGGGTCCCTGGGCGTCGTCGGCGTGTTCCTGTCCGAGGGCCGGCAAAGCGGGTGTGCGGGTCGGCGCCGATGAGTTTTGGGCGGACGGCCGGTCCTAGAGTTGTACCCGGCGCCGACAACGAGAGGCTGAGCCCGATGAGCCACCTGACCGCGATGTTGGAGAAGTACGTTGCCGAGGGCGTCTTTCCCGGGGCGGTGGCTCTGGTGGACCGCGCCGGCGACGTGGAGGTCGCGGCCGTGGGATCGGCGGAGCAGGGAGGCTCGGCGCCGTTGCAAGCCGACGCTCTGTTCCGGCTCTCCTCGGTCACCAAGCCCGTGACTGCCGCCGCCGTGCTGGCGCTGGTCGACGACGGCGTGCTCACCCTGGACGCGCCGATCGCGCGCTGGCTGCCCGAGCTGGCGTCCCCGGTGGTCGTCCGTACTCCCGCCAGCGGGTTGGACGATGTGGTGCCGGCCGCCCGTCCCATCACCGTGGAGGACGTCCTGTCGTCGCGCTCGGGGTGGGGCTTCGGAGCGGATTTCACCGCGCCGGTGCTTCAACCGCTGTTCGCGGACGTGGCCGTGTACAACGGCGGGCCACGTCCGACGGCGAGTCCGGACGAGTGGGTTGCCGCCCTCGCGGGCCTTCCGCTGCTGCGCCAGCCCGGAGAGGCGTTCCTCTACAACGCCAGTTCCGACCTGCAGGGAGTACTCGTCGCACGGGCGGCAGGGCGCCCGCTGCCGGAGTTCCTGGCCGAGCGGATCTTCGAGCCGCTCGGGATGGTGGACACCGGATTCGACGTACCGGCCGCGGCGCGACACCGCCTCACCCCCTACTACCGGACCGACCCCGACGGCGCCCTGACCTTCGCCGACGCTCCCGACGGCGCCTGGTCCACTCCGCCCGTGTTTCCCTCGGGTGCGGGCGGTCTGGTGGCCACCGCCGCGGACTGGCTCGCCTTCGGCCGCATGCTGCTCGCCGGTGGCGGCACCGTGCTCTCTCCCGAGTCCGTGCGCCTCATGACGACGGATCACCTCACCCCCGTGCAGCGCGAAGAGGGCTCCCTCTTCCTGCAGGGCCAGGGCTGGGGATACGGCGGATCGGTCGACATCACCACTGCTGAGCCCTGGAACGTCCCCGGCCGCTACGGGTGGGTGGGCGGCACCGGCACCGCCGCCCACATCGTCCCGGCCACCGATACGGTCACCGTCCTCCTCACCCCCTGCGGCCTGCCCGGCCCAGCCTTCCCCGCCTGGATGCGCGACTTCTGGACCTATGCCGCAACCTCCTGACTGCCTGACCGTCCTGCTGCCGACCCCCACGGCACGCGCCGCCGGCCCAGACCCCTGGGCCGCCGTCCTGTTCCCGCCCGCCGTCACACCACCGCGTCGTACGCGGCCCGCACGCGCACGCCGTCAGTACGAGGCCGAGGGGTGCTCTGGGCGAACACACCCAGACGCAGCACGAGATAGCGGCCGATCCCGACGAGCGCGGTGGCCGACAGGTACACCGTCTGCTGCAGGACGAGTCCGGCGCCGGGGCGAAGTGCGGCCAGCGCGCCGACCGCGGCGGACGTGACCAGCCACCCGAGGGCAGTGGTGGCCGCGCTCTCCAGGTGACCTGCCAGACCGGGCCGTCCGTGGCCGAACGAGACACGAGCGTGCAGCTCGGTCGCGACCACGGTGGAGGCGACGGCGGTCAGCGCATTCGCCGCCATCCACGGAATCCACCGCGAGAGCAGGACCAGGGCTGCGGAGGCCGCCAGGGTGACCACACTGCCCAGTCCGGCGAAGCGTCCGAAGGCCGCCGCGTGCCGACGGATCAGTCGCAAGCCGCTCATGGTGATCCCCTCCCGGGCAGCTGGCCCTGGCAGGGCCGTCGTCGTCATGCCGCAGAGCGTGGCCGAACCCCCATTCAGCGCGGTTTCAGAGCGTTTTCAGGTCCGGCGACGGTGGTGAAACCGGTACGGCGACAAGCAGCCGCCTGCCTCGACTGTGCTCAGCCGATCGGCGGGGTGGAGTCGGGGCGCTGTGCTCAGCCGCAGTACGCCGTTGGCCCTGGCGGTGTACTCATGACGGGCGTTCTTTGCGATCTTTCGTTCGGCCGCTTCGCCAAGGTCGACGCCCAGCATCTCCGCGATCGCCGTGGGGTAGCGGAAGACGTCGGCGAGTTCTTCACCGCGGTCGAGCGGGCCCTTGCGCCACGCCGTGAGAGCCTCGCCAGCCTCGGCCGTGAGCAGCCCGTACTCATACGGCATGTCGGTCGTGTCGAAGCCCCTGGCGAGCTGTCCCGCGACGTTCGGCCACGCCGCCCGGGCCGAGACAGCCGGGGCACTGAGGGTGAGGGCGGTGGGGGCGAGCGGGAGCTGGAACAGGACGGCGAGCATATGGGCGGGGGGCGGGGGGCGGGGAGCATGGCCCGGCGCGGCCACCGACTCGACGTACAGGGGGTGGACGCCCCAGGGCATTGCGGTCGTCAGGGTCGCACCGCCCGACGCGTCGGCGGACAGCGCGGCGGCGCTGCCGGGCTACTGGTCCCGGGCGTGGAGGAACTGGTCGAGGCCGCTCGCCGCGCAGCCCGGGGTGCCGGCCGTGCGTTTCGTTCGTGGACCGCCTTCCACCTGCCGAAACGCTGCCGAAACGCTCTGGAGGATCACGCCGGCGGTCCCAGTCCGCTTCCGGAACAGGGCTGCCCCGATCACCCTCCTGTGGCCCATCACTCTCCACGCCGCCCGAACGACGGACACATGCGGCTCCAGCGGCGCGACTCCGTGTACCAACTCCGCTGTCCGCCGGCCACTCGGGAATCGGGGCGGGAAAGCGCACCGGACGCACAGCGGTGGCCCGATGGCGCCGAGTGACATATCCATGAAATAGCAAAGTCGGCGAACCAGGGAGAACAGTGCGATGACCTCAGGCGACGAAGCAATCACCTGTCCGTTCGACTTCAGCGAGGGCTTGGAGTTCGATCCCTCCCTGACGGCGCTCATGGACCGTGGTTCCATCGCCCGGATACGGCTGCCCTACGGTGCCGCCGATGCCTGGCTGGTCACCGGCTTCGAGGGGGTGCAGCAGGTGACCACCGATCAGCGGTTCAGCCGGGCGGGGATCATGGGGTCCGACTTCCCCCGGCTGACGCCGGAGCCCATCGTCTCCGCCGAGTCGATCAATGTGATGGACCCGCCGCACAGCAGCCGCCTGCGCCACCTGGCGTCGCAGGCGTTCACCCAGCGGCGGGTGGACGCAATGCGAGCAAGGATCACCCGTCTCGCGGACGCCCTGCTCGACGAGATGGCCGAGCAGGGACCGCCGGCGGACCTCGTAGGCCATCTGTCGAACCCACTCCCCCAGCACACCGTCTTCGACCTGTTCGGCATTCCCCAGGGCGACTGGAGCCGGATGCAGCAGAACCTGCAGCGACTCCTCGCCACCGGCCCGGACAGCCGCACGACCGCCGCAGCCGCCAAGACCGAACTGCGCGACTACTTCACCGCACTGGTCGAACAGCGGCGGAGTTCTCCCGGCGACGACCTGATCAGCGCGTTGGCCACCGCGAAGGACGGCGAGGACGCACTCGACGACCAGGAAGTGGCCGTGATGGCGCTCACGCTGACGCTCAGCGGGCAGGACACGGCCACCTGCCAGATCAGCGACATCTGCTACCTCCTCCTGACCCGGCCCGAACTGATGAAACGCCTGCGCAGCCGGCCGGAGACCCTCACGGACGTCCTGAACGAGCTGCTTCGCGTCATCCCTTTCCGCAAGGGAGTCGGCATTCCCCGTGTGGCACGGGAGGACGTGGAGATGGCCGGGGTACGGATCAGAAAGGGCGACTTCGTCCATGTGTCGTACCTGACGGCGAACCGCGACCCCCAGCGATACCCGGACCCGCAGTCCATCGACCCCGACCGGCCCTCGGCACCGCACATGACCTTCGGCTGGGGCGGGCACCGCTGCATCGCCGTACCCCTGGCCATGGCAGAACTGGAAGTAGCCATCGGACGGCTGCTGGACCGGTTCCCCGGTCTGCGGCTCGCGGTCCCACCTCAGGAAATCCGCTGGGACACCGAGACCATCCGGCGCTTCCCGATCGAGCTGCCCGTCGCCTGGTAAGGGCCTCGCACTGATCCAGTCACACACCCACCCCGAGCCCGGCAGGCACACCCAGTCCCTCACCTCGTAGCAGCCACACCGCGAACCTGACACGTCATCCCCGGTCGGCACAAGCGACCGGTGGGGGTTCTCGGCTGCGCGTCACCGTGGCCGACGCCGGCAGCAGCGCGGTGACGCAGACGGTGAAATGCGCGTGCCTGCGGCGTGGCGCCGCCTGAGTCGTAGCCAACGTAGACACGCGGCCGGTGAACAGTGGTGGTGCCGGGGCCTCGTCTCCGGCACCACCACCGGCCACAGCGAGGCGGCGCCGGAGCACCACCTGAGCCCACTGCGCGGCCCCCGCGGCACGCCCGCGGCCCTTTACCCGTCCCTCCGGCGACCCCTGTCCCTCCGACGACCGGCCCGTGCTGCTGTTTCCGTTGGCCAGCAAGAAGGGACCGTGCAGCCCGTCAGCGACGGCCGTGAAGGCCTCCGTCAAGGTCGGACGGTGCCGCGCCCCGACCCGCCTACCTCCGGTGGCGTAACGCGGCGAACGGCGGGCACCGTGACGTCCAGGCCGCCGAACGCAGGGAACGTGTCCGCATCCGCAGCGAGTTCGCGCACGGTCAGCCGAGTGGATTCCAGTTGAACCAGCCTCGGGAAGTGTTGTAGACGTTCGTGGGTTCGTCGCAAGTCTGGGATGTCGAGATCCGCAAGGCGACGGCATCCGCACGCGCCGCATAGTCGTCCGCCAGAACGACCGAGATCAGAACCGACGACAGCATGAGCACGGGAAGAACTCGTCCGCGGCGCACGTGTGGGATGACCAGGGCGGCCACGGACAGCACGAGGCCGGCCAGCAGGAGCCACCGGTTCACGCTTGCTTCCCGGTCGAGCCGTCTGGACAGCGCTACAAGGTCATCGCAGAGTATGTACGTTTCCGGTCCCCTGACCACCGACAGACAGCGCTCCAGCACCGCGGCGAGCACGATGAACATCCCAACGGCCGGCAGCAGGCTCCGCTCTCTCTCAGATCGCGCCCCAGTCCCGACCTGCCCCGCAGCCCCCATTGCCCGCTTCCCTTCGACTGCCCGGCGGAACATCCGGCCGAGCGCAGAGATTACCGCCCCATGTGATTAGGGGTCCGGCTACCCGAGTCAGTGCACGTATGTGGTCAGAGCCGGCTTGACTTCCAGTCTCCGAGATTCGAACGCGGGGCGGCCAGGCCCTTATTGCCCGGCCCGGCGGCCGCTGCGTGTTGCTCTTGCCGGTGCACGGGAGCCTCGGCACACGTGCCAGCAGGCGTTGTCCGGCTGGGGTACCGAAACCTCCCTGGCAAGACGCCTCCAGGGGCAGTAGAGGGAACTTGGCCATTGACAGGCGCATGCAATTTTCCGATCCTACGGGCGGGACTGTGGGCACAGACCAAGGCGGCGCATCCGACACCGGCTGCACACGATGGCCTTCAGCCCCGCACCGGCCAAGGACCCCACGACCGATCCGGTCACCCGCACCAGCCGGGTGCCCGGCCAACTCCCGGCCTGCCGAGCCGCCTTCACCACCCGCACGAAGCGGCACCGTGGCTGAGCAGCTGACAGCAGACCGCACGCCGGCAGCTTCGACCCAGCCCTGTGCCCCTCCCCCCGTCCGCGAGCACAGCATGGCGCGCCATACCCCCCACAGGAGTTCACATGCATCTCCTCCGCACCGTCATCACCACTCTCGCCCTCAGCGTGATGACAACGATGTCCGCCGTCCTCGTGCCCGGCGCGGCCCAGGCCGCCGGCACCGTGTGCGACAAGTACTGCGACGGCAGGGATCCCGCGCTCTCCCCCGGCGACCGTATGCCCGTCACCACCACCCTCTTCTCGCGCTCCATCACGCTGCACATGGACGACAGCGATGACATGGGCTGGGCCTCGATCGACAACGGAAGCCCCACGGACGAAGTCTGGCTCGACCGGTCCTTCGACGGCGGCCGCACATGGAGTTCGGGCAGCCGACTGGGTGACACCACCATCCCGTCCGGTCAGCGGGGATGGCGCACCCTGATGTACAACGCCGACGACTGGGCCAACCACGGGGTGGGGGCCCTGCGGGCCTGCGGCAAGGCAGGCGACCGGGCCGACATCGCGTGCACGCCCTGGGCCCGTACCACCTGGAATGCCGCGGACCGCCGCGGTGCCGCGGCCACCGCACTCATGGAGTTCTACGACTACGGGACCGGGCTGTTCTCGACGACCGGCTGGTGGAACTCGGCCAACGCGCTGACATCCCTGATCGGCAATATCCGCAAGACCGGCATCACGAGTTACCAGTACGCCGTCGGACGGACCTACGACCTCAACATCAACGCCCAGAGTGGTCAGTTCAGAAACTCCTACATCGACGACACGGGCTGGTGGGGCCTTGCCTGGGTGGCGGCCTACGATCTCACCAAGGACAGCCGTTACCTCGACACGGCGCGAGCGGACGCGGACTACATGGCGTCGTACTGGGACTCCACCTGCGGTGGCGGGGTGTACTGGAGCACGGCGAAGTCGACGAAGAACGCCATCCCCAACTCCCTCTACATTCAGCTCAACGCGGCACTGCACAACCGAATCCCGGGTGACACCGTCTACCTGGGCCGGGGCCAGGCCGCATGGTCCTGGCTGAAGGGCACCGGTCTCATCACCTCCAACAACACCGTCTCCGACGGCCTGTCACTGTCCACCTGCAAGACCGGCGACGCCACTGTCTGGTCCTACAACCAGGGTGTCCTCATCGCGGCCCTCACCGAGCTCCACACCGCCACCGGTGACAGCGCCGTGCTGGACACCGCCCGGCGTATCGCCGACGCCAACACCACCTCGACGCAGCTCAACACCGCCGACGGCATCCTGAAGGACCCCTGCGAAACGGGCAGTTGCGGAGCCGACGGACCTTCCTTCAAGGGCGCCGACGTCCGGGGCCTGGCACAGCTCAACAGCGCACTGACCGACCACCCCTACACCGCCTACCTGCAGCGCCAGGCCAACCTCGCCTACAGCAGCGACCGCAACGTCCTGGACCAGTACGGCCTCCACTGGTACGGCCCCGTGGACACCACCGATGCCGCCCGACAGCACAGCGCCCTCGATCTCATGAACGCCGCTTCTTAGGCGGGCAAGCCCGCTCGGGCGGTGCGGCTGGCGCCGTCGACGCCGAGCGAGGCGACGGTGGTCATCGCCCCATCGCTGGGCGGCGTCGTCTGCTGTCATAGCGGGCGGCTGCCCGGAGTCGGTCGCACAGTCCAGGTGTCGCCGCCGGCGAGGAGGGCGGCGAGGTTGCCCTTGCCCTGCTGCTCGACAGCGGTGTCGAGCTGCTCTGCCATCTCGGTGTCGTAGACCGGGCGGTGGACCGAGCGCAGGACGCCGATGGGGGTGTGGTGCAGGGTGTCCGGGTCGGCGAGGCGGGAGAGCGCGAAGGCCGTGGTCGGGGACGTCGCGTGGGCGTCGTGGACCAGGATCCGCGCCGCGTTCTCCGGCGTGACGTCGACGATCTTAAGGTCGCCGGTGGCCAGGTCCCGAACGACGCCCTTGGCGCCTCTTTCGTCCGCAAGGGGCGTGCCGAAGCGGATGGGCTCGCCGTGCTCGAGGCGGATGACAGCCTCCTGGGCCTGTTCCTTGTCCTTGAGGACTTCGAAGGCGCCGTCGTTGAAGATGTTGCAGTTCTGGTAGATCTCCACCAGGGCGGTGCCGGGGTGGGCGGCGGCCTGCCGCAGGACGTCGGTGAGGTGTTTGCGGTCGGAGTCGACGGTGCGGGCGACGAAGGAGGACTCGGCGCCCAGGGCGAGGGAGATGGGGTTGAAGGGGGTGTCGAGGGAGCCCATCGGGGTCGATTTGGTGATCTTGCCGACCTCCGAGGTCGGCGAGTACTGACCCTTCGTAAGGCCGTAGATCCGGTTGTTGAAGAGCAGGATCTTCAGGTTCACGTTCCGGCGCAGGGCGTGGATGAGGTGGTTGCCGCCGATCGACAACGCATCCCCGTCGCCCGTCACCACCCACACGCTCAAGTCCCGCCTGGACGTGGCGAGTCCGGTCGCGATCGCCGGCGCGCGCCCGTGGATCGAGTGCATGCCGTACGTGTTCATGTAGTACGGGAAGCGGGACGAGCAGCCGATGCCCGAGACGAAGACGATGTTCTCCTTCGCCAGGCGGAGCTGGGGCATGAAGCCCTGCACGGCGGCGAGGACGGCGTAGTCACCGCAGCCGGGGCACCAGCGCACCTCCTGGTCGGACTTGAAGTCCTTCATGGACTGCGGGCCGTCGGACTTCGGCACCAGGGACAGCGCGTCGGTCACCGGCGCCTTCGTAGCGGTGTCAGCCATGGTGGATGGCCTCCTCGAGAGCGTGGGCGAGTTGCTCGGCCTTGAACGGCATGCCGTTGACCTGCGTGCAGGACTGGGCGTCGACCAGGTACTTGGCGCGGATGAGCGTGGCGAGCTGGCCCATGTTCATCTCGGGAATGATCACCTTGTCGTAGGCGGTGAGGATCTCGCCGAGATTGGCCGGGCAGGGGTTGATGTGCCGCAGGTGGGCCTGCGCGACCTTCTGGCCTGCGGCGCGGACGCGGCGGACGGCGGCGGTGATCGGACCGTAGGTGGAGCCCCAGCCCAGGACCAGCAGCTTCGCCCCGTCACCGGCGGCGGCACCCGGGTTGTCGACCTCGATGTCCGGGACGTCGATGCCGTCGATCTTGGCCTGCCGGGTACGGACCATGAAGTCGTGGTTGGCGGGGTCGTAGGAGATGTTGCCCGTACCGTCCTGCTTCTCGATGCCGCCGATACGGTGTTCGAGACCGGGCGTGCCCGGGATCGCCCACGGACGGGCGAGTGTCTGCGGGTCTCGTTTGTACGGCCAGAAGACCTCGGTGCCGTCGTCCAGGGTGTGGTTCGGCCGGGAGGCGAACTGCACCCGCAGGTCCGGCAGCTCATCGGTTTCCGGGATCCGCCAGGGTTCGGAGCCGTTGGCGAGATAGCCGTCCGACAGCAGCAGCACGGGGGTGCGGTAGGTCAGTGCGATCCGGGCGGCGTCCAACGCGGCGGTGAAGCAGTCCGACGGGGTGGCCGGGGCGATCACCGGTACCGGCGCCTCACCGTTGCGGCCGAACATCGCCTGCAGCAGATCCGCCTGCTCGGTCTTGGTCGGCAGCCCGGTCGACGGGCCGCCCCGCTGGATGTCGATGATCAGCAGCGGCAGCTCCAGTGAGACCGCCAAGCCGATGGTCTCCGACTTCAGCGCGATACCCGGACCCGAGGTCGTCGTCACGCCCAGCGAGCCGCCGAAGGCCGCGCCCAGCGCTGCGCCGATCCCTGCGATCTCGTCCTCGGCCTGGAAGGTCCGGACACCGAAGTTCTTGTGCTTGGACAACTCGTGCAGGATGTCGGAGGCCGGCGTGATCGGATACGAACCGAGGAACAGCGGCAGATCGGCCAGCCGCCCGGCCGCCACCAGCCCGTACGACAGCGCCAGATTGCCGGAGACAGAACGGTACGTACCCGGCGGGAAGGCCTTCGCGGCCGGAGCCACCTCATACGAGACCGCGAAGTCCTCGGTCGTCTCGCCGAAGTTCCAGCCCGCCCGGAAGGCGGCGATATTCGCCGCGGCGATTTCCGGCTTCTTGGCGAACTTGCTCCGCAGGAAGGCTTCCGTGCCCTCGGTGGGCCGGTGGTACATCCACGACAGCAGACCCAGCGCGAACATGTTCTTCGACCGGTCGGCGTCCTTGCGGGACAGCCCGAACTCCTTCAGCGCCTCCACCGTCAGCGTCCCCAGCGGTACCGGATGCACGCTGTAGCCGTCCAGGGAGCCGTCCTCAAGCGGGCTTGCCTGATATCCGACCTTCGCCAGCGCGCGCGTGGTGAACTCGTCGGTGTTGACGATGATCTCCGCGCCGCGCGGCACATCCGGCAGGTTCGCCTTCAGAGCGGCCGGGTTCATCGCGACCAGGACGTTCGGCGCGTCGCCCGGCGTGAGGATGTCGTGATCGGCGAAGTGCAACTGGAAGGAGGACACGCCCGGCAGCGTGCCTGCCGGTGCTCGGATCTCCGCGGGGAAATTCGGCAGCGTGGACAGGTCGTTACCGAACGAGGCGGTCTCCGACGTAAAGCGATCGCCCGTCAACTGCATGCCGTCCCCGGAGTCCCCCGCGAACCGGATGATCACCCGGCCCAGACGGCGGACCTCCTTCGTGGGAGGCACCTCGACCTCGGCAGACAGGCTGTTCTGGACAAGCATCGGGAAGCTCCTGACATTCTTGATCTCGCAGGTCACGGCGCCGGAGAACGCCGTGCGCGGCCGCAACCCCGGGAGAGCGGATCGTGCCGCGGCCCCGGCGGGAGGGGGGCGGCCGAGCGGATCGCTGCCCTCGTCTCGGCCGTCGGTTGCCGTCGGTTGCCGTCGATTGACGTCGATTGGCGTCGATTGGCGTCGATTGGCGTCGATTGGCGTCGATTGGCGTCGATTGGCGTCGATTGGCGTCGATTGGCGTCGATTGGCGTCGGGGTACCGGTGACCGGCCGGGCGGAGGAGGATGCGGGGGCCGGGACCCGTCCTGCCGCCACGCACGAGGCTTCCGTACCGCGGGCAGAGGTGCATGGTGCCTCGGACCCTCGGCACGAGAGCCTCGTTGCTGCGTGTGCGGACGGCGACCGGGTCCGGGACGCCGTCCGGCGCTGCCGTCCCAATGCCGTACCGGTGTGATGGCCGCCGGCCTGCTCACCGGCCGTGCGGCGCCCCCGGCAAGGACGCTGCGGGCGGCCGACCGCAGGCCCGGACCTCGCTCACGGTCCTCCGCGTCCTGCTAACGCCAGCTCAACATTGGGCATTGGGCATTCGGCTGAGGCGGCGTCAGCCCGCCTGCGTGGCAGGATCGGCGACTTCCGTCGTCGGCGCCGCAGGGGTGGCAGGCTCGGGAGCCGGCCGGGGCTGCTTCTTCAGGCCGAGTCCGATGAAGGCACCGGCGAGTGTCCCCGTGGCGGCGACCCACCCTGCCATCCGAAGCCCGCCGACCAGCGCGTGGGGGCCGGGGTTGTGGCCGGCGTGGGAGTTCGCCACCGCGACCAGGGCCGCGAGGCCGAGGGCGCCGCCGATCTGACGGCACGTGGAGGCGAGCGCCGAGGCGACCCCCTGCTGGGCCGGTTCGGCCCCCGAGGACGCCACCGCGACGAAGAGCGAGGGGAAGGCGAAGCCGCCGCCGGCGCCCCAGATCGCGATCCCCGGCAGCAGTGCCCAGTAGGAGCCGTGCGTGGACATGCCGGCGATGATCGCGGCCAACCCCACGGCGGTACCGACCGTACCGAGGAAGAGCGTCGTACGGACCCCGAGCACGCCCAGCACCCGGGCGTTGAGCTTCATCGCCACCGCCATGCAGATCACGGTCGGCGGCAGGAAAGCGATGCCGGCGGCCACCGGGCTGTAGTTGAGCACTGTCTGCAGGTAGGTGGTGAGCAGGTAGTACGTACCGCCCAGAGAGGCCTGGAAGACGATCAGCGCCAGCATGGGGACGTTCAGGCCCCGCAGGCGGAACAGCTTCAGCGGCACCAGCGGGTCGGTGGACCGCTTCTCGATCAGCACGAAGACTGCCAGCAGCAGCGCGCCGACCGCCAGGGCGCCGGCGCCCTCGATCGATCCCCAGCCCTTGGCCGGACCGCTGACCAGACCGAACACCAGCAGTGTCGAACCGATGGTGGCGACCACGGCTCCGACGGCGTCGAAGCTGCGGCCGGTGCCGAGCGGGCGGTCGGGCGGCAGGATCCGGGTGGCGGCGAACGCCGTGATCAGTGCGAGCGGGACGTTGACGAAGAAGACCCAGCTCCAGCCGAAGGCACTGGTCAGCACGCCGCCGAGCAGCGAGCCCGCGGCCAGGCCCGCGCTGCCCACGGCGCCCCAGACGGATGTGGCCCGGTTGCGCTCAGGGCCCGGAGCGAACGTGGTGAAGACGAGCATCAGCGTCGCCGGCGTCAGCAGCGCACCGCCCACGCCCTGAATCGCACGAGCGGCCACCAGGAGCCCGGCGTTCTTCGCGAGTCCGCCGGTGAGAGAGGAGAGCGCATAGATGACCAGACCGATGACCAGCATGCGCCGCGGGCCGATCCGGTCGGCCGCACGGCCTCCGAACAGCAGCAGTCCGCCGAGCGCGACCGAATAGGCGCTGACGACCCACTGCAGCGACTGTGCGGAGAAGCCGAGCTGGCTACCGATGTCCGGCAGCGCCACATAGACGATGTTGTAGTCGATGGTGACGATGAACTGAGTGAACGCCAGCAGGGCGAGTGTGTACCCGGCCCACCGTGGCGATCGGGAGTCTGAGGTGGCCATGGTGTGGCTTCTTCCTTCGGGGTGAGCGGGGCGGTGGCCGCCCGAGGTGGATTCCACGCCTGAGAATAATCCCTTCGTGAAGGTATGTAAATCTGGAGACGGCAGCTGGACGAGTCAACTGCGCACAAAGGTCATGCAGTTGAGGTCACTGACACCGTGGTGCGAGGCAGCGGGCCCCCTCGACGATCACGCGGACCGCCAGCGGTGTATTGCAGGGCCCCGGCTGCCACCAAGTCACCCTCACCGAGCCGATATCGGCGCCGGCGGTGCGTTGTAGGTAGGGCCGTGTCGGTAGGGCCGTGCCGGTAGGGCTGTGTGGGTAGGGCCGTGTCGGTGGGGCCGTGCCGGTAATGCACTGCCAGATGGTGTCCGGGGCCGCCACGGGATGGCTCCGCCAACAGATGGCAGGTGGATCCGATCCAGGCGGCGGTGACGCCGTGAATCCGATCCAGGGTGGCGATGAGGCAGTGGATCCGGTCCAGTTGGCGATGACGCAGTGGATCCGGTCCAGTTGGCGATGACGCAGTGGATCCGGTCCAGTTGGCGATGACGCAGTGGATCCGGTCCAGTTGACGACAAGGCACTGGAAGATGTCCGGGGCACGACAGAGCGGCGAGCGCGCCGCGGACGGCTTTGGCGGCCGCCGGCCCCCGCTCCCCCGGCGCCCGTGTGCAAGTGAGGACCGTCCTCACTTGCACAGGGGTCACCTCTCTCCTGCGGCGCCGTGGCGCAAAGTGGCGCAGGCAGCGCAGGCACTGCCCGCAGGCTCCGCACGGCCCGGTGGTCGCTCACGGACGCCGCACTCCGGCGCAGCTACATACCTTTGCGAAGGTATGCGACTCTGGGCGGGAAGCCACTGGTGGCCCAGTGCGCCAGTGTCCGCTCCCGGTGGTGGACCTGCGTACCGCACCGCGCCTGGTACGGCGTGCCCCTCTTCCCCGGCCCGGGCGAACTGCCGGGCACTCACCCGGCCCCCGCTCGTCGGCCGGTGACCCGCACTCCCTACGGATCCCGAGCTTTCGAAGGAGCCTGAATGAAATTCGGAAACGATCTGCGGATCAAGACCGTGACCGCGTGGTTTCCACCAGACCGCGAGAACGTCGAGGACGCCGTGGCGGCGGGGAAGCTGACCGACTCGGACGCGGAGCGGCTCGGTGTCAGCCAACTGCCCTTCTCGGCCGCTCTGTCCGCTCCCGAGATGGCGGCGGAGGCCGGCCGTGCCGCGATAAGCCGGGCGGGCTGGAGCCCGTCCGACATCGGCCTGGTCCTGCACACCTGGATCTACCACCAGGGCCATGACATGTGGTCGCCGCCGCACTACGTGGCCAACGCGGTGGGCGCCGGCAATGCCACGCCCTACGGCGTTCAACAGGGCTGCAACGCAGGGGCGTTGGCCCTGCAGCTGGCCGCGATGCACCTGGATGCCGACGCCGGACTCGGTGCCGTGCTCGTCACGACGGGCGACCGGTTCTGCCCGCCGGGTATGGACCGCTGGACCTCCGACTACGGGCTCGGCTTCGGTGACGCGGGGACCGCGGCGCTGGTGCACCGCGGCGACGCGGAACGCGACGACTACGCCCTGCTGTCGCTGGCCACCGCGACCGACGCCCAGTTCGAGCTGATGATGCGGCACGGCAACGACTTCAGCCCGGCCCCCATGTGGCACGACGGCTTCATCGACCTGCGCACCCCCAAGAAGTCCTATCTGGCGGAGTACGGCAGGACGAAGTTCGAGACCATCGCGGGCCAGAACATCCGCAAGGTGATCGCGGACAGCCTGCACGACGCGGGGCTGGAGCCCGACGACCCTCGGATCAAGTACATCGCCCTGCCGCGGCTCGGGGCGAGCCTGCTGGACTCCATCTACGGCCCGGTGCTCGACGAGCTGCTCAAGGCCGAGGCCCTGCGGTTCGGTTCCGCCACCGGCCACCTGGGGTGCGGGGACTTCCTGGCGAACCTGGCCGACATGCGGGACCGGGTGCCGCTCGAGCCGGGCGACGTCGCGTTGGTGATCAGCGGTGGGGCGGCCTGGACCTGGGCCTGCGCCGTCGTCCAGGTACCGGGCGGGACATCGCAGGGCCAGGCTACGGCGAAGGACGTGTGATGGGCTTCGGATTCCTCGGCCTGGGCGGCCACGTGCCGCCGCTGGTCATAGACAACGCACAGGTCGCCGAGTGGACGGGCGCGGAGGAGAACTGGATCGTCGAGCGGACCGGCATCCTGGAGCGCAGGTACCGGGAGCCCGGCACCGTCACCTCCGACCTGGCCCTGCACGCCGCGCGCGAGGCGCTGGGGGCGCTGCCTGAGGCGGTGGCCCGGCTCGGTGTGATGGTCGTGGCCACGTCGACGCCCGACCAGCCGCAGCCCTCCACCGGGGCGATCCTGCAGAACAAGCTGGGCCTGTCCGGCGTTCCGGCGTTCGACGTCAACGCGGTGTGCTCGGGCTTCCTCTACGCGCTGGCGGTCGCCGACTCGATGCTGTCGGCGCGGCTGGCCGGGGAGGGCGGCGACCACGCTCTGGTGGTCGGCGCCGACATGTACTCCTCGCTGATGAACCGCTCCGACCGGCGCACCGTCAGCCTCTTCGGCGACGGGGCCGGTGCGGTGCTGCTCGGTCCGGTGCCCGACGGATACGGCGTGCTGGGCTGGCGGCTGGTCGCCCACGGCGAACACCGCGAGCTGGTCGAGGTGCCGGCCGGCGGCACCCGTACGCCGCTGGACGCCCGCAGCCGGGAGGCCGGCGAACACCTGTTCCGCATGCGGGGCCGCGAGGTGCGCGACTACGCGCTCGGCGTGCTGCCCAAGGTCGTCGGCGAGGCGCTCGACTCGGCCGGGATCCGGCTGGCGGACGTGGACCGCTTCATCCTGCACCAGGCCAACACCCGCCTGGTGGAGGCGTGTACGCGTGAACTCGGCGTCGACCCCGACCGGGTGCCGCTGACCGCACCGCAGTTCGGCAACACCGCCACGGCCTCCATCCCGCTCACCCTGCGCGCGGAGAACGAACTCCGGCCGTTCCGGCGGGGCGAGCGCCTGGTGCTGGCCGGAGTGGGCGGCGGCATGACGGCGGGGGCCGTGGTCGTCCGCTGGTACTGACCCCTCCCCCGCGACACCGCTGCAAACCATGCAAGCGCTGCGAAAGGAATGAGACATGCCGACCGCGACAGCGGCGGGACTCCGCTGCTACGAGCTGTGGGACCCGATGCCCGACGAAGTACGGGAGGGCGCCAGGCGGTTCGCCACCGTACAGGCACTCAACGAGCTGGTGGGCGTGCTGCCGTTCGCCGAGTGGCTGGACCGCGCGCCCAGCTACACCCGGCGGCAGATGCTGATGGCCAAGGTCCAGGACGAGGTGGGCCACGGGCACGTGGCCGCCCGGGTCGCCGAGGACCTGGGCATGCCGCGCGAACGGATCCTCCTGGACTACCTGGAGGGCCGCTCGAAGGTGCACAACATCTTCCACTACTCCTTCGCGTCCTGGGAGGAGTTCGGCCCGGGGCTGCTCCTGATGAACTCGGCGGCGATCCTGCAGTTCCGGTCGCTGATGAAGGGCGTGTACCTGCCCTACGGCCGGGCGCTGCGCAAGATCGAGCGCGAGGAGTCCTTCCACTACCAGCACGCGCTGGACCTGACCCACGAGGTGCTGACGCACGGCGACGCCGGCCAGCGCCGCCGGGTGCAGGAGGGGTTCGAGACGTGGCTGCCGCGGGTGCTCGCCTACCTCGGTCCCCCCGACACCGAGACCCTGCACACCAACCGCATGCACCAGATCGGCCTGAAGCCCGACGGCAACGACGAGCTGCGCCAGGCCTGGCTGAACAAGATCATTCCGGTCTTCCAGAAGCTCGGCGTGCACGTGGACCCCGCGCTGGCCCGTCAGACGCCCTCGGGCGAGTGGGAGTTCGCCATGCCCGACTGGGCCGAGGTGAAGAAGGTCATCGCGGGTGGCGGCCCGGCGTCGCAGCGCCGGCTGGACTGGGTGCGCGGCGCCCTGGACCGCAACGCGCGATACCGGCG
This sequence comes from Streptomyces sp. NPDC001220, assembly GCF_053597895.1. Taxonomy (NCBI): domain Bacteria; kingdom Bacillati; phylum Actinomycetota; class Actinomycetes; order Kitasatosporales; family Streptomycetaceae; genus Streptomyces; species Streptomyces sp. NPDC001220. The sequence goes on from NZ_JBSFJE010000026.1 coordinate 34,364, forward strand.
CGCGCTGAAGGGGGTGGCGTGATGCCGCACGTTCCCACCGACACCGACGTCTACGAAGTCTTCGCGCAGACCGGCAGCGGCTCGCCGCTCAACCACGTCGGCTCCATCGTCGCGCCGCGCCGGGAAGCCGCCTGGCACCTGGCCAAGGAGACCTACGGGCGCCGCGACGACCTCTCCCGGCTCTGGGTGGTACGGCGCACCGACCTGATCGTCTCCAGCGCCGAAGACCGCGACCTGCTCGCCGCCAAGACCCGGATGCCGCACCGCCAGCCCGGCTTCCCCACCACACGCCGCCGCGACCGCTCCGCCGCGCCGGACACCGCCGCGCCGCGACAGCGCCTCGAAGGCGCCGAGTTCGAGCACACCGACGACGCACGCGGGGCCGCCGACCACGCACTGACCGGGCTGTGGCTGGCCCTCGCCGACGACCTGTTCGTCCTGGGCAACCGACTGGGAGAACGCATCGTCGACTACATCGACCTGGAGGAGTCACTGGCGGTCGGCTCCATCGGACAAGAGGCCCTGGCGCACGCCGAAACGATCCTGTCGCTGCACGGATTCGACGAGTCCGCCGCCGACGCCCACTTCTTCGAACGGCCGCAGGAGGAGTGGCAGGTGTCCGGTGTCATCGACCGGCTCGGCGACTGGCCGTCCACCGTGGTGTGCGGGCTGGTGATCTCCGCGGCCGTCACCCTGCTCGCCGAGCAGCGCGCCGAGAACGACCCCGCGATCGCCGCCATCCGCGACGAGCAACGAGTCCACCTCGACCACTGGCGACGCTGGGCGCGGGCGCTCGCCGCCTGGCCCGAGACAGCCGAGGAATTCACGCGGGCGTACGCCGAGGTGACGCAGCGCGCCGGCGACCTCTTCGGCGCCGGCCCGCAGGACGCCCTGACGGGTGCGCTGCACGAGCGTCTGAACGCACTGATCAGCGACAGCGGCGGCCCCGGATCACGCCTGCCGCACCTGCCGGTGCCGCGGACCGCGGGGACGGGCGGCAGCGTCCTGGCCGACTGCCTCGCGCGCGGCCGCCTCGTGCGCGAGCACTACGCCCCGGAGGTGTTCCTGTGAGCCCCGATCCGCTCACCGGCGTGGTCGCCGACGTGCGCGATCCGGAGATCGACGTGGGCCTGGGCGACCTCGGAGTGGTCCGCTCGGTGTCCAGGACCGACGACCGGATCGTGGTCCGCCTCGCCCCCACCCGGCTCAGCTGCCCCGCCCGCGGCGAGATCGCCCGCCGGGTGCGGTCCGCACTCACCGACGCCGCACCCGGGCACGGAATCGACATCGTGTGGGAACGCGGCGCATGGCAGCCCACGGCGGTGACCACCGCCGGCCACGACGCACTGCGCACCGCCGGATACCGCGTGGCGGGCGAGGTTCCACGATGCCCCTACTGCGCCGGCGACGACGTCGTACGGGCCGGCCGCTTCGGCGGCGCGGTCTGCAAGGTGCCCTACGACTGCCGCGGCTGCGGCTCGCCCTTCGATGTGATCGGTACGGCCGGCTGCTCCGCCGTGCTCCCGGTCCCCGACGTCAGGCAAGGAGGATCATGATGAGGCTCGCCGGAAAGACAGCCGTGATCACCGGGGGCTCCCGGGGACTGGGCCGGGCCATCGCGGAACGCTACCTGCTGGAAGGCGCGCGGGTGGTGTGCGCGGCGCGCAACCCCTACGACATCAAGGAAGTCCTCGACCTCTCCCCCGACCGCGGCGCGTACATCCAGGTCGACGTCACCAGCAACGACTCGGTCACCGCGCTGATGGCCGAGACCGCCGAACGCTTCGGCGGTGTGGACATCCTGGTCGCCAACGCCGGTGTGAGCCGGGACGGACGGGTGGACCGGCTGGCGGTCACCGACTGGCAGGACATGGTGGCCACGAACCTGACCGGGGTCTTCCTGTGCACCCAGGCGGCCATTCCCTACCTGGAACGCAGCTCGGCCCCCCGGATCGTCAACGTCTCCTCCAGCATGGCGACCCGGGTCGCCATCGGGGCGGCCGGCTACTGCGCCACCAAGGCCGCGGTGGAGATGTTCACCCGGGTCAGCGCCATCGAACTCGGCCCCCGCGGCATCCTGGTCAACTCCCTCGCTCCGGGCATCCTCGACGAGGGCATGGGCGAGCAGCTCACCAAGAACGACAAGATCTGGGCGCGCTACCGGAGCAGGCTGGCGCTCGGCCGGCCCGGCGGCGCCGACGAAGCCGCGGACGCGGCGGTGTTCCTGGCCGGTCCCGAATCGAGCTACGTCAACGGCCACGTCCTCGAGGTGAACGGAGGCCTCCTGTGGTCATGATGACCGTACCTACGGCGGAACATCTCTCCGTGTGGCTGGACGTCGACGGAGCGGTGGGCATCCTGCACCTGGACCGGCCGCCGCTGAACGTGCTGGACCGTGCGGCGCAGTACGCCCTGCGCGCGGCGGCCGAGCAGGCCGCGGCCGACGAACGGGTCCGCGCCGTGGTCCTGCACGGCGGGCCCACGGCCTTCTCGGCGGGCGGCGACATCAAGGAGATGGCCGCGATGACGCACGCCGAAATGGTGGCGCACGCGGTGGTGCTCCAGGGCGCCTTCGACGCGGTGGCCGCCATCCCGAAACCGGTGGTGGCCGCGATCAACGGCCCTGCTCTCGGCGGCGGTTGCGAGCTGGCGCTGACAGCCGACGCACGCATCTGCGGCACCGAGGCACGTCTCGGGCTGCCCGAGGTCCTGCTCGGGGTCATCCCGGGGGCCGGCGGCACCCAGCGGCTGCCGCGGCTGATCGGTCCGGCCAAGGCCAAGGAGCTGATCTTCACCGGACGCCAGGTCGGTGCCGACGAGGCGCTGCAGCTGGGCCTGGTGGACCAGGTCGTGCCGACCGGTCAGGTGCTGGAGACCGCGCTGCGGTGGGCTCGGCGCTTCGAGAAGGGCCCCGCGCTGGCGCTGCACGCCGCCAAGACGGCTGTCGACCAGGGTCTGGCGACCGACCTGGCCGCCGGGCTGGCCATCGAACGGTCGGTGTTCGCCGCCCTGTTCGCCACCGAGGACCGGCTGACGGGCATGCGGGGATTCGCCGCCGACGGTCCCGGTCGCGCGATCTTCAACGGGAGGTAGCCGCCATGCGTACAGCGACCGGCGAGTTCCAGCGCGCCCGCGACCACCTGTTGTCCTCCTACGGGGACCTGCCGCGCGCCCGTGCCTTCCCCCGGCCCGACCTCGGCGAGACGTTCAGCTGGGTCGCGGACTGGTTCGACGTCGTCTCCGACGGCAACGACGCCACCGCGCTGCGCGTGGTCGACCTGGACCGGCAGGGCTCGGTCCTCGCCGACACGGCGCTGAGCTTCGCCGAACTGGCCGAGCGATCCCGGCGGGTCGCCGGGTGGCTGCGGTCGATCGGCGTGCGGCGCGGGGACCGCATCCTGCTCATGCTCGGCAACCGGGTGGAGCTGTGGGAGTGCGTGCTGGCCGCGTTCCGGCTGGGCGCCGCGGTGATCCCCGCGGCCGTCCAGCTGACACCCGACGACCTGGCCGAGCGGCTGGAGCGCGGCGAGGTGCGGCACGTCATCGCGCAGACCGATCTCACCCCCAAGCTCGATGTCCTGCACGGCGGTTGGACGCGCGTCGCCGTCGGGGACCGCGTTGCGGGCTGGCAGGACTACCAGCGGGCCTACGCGGCCGCACCGCTGCGGGAGGCGGTACGGACCCGGCCCGAGGACCCGTCGCTCATCTACTTCACCTCGGGTACCACCGCCCGTCCCAAAATGGTCGGGCACACCGGGCTGAGCTATCCGGTCGGTCACCTGTCGACCATGTACTGGATCGGCCTGCGCCCCGGTGACGTGCACCTGAACATCTCCTCGCCCGGGTGGGCGAAACACGCGTGGAGCTGCCTGTTCGCCCCCTGGAACGCACAGGCGACGGTCCTGGTCGTCAACCAGCCGCGGTTCGCGGCGCGTCCGCTGCTGGAGATGATGTCGCGCTGCGCGGCAACCTCCTTCTGCGCTCCGCCCACCGTGTGGCGCAGCCTCATCCAGGAGGACCTCACCCGGTGGCCGATGTCGCTGCGCGAGGCGGTGGCCGCCGGAGAACCGCTGAACGCGGAGGTCGTGCACCGCATCCGTGACGCCTGGGGCGTCACGGTACGGGACGGCTACGGGCAGACCGAGACGACCGCCCAGATCGGGACGCCGCCGGGGATGCCGGTCGTGGAGGGCGCGTTGGGCTGGGCCCTGCCGGGCTACGACGTGGCGCTCCTTGACCCACAGACCAACACCCCCGTGTACGGCGGCTCCGCGGAAGGCGAGATCTGCCTGCCGCTGGCCGGCCGGCCGCTGGGTCTGATGAGCGGGTACCTCGGCGATCCCGAGGCGACCGCGCGCGCCATGCACGGCGGCCACTACCACACCGGTGACTTCGCCACCCGCGACGCCGAGGGCCTCTTCCGCTACCAGGGACGCGGTGACGACGTCTTCAAGGCGTCCGACTACCGGATCTCTCCCTTCGAACTGGAGAGCGTGCTGCTGCGGCACGCGGCCGTGGCCGACGCCGCGGTGGTGCCCTCACCCGAGCCGCTGCGGCTGGCCGTGCCCAAGGCCTACGTCGCGCTCGCCGCCGACTACCGGCCGGAGGCGCAGACCGCACAGCAGATCCTCGCGCACGCCCGCGAACACCTCGCTCCCTACAAGCGGATACGCCGGATCGAGTTCGCCGAACTGCCCAAGACCATCTCCGGCAAGACACAGCGGGCCGAGCTGCGCAGGCGCGAGGAGCAGCGGCTCACGCGCTCGGCGCAGGAGTGGTGGGAGGAGGACTTCCACAGCTAGCTCCCCGCTCCACCGGGTGTGTCCGCCGGGGCGGTGTCGTCCGCCGCGCATCAGGCGCACTTCATCCCAAGGGTGCGGGCTGCGCCGCCGGCGGACCGGTCACCGGCGCAGCCCGCACGGCCGCGGCCCTCGGCCCTCGGCCCCCGGCCCCCGGCCCACAACCTCATCGACACAGTCGACCATCGAGCCTCGGAGACGCCATGAATCGTGTCCTCACATCCGAGGGGCAGCGCAGAAGAGCCGTACTGAGCAGCCTCATCGGCAACAGCATCGAGTTCTACGAGTTCCTCATCTACGGGTCGTTCTCGTCGCTGTATTTCGGCAAACTGTTCTTCCCCTCCTTCGCCCCCGCCACCGGAACGCTGCTGTCGCTGTCGACCTTCGCGGTCGCGTTCGTGGGCAGGCCCCTGGGCGCCTTCGTCTTCGGCCACTTCGGGGACCGGCTGGGTCGCAGGACGACGCTGATCACCACGCTCACCGTGATGGGCGGCGCAACGGTCCTGATCGGCCTGCTCCCCACCTACCGGACCATCGGCGTCGCCGCCCCGATCCTGCTGACGGTCCTCCGGTTCGTCCAGGGGTGCTCGCTCGGCGGGGAGTCCAGCGGCGGATTCCTGATGGCGCTGGAGAACGCCCAGCCGAACAAGCGGGGCTTCCTCACCGCCGTCGTCGGCACCGGCAACGCCTGGGGGCTGCTGCTGGCCAACGGGGTCCTGCTGCTCGTCACGCTGCTGCCGGACCGGCAGGTGCTGTCGTGGGGGTGGCGACTGCCGTTCCTGTTCAGCGCGTTCCTCGTGGCCTTCGCGTTGCGCGTCCGGCTGCGCCTCGTTGAGACCCCCGAGTTCGAGGAGGTGAAGTCGGCGGGCGCGGTCAGTGCCGTACCGGCGCTCGCGGTCCTGTCGCGGCACGGTCTGCTCACCCTGTGCGCGTCGCTGTCGGCGCTCCCGATGTTCCTGGTGTTCTACCTGGGGTCGGTGTTCTCGCTCAAATACGCGTCGACCATCCATGTGGGCCGCTCGGAGATGCTGGCGCTGCTCGCCGGGTCGTGCGTCTTCCTGATCGTCGCCATGCCGTTGTTCGGCCGGCTGGGTGACCGCCGCAGCCGCAAGGCGGTCTTCGTCGGCGGCATCGTCGTCATGACGGTGGCCCCGTTCGCCTGGTTCCCGCTGCTCGGGACCGGGTCGTTGCCGCTGATGGCACTCGGCTTCCTGGCGCTGTTCGCCGGGTTCGCCGCGAACTACGGCGTTCAAGGGGCGTTCTTTCCGCAGCTGTTCCCCACGGCGCTGCGGTACTCCGCGATGTCCATCAGCTACAACGTGGGCGGTCTGCTCGGCGGCGCCGTCAGCCCGCTCATCGCCGCGTCCCTGCTCAGCAAGTACCACAGCTGGACGCCCATCGCCCTGTACATGGCGGCGGCCGGTGTGATCGGCCTGGTCGCATCGCTGTTCCTGCGGGAGCGCCCCGCCGGCTCGCCGGTGCAACACACCGCCGCCGCACCGACGCTGGCCGCGCCTGCCGACGTCGCCGCCGCCGCCCGGAGCTGAGGACAACCGGCGCACGTCTCTGTTCGATCTCCAGTGAGGAAGTTCCCCATGTCGTCCCTGTCCATCACCAGTTGCCCCGTTCTCGATCCCACCGGCCGGGCGATGCACGCCGAGGCCACCTCGCTGCGCGAGGCGCCGGCCGTGCTGGTGAACCTTCCCGGCCCCGTCCGCGCCTGGGCGGTCACCCGGCACAGCGTCATCCAGGCGTTGACCAACGACCCGCGCGTCTCGCGCGACATACGCCGGCACTGGCCCGACCTGGCCCACATGCCCGACGGCTGGCCGCTCGCCGCCCTCGCCCTGCAGCAGAGTTTCTTCAACTTCTACGGCGAGGAGCACCGCAGGTCCCGCCGTCGCGTCGCGCCCACGTTCTCACCGCGGCAGGTGGAACGCATGCGTCCGCAGGTCCAGGCGACCGCCGACCGGCTGATCGACGCGCTGGCCGAACTGCCCCCGGGGGCCGTCGCCGACATCCGCCAGGCCCTGGCTCTGCCGCTGACCATCACGGTCATCTGCGACCTGTTCGGCGTCCCCGACCACCTGCGCACCAAGATCGGCACAGGGATCGACGCCGTGCTGAACTCCTCGCTCGGGCCGGAGGAGGCGCTGGCCGCCAACAACAACCTGTACGAGCGCCTCGGCGAACTGCTGCGGTACAAGCGGGAGCACCCGGCCGCCGACCTGACCAGCGACCTGCTGCTGCCCTCCGACCCCGGTCAGGAGCCGATGTCGGAGGACGTCCTGCTCGGCACGCTGTTCCTCATGATCGGCGCCGGTTACGAGACCACCGTCAACCTCATCACCAGTGCCGTCCACGCCGTACTCGACCACCCCGAGACCCTCACCCGGGTCCAGGAGGGGACCATCGGCTGGCAGGACGTCATCGAGGAGACGCTGCGCGTCGAGGGCCCGATCATGCACATACCGATGCGCTGCGCCCTGGAGGACATCGACCTGGGTGAAGGCGTCGTCATCCGCAAGGGCGATGCGATCACCGTCGCCTTCGCGGCCGCCGGACGCGATCCCGAGCTGCACCCGCAGTGCCCGGAGCGCTTCGACCCCACGCGCTCCAGCAAGGAGCACCTCGCGTTCGGTCACGGACCCCACTTCTGCCTCGGCGCGCACCTCGCCCGACTCGAAGCGGACGTCGCCCTGAGCACGCTCTTCAGTCGGCTGCCCGAGCTCGCCCTGGCGCACCCCGGGCAGCAGCCGGCGCGCGTGGAGTCCTTCATCATCAACGGCCCCCTGGGCCTGGAGGTCGTACCCCGGCCGGCATGACCGTGCCTGCGCCGCCGGCGTCGCCCCCGAGGCTCGGGGCGGCGCCGGCGGCATGTCCTTGTCCGTGTCGTCAGCCGGGTCACCGGCCGGCTCCCACCGTGCCGCAGGCCATGTCACTCGACCAGCTCTCACCGTGCCGCAGACCGTGTCACCCGACCACCTTTCACCGTGCCGCAGACCGTGTCACCCGACCACCCTTCACCGTGCCGCAGACCGTGTCGCCCGGCCCGCTCCACCGCGGCGTCGGCCGGGATGGCATCCCGGCCGACGCCGTTCGCCGGTCCCGTCCGGAGCGGCCGCCGACCGAGCGGGGACTCGGGCCCGGACCGGATCGGACCGGCCCGACCCGACCCGACCCGACCCGCCAGCAGAATGACGCACCGGCGACGCGGCAAGACGAGACGGCTGCGCGGCAGGGCGGCGACAAAGCGCGGCCGGCACGCAGACGACGCAGCGGCGCCCGGCGGGAAATCCCGCCGGGCGCCACTGCCTGCGTCGTGCCGGTCGCCGTGGTCAGCCCCAGAGCTGGCCGAGCGCCGCCGGCGAGCGGTGGCGCAGCGTGTTGTCCAGGTGGATGGAGCGGGCGACCCGCTCCGACTGGATCCGGGTGGAGGCGATGAGCAGCGGCATCACCGAGCCGCCCTCGGGCAGGCCCGCGTAGTACAGCCCCGGCAGGGTGCCGGCCCCCGCGCGGTGCACGGGCATGCCGCTGTCGTCCAGGGCGGTACGGGGCAGGATGCCGTAGTCGGGCACGAATCCCGTGGCCCACACGATCGTCGTGATGTCGAGGGCGGCCAGGTCCAGCTCTTCCCCGTAGTCCGCGAACTGCGAGGCGTCGAAGGGAGGTACGGGCGTGCGCTCGGGCACGGTCAGGCCGTACTGCTCTATCGCGGTGTCGATGGCCTCGAGGAGTTCGGTCTCGGCGCGGGCCGCGTCCCGCGCGATCGCGCGGACGTTGTCCTCCAGCAACAGGATGCCGTCCCGCACACCGCGGACACTGCCGACGAGCGTGACGCCCTTGCGGGCCAGCACACCGAGGCTGAGGTCGCGGCCACCGGCCTTGCCGCTGAGCACCGACACGCCGGGCAGGACCGGCGAGTTGCCGCGCCCGCCGGACGCGGACTCCAAGTTGCCCTCCAGCGGCAGCAGTTGCAGCCAGTCCAGGACCTGGGCGCCCCGGTAGCGGCGCGGCGAGGTCTTGTGCCGGCCGACCGCGAGGTACACCTGCCGGCCAGAGTCTCGCAGGTCCTCGGCGATCTGCTGGCCGCTGTTGCCCGAGCCCACGACGAGCACCGCGCCGGGCGGCAGGGACTGGGGGTCGCGGTAGTAGCGGGTGTGCAGCTGGGTGACCGACGGGTCGATCCGGGCGGTCAGTTCGGGCAGGCGCGGCGAGGAGTAGCCGCCGAGGGCGGCGACGACGTTGCGGGCCTCGACGCTCTGGCCGTTCTCCAGGTGGAGCCGGAAGCGTGCGTCGGGGTGGGCGGGGGTGTCGACGGGTGTCTCGACCGACCGCACGGGCGTGTGCTCGCGCACGTCGATGCCCGACTCGGCGACGTAGCGTCGCAGCCGCGAGGCGACCTCGCGGGCCGGCATGTACCCCTCGGGGTCGTCGCCGTCGTAGGGCATGCCGGGGAAGGTGACGGTCCGGTTGGGCGTGTTGACGCGCAGGCTCTCCCAGCGCTCCTTCGCCCAGGCCTGGCCGGTCTCCCCCCGCTCGAAGACCACCGCCCGGTAGCCGAGGCGGGCGAGGGAACCCGCGACCGAGCAGCCTTGCTGGCCCCCTCCGACGACGGCGGTCTCGACGAATTCGGTCATGATGGCAGCGCTCCTGGTCCGCTTGGAATGGGGTTTCTCGTCACGCGGTGGTGCGTCGTGGGTCGGTTCACGCGCCGGTGGCGCGGGCCCAGGGCAGTACGACGGTCTTGCCGGTGGCCTGGTCGGCCTCCATGCGGCGGTGGGCGGCGGCGATGTCGTCCAGGGCGAAGACGCGGTCGAGGTCGGGCCGGTAGACGCCCGCCTCGACCTCGTCGACGATCCGCTGCAACAGCCCCTGGCCGGTGCTGCCCTTGAGGGTGTCACTGTGAAAGGCGGTGAGCCTGGTCCCGGTCGGGATCATGGCGATCGGTTCGAAGTCGGGGATCAGCCAGCCGCTGAGCGAACCCGCCACGCACACCGTCCCGCCGCGGCGCACGAGCCGCAGCGAGTCCACCACGGTGCTGGTCCCCACGAGGTCCAGGACGTGGTCGGGGCCGTGGGGCCACAGCGCGTGCACGGCGTCCGCCAGCGGCCGGGCGTCGTCCAGCAGGACGTGGTCGACGCCGGCCGCCTTCAGCGCCTCGGCCTTGCCCCTGTTGCGGGTGGTGGCCGCGATGTCGACGCCGAGGGCGGCGGCGATCTGCGCCGCCGCCAGCCCCACCGAGGAGGTCCCGCCGCGGATCAGCAGCCGTTCACCGGGTGCGATTCCCAGGGCGTCCAGGGAGCCGCGCGCGGTCAGGTAGGTCTCGGGCAACGCGGCCAGGACCTCCCACGGCAGGGTGGTGGTCACCGGCATCAGCAGGGCGTTCGGCAGCAGCGCGTACTGCGCGTAGCCGCCGTCGAACTGGCGGCCCATCTCCCCCATCACCGCCGCGACCGTCGTCCCGACCGGCAGCCGGGGGTCGGTGGAGTCGGCCACGGTACCCACGCACTCGATACCGAGCACGCGGGGGAAGGAGACACTCGGGGAGTGTCCCTGACGGGTCCTCAGCTCGGAGCGGTTCAGGCCCGCGCCTTGCACACGGACCAGGCTCCAGCCGTCGCGGATCTCCGGGATGGGCAGATCGCGGATCTGCAGTACCTCGGGACCGCCCGCCTCCACGCAGACCGCCGCGCGCATCGTCGTACTCACATGCCACCACCTTGCGGATGCCCGGAAGCCGGTCAGGCTTCGTCCACGACGTCGAGGGACGGCGCCCAGCGGGGGATCGCCTCGCGTCCCGAGGGCAGCCGCAGGCTGCGGCTGAAGCTGTACTCCTGCAAGGTCTCCAGGGCGTGCTCACGGCCGTACCCGCTGGCGCCCACGCCGCCGAACGGGGTGCCGGTGAACGCGCGGTTGTAGTGGTTGACGAACACCACGCCGGCCCGCAGCTCGCGGCTGACCCGCAGGGCGCGCTCGGAGTCGCCGGTGAACACGCCGGCGACCAGGCCGAACTCGGTGCCGTTGGCGATGCGGACGGCCTCGGCCTCGTCGCGGAAGGGGATCAGGCACACGACCGGCCCGAAGATCTCCTCCTGTGCGATCCGCATGTCGGGGGTGACGCCGGTGAACAGGGTCGGCGGCACGTAGTAGCCGTCCGCCAGTTCCGGGTCGGTGGGCAGGGGTGCCTGCGCGGCGATGGTGGCGCCCTCGCCGACGCCGATCTCCAGGTAGTCCAGCACCCGCTGTCGCTGCGCGGGGCTCACCAGCGGCCCGACATGGGTGCCCGCGTTCGAGCCGGCGCCGACCTTCAGCCGCCGGACGGCGGACGCGAGGCGGCGGGCGACCTCGTCGTGCAGGTCGGCGTGGACCAGGACCCGTGAGGAGGCCGTGCACGCCTCGCCCTGATTGAAGTAGCCGCCCTCGACCGCCCAGGGCAGGGCTGACTCCAGATCCGCGTCCTCGAAGATCATCAGGGCGTTCTTGCCGCCGAGTTCCAGCAGCGTCGGCGTCAGGTTGTCGGCGGCCGTCTTGATCACCGCCCGGCCCGTGGTGGGCGCGCCGGTGAAGGAGATCTTGCCGACCAGCTTGTGGCCGGCCAGATGGGCGCCGATCTCGCCGCCGCCGGGCACGATGTGCACGACGTCGTCCGGCAGTACCGACTGGACCAGCTCGGCGATGCGCAGCACCGACAGCGGCGCCTGCTCCGGCGGCTTCATGACCACGGCGTTGCCTGCCGCCAGGGCGGGGGCGAGCTTGCCCGCGGTGTGCAGCGGGGGCCAGTTGAACGGCACGATCGCGCCCACCACGCCGAACGGCTCGCGCACCGTGACGTCGAGCATGCTGCCCGCGTCGCGGGCCTGGCCGGGCATCGCCTCGCACAGGCCGGCGAACATCTCGAAGATGGTGACGGCGCCCTCCAGGTCGAACTGGCGCGCCTGGGTGAACGGCTTGCCGTTGTCACTGGACTCCAGCGCCGCGATCTCGTCGGCGTGCTCGCGGATCACCTGGGCGACCTTCCACAGCCACCGGCCACGCTCGCGCGGGGTGCGGGCCTTCCACGCGTAGTGGGCTTCGTGGGCGGTCCTGACCGCCTCATCCACCTGGTCGGCGTCGGCTCCCTGGACGACCGTCAGGGGCCGGCCGGTCGCCGGGTCGTCCACGGTGAACCGGTCGGCCTCGTTCTCGGACGACCAGCGGGTACGCAGGACTTGTACGGCTTCGACGGTCGTGGACACGGAATCCTCCTGATAGTGCGCCGGGCGCGCCCGGCTTCGGCTGGTGGTGGGGCTCAGTTGTGCGGGGCGAGTCGTTCGCACAGCACCGAGGCGATCCGCTCGGCGACCACGATGGCGGGGACGTTCGTGGCCACGCGGGGCATCACCGGGAACACCGACGCGTCCGCGACGGTCAGTCCCTCGACGCCGCGTACAGCGCCGTCGGCGTCGACCACGGCGGTCGGGTCGTCCGGGCGGCCCATGCGCATCGTGGCGCTGCCGTGGTTGTAGTGCGCCGGCGCGCGGCGGACGGCGTCGGCCAGTTCCCGGTCGCTGATGTCCGGGCCCGGCACCCGCTCGTCGAACAGCAGGTCGGCCAGCGGGCGGGTGCGGGCCAGGCGGCGGGCCAGACGTACCCCGTCGGCGACCCGTTCGGCGTCGTCGGCGGCGGTGTACATGCCGAGGTCGATCGTCGGCGCGGCCTCGGGGTCACGCGACGACAGCCGGACGCTCCCGCGGGAGCGGGGCTGCACGCAGGAGACGAAGAAGACCATGTCCCAGCCGGTGGGGTGGTTCTCGGCCCGCGGCACGAACTGCTCGGGCAGGCTGCCTGCCGGCACGGCCGCCGAGGGCAGGATCTGTACGTCGAAGTCGGGCTCGTCCGGCCCGGTGGCGACGCTGAGGACGCTGCCGAACACCGACCGGGCCTCGGCCCGGGGCGGCTTGGCCGCGTGGACGTTCCAGTAGGCGGGGTGCTCGGTGAGGTTGCGTCCCACTCCGGGAAGGTCGGCCACCACACCGATACCGAGCGCCGTCAGGTCGCCGCGGTCGCCGATGCCCGAACGCAGGCTGATGGCGGGCGAGTTGTAGGCGCCGGCGCTGAGCACGACGTGCCGGGCGGGGATCTCCTCCCCGGTGGCCAGTCGCACGCCCCGGGCCCGGGTGCCGCTGAACAGCACCCGGTCGACCAGCGTCTCGCCGCGCACCTGGAGGTTGGGGCGGTCACGGACCGGGTTGAGGTAGCCGATGGCGGTGCTGAGCCGTATGCCGTCGGCCGCGCTGAGCGGGGTGCGGGCGAATCCCGGCGCGCCGGGCGCGTTGAAGTCGGCGACCTCCGCGTACCCGAGTCGCACGCCGGCCTGCTGCGCGGCGACGGCGTGCTGTCCGAGGTCCTCCGGGGCGCCCAGCGTCATGCGGTAGGGGCCGCCCAGGCCGTGGTACTTCTCCTCGCCGTACGGGTAGTGCTCCATCTCCTGGTAGAAGGGGAGCATCTGCGGGTAGCCCCAGGCGGGGCCGGCCGCGGCGGCCCACGCGTCGTGGTCGGCGGGCCGGGCCCGCATGGCGACGCAGACGTTGACGGCGGAGCAGCCGCCGATGACGCGGCCCCGCGGAACGGGCACCTCGTTGCCGAAGGCGTCCGGGACGGAGCGGTAGCCCCAGTCGTAGGTGTACGGGGCGTAGGTCGCGTCCTTGATGTCCGGCGGTGTGTCGTCGGTGGTGGCGAAGTCGGGGCCCGCCTCCAGGAGCAGCACCGAGCGCCGCGGGTCGGCGCTCAGCCGGTTGGCGAGGACGCAGCCGGCGGATCCGCCGCCGATCACGATCACGTCGTAGGTCATGGCGGCCGCCTACCCGGACCCGGGTCGGCCGGCGGCGCGTCGCGGGCCGGGAGCTGGTGCGGTCATGATGCGGCCTCTCGCAGGGTCGGGACGTTCCAGTGCAGGTGCAGTTCCTCGAATCCGCGCGCGATGACCAGCCGTTCGCGGCTGCGGGAGTCGGCGGGGCCCAGGCGCAGGCCGGGGAGCCGGTCGAAGAGCAGCGGGATGGCGACGCGCAGCTGCAGGCGTGCCAGGGAGGCGCCGAGGCAGGCGTGGACGCCGCGGCCGAAGGCCATCTGGTGCCGGCGGGGCCTGCCGCTCAGGGCGAACTCGTCCGGGTTGGCGAACACGCACCCGTCGCGGTTGGCGGAGCCCCAGTGGACCATCACGCGGTCGCCGGGCACGAGGCGCCTGCCGGCGAGTTCCGTCTCCCGTGTCACGGTGCGGAACAGGCCCTGCACCGGGGATTCGAAGCGCAGGATCTCCTCGACCATCGCCTCGGCGGAGGCCTCGCCGGCGCGCAGGGCCGCGAGCTGGCGGGGGTTCTGCAGCAGGGTGACCAGGCCGTTGCCGATGGCGCGGGTGACCGTGACGTGTCCCGCGATGATCAGGTTCATCACGATGCGCATCAGTTCCACGTCGTCGAGTCCGTGCTCGACGCCGTACTGCGCCAGCGAGGAGACGAGCGAGTCCTCGCCGGCCCGGTCGGTGTCGTCCAGCAGCCCCATCACGTAGTGCTGCATGGTGACGACGTCATGGGCCCAGTCGACCCGCTCGGCCGGCTCGCCGGTGCCGACGGACAGCTTCAGCCAGTTGGAGCTCCACTGGCGCAGCAGCGGCACGTCCTGGGACGGCACGCCCAGGATCCGTGCCATGACGATCAGCGGCAGGGGCCAGGCGTAGCCCTCGATGATGTCGGCCCGGCCGTCCCCCGCGAACCGGGCTATCAGTTCCTCGGCGGTGTCCTGGACGAAGGGCTCCAGCGCCGCCACGCGCCGGGGTGTGAAGACGCGGTTGACCGCCACACGCAGCCGGGTGTGCTCCTCGCCGTCGCTCTCGGTCAGGTTCGGCGTCAGCGCCCAGCCTTCGGCCAGGACCTGCTTCACCTCGTCGGACTCGGGTCCCGCGGTGATCCGCACCGCGCTCTCGGAGGAGAACGTCTCGGGGTCGTGGACGACGCGCACCACGTCCTCGTGGCGGCTGAGGATCCAGATGTCCCGGTCCCGGTCGTGGAGCACCGGGCACTGCGCGCGCATCTGCGCGTAGACGGGGTAGGGGTCGGCCAGTTGCTCGTCGGAGGTGGGGTCGAAGGCCGGCGTGGCGGTCATCGGGGACCCTCCCGCCGCGGCCTGCCGGCGGGGCCGCGCGATGTCGGCCCGCCCGGACGGCCGGGGTCGAGTCGGATGACGGACATCGGTGTTCTCCCTCGTGGTGTGGGGGCCGGGGTCACTCGGCGGCGGCCAGAGCGGGCACCGCGTCGAGCTGCCCGCGCCCGGCGGCCAGCGGCCAGGCGGCGCCGGCGTGGTCCGGGTCCGCCGTATGGACCAGGGGCGTCACCGGCTCGGACAGGAAGGTGTCGTGGACGATCTGGGTGGCCGCGGCCAGGTCGCTGCGACCGGTCAGCACGCTGAGCCGGTTGGAGGTGACGTGGAGGTCGGTGCGCGCGGCGCCGACCGAGCGCAGGGCTTCCAGCAGCCGCACCGGCGCGTAGGGCCGCCGGCCGATGCCCAGGCCGACGACGGAGAGCCGGGCCAGGTTCATCGTCCAGTGCGCCTCGTCGAGGCGGATGCCGCGGTCGGTGTCGGCCAGCAGTTCCCGCATCTCCTCCACACTGCCCTCGGGCAGCGTGAGCGCGATGTCGCCGGCGTCCTCGGTGCCGAGGTTGCCGTAGCGGCGCAGCTCGACCTCGGTCTCGCGCTCGACCAGTTCGCCGAGCAGGCGCAGGACATGGTCGGAGGTGATCCGCCGCAGTACGCAGCGGACCAGGCCGGAGCGCCCCGCGACCCCGGCGATGGGGTGGAGGCGGCCTGCGGGAGTCCACGACTCCCCGGATGCCGCCCCGGCGGCGCGTCGGCCATCACCGACCCAGGTCTGCGGGCCGATCGCGGCGCTGTTGGAGCGCACCTTCAAATCGACGCCGTGGGTTCGCGCGTAGTCGACCGAGTCGGAGGCGAGCACCTTCGCGCCGCTGACGGCCAGTTCGGCCATCTCCTCGTACAGCAGGGCCGTGTGCCGACGGGCGCCGGCGACCGTGCGGGGGTCGGCCGTGTAGACGCCGGCGACATCGGTGACGATCTCGCAGTGGTCCGCGCCGAGCGCGGCGGCCAGGGCGACGCCAGTGGTGTCGGAGCCGCCGCGGCCCAGGGTCGTGCGGGCTCCGGTGACGATCGACTCGCCCTGGAAGCCCGCGACGACGGGGACGGCTCCCCTGGCGAGTTCCTCCCGCAGTCTGCGCGGGTCCACCTCCACGATCGTGGCCCGGCCGTGGCGGTGGTCGGTGCGGATTCCCGCCTCGGGACCGCTGAACGAACGGCTCGCGACGCCCTGGTGGCCCAGCGCCAGCGATACCAGTCCGGCGGACGCGGCCTCGCCCGTGCACAGCAGGGCGTCGAGTTCGCGTGCGTCGGGGCGGGCGGTCACCGCGGATGCCAGCCGGAGCAGTTCGTCGGTGGCCCCGCCCATGGCGGACACGACCACGACGACCTGGTTCCCGTCCTCGCGTGCCGCCCGGATCTGCCGTGCAGCTTCGATGACCTTTTCAGGTGTGGCGACCGATGTTCCGCCGTATTTCTGCACTATGAGCGCCATCTCACGCACTCTCTTCCTTCAAATCCGTGAAACGTGGAGGACGTTGCCCGAGCGCCCCGGTGACCGCCGGTTCCCGCGGCGGTCACGTGACCGGCGCGGGCTCTACTGCTCGTGGAGGAACTCCCGGATGGCGTAGCCGACGTGGCGCTGGTCGGTCATGGTGTGGCCGAGGATGACGTCACCGGGCCGCAGCTCGGTGAAGTTGTGCACACTGCCGCCGGGGCCGAGCGCCCGGACGTGCCAGTCGTCCTGACCGACCATGTCCACGAGCTGGCCGCTGCGGGTGCGGGCCTCGATCCGCAGCATCGGACGGGACTCCATCTTGATCCGGCCCACGACCACGGTGCGTACGCTGCCGTCGGTGCTGACGGCCAGGATCTCCGACCCGCAGTGCAGCTCGGACAGGTACTGGGTGCGGTTACCGGGCGTCAGGGTGTAGGAGGACAGAGCGGCCGCGTTCACCCGGAACGGGCGGGTGGGCATGTACGGCAGCGGGTGGGTCTCACTGCTGACGAGCACCAGGCCGGTGGAGTACGACCCGACCAGGATGCCCTCGTTGGGCCGCAGGTGGGAGCAGGTGTCGACGCAGACCCGGTCGCCCAGGCCGAGGTGGGTGAGCTGGACGATCTCCAGCTCCTCCATCTCCAGCGAGGCGGCCTCGCCCCGGGTGACCTGCATCAGTTCGGTGGCGTCGCCGACGCGCTTGGGCGCCAGCAGCACCGCGTCCGAGCCGCGCTCCAGCACCCCGAGGGTGGTGGCCGCGTCCTCGACGTCCTCGACGACGGTGACGATGGAGCCCTTGGCCTTGTCGGCCGCGGCCAGCAGGATCTCCAGGGGGATCTTGCTGGGGTCCTGACGGAACTCGACGAGGGTCAGGTCGGCCTCGTTGGCGATCCGGCAGGCGAGTTCGAGGGTCTGCTCGTCCAGCACCTTGACCAGGACACCGGAGCGCAGACCGGGGCGCAGGCCCTCGAACTTCTCGGCGATGCTGTGGTCGGCGATCAGGATGTCGACCACGTCGACGAGCTGGTCGATCAGGGTGGTGGGCGTCTCCCCGGTGACGACGGCGGCCTTCTGCACGTTCGGCGGGACCTTGCCGACCAGTTCGGGGTCGTCCAGCACCACGGTCTCGATGCCGATGTGGGTGCTTTCCTCGACGATGGCGGTGGCGAGTTCGGAAGCGGTGCCGCGGAGGTCGATCCATGCGGATTTCATGTTCGCACCTTTGATTGTGGGTGGCTTGCCTGTCGTGGTCGCGCCTGGCTGTCGGTGACGGGTCGTCACGGTGTGCGGTGGAGGGGAGGCCGGGTTGGCCGGGTGGAGCGGCGGGGTGCCGGTCAGACGGTCGCCTCGGACAGCTCCTGGCCCAGTGCGGCCAGGGCCGCGAGCGACCGGGGTCCGGCGTGGACGCGGCGGGCCACCGAGCGGGCCAGGCCGCCCGGGTCCGGTGCCTGGAAGACGTTGCGTCCGACGGCGACGCCGAGCACGCCGGACTCCATCGTGCTGTCGATGAGGTCGAGGAACTTCCCGGTGTCCTCCAGCACGCCGCCGCCGGCGGTGACGACCGGGATCGGGCTGGTCGCGACGACCTCGCGCATCGTCAGGGGCGAGCCGGTGTACGGCAGCTTCACGATGTCGGCGCCGAGGTCGGCCGCGACGTTCGCGGCGTGCGCCAGCAGGACGGGGTCGGTCGGATCGGTGACGCGGGGGCCTCGCGGGTAGACCATCGCGAGCAGCGGGAGGCCGAAGCGGGCGCATTGGCCGGCGACCGCGCCGAGGTCGGTGAGCTGGGCGGCCTCGGTGCTGGATCCCAGGTTGATGTGCACGCTGACGCCGTCGGCGCCCAGGGCGACCGCCTCTTCCACGGCGCCCACCAGGATCTTCGCGTCCGCGTCCGGCGCGTGCTGCGTGCTGCCGTTGAGGTGGACGATCAGTGCCAGCCGCCCGAGCGCATCGGTCGGCAGGAACCGTACGCGCCCCTTGTGGACGATGATCCCGTCCACCTCGTTGGCGGCCATCTCCTGGACGAGCCCGGCGAATCCGGCGGCGGAAGCCACCGGGCCGTCGGCCAGCGAGTGGTCGAGCGGAACCAGGAACGTCGTCCCGGAAGCCGAGTGGACAATTCGCTGAACCCGACGGTCCTTTCCGGTCCAGCCGTATGCATCGGTCATTTTATTCAACACCCCGTCCCAAACCCAGATGACCAGATCAGTTGTCCGGTGCGCATTCGAAGCGCTTTCTGTGGAAGTTTCTCTGCGGTGTTTCCGGTGTTGCCTCAATGACCAAACCAAGGAATTCACCGACCCGTCAAGCCCTGCGATTTCCCCGCTTTTCAGCGTTTACCGCCGGCTGCCTCTGCTCGGGCGGATCCGACCGGCGCTGCGCCAGGCGCACGGAAAGGTCCTGCCACGCCCGCACGCTCGCCTGGGCGAGTTCCGCGACGAAGTCGAGGCAGTGGTCGGGCAGGTCGAGGACGAGCCCGTCCTGCGCCTGCGGGTCGATGGCGGCCACCGCGAGGATGCTCAGCAGCAGGCGGCCGGACTGGTTGAACCGTAGCGAGGGGTCGGTGCGCAGGGAGCGCAGCAGCGCGCTGGACCTGTCGAGCTTGCCCGGCACCGCGGTCGCGGCCTGCGCACGCGGCGCCTCCGCGCAGCGCGCGGGCGGGAGGCGAGGTCCCTCCGCCTTAGTCGCGGGCGGGATGCGCCGCTGATCGGGGATCACCGCCCTGGCCTCCCGTAGGAGCTGGTCGCGGACGTCGCGGACGGTGCCCGGGGACACGCCGGCGACCGCGCTCACCGCCCGCAGGGAGGAGGCAGGTTCCCGTAGGAGCATCTCCTTGGCGCGCTCCCGCCCGGCAGCGGTGCTGACGGGCCGCACGCGGCCGTCCTTGCCGAGCCTGGTCTGCCCGCCGGGCCGTCCGATCGCCTCGCGCAGGGCGGCGATCGTCTTGGGCGAGAGCCCGACGGCCGAGGCGATCGCGCGGTTCGACCAGCCCTCCTGCTCGGACAGGATGCGGGTGCCGGCCGCCTTGCGGTCGGCGAGCGACAACGGCAGTCCGTGCCGTACGTTCAGCCGCACCGCCAGGACGAAGGCGCTCGCGTCGTCGCCGTCGAACCAGCGCGCCCGGATGGCCTCTTCGCCTCGTAATTGGGCTGCGCGGACCCGGTGCACACCGTCGACGACCCGGTGGGTACCGCGCTGCACGACGATGGGCGGCAGCTCGGCCTGCGATTCCGCCAGGACCCGTACGTGCTCGCCGTTCTCCCCCGCGGAGCGCGGCGAGTGGGACAGATCGAGCGCCGCGATCGGGATCCATTCCGTGTCCGTACCGGCGTCCGATCCGGCGTACCGCGCCTCGGCGTCCACCTGATCCGGAGGGTGGACGCGCGCGTCCCGTCGCTGGAGCACTGCTTCGCTGTCTGCCACGTTCGACCACTCCTCAGCCACACCTGCCGCTGTCGGTCAGGGGCCGCGGATCCTGTGCGCACTCCGACGACCCACCATAAGAATACCTTCGCCAAGGTATTTTTTCTAGGAGCGTGGCACCCGACGCGGTGTGCAACCGGGGATTTCCCCGGTTGCACACCGGGCGACCTCGGGTGCCGGTGGCGGGGCGCCCCGAGCAGGGCGGCAAGGAGAACCCGCCGCCGCCGAGCGCGGGCCCGCACCGGCAAGCAGACAGACGGGCGGCCGCCGCACAGCCTCGGGGGTGGACCGTGCGACGGCCGCCGGACGCAGCGTAGCCCGGGAGTCCCACGGCGCGGCGAGGCGGCCCCACGGCAGCGGACACGGAGACGCACGCGGTGCGCACTGATTTCCAGGGGAATCGCGCACCCCAGCCGCGCGAGCGGAATTCCGGACGCCATCGCGAGCGCAATTGCCCGCCCCTCCCCCGCCACCCCGACAACCTGGCGTCCGTTTCTTTCCGCGCGCTAAGCTGACCGCGCCTTGGCCACCGGAGCCGTCTGCTCCCCTGCGCCGGCCCGGCCCGTGGTGGTCTTCTTCGGCTTTCAGCCGGGCTCATGTGCCGGAAAGAATTCGCGGTCACAGAAAGGCGTGGTCATGGGTAATGACTCACCAGGCACCACTGTGCGCGCTTCCGCAGGGAAAAGCCGGAAGCAGCGCATTGCCGAACTGTTCCGGGCCGAGCCGGAGCTCGCCGAGATCATGCCGGTGGCCGGCGTGTTCGAGGAATCCACCGGACGCGGGCCGCGCCTGTCCGAGATCGTCAGGCGTACCCTCACGGCGTACGCCGACCGGCCCGCACTCGGCGAGCGGGCCAGGCAGTACGTCAGCGTGGACGGCCGCGTCACCGCGCGGCTGCTGTCCCGGTTCGACACCATCTCGTACGGCGAGCTGTGGAAGCGGCTGAGCGCGGTCGCCGCCGACTGGTACCACCACCCGCAACACCCGCTGCGCGAAGGCGACTTCGTCGCGATCCTGGGCTTCGCCGGCACCGACTACACCACAGTCGATTTGGCCTGCGGTCAGGTCGGGGCGGTCGCCGTGCCCCTGCACACCAACGCCTCGGTCGACCACATCCGCCACCTGGTGGCGGAGGCCGCCCCGCGCGTCTTCGCCACCAGCACCGACCGACTGGCCACCGTGCTCGAAGCGCTGGCCGGGCAGAACTGCGTGCGGCGCATCCTCGTCTTCGACCACCGCCCCGAGCTCACCGAGCACCGGGAGGCACTGGCGGCGGCCGCCCGGCTGCTGGACACGACAGGTGCCCCGGTGTCCCTGGAGCTGCTGTCCGACGTCGTCGCCCGCGCGGGTGCGCTGCCGCCGGCGCCCGAACTGCCCCCGGACAGCAGTGCCGACGGCGCGCTGTCGGCTCTGGTGTACACATCCGGCAGCACCGGCACGCCCAAGGGTGTGATGTTCCCGGAGTCGACGGTGTCCCTGATGTGGCGCCCGCCCGCGGGACCCGACAACCAGTACCCGTTGATCACGGCCAACTTCCTGCCGCAGAGCCACCTGGTCGCCAGGCGGCTGGTGATCAAGACGCTGGCCACCGGCGGCACCGCGCACTTCGTGGCCAACAGCGACCTGTCCACCCTCCTGGACGACCTGTCGCTGATCCGGCCGACCGAGATCGCCATGGTGCCGCGGGTCTGCGAGCTGCTCTTCGAGAGCTACCACGCCCAGCTCAACCAGCGTGCGGCGCGCGGCGAGTTGAGCGAGACCGACCACGCCGAGGTCATCGCGCACCTGCGGGACCACGTGCTGGGAGGGCGGGTCATCCACGCCCCCTGCGGGTCCGCGCCGCTCGCCCCGGAGCTGGCCGCGTTCCTCCGCGACGCCCTGGACGTCCCCCTCCTGAACAGCTACGGCACGACGGAGACCGGTCTGGTCATGCTGGACCACCGCGTGCAGAGCCCCCCGGTAGTGGACTACAAGCTCGTGGACGTGCCCGAACTGGGCTACTCCACCGCCGACTCCCCCTACCCGCGCGGCGAACTGCTGGTGAAGACCGCGCTCATCACCCCCGGCTACTACCGGCGCCCCGAGGACACCGCCGGGGTGTTCGACCAGGACGGCTACTACCGCACCGGCGACATCATGGCCGAGACCGCGCCCGGCGAACTGGTCTACGTCGACCGCCGCAAGAACGTACTCAAGCTCTCCCAGGGCGAGTTCGTCGCACTGTCCAAGGTGGAGGCGGCGCTCGTCGCCAGCCCCCTGGTGCGGCAGGTCTTCGTGTACGGCAACAGCTCCCGTGCATACCTGCTCGCCGTGGTGGTGCCCACCCCCGAGGCGATCGCGCAGGCCGGTGACGAGGCGGCACTGAAGGCGGCGGTCAGCCGGTCGCTGCAGGTCGTCGCCGCGCAGGCCGGACTGGCGCCGTACGAGGTCCCGCGCGACCTGATCGTCGAGACCGTGCCGTTCAGCCAGGACAACGGTCTGCTGACCGACTCGACCAAGCAGCTGCGCCCGCGGCTGAAGGAGCGGTACGGCGAACGGCTCGAAGAGCGCTACGCCGAACTCGCCGCGGGTCAGGCCGCGGAGCTGCGCGCGGTGTGGCAGGGCCACGACCGCCCGGTGGCCGAGACGGTCGCCCGCGCCGCGCAGGCGCTGCTGCCGGGGCTCGATGCGGAGCCGGACCCGGAGCAGCGCTTCACCGATCTGGGCGGCGACTCGCTGTCGGCACTGTCGTTCGCGAACCTGCTGCGGGAGGTCTTCGGCGTCGAGGTCTCGGTCGGAACCGTCCTGGGGCCGGCCAACACCCTCGGCGAGATCACCACCCACGTGGAGCGGCTGCGCGGCGTCGCGGCGGGACAGCGGGCCACCTTCGCCGCCGTCCACGGCGAGCACGCCCCCTCGGTGCGGGCCGGGGAGCTCACTCTGGACAAGTTCATCGACGCCGCGACCCTCACCGCGAGCACAGCACTCCCCCGGCCGGTCAGCGAGCCACGCACGGTGCTGCTCACCGGAGCCAACGGCTACCTCGGCCGCCTGCTGTGCCTGGAGTGGCTCGAGCGCCTTGCCCCGGTGGGCGGCACGCTGGTCTGCCTGGTGCGCGCCGCCGACGACAGCGCCGCCCGGCAGCGCCTGGAGGAGTCCCTGGACAGCGGGGACACCGCGCTCAAGAGCCGCTTCGCCGAACTGACGGCCAACGGCGCGCTGCGGGTGCTGGCCGGCGACATCGGCGCGGCGCACCTGGGCCTTGGCGAGCAGGACTGGCAGCACCTGACCGCCACGGTGGACCTCATCGTGCACCCGGCGGCCCTGGTCAACCACGTGCTGCCGTACCGGCAGTTGTTCGAGCCCAACGTGGTCGGGACCGCCGAGGTCGTCCGCGCCGCCCTGACCACCCGGCTGAAGCCGGTCGTGTTCGTGTCCACCGTGGCCGTGACCGCACACGGCGCGGCCACGGCGGACGAGGACACCGACATCAGGGTCGACAGCCCGGAACGTGCGATCGACGACAGGCACGCGGGCGGCTACGCCACCAGCAAGTGGGCGGGCGAGGTGCTGCTGCGCGAGGCCCACGACCGGTGCGGGCTGCCGGTGACCGTTTTCCGCTCCGGCATGATCCTGGCGCACGCCCGGTACGCCGGGCAGCTCAACGTGCCCGACACCTTCACCCGCCTGCTGCTGAGCCTGATCGCCACGGGGATCGCGCCCGAGTCGTTCTACGGCGGCGCCGAGGGCGGCCGGCGCCCACGGGCGCACTACGACGGGCTGCCGGGGGACTTCGTCGCCGCCGCGGTGGCCGCCCTGGGCTTCCGTACCGACGGATACCGGACGTTCAACGTGGTCAATCCGCACGACGACGGAATCTCGCTGGACACCGTGGTCGACTGGCTGGCCGACAGCGGGATCACCGTCCGCCGGGTCGGCGGCCACCAGGAGTGGCGCGAGCAGTTCGAGGCCGCGCTGCAGGCGCTGCCACAGGCGCAGCGCCCGTACTCCCTGCTGCCGCTGATAGCCGCCTGGCGCGAGCCGCTCGTCCCTCGCACGACGTCGGCGCTGCCCGCGGAACGGTTCCGCGCAGCGGTGCGCACTGTCGGCATCGGCGCCGAGCGGGACATCCCGCACCTGTCCCGGCCGCTGATCGAGAAGTACGTCGCCGACCTGCGGCACCTGGGTCTGATCTAGTGCTCCGGTCGCGAACGCGTCGCCCGGGCCGGCCGGCCCGGGCGACGCGTTTCGGCCCGGACACCGATGCCCGGCCCGGAGCGCGACGGTGGCGGGATATCAGCACGCGATCCGGTCGTGCGCGGATATGATCACGTGCATGCGGTCCGCATCGGGCCGCGTCCACACAATAACATACCTTTGTGAAGGTTTCTTCTCTGGAATGGAGGATCCGTGTGACTCAGGAGCGTGCGGTCCGCACCCGGGAGGCGGTGCTCAAGGCTGCGGCGGAGGAGTTCGCCGCGCACGGCTACACGGGCACGACGCTGCTCGACGTGATCCAGCGCACTGGCATGACCAAGGGCGCTCTGTACGGGCATTTCTCCTCGAAGGAGGAGCTGGCGGCGGCGTTGATCGGGGAGGCCGGGGACGAGCTGAGCACGCGGGCGGCACGGGCCGGCGAGCCGGACGCGGCGGCGGTGCGCACGTTGCGGCAGACCGTGCTCGACATCGCCCGGCACCTCCGCCAGGACACGCGGGCCCGGTCCGCGTTGCGGCTCGCCGTGGAGAGCCCTCATCTGGACCGGCACGAGCCCGGACTGGTCCAGCGGATCTGCTTGCCGCTGACCCGTGCCGTCACGGAGGCACAGGCCGGTGACGGGAGCACCGGCGGATACCCCCCGGAGGCCGTGGCCCGCCTGTTGCTCTCGATCTTCTTCGGGGTTCCTCACCCCGTGCCGCGTGACGACGCCGACGCCGCGCGGCGGTTCGACGACCTGTGGACGGCGGTGTCCGGGCCGGCGAAGGACGGTCCGGCCGCTGCCCGCCCACACGAGCGCTGAAGCGCCGTCCGCCCTCGGCAGGCCGCTCGGCTCCGGTGGAGACGGGCGGGCCGGGCCGAGGGCGCACGACCATCTGTACGGCCGGTCAGGCGCCGTCCCGGCGACAGGCCACGCGGGCCACCGGACCCGGTGAGAGCAGGGCAGGGACGTCGAGCGCGGCGTGGGGGTCCAGCACCCGCGCCCGCGGCAACCGCGCCGTCAGTTCCGGCGAGCCGCCCACGATGACGGGGTGCCCCACCTCCGCCAGCATCGGCAGATCGGACAGGTGGTCCCCGTACGCGTAACACCGCGCCGGGTCCACGTCCGGACAGCGCCGCAGCGTGTCACGGACCGCCGCGCGCTTCGCCTCTCCGATACAGGGATCGCCCACCAGACGGCCGGTCAGCACTCCGTCCTGGATCCCGGGGACCGAGCACAGCAGGTGCGTCGCACCCACTTCGGCGGCGATGGGCGCGAGGACCGCAGGGAACGATCCGGACACCAGGATCACCGTGTCCCCTGCGTCGCGGTGCAGCTCCAGCGCCCGGCGTGTGGCGGCCAGGTAGAAGCCGGGTGCCCCCGACCGCTCGGCGTACCAGGCCTCGGCCAGCTCCGCGACCCGGGCGGCGGGCTCGCCCGCCCAGGTGCGGTAGTACAGGCGGTTCATGGCTTCCCGGGGAGCGCCGGCGGACGTCCGCAGGGACAGGTCCCGCCGGACGTCCGCCGCGAGGCGGGCACCTCTACTTCCGCGGGTGCCGCAGAAGTAGTACGCGAGGAAGTCGAACATCGACTTCCCTGCGATGAGCGTCTCATCGACGTCACTGAACACCAGGCGGCCCGACCGGCTCACCGCGGCCCCCACGGCAACGTCGTCGACCACTCGCCCTCGCCCCAGGCGGCGTACGCGCCGGCCGAGGCGTCCAGCCGCAGGGCGCCGTGCGCCGCCACCGTGTGCGTGTCCCGCCAGGCCCGCTGGACCTCGCTGGTGTCGTCCCGGGCGTGGGCACCGCCCGTCCTGAACAGCCGTTCGACGGCCTCCACCAGCAACTCGGCCGCCACCGCGGCGTCGCGCCGGTTGACCGCCTCGACGCGTGGCGCGGTGGGCTCGGCGTCGGCGCTGGCTCCGGCCCGCTCCAGCAGCAGGGCCACGGCGTCGATCTCGGCGGCGGAGCGCGCCAGCGCCCGCTGGACGGCCGTGTCGCCCAGGGCCGCCGGGCGCCCGGCGGGCGGGGTCGTCGCCCAGCGCGTGAAGGACCGCAGGGCGAGCCGGGCCGCGCCGAGCGCCGGCGCGCAGAACATCGGGCCGCCGGCCACATGCGCGGGCGCCTGGCGTGCCGGTGAGGCACCCGGCTCGACCACGGCGGCGAGCACGTCGCCCAGCGGGCAGGTGCGCCGGTCGGGGACGAACACCCCGCGTACGTCGACGGAGTTGCTGCCGGTGCCGCGCAGCCCGGTGCTGCGCCAGGTGTCCCGCACGATCACCTCGCAGCGCGGCACCGCCATCACCCATGCCGCGGCCCGCGCCGGACCAGCGGGGGTGACACCGGCCGCGACCGCGGTGTCGTCGACCGGGGCCGCGAGCAGGACCCAGTGGGAGAAGTCCACACCGCTGACACAGTCCCAGCGGCCGTCCAGCAGCCAGCCGCCCGGTACCGGGCGCGCCGTGCCGGCGGGCGGGGCCAGGGCGGCCGCGATCAGTGTGTCGGGGCCCTGGCCCCACAGCTCCCGCTGTCCTTCTTCGGGCAGCCTGGCGGCGAACCGCCCGTTCGCGGCCCATAACATGCCGCACCATGCGGCGGAGGGGCACTGCCCGGCAACCAGCGCCGTGGCGGTGATCAGGTCGGCGAAGCCGCCTTCCCGGCCGCCCCATCGGCGGGGCACGAAGTGACGTGCTGCTCCCGCCTCCTTGAGGGCGGTCACGACCGCGGGAGCCAGCCGCCGGTCTCGGTCCGCCGCCGTGGCGGCACGCCCTGCCGCCCGGGCGGCCCGCAGTACGGCGTCCTCGGCGAACGTGCCGCCTGTTCGCTCCGGAGGGAAAAGGCCGGATCGCTGCTTTTCTTGCGGCTCAGCATGATCGAGCATGATTCAGCTCCTTGTCGAGCCGGACAGGGATGTGAAAACATACTTTCTTAACGGTTTCTTAGTCGGAGGTACGGATGCCGCGAGAGCAGGAACCCTCCCTGCGCACGTACGCGTCGGCGCACGCCCCGACACGGGAGGCACTCGCAGCCGTCAACTCCGCCCCGCCGGTCGACGCCGCTTCTGGTCCGGGCGTCAGCCGGCCGACTTGGTCCGCACAACTCACAGGGGGCGGCGGGTCTTTGGCTCCCCTGTACATCGGAGACCGCGGTCGCGGTCGAGGGAGGCCCGCCGGTCTGCGCTCACCGCTAGACCGCCGCGCCGGAGCCGACCGTGTCGCGGGAGAAGGTGACCCCCTCGGGCGCGCCGGGCAGGACTCGGGGCAGCCACTCCATGGTGACCGTGGCGACGGCGTCCTCCCGCTGTACGGCCGTGATGCGCAGCCTCGTGGCGTCCGACGCGGCCACCGGCGGCTGCAACTCGGCGCACAGCCGCACCGGTTCGTCAAGGTCGGCGAAGGCCGGGCAGTCCATCTGGACGGCGCGCAGCACCGCTCCCGCGGGGACGCCGTGGCGGCGGTGGACCAGGTGATGGCCCAGTTGACGAGCGCCTTCCAGGGTGACCATCAGAGGTATGTGGTCCCCGGGGTGATCGAAGAGCACGGCGTGGTGAAGATCGACCAGCAGCCGCCACTCCCCCGCCTCCGTGCGGCCCAGCACGCTGTCCTTGGCCCGCAGGCGGCCGACGTCGGCCGCCGGCAGGCGAGTTGCGGTCAAGTGCCCGACGCGGGCGACCTCGTCACGGCCCTGCCCCTCCGCTCCCCGCCAGCGGAGCCGCTGGTACAGCCTCTCGTCGACGGCGTAGACGCTCAGCCCGGCCCGGGCGCACTCGCGCCCGGCCACGGACACCACCGCGTCCACTCGCATACCGAAGCGCCGGGGCGGTCGGTTCGCCACCCACGACCACTGGGCGTCCAGGGTCACGTGCAACGGGGTGTCGCCTACCAGGAACGCCTCGTGGTCCGTGATCTCGAAGTGGGTGTCGCTGCCGAAGAACCGGTGTCCCAGCGGGATCCCGCAGTACTCGTGCGCCAGGTAGACCAGAGCCTGGCGCACTGTCTCGGTCAGCAGCAGCGGGTCGGACATGCCCTGAGCGTCGGGATAGTACAGCGCGTGGTCCCGAGGCCACTGGGCTCCCACGAGGAACCGGCCCTCGCTCACCTGCAAGGCGTCCGTGATGAAGACCTCCGCGACCGCGGCCCGGTGGACCAGTTGTCGGGAGACTGGTTGAAGGAACTTCAGAGAGGCATCCACTACTGCCGTGCCCGGTTCGCCTGGGACCCTGGTCGACAGTTCGTACAACTGGTCCATGGTCTCTCCCCCATCAGGTTCGGGAATACCGTGGTGATGCGCCGTGAAAATATACCTTCGCAGAGGTATTCTGCAAGGACCAACTCGTGCGGGGCATGCGCGCCAGGCACCGTCGAAGCGTTCGGAAGAGGAATCATGAGCAACCTGAACAGCGACCTGCGGACCGCCGCCAAGGCCGCTCCCCCGCGGGAACTCAAGCAGGAACGGGCCAGCCGCACCCGGAGGCAGCTCCTCCACGCCGCTGCCACGGCCTTCGCTGAAAAGGGGTTCCCCTCCGTCACGCTCCAGGACATCGCCGACCGCGCCGAAGTGACCAAGGGAGCCGTCTACTTCCACTTCACCAACAAGGAGGCGGTGGCCGTCGCGGTCACCGAGGAGTTCTACACACAGCTGCCCGCCATTGCCGAGTCGGTCACGGCCAGGCAGTTCCCGCCGCTCGACGCGGTCGCCGAGCTCCTTCTGCGGACCGCGGTCGCCCTGCGGGACAACCCGGTGATGCAGGCCGGTGCCCGGCTGCAGATCGAGCGGAACCTGGTCGACGCCGACATGCCGACGCCGTTCAGCGAGTTCACCCAGCTCATCGCCGAGCTACTGGCACAGGCCCAGGACGAGGGCACTTTGCGGACCACCACCGACATCTCCTCCATGGCCCGCGTCGTCGTCGCCGCGTTCTTCGGCAGCCAGCACATCTCCTGGGTCCAGCACAATCGTGAGGACCTCACGGATCGCGTCCAGGAGATCACCGACGTCATCCTCCCCCGCCACGCGTGATATCCGCGCCTCCCCGGCCACCCACCGCCACACAAGGAGAGCCCTTCCCATGTCCGCCCTCACCCTCCCGGTCGTTCCTCTCGGTACCAGCGGCCCGCCAGTAGGCGCCCAGGGCCTGGGCTGCATGGGATTCAGCGAGTTCTACGGACCCAGCCCGCAGGCCCAGGCGCAGGAAACCCTGCAGGCCGCCCTCGACGCGGGCGTCACCATGTTCGACACCGCCGACCTGTACGGACACGGCGAGAACGAGGTGCTTCTGGGCCCCTTCGTCCGCGCCCACCGTGAACGGGTCTTCCTCGCCACGAAGTTCGGCATCGTGCGGCAGCCGGGCCGCCGGACCTGGAACCAGGTCCGCGGCGACCGCGCCTATGTCCGCCGGTGCGCCGAGGCGAGCCTGAAGCGCCTCGGCATCGACACGATCGACCTGTACTACGCGCACCGCCGCGACCCCTCGGTTCCCCTGGAGGAGACCGTCGGCGCGATGGCCGAGCTCGTCCAGGAGGGCAAGGTCCGCCACTTGGGGCTCTGCGAGGTGACCGGCCCCGAACTGCGCGCGGCCCACACCGTCCACCCGATCACCGCGCTGCAGTCCGAGTGGTCGCTCTTCAGCCGCGACGTCGAGACGTCGGCGGTCCCCACGGCCGCGGAACTCGGCGTGGCATTCGTCGCGTACTCGCCTCTCGGCCGTGGCCTGCTCACCGGCGCGCTCCCCGACAACAGCGAACTGAGCCCGGGCGACACCAGGTTGTCGATGCCCCGGTTCACCGGCGAACACGCCCGCACCAACTACGCGCTCCTCGACACCGTCCGCGCGATCGCCGCGGACCACGCCGCGACCCCCGCACAGATCGCGCTGGCCTGGCTGCACCAACAGTCCCGCGTCCACGGCCTCACCGTCCTGCCCATACCCGGCTCCCGCAGGTCCGCCCGGCTGCGGGAGAACGCCGCCGCGACGGCGCTCACCTTGTCCGCGGCCGAACTCTCCGTACTCGAACCGCTGGCGGCGCAGGTGGCCGGCACCCGCTACGCGGACATGAGCACCACGGCGACCGCCCGCGAGTGACCCCGCCCCGGGGGGTGGCGAACTGAGCGCCGACTCCCGGCAACGCCGCGCATCAGCGTCACGCGCCCCCACCGACCGGCTGCAGCGCCCCGAGGACTGCCGCGAGACCAACCGGATCGAGACGGGCGATGTTGTGGCCGACGGGAATCTCGTGCACCCGCCAGCCCGAGCTGTGGCGCAGCCGTTCGGTCACGGCCACGAACGGGCTGCCCGGCCACGCGCCACCGCTGATGAACGTGCGGCCGACCGCGCGGCGGGGGCCGCTTTGCAGCCTGAGCGACTGGAGGAGGCTCGCCAGCGGATGCGGCCGCGAGCGCGGGTCGGCCCCACGGGGGACCGCCACCCAGCGGCCGTCGTCGCGGACACCGGTCATGAACAGGTGCCGGAACCGGTCGCTGGTCAGCGACCAGCACGAATCACCGTCCTCCGGGACGTAGGCGTCGATGAAGACGAGCTGGTCGAGACGGTCGACGAGCCGGTCCGCGACACCGGCGATCACCATCCCGCCGTAGCTGTGCCCGCACAGCGCGAGGGGCCCTTCACCGCCGCCTTCGATGAGCCCGGCCACCTGGTCGATGTGGGTGTCGAGATTCGGCGGCCGGTCCACGTCGGCCGGACCGTCCGGCTCCAGCCCGGCCAGGGTCACCGCCTCGACCTGGTGACCGTCGCGGTGCAACTCGGCCGCCACCTCGTCGAACGCCCACCCGCCCTGCCAACCACCCGGCACCATCACGAACTTCACCACATCATCTTAGGCGAGGCACCACACCACGCGTACGCTCCGTGACGGTACGTCACAGCCGTTCCGGGGCCGGCGAGCATCGCGTTCGACTGCCGGCTCCACGATCATGCAGGTCGCACGGGATCCCCGTATGCGGCGCCCGACCGCACCCCGCCGCCGGGCGGTCAGCCGGGCACCGGCCCGGATCTGGGTCGCTGGCCCGCGCGCGGAAGGCTTCTCTCACGGCTCTCGCATGATCGTTCTGCGTCGAGAGCACAGATGATCACCCAGGTCCACGGGCATCCCGCATCCGGGGCCGCGCCCGAATGCGTCATGACAATCGGCCGGATGTGGTTCGCTGCTGGGGTGACTCAGGACTTGGAGATCGTCGCATTCGAATCCGCCGAGGCATTCCAGGCATGGCTCGGCGAGAATCACGCCGTCTCGCCCGGCATCTGGCTCAAGCTTCGCAAGAAGGGCCCCGGAATCGTCGCGCTGGACTACGCCCAGGCGCTCGACGAGGCACTCTGCTACGGCTGGATCGACGGCCAGAAGGCCAAGTTCGACGACCAGTGGTGGCTGCAGCGGTTCACCCCGCGCAAGCCGCGCAGCAAGTGGTCCAAGATCAACCGGGACAAGGTGGCCGCCCTGATCGAGCAGGGCCGGATGCATCCCCAGGGGCAGGCCGAAGTCGACCGCGCCAAGGCAGACGGCCGCTGGGAGGCGGCCTACGACGGCGCGAAGGCCGCCACGGTGCCGGACGACCTCGCGGCGGCCCTGACCGCCGACCCGGCCGCGGCGGAGTTCTTCGAGACACTGGACCGGCAGAACCGCTACGCGATCCTGTACCGGGTCCAGGACGCCAAGAAGCCCGAGACCCGGGCGCGCCGGATCGAGAAGTACGTAGCGATGCTGGCCAAGGGCGAAAAGCTGTACCCGTAGTCGCGGAGAGGGACCGCAGCCGTGCAGCGCCTTGGGGACCTGGCGCGCCTGCGGCCCCGGCAGCAGCCGGCCCGCTCCTGGCCGTCTGGGTCACCGCGGCGAGTGTCTCCGACAACGTCGGCGGCATACACCTGATGTCCCACATCGCCGCGGCTCACCCCCGAGTAGCCAAAGCATGGGCCGACATCGACCACGGCACCAAAACCATCGACCACGGCGCCCGCCTCGGCATCGACGTGGAAGTCGAAGTCGAAGTCGAAGTCGTCCAACGCGAGCCGGGCGCCGAGGGATTCAGGGTGATTCCGCGGCGCTGGGGCGTCGAGCGCACCTTCGGCTGGTTCGTGCACCGCCGCAGCCTGGCCCGCGACTACGAAACCCACCAGCTGGCGCGACACCCGACCCCCGAACCGCCCCCCGAACCAAACAACCTCGCCGGGGCGAAACGCTCTTTTACTGCTTGTCGGTGAACTGCGGGTCCGTCTTCTGGTTGTAAATCTCCGCGCCGGATGCGTTGTAGGCATGGACGTAGGGGCTCGGGCCCGCGTAGTGCGGACCGCGGTAGTCGGTGGAGAGCGCCGCCGCGTAGACGAACGCGCCGCCTGCCATGACCGCCGGGTACTGCTTCGGGTTGTCGCCGTAGCTGATGGTGATCTTGGCGATGTCGGATGTGTAGTGCCCGGCGCCCAGCATGAGGTACCGCCCCTCGCCCGCGGGCGCACTGTTCGAGTCGAAGTACTCGATCATGTGACCGGTGCCCCACAGGCGGTCGTTGATGAACGTGGGCGGGGAGTCCTGGCTGTTGCCCTTTTCGCCCTTCGACTCGCATTGCACGTACTGATCGGCTGCGTTCACGGCGATGACCACGCCGTCCCAGTCCTGCGACGCGATGGGCGCGCGGACCGCGACCACCGCGTGGAATCGCGATGCGTCCGAGCCCAGGCAGGAGGCCAGGATCTTGGCGACGGTCCCGGCGTCGATCGGGGTCGTCGTCCCGCTGGTGATGGAGAACGCGTCCGCAGCGGAACTCGCGTGAGCCGAGGACGACGCCGAGCCGGCTCCGGCCGACGTGGAGCCGTTCGTGGTGCTCGGACTCGGGGACGCGGTGGCGCTCGTCGGGTTTCCGGCGGGGTCGGCGAGCAGCGGCTTGCCATCCCTTGCCCCGTTGAAGACGGCCACGGCCGCGACGCTCATCGCCGCAACGCCGGTGGCGACGCCTATCGGCACTCCCCACCTGCTGCGCAGCGAAGCACGGTTGTTCTCAGGGCCGATCTTCATCAGTAGCTCCTCTCGGGTCCGCCGGTGGTTCGGCAGATCACGATCGGAAGGAGCCGCAGGAATGCCCGGCTTGTGGTTCATCGTGCGACCTCTTCCGCGTTGACGGGATTGTTCGAACCGAATGACGCTGGAGCCGCGGCTCCGCCAACGAGGTCGGCCCCCAGCCTCCGCCGCGCCCGGTGCAGTCTGGACTTCACCGTCCCGACCGCCACGCCCAGAGCTGCCGCAGCCGCCTGCTGGTCCAGGCCCGACCACACGCAGAGCTCGACGACGTCGCGTTCGTGGCGCGGCAGCCGCGCCAACGCCCGGTGGATTTCCGACATGCGACGCTCGTCGTCGACCCGGCCGGCGACGCGGTCCGCGTGGTCACCCACCGGCTCGTCATGCGAGACGAGCCGGCGCAGCAACGCCTCGGCCCGCCTCAGCCGCCGCCTGGTGTTCGACAGCAGGTGGTCGGCGATGCCCAGCAGCCACGGCAAGGCCGAGTCGCGGTCCAGCACCGTCTCCGATCGCCGACGCCAGGCGTGCAAGAACACGGTCGACGTGAGGTCTTCGGCTTCGGACCAGTCGGCCGTGCGCCGGAACAGGTGGTTGTAGACGGCCTTCCCATGGCGGTCGAACACCCGGCCGAACGCCTCCCGGTCGCCATCGACGGCCCTCGCCCACAGCTCTCGGTCGGATATCCCTCCGACCGGTACGGCGGGACCAGCATCGTTCAGTTCCATGCCCTATACGTGTCCGGCAGCCGACCGAAGGTTCCCGCTGAGTTTGCTCCGCTTCGACGGACGGATCCGGCCCTGCTGTGAAGACATGTCTGCAGTCGATTTGTCGTCACTCGGTTACATTTGCGCACTTCGCCCGCCCCCTGAAGGCGCTGCTCCTTCACGCGGAATGTATCGGGCTGCCGATGACGGGCCTCGCCGGGGCCCAGACCGGCAGGTGGCCCGGAGGTGCGCCTGTCCTCGGCGTGCTGCCGTCTTCAGGACCGCACTCCTCGTCGCGGGCAACTTCATCTGGTCGACCTCATGCGGCTGCGGCCACTTCGCACGTCTAGTCGAGCGTCTTGCGCGGATCGTGCCTCGAGGCGTCAGCCCATACCGTCGGCAGCTCTCGTTCGTGCCTGTCGGCCTCGGCGTGTTCCTGTCCGTACAACAGGCCCCAGACGAAGCCGGGTTCGCCGGCCTCGTGTGCCGCCACGGCCAACTTGCGCAGGGCATCGCGGGTCACGACGCTGTCCTGGTGGTTCCCGAGCACCTTCTGGACCGCTTTGACGCGCTTGCCCAGACGCGTGGCGGGCTTGCCGAGTGCGGCGCGGGCCGGCTCCGTGGCGTACCGGGTCTTCTTGGCCGCCTTGCGGGCCTCATGGAGGGCCATGTCACGTTCTGTCCCCGCGCGAGTTCCAGCGCATGGGCCATACGACCGGCAAGACGATCGTATTCCTCGAGAATGGCCCTGGCCGTGACCCTCTCCGGCTCCCGGTCGGCCTTGCCCCGCGGCGGCGGCCGTTCCGTCCGAAGGGATCCGTTCCGCCCCTGTGGACCCTCACGCCGCCGGGGTCTTGCCGTGTGCCTGATCGGCCCATGGGTACACGGCCGGTTCCCTGCCCCGACCCCTGGAGCCGTCAGTGAGCCCACGCCCCCGCAACGTATTCGTCGTCGGTCTCGACGAGGCCAATCTACGGACCCTGCGGACCGTCCCCCGCGCCGAGGAGCTGCGTTTCCACCGCCTCCTGACCATCCGGGAGCTCCAGCACGGCGAGGTGACCGTACCGGAACTGATCGACCGGGCCCGGAGCGTGCTGGACGGCTTCGACGAACCGATCGACGCGATCGTCGGCTACTGGGACTTCCCGGTGAGCACGCTCGTCGCGCTGCTCTCGAAGGAGTACGGGACGCGCGCCACCAGTCTGGAATCGGTGGTCAGGTGCGAGCACAAGTACTGGAGCCGTCTCGTGCAGCAGGAGGTCGCCACGGAGCACCCGCGCTTCGGCCGGGTGGACCTCGACGCGTCCGACCCGCAGCCGCCGGAGGGTGTGCGGTTCCCCATGTGGCTCAAGCCGGCGCTGTCGTACTCCTCCGAACTCGCCTACGGCGTGCAGGACATGGAGCAGTTCCGCACCGCCGTGGAACACATCGGCCAGGGCATCCACCGGGTGGGCCGCCCCTTCGAGTACATCCTGGACCGGCTCGACCTGCCGCAGGAGATGGCCGGGGTCGGCGGCCAGGTCTGTCTCGCCGAGGAGACGCTCGACGGCGTCCAGGTCGCGGTCGAGGGATACGAGCACGACGGCGAGATCACCGTGTACGGCGTTCTCGACTCGATCAACTACCCGGATTCCACCAGCTTCCTCCGCCACCAGTACCCCTCCGCCCTGCCGGAAGCGGTACAGGAGCGCCTGCGGGAGGTGTCGAAGCGGGTGATGCGCCACATCGGCTGGCGGCAGGCGACCTTCAGCATCGAGTTCTTCTATGATCCGGCCACCGACGGGATCTCGATCCTGGAGATCAACCCCCGCCACTCCCAGGCACACGCGGAGCTCTTCGACTACGTCGACGGCGTGCCCAACCACCACTGCATGCTCGCCCTCGCCCTGGGCGAGGATCCGGCCATGCCGTCCGGGCAGGGACCGTACGCCCTGGCCGCCAAGTGGTACTACCGCTGGTTCTCCGACGGCGTCGTACGCGAGGTGCCGCAGCCCGAGGAACTGGCCCGCATCGAGAAGGAGATACCCGGCGTCCGCGTCGACGTCGTGCCCAACGAGGGCCAACGCCTGTCGGACGTCGACCAGCAGGACAGTTACAGCTACGAGGTGGCACACATCTTCACCGGCGGTGCCGACGAGCACGACCTGCGCGAGAAGTACGACCGCTGTGTCGCCGCGCTACGACTTGCCTTCGACCGCCCGACTGACCCCACGACCGACCCCACGACCGACCGCACGGCTTGAGAGACGTATGCGATACATCGACAACCTCCCCCACACCACCAGGCAAGAGGACCACGTCAGGATCCCGATGCCGGACGGCGTCCACCTGTCGGCACGCGTCTGGCGCCCGGTCTCCTCGGACGACTCCCCCGTCCCCGCGATCCTGGAGTACATCCCGTACCGCAAGGGCGATCTGAGTTCGGTCCGCGACTCGATCCACCACCCCTACATCGCCGGGCACGGCTACGCGTGTGTCCGCGTGGACCTGCGCGGTACCGGTGACTCAGAGGGCGTCCTCACCGATGAGTACCTGGAAGTCGAGCAGAACGACGCCGAGGCGGTACTCGACTGGCTGGCTGCGCAGCCCTGGTGCGACGGCACGACCGGGATGATGGGCATCTCCTGGGGCGCGTTCGCGGCCCTACAGGTCGCCGCCCGGCGCCCCAGCAGTCTGCGCGCCATCGTCATCTCCTCGTTCACCGACGACCGTTACTCCGACGACATGCACTACATGGGCGGCGCAATGCTGTCCGACAACCTCGCCGAGGCGGGCACCATGTTCGCCTACGCCACCTGCCCGCCGGACCCGTCCGCCGTCGGCGACCGCTGGCGCGCGATGTGGCACGAGCGTCTGGAAGCCGCCGAACCGTGGGTGCTGAACTGGCTACGCCACCAACGCCGCGACGACTACTGGAGGCACGCGTCGGTGTGCGAGGACTACACGGCCGTACGCTGCCCCGTCCTCGCCTCCAGCGGCTGGGCCGACGGATACTCCAACGCGGTGACCCGCCTGCTCGCCCATCTGGACGTACCACGCAAGGGCTTGATCGGCCCCTGGTCCCACAAGTACCCCCACCTCGGCGAACCCGGACCCGCCATCGGCTACCTCCAGGAAGTGGTGCGCTGGTGGGACCACTGGCTGAAGGGGGCCGACAACGGGGCGATGGACGGCCCGATGCTCCGGGCGTGGATGCAGGACAGCGCGCCACCCTCCACCTCGTACGAGGAACGCCCCGGCCGGTGGGTCGACGAGCGGACATGGCCCTCGGAGCACGTTCACGACACCCCGTACGCGCTGCGCTCGCGCCACCTCACCACCGCGGACGAAGCCCCCGACGACGGGGGAAGCCAGACGCTGCGGTCCCCGCTGTCCGTGGGCCAGTTCGCCGGCAAGTGGGCCTCGTACAACGCCCCGCCGGACCTGCCCTACGACCAGCGGGAGGAGGACGGCGGCTCCCTGGTCTACGAGACCGAACCGTTGACGGACCGGCTGGAGATCCTCGGGGCGCCTCGCATCGAACTGGAGGTGAGCGCGGACCAGCCGGTGGCCATGGTGGCCGCCCGGCTGTCGGACGTGGCCCCGGACGGCAGTGCCACCCGCGTCACGTACGGCGTCCTCAACCTCACCCGCCGGGACGGCACGGACGAGCCCGCCCGCTTGGAACCGGGTCAACCCGTCCGGGCCACAGTGCACTTGAACGGTGTGGCGCAGGCATTCCCGCCGGGCCACCGCATAAGGCTTTCGCTGTCCACGTCGTACTGGCCGTTGGCCTGGCCGCCGCCACGGCCCACGCTCCTGACCGTCCACGAGCAACCGTGCCGCCTCTTCCTGCCGGTCCGCCCCGCCGACGAACCGGATACCTCGGTCCCCTTCGAGGCGCCCGAAGGCACGGCCCCCATCACGACGACCCAGGTGACCCCGCCGGAGCAGCGCTGGGAGGTGAGCCGCGATCTGATCGACTACCGGGCGGCGTTGAACATCGTCAAGGACCGCGGCACGGTCCACTACGACGCGATGGACCTGGACGTCGGCTGCCGCGTCCACGAGCGGTACACCTCGGTCGCGGAGGACGTCACCTCACCGGCCGGCGAGGTGACCTGGGCCATGAGTTTTCGTCGCCAGGACTGGGATGTACGGGTCCGCACGAGCACCACGTTGACCTGCGACTCCGAAAACTTCCACGTCAACGCCACGCTGGACGCCTACGAGGGCGGCCGACGCGTCGCCTCGCGCACCTGGAACGAGTCGGTCCCCAGGGACGCGCTGTAGACCGTCCGCGTTCTCGCCCCCGGGCGCGTGTCCGCCGAGCAGGCGTGTCACGGCCGGCAGCACCGAGGCCGCTGTCTGGCCGGACACCATCTCGGCGGGACCCTCCGACCCGGATGTCGCCGAGTCTCTTCTGGACCGGCTGATCAACGCCGGCCACGAGATCGTCGTGAACGGGCGGCGCTGAAGATGGATTTGTAGCCGTGTGCGCCCACGGGTACGGGAGCGGCGCCGCGCTGTCAGGGGTGGTCTCCGGTGCCGCCGCTGGTGGGAGCGGAGGTCTGTCGCTGGCCGCCGGGGCGCGGGGCGCGGCCGGCGTCGTGGATGCTGTCGCGGGCGGCCGCGGCGACCGCCTCGGGCGTGATGCCGAACTCGGTGTACAGGCGCTGGTAGTCGGCGGAGGCGCCGTAGTGCTCCAGGCTGACGATGCGTCCGGCGTCGCCGACCACGTCCCGCCAGCCCTGCCCCACCGCCGCCTCGACGCTGACCCGGGCCCGCACGGCCGGCGGGAGGACCTCGTCCTGGTAGGCCGGGGGCTGAGCGGCGAACCACTCCCGGCACGGCATCGACACGACCCGCACGGCCAGGCCGTCGGCCTCCAGCAGTGTGCGGGCCTCAAGGGCGATGTGCACCTCGGAGCCGGTCGCCACGAGGATGACGTCCGGCACGGTGCGGTGCGCCGCGTCGGCGAGGACGTATCCGCCGCGGGCAGCGTCCCGGGCAGGAGCGCAGGCACCGTTACCGCGGTCAAGCACGGGAACGTTCTGCCTGGTCAGGACCAGTGCGGCGGGGCGATCCCGGTGTTCCAGGACGGTGCGCCAACAGGCGGCGGTCTCGTTCGCGTCGGCAGGGCGGACCACGTCCAGGCCCGGGATGGCGCGCAGCGCGGCCAGGTGCTCCACCGGCTGGTGGGTGGGGCCGTCCTCGCCCAGGCCGATGGAGTCGTGGGTCCACACATAGGTGGTGGGCAGCTTCATCAGCGCGGCCAGGCGGACAGCCGGGCGCATGTAGTCCGAGAAGGTCAGGAACGTGCCGCCGTAGGGGCGGGTCAGGCTCTGCAGGGCGATGCCGTTGAGGACCGCGCCCATGGCGTGCTCGCGGATGCCGAAATGCAGGGTGCGGCCGTAGGGGCCGCCCTTCCAGTCCTTGGTCTGGCGGTCGGCCGGTACGAAGGACGGCTCGCCGTCCATGGTGGTGTTGTTGCTCCCGGCCAGGTCGGCGGAACCACCCCACAACTCCGGCAGCACCGGGGCCAGCGCGCTGAGTACCTCGCCGGACGCGGCACGGGTGGACATCCCCTTGGGGTCGGCGGGGAAGTCGGGCAGGGCCTCGGTCCAGCCATCCGGCAACCGCTGCGCCTGCAGCCGGTCCAGCAGTTCGGCGCGCGCCGGATCGGCCGTCCGCCACGCCGCGAACGCCTCGTCCCACTCGCCGCGCAACCGCCGCCCGCGGTCGGCGGCCTGCCGGGTCCGCGCCAACACCGCATCCTCCACGACGAAGTGGCGCTCGGGGTCGAACCCCAGCAACCGCTTGGTCGCGGCGACCTCGTCCTCGCCGAGCGCGGAGCCGTGGGCCTTGCCGGTGTTCTGCTTGGTGGGGGCGGGCCAGCCGATCAGGGTGCGCAGCATGATCAGCGAGGGTCGGCCGTCCTCGTCCTGTGCGGTACGGACGGCGGCCAGCAGCGCGTCGACGTCCTCGGTGTAGTCGCCGGTGACCGTCCAGTCGACGGTCTGAACGTGCCAGCCGTAGGCGGCGTAGCGGGCCGGGACGTCCTCGCTGAAGGCGACGTCGGTGTCGTCCTCGATCGAGATGTGGTTGGAGTCGTAGAAGACGACGAGATTGCCCAGCCCCTGATGGCCCGCCAGGGAAGCGGCCTCGCCGGTGACGCCTTCCATCATGTCGCCGTCGGAGGCGACGACGTAGACATGGTGGTCGAAGGGACTGCTGCCCGGCTCGGCGTCGGGGTCGAGCAGACCACGTTCGCGCCGGGCCGCCATCGCCATGCCGACCGCGCTGGCCAGCCCCTGACCGAGCGGGCCCGTGGTGATCTCCACACCTCGCGTGTGCCGGTGCTCGGGGTGGCCCGGGGTGGCGGAGCCCCAGGTGCGGTACGCCTCCAGATCCGACAGCTTCAGGCCGTAGCCGGTCAGGTAGAGCTGGATGTAGAGGGTCAGGCTGGAGTGCCCGCAGGAGAGCACGAACCGATCGCGGCCCAGCCACTGGTCGTCGCCGGGGTCGTGCCGCATGACGTTCTGGAACAGCAGATGCGCCAGCGGGGCGAGGCTCATGGCGGTGCCGGGATGGCCGTTGCCGACCTTCTGAACCGCGTCGGCCGCCAGCACCCGTGCGGTGTCCACCGCCCGTACGTCCACCTCGTCCCACCCTGTACGATCCGCCAGCGGCCTCGTCACCGACCGGTCCGGTCGGGAAGTGGTGTCGGGCTTTTCGCTCGTCATGCCGTTGCTCCTCGGAACTGCCGGTGGCTGGTTCTGCCGTCCTTGAAGGGGCGTACGGAGCCCGGGCCGCCGGGCCGCCCCTCGAGGGTCATTCGTGCGCGCCGGGGCGCCCCGCGGGGGTCATTCGTGCGCGCCGGGCCGCCCCGCGGGGGTCATTCGTGCGCGCCGGGCCGCCCCGCGGGGGTCATTCGTGCGCGCCGGGCCGCCCCGCGGGGGTCATTCGTGCGCGCTGGGCACCTGGAGCGGGTCGTGCGGAGCGTCGGGCTTTGCAGCGGCGAGTTGCTCGCCCAGTTCGCCCAGCCGGCTGCGGCCGAGAGCGGAGCGGACCTTGG
This sequence comes from Streptomyces sp. NPDC001220, assembly GCF_053597895.1. Lineage (NCBI taxonomy): Bacteria > Bacillati > Actinomycetota > Actinomycetes > Kitasatosporales > Streptomycetaceae > Streptomyces > Streptomyces sp. NPDC001220. The sequence goes on from NZ_JBSFJE010000026.1 coordinate 75,167, forward strand.
GGAACCACTCCTTCTCTTCCTCCTCGACGTGGTGGCGCACGTTCTCGATGAGAACGGTCATCTTGGCGTCGAACCGCTCGTCCTCGGGATCCAGGCCCGCAAGTTCGGAGAGCATCCACAGGACGACGTGGTGTTCCTCGACGCTCTCCAGCACGTGGTCGGTGGTGTCCGGCACGGCGGCGCGGGCGGCGGGGTAGAAGATCTTCTCCTCGATCCAGGCGTGGACCGTCAGCTCCTCGATCACCTTGTCGGCGATCTTCCGCTTGGTCTTGTAGGCACGGTCCCCGGCCTGCTCGAACTCCTTGAACAGCTTCTCGACCGTCTGGTGGTCGTCCTTGAGCAGCACAATCGCGTCCATGGGCCCGCCTTCGCGTTGTCCGGCACGTCCCGCAAGGAGCGGGGGTGTTCTCGCCGGTGGAATACCGAAAGCCGATCGGCTCCCACGCCCCGGTTACCCCGGGCAGTGCGTCCGACTCATCTGAGGGCGGCATCGGCAAGGTCGACAGCATTCCGACGCGGTCGGTGACACCAATCTGGTGGTCGACACCGGTGGGTGGATCCTCGGCAAGGAGGTCGATGCTCCCGGCGAGGGCGGTCGTTCCCCGACGACACCTCCGGAGACGACGCAGACACAATCCGTCCACGGTCCGCCTGCGGCCCCGCCGCGGGGCAGGGGACGCAACTATTGCCCATGCCCTGGCAAATGCCCCTACCTGACCCTTGACTGGTCTGGACCAATCACGCTTTGCTGCAGGGGCCACCACTCACCCCCTACGTCTGGAGTGGCAGATGAGCACAACCATGCCCAGCGGGCATCGCAGACCCGTATATGGCAGGTGCATGACAGCACTGCTGGCCGTACTGGTCGGCCTCCTCGGCGCGTTCACCGTCTTCGGCGCCGCGAGCCCCGCGGCGGCGGCGGACTGCGCCGCGGCCTGGAGCTCAGGCGCGGTCTACACCGGCGGCATGACCGCCTCCTACAACGGCGACAACTGGCAGGCCAAGTGGTGGACACAGGGCGAGACGCCCGGTGTCGCCGCGGTCTGGGCCGACCAAGGAGCCTGCAGTGGCTCCGGCGGAGGAGGCACCGGCGGCGGCAGCTGCAACTACCCCGCCTGGGTGGCCGGACAGTCCTATGCGACCGGCGCCATCGTGAAGTACACCCCCAATGGCCAGTACTACGTCGCCACCCACGACAACCCCGGATACGACCCCACCATCAGCACTTGGTACTGGTCCCCCTACACCTGCACCGGAGGCTCGGGGGGAGGAGGCACGGGCGGCGGCTCCGGCGGATTCGTGGTCAGCGAAGCCCAGTTCAACCAGATGTTCCCGAACCGGAACTCCTTCTACACCTACAGCGGTCTGGTGGCCGCGCTCAGCGCCTACCCCGGATTCGCCACCACCGGCAGCACCACCGTGCAGAAGCAGGAGGCCGCGGCGTTCCTGGCCAACGTCGACCACGAGACCGGCGGCCTCGTCTACGTCAACGAGGTCGACCAGTCCGGGAACTACTGCGCGAGTGAGCCCTACGGCTGCCCCGCCGGCACCTACGCCTACTACGGACGCGGCCCGATGCAGCTCAGCTGGAACTTCAACTACAAGGCCGCCGGCGACGCCCTCGGCGTCGACCTGCTGGACAACCCCGGCCTGGTTGCGTCCGACTCGGCGATCTCCTGGAAGACCGGCCTGTGGTACTGGAACACCCAGACCGGCCCTGGCACGATGACCGGACACAACGCCATGGTCAACGGCGCGGGCTTCGGCGAGACCATCCGCAGCATCAACGGCAGCCTCGAGTGCAACGGCGGCAACACCGCCGAGATGCAGGACCGTGTCAACGACTACCTCTCCTTCACCTCTATCCTCGGCGTCCCCGCAGGTTCCAACCTCACCTGCTGACCGCCACCCATCGGAACGTCCTGCCACCAAGCCGTCTCACCACCGAGTAGCCGCCTCCCCAGTACCGAATCAATGAAGGTTTTCAACCTGATCGGGAAGCTGGCGAATTGGCAATTCAGAACGGCGAAGCTCCTGGTAGTTGGGGGTCGAACAGGAACAACCCTCTCTGCCAGGAGCTTCGCGCAGCTCGCAGCAAGCTTCGAAGCCTTCGCACGACTTCGCCCGGTCGGGAGTCGAGAACTGCGTCGTGTGGTGACGATGATGAGTTTGGCTATGCCCGACCGGCTGGCTCGCGTCAACGCCCGGGCGGCGTACGGCTGTCCCGGACCTCACGGGCATAGAGCGTGGCTTCCCCGGGTGCAGTCCCGGGTGCAGTCCCGGCTGAACCTCCGGAGCGTGCGCTGCGTATGAATGCCGAGGGACAACTCCGGTCTACGCCACGGGACGGAAGGAGAGCACCGTGCCCACACCGCCCGCGTCCGACGCACCGGACGACCGCACCGCGCTGGAACCCATCCGCGTGCTGCGCCCGCGCCGCACCGACGCGCTGGCCCAACTGCTCGACGACATACGCCAGGACAAGGACTATCGCGACCGCGCAGCCGTGGCCGCACCTGCCCCCCGCACCCCGACCGACGCCGAGACAGAGGAACTCCCGCCTGTCCCGGGCGGCAAGACGGCGGAACTCCCCACACTCGACGGCGACACCCGCCCGCCGCGTGCCGTAGACCACCCCCGCCTGGGGCCAGGACAGCGCCGGGCGGCCGGCGCGATCACGGTCACCGCGGCGGCCGTCATCGGCTTCGGCTGCTCTCTCCTTATCCCCAGCCCTACCGAAGCCACCCCGACCGCGCCCTCGGCGAGTGCGCCAGCAGACCCGACCTCGGCCGCCCCGGGCGCGGTCGAGGGCACCGACGCCCTGACCAACCCCGGCTTCGAGTCGGGCGGCCTCTCGCCGTGGAGCTGCGCCGGCAACCCTGGCTCGATCGTTTCCTCCCCCGTCCACACGGGCTCCAAAGCCCTCCAGGGGACGGTGAGTTCAAGCGACACCGCGCAGTGCAACCAAACGGTGGCGGTACGGCCGAACACCACCTACTCACTCAGTGCCTGGGTCCGCGGCTCCAACGTCTACCTGGGCGTGAACGGCGGTACATCCACCTGGACCACGTCCCCAACCAGATACAGCCCGCTGACCGTCTCCTTCACCACAGGCGCCTCCCAAACCAGCGCGACGATCTACGTGCACGGCTGGTACGCCCAGGGCAGCTACTACGCCGACGACATCACCCTGAACCGGGCCGGTGGCGGCGGCCACACCTAGAGCCTCAGCGCCGCTGGGCCGGGGCGCAATGACGACGGCTACTCCTTCGCCACGTCCACGGGCTCTTCTCGCACATGCAGACCCCCACAGCACTGGCCAGAGCAGCTCGGTGGCGACCGTCCGGCAACGACAGCCCCATTCAAGAGCTGGCACGATGTCCAGCATGAGCCGACCGGTAACCGATGAAACGGACTGCTGAGAGAAGCAGCCTGCACGCCAGGCGAGCCGTGACGCCGCAGGTTCCGCCGGCCACGTGGGGCCCGGTCGACCTGGTGTACGGCTTCACTTCAGCCAGCCGTAGGTTCGCTCCACCATCCAGCGTTTCGGGATCGGTGTGAAATCCCAGCACCTCCCACGGGAGATGTGGGCAGTACCGTGCGCACGACCATGCCGTTGCGCTCCAACCGGCGCAGTGTCTGGGTGAGAACTCGCTGGGTGATGCCCTCGAGTCGCCGCTTGATGTCGTTGAAGCGCCTGGGTTCTTCGAGCACTGCCATCACCATCAGCGACCACTTGTGAGCTATCTGGTCGAGGATGGGGCGCGCGGGGCAGTCGGCCCGTATCCGGCTGAGAGTGGAACTGTCGACAGCCGCCCGGCAATGCCGCGAGGCGATGGAACTGCCGCTCGATCTGCACGGCGCGAGCGGATTCGCGGACGACAACCCGCTGCAACGGTTCTGGCGCGACGTCGCCGTCGGCACCCGGCACCCGGCACCCGTACGTCACGCCGTACACCCTCGCCGAGGACCACGGCCGTGTCACCTTCGACATGATGCCCACCGTCTCGCTGACCCTGTGAGCCGGCGTTGACCCCGGAACTGCTCAAGCACATCATGCGCCACCAGGCCACCACGGTCGCCCTCGTCACCACGGACAGGGACGACCGGGCCGGCATGACGGCGACATCGTTCACCTCGGTGTCCGCGGCATCCACCGCTCGTGCTCTTCTTTGTGGCCCGGACGGCGTCCGCGTGGCCGGCCCTCGCCGTGGCGGACCGCCTCGGCATCCATCTCCTCGGCGAGGACAGCCAGGAGCTGGCCCGCAGATACTCCGCCCCGGGGATCGACCGGTTCGATCAGCCGGCAATCGGCTACGACGACGGCCGCACGTCGGTCGCCGGCGCGGTCGCCTGGCTCGAATGCCGGATGGCCGACCGGATCCCGGCGGGCGACCACCACATCGTCCTGGCCGCGCCGGTCAGGGGCGGGCATGGCAACCGGGACCAGCGCGGACCGCTGCTGTACCACGGCCGCCGTTATACCTCGGTCACGGAGCCGCAGGAGAGGAAGCCTGGCAAGGTATCTGCCGACTGAGACACCATTTCCTTCCGGTGGATCGGCGTCAGGCGGCAGGCGGGACGACGACGACCTTGCCATGCACCGCGCCTTCCGCGGCCCGGGCGTGGAGCGCCGACAGCTCGGCCAGCGGCACCCGCTCGGCGACGTCGACGCGCAGCTCCCCGCTGTCGATCAGCGCTACCAGCCGCGACAGCTGGTCGGAGTCGCTGCGGACGAACAGGTCGATGCCGCGCACACCGCGCTCCTCGTCGGCGGGCGCGGGCATCCACACCGTCGTGTTCACCACGACCCCGCCCGGACGGACCAGCGTGACGAGCGCGGCCAGCTCGGCCGGGTCGACCGGCGCGAGGTTGAGCACGACGTCGACCGGCTCGGTCACCGCCGTGGTCACCCCGGTGGTCGTGTGGTCGATGACCTCATCGGCGCCGGCCGCCTTGACCGCCTCGCTGCTGCGCGGGCTGGCCGTGGCGATCACGTGCGCGTCGGCCCCCTTGGCGAGTTGCACGGCGTAGCCGCCGACCGCTCCGCCGGCGCCGTTGATCAGCACGCGTTGCCCGGCCGTCAGCTTGCCGTGGTCGAACAGCGCCTGCCACGCGGTGAGGCCCACGACTGGCAGTGCGGCGGCGTCGGGCAGCGGGACGCTGTTGGGAGCCGACGCCAGGACCTCGGCCGGTGCGAGAACGTACTCCGCAGCGGCGCCGTTCCCGTCCATCGGCAGGAAGCCGATGACGTCGTCGCCAACCGCAACGCCGGCCACGCCCTCGCCCAGCGCGTCGACCGTGCCGGCGACGTCGATGCCGGGAGTGTGCGGCAGCACCACCGGAATGGGGCCGCGCATGAAGCCGCCGCGGATGTTGCCGTCGACGGAGTTGAACGACGTCGCGGCCACGCGGATGCGGACCTCACCGGCCCCGGGAACGGGCAGCTCCACGTCCTCGTAGCGCAGGACACCGGGGTCGCCGTACTCGTGGAAACGTACTGCCTTCATTTCGGTACTCACCTTCGCTGCGGTCCACATTGCTTCGAATTCGAAGTAACTGTTGACGACAGTACCTCTGCTTCGAATTCGAAGCAAGCCCTGTCGGTGCAAGTGCTGTCGGTCACTCCCGGTGCGAGCGCATCACCGCGGCGAGTTCGGCCGCGGCCCGCGACGACGACCGTGGGCATGGGGTCGGCGTGCACGTCGGTCAGGCACCTGCCACCGGTCGCCTCGGCGTCGAGCAGGACGCTGAACACACTCCCGCCGATCCACTCGAGTTGCTGCTGGTCCTCACGTTGCGCGAGGCAGGGGATGCTCATGGCCGGTCCTCGGAATCCGTGGGCGGCGGCGCCGTCCTCCGTTCCGCAACCCTGCGCCGCACCCCTGCCCGATCTCCCTGTTCTGCGGTGCTCGGCCGGGCCCAACACTGCCCACATCGTGCGCTGATGAGGTCGCGACATCGGGCCGTTGAGACCCTCGCGTCCGCCCGATCCACCCGCCCGGGACGGCAGCGGAATTCGCGGAGGAGTTCAGTTCCGGCTCCGCCCGTGGCGTGGTGGAACGGCAGCCGACCACACCCTTCGAATTCGAAGCAGTAGAATCCGGTCATGCCTGATTCACCGCCGTCGCTCGACCCCGTGCAGCTCGGCGCCTACTTCGACCTCGTCGAGGTGACCAGCCTGCTCCGGCATGCGGTCGAGCAGCAGCTGCGCGAGACCGGGGATCTCAGCTACGTGCAGTTCCAACTGCTGGCCCGCCTCGGAGACTCGCCGACGGGCAGCCACCGCATGACCGACCTTGCCGACGGCGTCGTCTACAGCCGCAGTGGCCTGACCTACCAGGTAGGTCTGCTCGAAAAGGAGGGCCTGGTCGTCCGCGCACCCTCGCCGGACGACGAGCGGAGCATCACCGTCACCATCACCGATGCCGGGCGCGAGCTGCTCGCGAAGGTGCTGCCGGGCCACGTCGAGGTGGTCAGCGGCCTCCTGTTCGAGCCGCTTTCACGCGAGGACGCCAAGGCTCTCGCAGGCCTGCTGGCGCCGGTGCGCGACCACATGCGCTCAACGCCGCCTCGCTCGGCCGCGCCTCGCCGCCGCAAACACGGAGCATAAGAACGCGACAGGCGTCGGAGCGCCGAAGACCGCCGCGGATCAGGACGAGCGTGACCAGCCGGGCGGCAGGATCGGCCCACCGGTCGCGGTTCGCGGGCCGCTCGACCGTAGAGGCAAGAGGGAAACCAGAGAGGAACTTGGATCGGGAGCGGCGGGGCTGGCGGGCCGCCTGGCACAAGCTCGAGCCGGTGCGCTGGTGGGCAGGGAGCCGGAGCGGCCGGTGCTCGACCGGATGCTGTCGGGCGCGGCGGACGCCCCGCACGTGGCGTACGTGCACGGTCCCGGCGGCATCGGCAAATCCTCGCTGGTGCGCTACGCCGCCCGGCAGGCCGAGCTCACCGGCCGCCGCGCGGTGCACGTCGCCGGACGGTTCCTGGACGCTGATCCGCGCCGGCTCGAGGAACTCCCTCGCCGGCCGGCCCGCGCCCCTGCGTCCGTCGGTCTTGGGACCACACGGCCGGGGCGCTGCGGATGGGTGCGGGGTGGTCAGGAGATCGGCGTGGTGAAGTAGTCGCCGTGTGCCAGGTCTTCGAGGAGGGTCGGGTGGATGGGTGACCAGCCGAGCATCTCCTGTGTACAGGAGCTGGAGACGGGCGCGTCGAAGCCGTAGACCCTGGCCATGAACGGGCTGACGTAGTGCCCGGCAGCCTGGTCGGGTGTGAGCGAGACCGTGGGCAGATCCAGGCGCCGGGCGATCGTCTCCGCGATGCTCTTCATGGTGACGCCGGTTTCCGCGACTCCGTGCAGCACGCTGCCCGCGGGAGCCTTCTCCAGCGCCAGGCGGAACAGGACTGCGGCGTCGCGCCGGTGTACCGCGGGCCACCGGTTCGTGCCGTCGCGGACGTAGGCCGAGACGCCGGTCTTTCGTGCGGTGGCGATGAGCATGGGGATGAAGCCGTGGTCCTGGGGGCCGTGGACGGTGGGAGCGAGGCGGACCACGCTCGCGCGTACTCCCTGGGCGGCGAAGCCCAGGCAGGCTCGCTCGCCCGCGATGCGGAAGGCGGCGATTCCGGCCGTGTCGGGCTCGTCCTTCTCGGTGGTCTCCCGGCCGGCGGGCATGACCAGCGTGCCCGAGGTGATGACCAACGGCTTGCCCGAGCGTTCCAACGGCTGGCCGAGCGCCTCGATGGCGGTCCGGTCCCGCCGCATCATGTCGTCGAGGTCGGAGAAGTCGCCGCCGTAAGCCATGTGCAGGACGCCGTCGGCGGTCCGGGCGCCGCTGCTCAGACTGTCGTGGTCGTCCAGGGAGCCGCGGTGCGGTGTGGCGCCCAGCGACTCCAGCCGGGCGGCAGCAGCGTCCGAGCGCGCCAGAGCGGTGACCGTGTGGCCGGCCGCGATGAGCTCGGCGACGACGGCGGGGCCGGTCTGACCGGAACCGCCCGTGACAAAGATGTGCATGAAGTGTTCCCTCTTCCGCGTAACGCCAGCGACTGGCGCTACATAGCGCCAGTCGGTGACACTACGTAGCGCCAGTCACTGGCGTCAAGAAATGTCAGTCACTGGCGCATGTGCTAATTTCGAGCAGTGCCACGGAGCGGAGCGGAAGCGCGGCGCCGCCTTCAGCAGGCGGCCCTGGAGCTATACCAGGAACACGGGTTCGATCAGACGACCACGGCTCAGATCGCGGCCCGGGCCGGCGTCAACGAGCGCACGTTCTTCCGGCACTTCCCCGACAAGCGCGAGGTGCTCTTCGCCGGCGAAGCCGACCTGCGAGCCGCGCTGATGCAGGAGGTCGCCGACGCCCCGGACGGGCTTCAACCACTCGACATACTGCTGTGCGCCTTCCGGAAGGCCGGGCGCATCCTCGAGGACAACCGCCCGTTCTCCGAACCACGACTGGAGATCATCGCCAGGACACCGGCTCTCCGCGAGCGCGACCTGGCCAAAGGCGCATCTCTCACCGAAGCGGTAGCACAGGCCCTACGGCAGCGCGAGGTACCCGACCGCCTGGCCGACCTGGCGGCTCATACCGGCTGGGCCACCTTCCACCACGCGGCCCAAGCCTGGATCGACGACCCCTCACAGAGCCTGGACGCGCATCTCCTCCGAGCCTTCGACGATCTACGCGCCCTCTCCTCGACCAGTCGGCCGACGCAGAGACGGCTTGGCAACTGAAACCGTCCCGCCCTGGTGGGGTTCGACCTGCTGCTCGACGCTCCGGATCACGGACCTCGTCCACGCTGTCCTCCCCCTCCATCCGGCCAGCTCAGAGTCAGGATGAAAATGGGCTCACTGGTCAAAGAGCGGGTGTGACCGGTTGTCGGGGTGCTCACGCCGGTCGTGGACGGCAGCCGACGGAGTGGATCGTCCGTCAGCGGTTGACGCCCGGGTGCCTGCCCGAAGTGGCCACGCGGCCTTGTCCGGTCGCCGACTAGCCTGCCGACTTCACGCTCAAGTCACCGTTCGTCGTCGACAGATCGAGGCGGTACATGCCTGACGGGTCGTTCTTGAACGCCACGTTCTTGTCGCCGTGGGAGTCGTTCGCGGAGATCCGGTACTTGGCGGGTGGTGTGGTGACCGTGAGGTTGCCGCTGGTCGTGCGCACCTTGATGTTCTGCGCGGTGGCCGTCTGGATCGTCACCTCGCCGTTCGATGTCTGCGTGTCGATGCCGCCGCCCTTGACGTCCTTGACGTTGACGTCACCGTTGGACGTGCGTAGCTTCACAGGGCCCGTGGCGTTGGTCACCGCGATCTCACCGTTGCTTGTGTGTACGTCGACCGTGCCGACATCGGTCAGTGTGAGGCCACCGTTGGACGTGCCTCCTGTCACCGCAAGACCGGCAGGCACCTCGACGATGTAGTCGACGCCGCAGTTCCTGCCGCAGCCGGACAGCACCAGGACGCCGTCCCTGACGCGGAAGGACGTGCCACTCGGCTTGTCACCGCGGTAGTTGACCTTGCGGTGCACGGAGATCGTGGAGGCGTCCGTCGAAGCGTCCACCTTCACCTCTCCGTTCCTGTTGTCGAGACGGATCGAGGTGATTCTCTGCGGCACCTTGGCATCGTCCTCGAAGGTCTTCTGGCTGAGCGCCGAGCACGCGGACAGCCCGCTGACCGTGAGAGCAGCCAGAGCCACCGCGGTAGGAACGCGCGTCTGTGGGCGTCGCATGAAAGTCCCCCGTGTGAAGCGAGTTGAATCGTTGATCAGTCATCGCGATCCTACGCAGCCGCTCTCCCGCCCTCACTGGGGAAAACCCCCCAATGCCAGGACTGGGCCGTCATTCACCACCGCACGGCTCTTCGTCCGGCCGCTACGAACTCGCGCTTGGGGTGGTGCGCGCCACCCCTCCGGCGTGCCCGACTTCGGTCACGCCGGTCTGCCGCACTCCGACCGTTCTGGTGGCGTCTGCTCCGGCAAGTGGTGAGGTGCCGTTGGTCGGGTACCCGGACACACGATCAGACGGTGTCAGGAGAAGGCCGATTGGTCGCAGCCCACGGCGATCCAGGGCCGACGGCGAGCACGAACGGACGCCGAACGGCCCAGGATCCGCCGCAACGCCGACGAAGGACAGGTGAGCACCCATGACCGCAGCGGGTTCCCCACGCACCGACAGTGGAGCACAGGAACCGGTCGGCGACCTGGTCCAACGTGCCTCGCAGCAGTTGTCGCAGCTGGTCCGCGACGAAATGCGCCTGGCGCAGGCGGAAATGGCCCAGAAGGGCAAACGGTTCGGCAGGGGCGGTGGGTTGCTCGGCGGCGCCGGCCTGATGGGTGTTCTCACTCTCCAGGCGCTGGTGGCCACCGTGATCGCCGCGCTCTCGCTCGTCATGGATGTGTGGGCGGCGGCGCTGATCGTCACCGCCGCCTTGGCCGGCGTCACCGCGCTGACGGCGGCCCGTGGCAAGCGGCAGATCAGCAAGGCATCCCCGCCGACGCCGGAACAGACCATCGACAGCGTCGAGGCCGACGTAGCCGAAATCAAGGAGAGGGCACAGCGATGACCCAGGACAAGCCGCACACGGGCGATGAGGCGACACCCTCCACAGAGCAACTGCGTCAGCAGGTCGAGGCGACCCGCGAGGAACTCGGCGAGACCGTCGAGGCGCTCACGGCCAAGGTCGATGTCAAGGCCCGCGCCCAGGAGAAGGCGGACGCCGTCAGGCAGCAGGTCGAGAAGAAGAAGACACAGGCCGAGGCCCAACTGCGGGACAAGGCGGCACACGTGATCCACGTGGTGCAGGACAGGACCCCGGAGCCGGTACGCGCCAAGGCCGCCGCCGCCACGGAACAGGTTCGCGTCAAGGCAACTCATGCCGGTCAGCTCGCGTGGGAGAAGACCCCGGAGCCGGTACGCGAGAAGGCCGGCCAGGGCCTGCGGGCGGCACGGGCCAACCGTGCCCCGCTGTACGTGGCGGTCGGCGCGTTCATCACGCTGCTGCTCGTCCGCCGTTCCAGGAAGCAGCGATGAAAGCGAGCAAGATCGCTTACAGACCACTCGGCACGGCCATGGGAGCCCTCAGCGGCATGCTGGCCGGTGCGGCGTTCAAGCAGGTCTGGAAACGGCTCGGCCACGACGAAGACACCCCGAACGCCACCGACGAACACCGCACCTGGGCTGAGGTCCTGTCCGCAGCCGCCCTGCAGGGCGCGATCTTCGCCGGGGTCAAAGCCGCCGTCGACCGCGGCGGCGCAACCGCCATCCGCCGGCTGACCGGCAGTTGGCCCGGCTGACCACTGCCGTCGGCGTCCCCCGCAGCCGAACCGGGGCGGACGCCGCATGCTCGGCATCACCCCGGCTCGGCCGCTTCAGCCCATGTCGTGACTCGGGTGGGGCTCCGCGTCATCGGCGACCAGGCACCAATCGGTGTTCCGCATTCACCTGTTCGAGGGCCTCCGACCGCGGCAAATCGAGCTGAGCAGCCACGGCCGGGGCATCAGGACGCTGCGGGGACCGCCGTATCGAGGCCGCGTGACGCGACGAGCTGTGCACTGCCGTCGGCCAGGCGGTAACACAGGCCCACCACGGCGGCCTGGCCGGCGGCGACCTTCTCGGCGAGTACCCGGGAGCGGTCCAGCAGCAGGTCGACGGTGTGCCTTATGTGCTCGGCGAGGATCTCCTCGGGCTCGACCTTTCCGGCGGCTCGTGCTGCCAGCACGCTGGGGGTCACCCGCTCGACGACGTCCCGGATGTATCCGGCCGGCGTGATGCCGTTCTCCAGGGCAGCGCACGCCGCTCCGACCGCGCCGCACGAGTCGTGGCCGAGGACCACGACCAGCGGACAGCCCAGCACGTCCACGCCGTACTCGATGCTTCCCAGCACCTCCGGCCCCATGACGTGGCCGGCGGTGCGCACCACGAACAGGTCGCCCAGGCCGCGGTCGAAGATGATCTCGGCGGCCAGCCGGGAGTCGGAGCACCCGAACAGCACGGCGAAGGGCTGCTGGGACGGTGCGATCTCGGCGCGGCGGGCGGCGTCCTGGTTCGGGTGCACGGGGGCGCCGGTGACGAAGCGCTGGTTGCCGGCCAGCAGCAGCTCGAAGGCGTCGCGGGGCGCCGGGGTCTGGATCTCGGTCATGGTGGCAGCCTAGGACCCTGCGTCAGCCGTCGCACGGCCTGGTCCTGCCGGAAGCCTCGGGCGAAAGGTGCTCCCGGGCCCTCGCCTCAGGGAGCGGCGACGAACGGCGGTTCTCCCCAGTCGGCGGTCAGGGCCTGCCGCAGCGCCTCGACGGCCGGCCGGCCGATCCGCTCGGCGAGCACCGACTCGATGATCCCTATGGTGGCCTGTGCCCGCTCATGGACACGCTGCCCGTCGTCCGTCGTACGGATCAGCACCCGGCGCGCGGACCCGGGGTCGGGGATCTGCTTCAGCAGTCCCATGCCGATCAGGCTGTGGACGGCCTGATGTGCCGTCTGGCGGGTGACGCCGATCCGGCGCGCCAACTCGGAGACGGTCGTGCCCTCCTCGTCCAGCATGGCGAAGACGGAGGCCTGGGCGGTGGTCACCGGCTGTTCTCCGGCCGCCTCCATGCTCGCGAAGAGCGCGTCCTCGAACCAGCGCCTGGCTTCGGAGAACAGCTGCGGGACGTTGGCTGACCGATGACTCATGGCTCCTCGAATGGTCGGCGACGAGTCGGATTATCCACTCCGTCTCCCACCCGGCGCGCACACCGGTCGCCCGCACGGGAAGGGGCCCGGACGGTCAGCAGACGCAGCGTGCGGCGAAGTCGAGGGTCGTGGTGAAGCACCGTTCCACTTCTTCCTCCGCGACACCCAGCCACAGATGGGCGGCGCCGGGCACCGGCAGGTGGTCCGCGCGGGCGCCCGCGTCCCGCAGCGCGGTGACGAGGCGCTCGCTCTGGGCGTAGGGCACGAGCGCGTCCTCGGTGCCGTGCAGGACGAGGAAGGGCGGCGCCTGCGACGACACGTACCGGACCGGGCTGGCCTCCCGGGCACGTGCCGGTACGTCGGTGGGCGCGCCTCCGATCAGCTGTGCTTCGGGGGTGCCCGGGTCGGCCGGGTCGAAAGCGCCCGGGGGCTGGTCCTCGGCCAGGCGGGTCAGGTCGGTCGGGGCGTACCAGGTGGCGCAGCCGCGTACGACGAGCCCCTCGACCCGGTCACCTGCCGTGAGGGCGGCGAGGGCCGCGAGGTGTCCGCCGGCCGACTCGCCCCACAGGACGGTGCGGGTCGTGTCCACGCCGAGGTCGGCGGACCTGGTGTGGAGCCAGGTCAGCGCGGTGTGGAGGTCGTGGAGCTGACCGGGATGGGTGACCTCGCCGCTCAGGCGGTAGTCGGGCGATGCGACGGCGAACCCGGCGCGCACCAGGCGGGCGAAGGGGCTGGGGGCCCAGCCGCGGAAGCGGGGACCGAGGTCGTCGCGCAGCCCCGTGCGCCAGGCGCCGCCGTGCACGAAGACGACGACCGGCACCGGCTCGGACACCTCGGCCGGCAGCCACAGGTCCATCTCCAGTGGCCGGCTGCCTTCGGGCATGTCGTACACCGCGGCGCGCAGCAGCCTTGCTCCGGCGTTCGTGAGTGCGGCCGGGGGAAGGGGCAGGGTCGCCGGGTCGTACGGCGGCATCCCGCCGGCGGGGAAGGGCGTTTTCGCCGAGAGCACTGGGGGTCTCCTATCCGGGCCGGTGGGCGAGGCGGGGCAGCAACGTCCGGGCGTTGGCGGTGGTGAGGGACGGCCAGGTGGTGCCGGCCACCGGGGCGGGCTCGGTGCGGAAGGACTCGGCATGGGCCTGGGCCGCGGGTGCCGGAGTCCAGCAGTAGTCGCTGCCGTAGAGGAGTCGTCCGGGTTCGACCAGGCCGAGCAGGGCGGGGAGCTGGCGGGGGAAGGCGGGACCGGCCAGGTCGTAGTGGAGCTGCCGCAGCTGGGTGACGGCGTCCGGTGTGTCCGGCCCGGCTCCCATGAACAGCTTCATGAACCCGTCGACGCGATCGGCCAGTACGGGCAGCGCGCCGCCGCAGTGCGGCACGATCACCTCCAGTTCCGGGTGTCGTGCCAGCGTCCCGGCGCACAGCAGGTCCGTCACCGTGCGGGCGGTGTCGAAGATGAACTCCACCATGGGGCGGGGGCGGCCGAGTGCGGACCGCTCCCAGCACACCGGTGAGGTGGGGTGCAGGAAGACCACCGCCCGGCGGCGCGCGAGTTCGGCGAAGACGGGTTCCAGGCGTTCGTCCCCGAGGTACACGCCGTGGCTGTTCGTCTCCAGGACGACGCCGTCCGCGCCGAGCTCGTCGAAGGCGTGGGCGATCTCCGTCAGGCTGCCCTCGACGTCGGGCAGGGGCAGCGAGGCGAACAGGCCGAAGCGGTCCGGGTGGGCGTGCACGACGCGGGCGCCGTCCTCGTTGACCTCCCGGGCGAGGGCGCGGGCGGCCTCGGCGTCGCCGAAGTACACCCCCGGTGAGGACACGGACAGCACGGCGGTGTCGATGCCGCTGCGATCCATGAGCTCCAGGTGCGCCTCGGCCGACCAGGCCGGCCAGGCGGGCATCCCGTCGGGCAGCTCGTGGCCGGCCGCGCGGGCCTGGCGGACGTAGGAGTCCGTGACGAAGTGCGCGTGGACGTCGATGAGTCCGGCGCGGTCAGTCTGTGTGTTCATGAGCGGGGTCCTCGTGGGATGGGGAGCAGGCAGGTGTGGATCGGTGGGTCGTACCGGTACCGTCCAGCCGGGAGCGGACCGCTGACGCCGTGCGCTCCCCGGCGACGATGCCGACCAGGCCGGTGAGCCCCAGCAGGGGCGGGGCGGGCGAGCGGATGTCCATGGCCCAGTAGACGGCTCCGATGAGCAGCCCGGCGGCGAAGGAGAGCGCGGCGGCTCGCAGGAAGGCGACCGGCTTGGCCGAAGCGGTTTTCACAGTGCCGCCAGCAGCGCCTGGCCGGCCAGCATGCCGAGGAGTCCGAAGAGGGCGATGGGCGGCGGTGCGGGGGACTTCACCCGCAGCACGGAGTACACCGCTCCCACCAGCACGCCCGCCAGGAGAGCCTTGACGTAGGGCACGGCGGTCAGTTCCCGGTACGCCATTCGTGCCCGGGCAGGAAGCGTACGTCGTACTCCTCGGGCACGGTGGCGAACTTGGTCGGCTCGGGGATGAACGGCCGTGCGGGCAGGGTGATTTCGTCGGTGGGGGTGCCCATGGTTTCGAAGAACCGCTCGAAGTTCCCGCTGCCGGGTCCGGCGGCCACCCCGACGATCTGGGAGTGGTGGCGTTCCATGCGGTAGGAGTGCGGGCAGTTCTTCGGTACGAACCCGAAGTCGCCGGGGGTGAGCAGCTTCTCGTACTGCTCGCCCTCCTGGTCCTCCACGAACAGCCGTACCGCCCCGTGGGTGATGTAGAAGACCTCGTAGGTGTCGGCGTGGGTGTGCGCCGGGATGATGTCGCCCTGGGGGCCCTCGCAGGTGAAGAAGTTGAACGTGTTCTCGGTCTGTTCGCCGCCTGCGTAGACGGTGAACAGGTCGCCGAACAGGTGCGCCCGGTCCCCCATCCCCTTCTCGATGAAGTAGGGCTTGCCGGGGTCCGGCGCGATGTACGAGCGCGAGCGGTACCTGGTGGCGTACTCGATGGTCATGACGGACCTCCGGTCTCTCTCTGTTCTCTCTGTCGCAGACTATGTCAGGTTACCTGACATCAAGGAAATGGGAAGGCCTCCGCCCGGGAATCCGCGGACGCGCCGGCCCTGCGGACCCCACCGCCTCGATGAACGCGCGACCGGTCCGCATGACCGGTCCGCATGAGACGGGCCAGGCGGGTTACTCGTGGGTCGTGCTGAGAACCGGAATGATCGCGATGGTCGTGGGCGCCGCCATCGCTGTGGCCGCTGTGGCCGTGCTGGTGTCGCCCTGGTGGTGGATCGCGGCGGCGCCGCTGGCCGTACTCGGTGCGATCGGTGTGTGGGATCTGACCCAGCGGCGGCACTCGGTGCTGCGCAACTATCCGGTGATCGGGCACGCCCGCTTCCTGCTGGAGAGCATTCGTCCCGAGTTGCAGCAGTACTTCGTCGAGCGGAACTTCGACGGGCGGCCCTTCGACCGGGACGTCCGCAGCATCGTCTACGAACGGGCCAAGGGCACCGCCGCGGAAGAGCCGTTCGGCACCGAGCGCGACGTGTACCAGGCGGGTTACGAGTACCTGGTTCCCTCGATGGCTCCGTGCCCGGTGCCCGAGCACCCGCCGCGGGTACGGATCGGCGGCCCGGACTGCACCCGGCCGTACGACATGGCCCTGCTGAACGTCTCCGCGATGAGCTTCGGCTCGCTCTCCGCCAATGCCGTCCTGGCGCTCAACCAGGGGGCCGCGGCGGGCGGTTTCGCGCACGACACCGGTGAGGGCGGGCTGTCGGAGTACCACCTGCGTCCGGGTGGTGACCTGGTCTGGGAGATCGGGACCGGCTACTTCGGCTGCCGGACCCGGGACGGGGACTTCGACGCCGGGGAGTTCGCCGAGAAGGCGTCGGGCGAGAGCGTCAGGTGTGTGTCCCTGAAGCTGTCCCAGGGTGCCAAACCCGGCATCGGCGGTGTACTGCCCGGGGCCAAGGTGAACGCGGAGATCGCCCGGGTGCGGGACGTCCCCGAAGGACAGACGGTCATTTCCCCGCCGTACCACCGGGTGTTCTCCACGCCTCGTGAACTCATCCGTTTCATCGCGCGGATGCGGGAACTGTCCGGCGGCAAGCCGACCGGTTTCAAGCTGTGCCCCGGTTCACGACGCCAGTTCCTCGCCGTGTGCAAGGCGATGATCGAGGAAGGCACGGCACCCGACTTCATCATCGTCGACGGCGGGGAGGGCGGCACAGGTGCCGCACCGCTCGAATTCGCCGACCACATCGGCACACCACTGACCGAGGGCCTGATGACCGTGCACAACGCCCTGGTCGGCGCGGGCCTGCGGGACCAGATCCGGATCGGCGCCAGCGGCAAGATCGCCACCGGGACGGACCTCGTCAAACGCCTGATCCAGGGCGCCGACTACGGCAACGCGGCGCGCGCCATGATGTTCGCGGTCGGCTGCATCCAGGCCCAGCGCTGCCACACCAACACCTGTCCCGTCGGCGTCACCACCCAGGATCCGCGGCGCGCCCGCGCGCTCGACGTCGGCGACAAGGCCGCGCGGGTGCGCCGCCTCCAGGAGGCCACCGTCGGCAGCGCACTGCAGATCATGGCCTCCATGGGCGTCACCGACCCGGCACAGCTCCACCCGCACATGCTGCGGCGCCGCGTCGACGCGCAGACCGTGCGCTCGTACGACGTGTTGTACGAGTGGCTGTCCCCCGGACAACTACTGGTCGAGCCGCCCGCCGACTGGGCGGCCGACTGGAAGGCCGCCGATCCCGATCACTTCACCATCTGACCAGCCATCACTTCACTGTCCGACCTGGAGGAATCCGTGGCACGAACCGTCGCCCGCGTCATCGTGGACGCCTTGAGCGAACTCGGCGTCCGCCAGGTGTTCGGCGTCGTGGGAGACGCGCTCAACCCCCTCACCGACGCCATCCGCGCCACGGACGACGTGGAGTGGGTGGGCTGCCGTCACGAGGAGGCGGCCGCCTTCGCCGCGAGCGCCCAGTCCCAGCTCACCGACCGTCTGGGCGTGTGCATGGGCACTGTCGGCCCCGGTTCCGTGCACCTCCTCAACGGCCTCTACGACGCGGCCAAGAGCCGTACGCCCGTACTGGCCATCGCCGGCCAGGTCCCCCTGTCCGAGCTGGGCAGCGACGCCTTCCAGGAGGTCGACAACGACCTGCTCTTCCGTGACGTCGCGGTCTTCCGCGCCACCGTCACCGACCCCGACCAACTGCCGCAACTCCTCGAGACGGCGGTGCGCAACGCCCTGGGCCACAAGGGCGTCGCGGTCCTCACCGTGCCGGGCGACATCGGCGACCGGGAACTGCAAGCCGACCGTCCGGCCCGCTTCTCCCTCACCACACCCACCACCCGCCCCGAGGCGTCCGCCGTACGCCGGGCCGCCGATCTCCTCGACCACGCGGAGCGGATAACCCTGCTGGTCGGGCAGGGCGCCCGCGCCGCCCGCGAGGACGTCCTCGCGCTGGCGGACCGCCTCGCGGCACCGATGGTGCTGACGTTGAAGGCCAAGGAGGGCTTCGAGGGCGACAATCCCTTCCAGGTCGGCCAGACCGGTCTGATCGGCAACCCCGCGGCGGCCGGGGCCATGCAGTCCGCGGACACCCTGCTCCTGCTGGGCACCGACTTCCCCTACCGCGACTGGTATCCCGAGGGGCGCACGGTCATCCAGGTCGACACCGAACCGGAGCACATCGGACGCCGCGTCCCGGTGGACCTCGGCCTCGTCGGCGATGCGGGTGCCACTGTGCGGGACCTGCTCGACCACCTGACCGCCGGACCGGACCGGGCGGGTGACGCACGCGACCGCGGGCACCTGGAACAGGCACGGAAACGCTTCCTGAGCTGGCGCGAGGGCCAGGCACGTCTCGCCGACCCCGCGCACGACGACGGTCTGGTCGGCAAGGTCCGCTCCGCGCTGGACAACCGCGAGCACGACATCCGCCCGGAGGCCCTGGCCGCCGCCGTGGACCGCAGCGCCGACGACGACGCGATCTTCACCTCCGACACCGGAATGGCCACCGTCTGGCTCTCACGATTCGTCGAGATGCGCGGGACACGTCGGCTTCTGGGCTCCTACAACCTGGGCTCCATGGCCAACGCCATGCCGCAGGCACTCGGCGCTCAGTACCTGGACCGCGACCGCCAGGTCGTCGCCTTCTGCGGCGACGGCGGCCTCAGCATGCTCCTCGGCGACCTCATCACCCTCAAGTCCTGCCAGCTGCCGGTCAAACTCGTCGTCTTCGACAACCGCCGCCTCGGCATGGTCAAGCTGGAACAGGAACAAGCCGGACTCCCCGAGTTCGGGACGGTCCTGGACAACCCCGACTTCGCCGCCGTCGCCACCGCCATCGGCATCACCGGCATCCGCGTCACCGACCCCGCCGACCTCGACGACGCCGTACACCGCGCCTTCGCCACCCCCGGCCCCGTCCTCCTCGACGTACTCACCAACCCGGACGAGATCGCCGTCCCCGCCAAACCCACCGTCGAACAGGGCTGGGGCTTCGCCGTCGCCAAGGTGAGGGAACTGCTGCGCAGCAGCGGCGACGAAACCCGCCACTGACGATATGCACCGTTGCACGCGGCTTGCCTTCGGGACGAGATCCGCGTTGGCAGATGAAGTTGTACGGCCATACGCGGGAGCGGTGAGATCGTCGGCCGGGTTCTGTCATCACCTGAGATGAAGAGAGGGAGAGCGGGCGGTACCGTCGGGTGGAGCGAGCCGACTGCGCTAGGAGATGATCCCCTGCGTGGCTGACGAGGCAGATACAGATGCGGACGACGCTTGCGCATGGGCTGAGCGACTGGGTTGGGCGTTCGGGCTCATCGCGGAGGATCCGGCTGCGAGAGGTGCAGCGCTCGTCCATCTGGCCGAGGCTCAAAGGAAGGTCACGGACGCGCTTGACCGGTCCAACGAGATGTGGCTGCTGACGCGGCCCCTGGGCCCGGACGAGCAGTACCGGGAGCCGGCCTTTCGACAGGCACTCCAGAGGCGTTGGCAAGCCCAGAGGCGTTCGCTGCCTGACGGCCTGTGGAATGGCCCTGTGGGTGGGGATCTGGCGACGTGGCCGGGGCTGCCCTATGCGTTGCTCTTCCTGGAGTGGGAGGCGAGGTACCCGCTGGAGTGGACGCGGCATGCGAAGGCGTGGGGTACGAAGGAGACCCTGATCCGTCAGGTGGCCCGTGCTCCCCAGGAGGAGGCGATCAAAGCGAAGCTCACCGACCTGGTCGAACTCGTCGTCCACCGGGCGTATCGCTGCAAGGATCGCGAATACGTGCGGGTGGCGCGGGCTGTCGACAGCGCTGACCTACGGGGCAGGCTCGATCGGGCAGCCGATTCGGACAGTCCGTGGGCCCGGTGCCACGCCGGGTATGTGCTCTGGCTCCTTGACCGCCCTGACATGCCGAACACCCGTCGTGTCTGGCAGACCTGGGTGGCAGGCGAGGCTGCGTCGTTGCTGTGACCGGGGGCGAATACAGGGAAGGTTCACGTGATCATGGCTTCTCCTCCCTGTCGGCGCGCTGCTCCGCTCTGACCCCCAAGATCAGCCGCCGAGTGCGGCAACGATGGTGATCACCGCACCCACTCCCTTGCCGATCTCCGCCCATGCGGGCGCAGGCGCTGAGGGATCAGCAGGGGCGGCATTGCTGGACGAGCTTGCCTGATTTTGAAGCGCCGGGTCCGCAGGGGCATCACCATCGGAACCAGTGGCACGACCAGGCTCGCCGCCGTCCGGCACCCGAAAGTTGCCGGCCTGGGACGGCCCTCGACGCGCACCCCGGCAGTCTGCGGAGTAGATCATCCGGCGGAGTTGTCTCGGGGGTGGATCAAGCGTCGAGACAACTTATTGAGCGTTGGAGTGTCCCGTCCCGCAGAAGGTGAGGCCGTGTGAGTGCCCAACCTGGTGTGCCTCAGTTCCAGCGAGACAGGAACGAGTCGGTTGTCTCGCTCAACCCGAGTCGGTCCGGGCCGGGTTGACAGCGATCAGCAGTACGGCGAACACGATGGGGGCAGCTGTCTGGTATCCGATCCACACCTCTCCCCCGGCGCTGCCGCCTTGCCATGCCATCAGGGCGCCGACCAGGGCCGTCAGCACCCAGCCGCTGTCGTAGGCGATCATGAGCCGGGTGTAGGTGCGCATCGATCGTCTGCGCGTATACCTGATCTCGATGCCACCGCCGATCAACAGGGCCACGCCAGAGGCAACCATCAGCCAGGCGGGTGTGCCGAGCAGGCGGCCGAGCGGGGCGGCGGCGATGTAGGCAACGGCAAGCAACACCTTGAAGACGCCGTCGGCGATGACCCCCGCCGTCCGGCGGGTCACTAACGGTGCGACGACCTGGGCCATGATCGTTCCCTTCCTGAAGCTCGTCCGGGCTGGTTCCGTAACGAGATTACGGGAATAATCTGACTATGAGAATGACGAGGGCGGAGGCCAGGGAACGCAACCGCCGCGCATTGCTGGACGCCGCGTTCCAGGTCGTTTCCCGCGACGGATACCGGGCCAAGCTCGAAGAGATCGCTGAACGCGCCGACCTGACCACAGGCGCCATCTACTCACTGTTCGGGAGCAAGGACGGCCTGGTGGTCGCCCTGGTCGCCGACTACCTGCGGCCGTACTACGAAGACGTCGAGCGCGCGGTTCCGGCCGCACTGGATCTGCTCGGAGCAGTCGACGCCTTCGCCCGGTACTACAGGCGTAGTTGTGACGCTCCCGACGCGCTGGCCGGCCTGTCGCTCCAGATCACCTTGCTGGACATGGCTCTGCACGACCCGGACCTGGGGTCCCAACTCGCCACGTCCGTCCGATCGCAGGAGACCCACCTGATCGCGCTCTTCACCGGAAGGTCGCACGACGGAGGCGTCGTGACGTCGCACCAGGCGCAGCGTCTGACCACCGCCCTCAGGGCCCTGTTCGTCGGTCTCAGCCAGGGCGTCCTCCTCGGCCTCGCTCCCGGTGCCGACGAGCAGTTCTTCGCCGACACCGCCCGCGCTCTGGCATCCGACATGTCCCTCATCGATCACGACACGGATCCTTCGTGATGGCCGGTCAAGGGGGCTGGATTTCCACGTCATCGGTCAGATCAGCGACAACTTCCGGCTGACCGGCACCAGATGAACGCCGTCGAACGCGCCGCTGTCACCGATGGCCAGGACCTGTTCGCATGCTGCGGCGACGCCGGCGTCACGGTCGCGCTCCACGTCTGCGACCATTGGGGCTGTGCGCCATCGAGTTCCCAGGAGACGTCCGGCTGGGCGAATTGCAGTGACGGTACGTGCACGGTGTCGCCCCAGACGAGGAGCCGGCCGGCGCTGCTGCTGACCTCGTAGACGGTGCGCCCGGGGGTGTGCCCGGGCGTCGGGACGGCCATCACCCAGTAGCTTGGCTGTGGTGGTCGCCGCGGCGGAGGCAGCAGGTCCTGCGCCGACGACGGCCAGAAGCCGCGGCGCGAACGGCTTCTCAGGGCCCGTTCTTCGGCCGCCTACTGACGGTGTTGCGAGATCGGCGACGGATGCCTGCTGGCGGGACTCGCCGTCCACGGTGGAGGAGACCACGAGCCGTGCGGGATCGCCGACTTCGTCGGCGGTGACCGCTCAGGATTCACAGGTGTTCCCAGGCGTCGATGACGTCGAGAACGGTGCGGTTGTTGAGCACCCTGCTCAGATCGCGTACGTGTCCTTCGTCGTCGTTGTGGCCAAGCGCGGCGTGCTAGACGGCGGTGAACGTCACGGGTTTCATCAGCCGGGTTCCTTCCCCGGGCCGTGGTCGAGCAGGGCGGCGGGCGATCTCTTGCTGCGGCCGCTCGGGTGCGGTCACTTCGCGGGCTGTGGGCGCCAGGTGCCGTCGAGCGGGACGCCGGCGGCGGCGGCGATGCGGTCGCGGGACGCGATCAGCCGGGTCTTGAGCGTGGGCAGGTCGACGTCCAGCAGGGTTCCGTCTCGTTTGACCACGCGGCCGGCGACGAGCACGGTGTCGACCAGTCCGGGGTGCCCGGCGGAGACGATGGTGCCGGCCGGGTCGGTGACCGGGAAAACGGTGATGTCGTCGGTGCGCAGCAGGATGATGTCGGCGTCCTTGCCGGGGGTGAGGCTGCCGGTGCGGGCGTCGAGTCCGCACGAGGCGGCGGCGTCGATGGTGGTGAATGTGAGCAGGTCGCGGGAGTTCAGGCCGCCGTCCAGGCCGCGCTGCACCGCGAAGGCGGTACGCATGGTGGAGAACATGTCTCCGCCGACCGAGGGGACGTCGTCGACGGACAGCGTCGGGCGCAGACCGGCGGCGCGTGCACGGCCGGTCAGCGGGTTGCCGAAGCCCATCTTCAGCTCGACGTCCGGGCTGATGGAGAGCCAGCTGCCCGCGTCGGCGAGCATGCGCAGTTCTTCGTCGCTGATGCCGTTGCCGTGCACGAACGTGGTGGTGTCCCGCAGCAGGCCGTGCTCGTGCAGGTCGGCGATGGGGCGCTGGGTGCCGTCCGAGCCGGTGTGCAGGCTGGTGCGCAGGCCGAGTTCAGCGGCCAGCTTCAGCTCCCGGGCGAGGGCGTCCATCCCGGTGTCTTCCGGTCCGCGCAGTCCCCAGACCAGGCTGACCAGTTGGTCTTCGGCCAGGTCGGTGTGGACGCGGCGGATTGCGTCGTCCACGGAGCCAGCGGATCCCCAGCCTGCGCCCAGGCAGAAGAGGGACCGGGCCGGTACGTCGCGCAGTGCGGCGATGGCGGCGTTCTCGTGCTCCGGGCCCTGGGCGACGTGGTACCAGTCCAGCATCGTGGTCACGCCGGAGTGCAGGGCCTCAAGGCGGCCGAGCAGGGTGCCCAGGTACACGTCTTCGGGCTTGTAGTGCGGCTTGACGGTGCCGTGCATGGCCACCGCCCACTCGGGGAACGTCCAGTCCGCGCCGGCGCCGCGGAACGCGGTCTGCCAGCCGTGGCGGTGGTTGTCGACGAAGCCGGGCATGACGATCCGGTCCGAGGCGTCGATCACTTCGGCGTCCGGCGCATCGATCCGCTCGGCCACATGGGTGATCTTCCCGTTCTCGATGAGCACGTCGCCGTGCGCAAGGTCGCCGATGGCCGGGTCCATGCTGACGACGGCGCCGCCAGAGAGCAGGGTCTTCATGAGAGGGGTCCTTTGCTTCGGTGGTTCACGTTCACCCGCGGGCAGGCGGGCTGAGGCCGGGTGCAGGGACGCTCAGTGGTGGAGCGTGTCGGCTGCGGCGAGGGCGTCGGCGACCAGGTCGGCGGTGTCCTCGGTGCCGGCCGCCAGTCGCACCAGGCCCGCCGGGACGGCGTCGGTGATCTGGTCGTCGCTGAGCATTCCGGCCCACATGGAGGCCGGGTGCACGGCGAGGGACTCGACACCGCCCAGGCTGGCCGAGCGGCGCGGATAGCGCAGGTGGGACAGGAAGGCGTCGGCCATCTCGTATCCGCCGGTGAATTCGACGCTCAGCACTCCGCCGAATCCGTTCATCTGGTCGACGGCCAGCTTGTGCTGCGGGTGGGTCGCCAGGCCGGGGTAGTGCACGCGTGCCACTGCCGGGTGGCTGTTCAGTGCCTCGGCGAGGGCGAGGCCGTTGTCGTTGTGCCGCGGCACGCGCAGCGGCAGGGTGCGTATGCCGCGCAGCAGCAGCCAGGCGTCGATGGGGCCGAGGGTGGCGCCGGTGAGCAGGCTGGTGTCCCAGATCCGGTCCAGGATCTTCGCCGGCCCGGCCAGCACGCCGGCGGAGACGTCGGAGTGGCCGTTGAGGTATTTCGTCGCGCTGTGCCAGACCACGTCGATGCCGAAGTCCGCGGGGCGCTGGTTCAGCGGGGTGGCGAAGGTGTTGTCCGCCAGGGTCAGCACACTGTGGGCATGGGCCAGGTCGGCGGCGGCGCGCAGATCGGTGATCTGCAGCAGCGGGTTACTCGGTGTCTCGACCAGGATCAGCCGGGTCTTGGGAGTGAGGGCCCTCTCGAACTCCTCGGGGCTCGTCTGGTCGACCAGTGTGGTGGACACGCCCAGGCGTGGCAGCAGATTGAGCAGGACCGATGCGGTGCCGCCGTAGGTGGACTTCTGCCCGATGACATGGTCACCGGCGGACACCAGGGCGAGTACAGCGGTGGTGATCGCGGCCATGCCGGACGCGGTGACCATCGCGGCCTCGGTGCCCTCCAGTTCCGCGACGACGGCCGCGACCTGTTCGTGGTTGGGGTTGCCGAAGCGGGTGTAGAAGTCGGCGCCTCGTGGCTCGACGGCGCCGGCGGCGAATGTGGCCGCGTCCTCGGCCGAGAACGCCGCCGTCTGGTAGATGGGCGGCGCAACGGCGCGGCTGGAGTGGATCTCACGGTCGGTGTGAACGGTGACGGTGCTCTTGCCCGGCATGGCTGCCCTTCCGGAATTCGACGCAATGTCCGTATCCAGCATGGCCGCCGACAAAGCCGAGGTGACCCGATTGTCAGCAATCTTGGCAAGATCTTGCGCTCAGACGCGGCATTCATTTGTGCTGCATGAGTCTCTCAAGCAATATTCTGCTGTCATGGATGAAGTGGACCGGTCGATCCTGGCCGTGCTCGAACGGGACGGCCGTATCAGCAACAACGAGCTCGCCGCTCGCGTCGGACTGACACCCTCACCGTGCCTGCGGCGCGTACGGCAGCTGGAGGAGGCCGGGGTCATCCGCGGCTACCGGGCGCTGATCGACCCGGCGGCGGTCGGCCGCGGGCTGCGCGTCTTCGCAGGGGTGCGCCTGATGCGGCACACCCGCGCAGCCGTGGTCGCCTTCGAACAGCAGGTGATGGAGCTGCCGGAGGTGATCGCCTGCCACCACATCACCGGCAACTTCGACTACCTGCTGCAGGTGGAAGTCGCCGACCTGCCCGCCTACGAGGATTTCCACGCCAACCAGCTGGCTGCCCTGCCCGGCGTTGGCACGGTCAACAGCTTCGTCATCATGAAGACACTCGACACCCCATGACAACCAGCTGACCGCGGCCCGGGCGGCCCACGGTGACGGTC
The DNA here is from genome assembly GCF_053597895.1 of Streptomyces sp. NPDC001220. Taxonomy (NCBI): domain Bacteria; kingdom Bacillati; phylum Actinomycetota; class Actinomycetes; order Kitasatosporales; family Streptomycetaceae; genus Streptomyces; species Streptomyces sp. NPDC001220. Next base: position 100,793 of record NZ_JBSFJE010000026.1, read on the forward strand.
GTCCCATGACCGGAGCCGGCGGGTGCCGCGCGGGCGCGGGCAGCGGGAACGTCACGCGGTGACGGAGCCGCGGATGCACACCGTCGTGGCACCGCTGACCCAGACGGTGCCGTCCGGATCGGCGGTGATCTCGATGCTGGCGGCCCGACCCAGCCGGGTGCCCTGGGAGACCCGGTAGGTGGAGGGTGCGCCGCCGACGGCGGTGAGCCACTGCCCGACACCGGCATTCATGCTGCCGCAGGCCGGGTCCTCGGGAACGCCTGCCCCTGGGGCGAAGGTGCGCATCTCGAAGTGGTGCGAGGATCCCTCGGGGTGGGCCCCGATCGCGCCGACCATCGCGGTCGGGATGAGAGACAGGTCGGGCTCCAGGGCGAGGACCTCCTGGGCGGTGGCCAGCTGGACCACCGCCCAGCCAGGCCCGTTGTCCACCCACTGGTGGGCGAGCACCCGCTCCCGGGTGATGCCGAACGCGGCGACGATCTGGTCCAGACAGGCGTCGTCCAGGGCGCCTTCGCGCACCCTGGGCGGGGCCGCGAAGGACAGTGAGCCGTCCCCGCGACGCACGGTGACCAGGCCCGCGGCGCACTCCTGCACGATCCGGTCGGCGTGCCGTGGCGTGCCGCCGTCCTCCAGCCAGGCCCGAGCAGATCCCAGGGTGGGATGCCCCGCGAACGGCAGCTCGCCCCCAGGCGTGTAGATCCGCAGCCGGTAGTCCGCCTCCGCGGCAGTGGGGGGCAGCACGAACGTGGTCTCGGACAGGTTCGTCCAGCGCGCCAGACGCTGCATCTCCTCATCCGCCAGGTCCGTGCCGTCCAGCACGACCGCGACCGGATTGCCACCGTAGGGCTGTGCGGAGAACACATCGACCTGCATGAACGAACGGGCTCGCGGCATGGTCATCGAACCTTTCGCATGGTGCCAGCGGATTCGGTGTCCATCCGAGCTGGCGCCAGCGGGCTGGTACAGGGCCACTCGCACCGCAGTGGACTGAATACTGGCCCGGTATGGGATGTAGGCGATCACTGTCCACCGGCCGACGTCCCCGTACCGCCTGGTAGGCGGTGGCCTGCTCCGCGTCGTCGGCACCGACATGTCCTTCTCGACGGGCGACGCCCTGTGTGTCGGCTGCGGCGTGACGCCCAAGAAGCGGCGGGAGGCACGGAAGTTGTGCGAGATGAAGAGCTTGCCGTGGTCGCAGACGACCGTCTCCGGAATGATCACCGGTCCTGCCGCCGCGTGCTCCAGCCGCTCGTCCGGACCCTGCCGGCAGCGGGGGTGACGGTAGCGCGACAACCACCGCACGTTCGCCAGCAGCACCGCCTCCGGCGTGCCCACCCGCTCGAAGTCCCACCCGGCCTCGGCGCGGGCCTGGCGTGTCACTTTCGTCAGGTGTGAGCGGGTCGGCGAGGCGGAACGGTCAGGCGATCCCGGTGCCGCGCAGCAGCAGCAACGCCACGTCCACCACCGCCACGGCAACGGCTGCCGCGAACGCCGCCCGTTGCCGGCGGCGTCCCAGCACCGTCCCTGTCACCGCGACCAGGATGGCCGCCGCGAGCGCGGCCACTCCCCATCTTCCGGGTCCTCCCGCGGGCCCCAGCGCCAGAACAGCGGTCGCGGTCACCAGCGGAACCGGCAGGAGCAGCCGCGCGCCGTCCGGGCCCAGCCGGTGCGGCCACCCCCGTACGCCCGTCGCCAGATCCCCGCGGATATCCGGCAGCACATCGCCCAGATGGGCTCCGACCCCCAGTAGCGCCCCGGCGGTGACGACCCACCAGGCCGGCCACGGCTGTCCTGGGAGCCCCATCGCCACGAACGCCGGGAGCGCGGCGAAACCCAGCGCGTACGGCGCCCAGGACCATGCGGTCGCCTTGAGCCGCAGGTCGTACGCCCATGCCGCCGCCACCCCGGCCAGGTGGACGGCGCCCGCCCACAGGCCGCAGGCGAGCGAAAGCGGCACGCACAGCGCCAGCGCGGCATACGCGGCCACCCACACCTCCGCCACACCGACCGCGCCGTCGACGACGGGTTTGCCATGGCGGCCGGAGGCGATGTCCCGGCGTGCGTCGAACGCGTCGTTGCACCAGCCGACGGACAACTGCCCGCTCAGTACTGCCGCCGCGGTCAGGACACAACGCGCGGCGCCCTGGCCGGCGGTCACGGCCAGCGCCGTCATCAAGCCCGTGACGGCCACCACAGGCCCGGGATGGCACGCCCCGGCCAGGCCACCCACCCGGCCGGCCCAACCCGCGGCCGCGCCGCCGGTCGTCGACTGCTCAGGAGTACCCACCCGGCCGATCGTAGGCGCCCCGGCCCCGCCCATCTGGAGCACGCGCCCCGGGACGAACGGCCGGACGGGCGATCCGTGGTGTCGGAGCCCCGGTCCGGGGAAGACGTGCAGAGCAACTCACCCCAGTCGATAGCCGGACGGGAACCATATGACGCGGATCGCCGCCGTTCACGGGGCCCTCGCACCGCACCGTCGCACCCAGTCCGAGATCACCGACATGGTGGCCCGCATCTGTCTCCCCGAAGGCACCGACCGCCGGGTCCTGGACCGGCTGCACCGCAGCACGAAGGTCCGCTCGCGCCATATGACGCTGCCGCTGGAACGGTATGGGGAACTGGACGGATTCGGGGCCGCCAACAACGTCTTCATCGCCGCCGCCACCGACCTGGGCGCCAAGGCCGTCCGGGAAGCGCTGCACACAGCCGGTCTGTCCGCCGCCGACGTGGACCTGCTGATCTTCACCTCCGTCACCGGTATCGCCGTCCCCTCGATCGACGCGCGCCTGGTCGGCCGCCTCGGACTGCGGCCGGACGTCAAACGGCTGCCCCTGTTCGGTCTGGGCTGCGCCGGCGGCGCTGCCGGACTGGCCCGTATGCACGACTACCTGCTGGGCCGGCCCGACCACGTGGCGGTGCTGCTGTCCGTCGAGCTGTGCTCGCTCACCTTCCAGCGCGGCGACGCCTCCATGGCCAACCTGGTCGCCACCGGGCTGTTCGGGGACGGCGCCGCGGCCGTCGTCGCGTGCGGCGCGAACCGGCCGGCCCGGCCGGACGAGACCGCAGGCCCGACGATCGTGGACACCCGCGGCCACCTGTATCCGGACACCGGGCGCGTCATGGGCTGGGACATCAAGGACTCCGGCTTCCAGGTCGTCCTCGACCCGCGGGTCCCCGACGTGGTACGGCGCTACCTCGCCGATGACGTCGAGGGGTTCCTCGGCGACCACGGCCTGAAGCCGAAGGACGTGACCGCCTGGGTGTGCCACCCCGGCGGCCCCAAGGTCCTGCAGGCCGTCACCGAGGCCCTCGACCTGCCCGAGGAGGCCCTCGACGTGACCTGGCGTCACCTGGCCGACGTGGGCAACCTGTCCTCGTCGTCGGTGCTCCACGTACTGCGCGACACCCTGGCCGAACGCCGCCCGCCGCCGGGCACTCCGGGTGTGCTGCTGGCGATGGGGCCCGGCTTCGCCAGCGAACTCGTCCTGCTGCGCTGGTAGTCGAACCCTCGAAGGACACGGGACACATGATCTGGTACGGACTGCTGGTGGCCGCCGTCGCCGCCGAGCGCGTCGCCGAACTCGTCGTCGCCCGCCGCAACGAGCGATGGAGCACCGCCCGTGGCGGGACCGTGTCCGGCCAGGGCCACTACCCGGCCATGGTCGCCCTCCACACCGCCCTGCTGATCGCCTGCCCGGCCGAGGTGTGGCTGGCCGGCCGCCCCTTCGTGCCCGCCCTGGCCTGGCCGATGCTGGCCGCGCTGGTGGCCGCCCAGTCACTTCGCTGGTGGTGCATCGCAACCCTGGGACCCCGTTGGAACACCCGGGTGATCGTGGTACCCGGCCTGCCACTGGTGACGAGCGGCCCCTACCGGTGGCGGTGGCTGCGGCACCCGAACTACGTGGCCGTCGTCGCTGAGGGCGTGGCCCTGCCACTCGTCCATACCGCCTGGGTCACCGCAGTCGTGTTCACGGCACTCAACGCTGCCCTGCTCACTGTGCGCATCCGATGCGAGAACCGGGCGCTCGCCGCCGCCACGACCGCGACCGCTCCGGCGTGATCGACGTGCTGGTGGCCGGTGGCGGACCCGCCGGTCTGGCCGCCGCCATCCACGCCGCGCTCGTCGGCCTGGAGGCCGTCGTCGTCGAACCCCGGACCTCGCCCGTCGACAAGGCCTGCGGCGAGGGCGTCATGCCGGGCGGTGTCGCCGCGCTGCGGGCACTGGGCGTCGAGGTCACCGGCCGCGAACTGCGCGGCATCCGTTACGTGGACGGCGCATCCCGCGCCGAAGCGTCCTTCCGCGGCCGCGGTGGGCTGGGGATCCGCCGTACCACGCTGCACTCCGCACTGCACCAGCGCGCCCTCGGCCTCGGCGTACGGATGCTGCCGGGCAAGGTCGGCGAGGTGCACCAGAACGCGGACACGGTCACCGCCGCCGGAATCACGGCCCGTTGGCTGATCGCCGCCGACGGCCTGCACTCCCCGGTGCGCCGCAGCCTGGGACTGGACCTGCCGGGCCGCCCCCACGGCCGCTACGGACTGCGCCGGCACTACCGCGTCGAGCCATGGTCGGATTTCGTGGAGGTCCACTGGGCCCGGCACGGCGAGGCCTACGTGACACCGGTCGGCGACGACCTGGTGGGCGTCGCCGTCCTCAGCCGCAGCCGTCGCGGCTACGACGATCACCTGGCCGACTTCCCGGTCCTCACCGCGTCGCTGCGCGGGCCGGCCGCGACGGAGGTACGCGGCGCCGGGCCACTGCTCCAGCGGGTACGGCGCAGAGTGGCCGGACGTGTCCTGCTCGTCGGCGACGCCGCAGGCTACCTGGACGCCCTCACCGGCGAGGGCATCGCCCTCGCACTGGCGACGGCCGGGGCCGCCGTCCGCTGCCTGGCCGCCGGGCGACCCGACCCGTACGAGCGCGCCTGGGTACGGCTGACCCGGCGTCACCGGTTACTGACCGGGGCCCTGCTGGCCGCGAGCCGCCGTCCCAGCACCGCCCGCCTCATCGTCCCCGCAGCGTCCCGGATGCCCCCGGTGTTCTCAGCCGCGGTCCACGCACTGCAGTAGTGGCCCGACCCTCACCCCGAGGGGAACGAAGCCAACCGTACGCGCTCCCGCGCCGGCGGAGGTCGGGACCGGCATGTGGGAGCTGCACCTCGGCAGGTGCAGGGTGCTCGTCGACTTGGCGCTGGCGGAGCCGGAGGGGGTGAAGGCGGTCCCAACCCTCAGCCCTTGCCGAAGTGCGCCGTGGGGAAGGCGCCCGCTGCTCTGAGGGTCGGGAAGCCGGACGGCGAAGACACGCGACCGGGCGACCCGTCCCCAACTGCACCGCTCGGAGAGCCGCTGGTGCGCTTTGCCTGCGCTCCCACCGGCCGGATTCGCGGGACCGGATCACGGCGGCCACCTGCGTCGGCGGACCGTGGCCGGCGCAGGTCCGCCGCCTTCGCGCTGGGACTTGTGCCAGCGCAGCCGTTCCCGGCGAAGACGGCGTCGTGACAGGTTTCTCCTGATCCGCTTGCCGCACGCGGTGCCTGCGACCAGGATCAGCAGCGACGCGAGAAGTGTGGCCATGACCGCCTGAGCCGTGCATGCCATGGGCAGATCAGCCCAGGACAAGCCGTAGGCGATCACTGCCGAACACGTCGACCCCACGCTCAGCACCAGCACGAACCGGCCCGTCGGATCAGGAACCGACTGCCCCTTGGCGGCCCACTGCTTGAGGCCTTCAGCGAACCAGAAGCCCACCAACACCACTGCTTCGAGCGCTGACAGCAACACGGCCAGGCCAAGGTCCGCAAGCAACTCCATGTTCGCCATGTTCGGGCAGGCGGACCGTCGCCCGCCTGAGTACGGCTACTCAGAGCCGAAGGCCTGCGGACCGAGGCAGTCCAGCACGCGGGCCACGGTCGCCGAGGGAGGCTTGGATTGGTCAGACCTTGCGGAGAGGACCGAGGGAGACGGCTCCCCCCCCCCGATCTCGCCGTCGCGGAGAAGGCTCAGTCGAGACAGAACTCGTTGCCCTCGATGTCCTGCATCACGATGCACGACTCGTTGTCGTCATCGGCGAGCAGCGTTCGTACGTGTACCGCACCGAGCGCGACCAGCCGTGCGCACTCTGCCTCCAGTGTGGTGAGGCGCTCTTCACCCACGAGTCCGGTGCCGGCCCGCACGTCGAGATGCACCCGATTCTTGACGGTCTTCCCTTCGGGAACGCGCTGGAAGAGCAGGCGCGGGCCCGTGCCCGAGGGATCACTGCATGCGAAGTAGGTGACCTGCTCCTCAGGCGGCAGCGAGCGATGGTAGTCCTCCCAAGTGGCGAAGCCCTTCGGGATCGGCGGTACGACGTACCCCAACACCTCACACCAGAAGCCGGCAAGGCGCGCAGGTTCCGCGCAGTCGAAGGTGACTTGGAACTGCTTGATCGATGACATCGGCGCACCATAACAGGGGTGAATCTGTTGCTCATCTCCCGGCCCAGATCGGCATGTTGTCGGGCCCTGGATCTTGCCGAGGCAGCATCGGGAAGTTCTTCGTCGATGAGGCCGGTCATCGTCCGATGGGTCGAAGGTGGCGCGGTCCGTGCTTCGGTTGCCGATCCGTTGGCTACCTCATGGGTATCTGCGCTGAGGACGACGGGACCATACCCGCCTGATCCGGTGAGGTGCGGACGCTGATCGAAGCCGGTGTTGGTTCCGCAGCAGACGGGTGCGTCGCCGTCCCCGCCCGCACGGCCTGAGCTCCTTCGGGCTTACACGGACGCAGGAAAGCCGAACCGCTTGACGAGCCCCGGATCCCCGAACGCGTTGATTCTCGCGATGCCTGTCGACGTCACGGTGAGCACGAGGATGCCGTAGGCCCGGCCATTGAGGTAACCGACCGCCGCTGGCTGGCCGTTCGCGTTGGTCGGCAGCATCCGCCAGGTGCCCGGCGAACCCATGACCTGCTCGACAAGGTAGGGCACACACGTGGCACGGCCGGAGAACCAGGTGCGCCATGGCGTCGCCTCGACCCTGGCATCGGTACGGAGCAGTTTTTCAAGGGCTGCGCCATCGGCCTCCTCGATGGCCTCGATGTAGTGAGCGAGTACGGTACTCAGCTTGCCCGGCTCGGCTGTCTGCTCGACGTCAGGCGGCTCCTGTGCCAGGCGCGCACGCGCACGCTGCAGTGTGCTCTTGACCGCTGCCGTGCTGGTGCCCATCACCTGTGCGACGTCCGACGCCGGCCACGCCAGTACGTCCCGCAGGACGAACACCGCCCGCTGACGGCCCGGCAGCTTCTGGAGCGTGGCGATCAGCGCGATTCTCAGGCTGTCGCGCGCCGCCGTGATCACCGCGGGATCAAGCATGGAATCGGGAATGGGCTGGACCCAATTCGCTTCCGCGGCCTTCGGCGGAATCACGGAGTCCTCGGCGGGTGCGCCCAGGCCGGAGGGCAAAAACCGCCTGCTGCGGTGGGACAACGCGGAGAGGCATGTGTTCGTGGCGATCTGGTAGAGCCAGCTGCGCACCGACGACCTGCCCTGGAACGACTCATACGAGCGCCAGGCACGCAGGTAGGTCTCCTGGACCATGTCCTCGGCGTCGTCCACCGATCCGAGCATGCGGTAGCAGTGCGCCAGCAGCTCGCGCCGGTAGGCTTCCGTGTCCGCTGCGAAATCTCCCATTATGGTCAGATCTGCGGGGCGTAGGTGAGCGTGACCACGCCCGTCGCACTCGGTGTGGCGGACACGAACTGCATGGAGCGCGGCAGCGCACTGTCGAAGAGCCGGGCTCCCTCACCGACGACCAGTGGATGAACGCCGAGGTTCAGCTCGTCGATCAGGTTGTGCTGCAGCAGGGTTCGCATCAGCGCGAAGCTGCCGTACATGACGATGTTGCCACCGGGCTCCTGCTTGAGCTTCGCAACCGTCTGTGCCGCTTCACCGGTAAGGGCGGTCGCGTTCCAGGGCAACGGGCCGCGCAGCGTCCTGGTCACGACGAGCTTGGGGATGGCGTTCATCGCCTCGGCATACTGCCCGGTATTGCCTGACCAGGCCTTCTCGATGATCTCGTAGGTCGCCCGCCCCAGCAGGAAGGTGTCGCTCGCCAAGAGAGCGTCGGTGGCATGCCGGCGTGAGGCGTCGTCGAAGTAGTCAAGTGCCCAGCCGCCACGTTCGATCTCACTGAATCCGCCCGGGTCCTGGGCCACGCCGTCAAGCGTGACGAATGCTCCCGCAACGAGCTTCCGCATGATGGTCTCCGTTTTCCGTTCTCAGGGTCGGACGTTCCGGCCCTCGGATATGAGGACTCGAGTCGGCTCCGAAAGGAATCGGTCCGCGTGTCAGACCGCGTTTGAGATCTGGTTCGGTGGCCTCTCAGAGGGTGCTCTAGGCTCGGCCAGGTGATCTTCGACAAGTTCCCCATCGTCGGCGGCTT